>CAVOJU010000001.1:0-11965 GCA_963696315.1 uncultured Gammaproteobacteria bacterium
CCTGTGCCTGCGCCGCGCTGAGCAGGTTTCGCCAGCACATCTGCGCGCCTGGCCCGACAAACACTTGCAAGCCGAACACGCCAGCGCCTTTTGGTCGCTGATTGAAGAACGGCAACAAGGCAAACCCATCGCTTACATCATCTCTAGCCGTGAATTCTGGTCGCGGGAATTTTATGTCACGCCGGACGTGCTCATTCCACGCCCCGACACCGAACTGCTCATTGAACTGAGCTTACGACTGCTGCCGGCAGACCAGCCCGCCAGCCTGATCGACCTGGGCACCGGCTCCGGCATTATCGCCATCACCCTGGCCGCGGAACGTCCACAGGCAAACGTCAGCGCCGCCGATTTCAGCCTGGCCGCACTGGCAATAGCCCAACACAATGCCCAGAGGCACCAGCTTGCACATATTCGCTTTTATCACAGCAACTGGTTTGATCAGGTGCCCGCCGCCACATTCGATCTGATCATCAGCAACCCGCCCTACATCAGCGAGAACGACAGCCATCTACAACAAGGCGATATTCGCTTTGAGCCACAAAGCGCCTTAGTGGCCGCGCAGCACGGCCTCAGTGATATTCAAATCATTGCCGGCCAAGCCCGCAGCCGCCTGAAAAACCAGGGCCACTTACTGATTGAGCATGGCTACAACCAGCAGCAACAGGTGCAAGCGATTTTTACAGAACTTGGTTACGATCAGATAAAAACGTATCAAGACTTATCCGGCCAGCCCCGCGTCACTTACGGACAATGGCATACAGAGAGCCGCTAATTGAAGCCAATACCGTTAAACGGAATAAGAGTGAGTCATGTAGGTGCAAATTCATTCGCACTGTGCGGATAAATCCGCACCTACACCAGAAAACTTGTGCATGCTATTTTGCACTCATTTCTTTGCGTGATTTGCCGCTGGCTTGGACACCGCTCAGCCAGCGGCTTAACTTAAGGGCATTACCCTTGACCTCTGAACCTTGAACCTCTATTTCCTATGACCCAAGAACACATTCAAATACCCCGCAAAATAACCAACCAGTTGCTGCATCTTGCCCAAATATCGCCTGAGACCGAAGTGTGCGGACTGATCAGCAGCAAGAATGGTGTGGCCAGCCATTGCTATCCGGTCACCAACGTCGCCGAACAGCCTGAGCAGCGCTTTCTGCTCGATGCCGCAGAGCAAATTGCCGCCATGGCTGCCATGCGTGAACACGGCGAGGAACTGTTCGCCATTTATCACTCGCACCCGAGCGCACCGGCAAACCCTTCAGCAACGGATCTGGAACAGGCCGCCTACCCTGAAGTGCTGTATCTGATCATCTCCTTGAATACTAAGGGTATTTTGGAAATGCGCGGTTTTAGAATTGAAGACAAAAATGCCCGGGAAATACTCTTATCCCTGAGTGAAGATTAACCCAAAGCAGTATTGCAGTGTGCGCCCGCAAAAGAGCTTAGTTTGGGGCGCTTTCGTTCCGATCCGTATTACCGGCTGAATGTCTTTCCTGTCGAGATGCCGGTATCCGGCTGCGGGTAGCGCGAACACCTAACGCGCACTCTTTGAGCAACAAACTGGCAGATTTCCGGCCTCAAGGGCGCGGCGGTTATTCTGGCATGAATCCCAATACCTTGCGCTCCAGGATGTTGAAGCTGGCCATTTCCCGATCGAGATGAAGTTTGCTATTCCTCACATAGAGGGTTTATGATGCCGAGGACTTGGCAGATGAATAAAGACACCGATTAAGGCTGTTTCGATCACTATCAAGGCGATGAGGCTCAATTCGTTTACTTGCATGTACAATCGCGAAAACTGGTTTTCGCGCTTCTCATTCATTGGATAGGCCTTATCCAATTTCCATGATGGGATATGCAAGGGGCATAACAGTCTATTGAATTTGCCATCCCAACACCCCTTAACTTAGAGGACAATGACCATGAATAACAAACAAAATTTTAAATCTGTCGTTTCATCCCTGATTATGGCCGCTGGATTGCTCGCCGTGCCGGCTCCTAGCTATTCGGAAGACATGGGTGAACGGATCGATGATCGGCAGGAAAAACGGGACATTAAGCAGGAGGGCCGGGATATGGCACGCGATGCCAAGGCAGCATGTAAGGAAGGAGACCAGAGTCGTTCGGAATGCCGGCAGGAAAAACGAGACATCAAGCAGGAAAGTAGGGAAACCGGCCGGGCCGTCAAGCACGACTGAGGGAACGATTCGTTCCAGCGTATTCAAATGTGGGGCTATTTCTCAATATGAAGCTGTACCTGGAAATGGCCTCATTTTCTGATAGGGCTGCCCTACCGGAACGATTACCAATCTAGCATCTTCATTACATAAATCGCCATTTCATAGGCAAAACCTGGCAGGATTTCCCAAACAGGCCTTCGGCCTATAATTTCCTATAGCAGGGTGCCGACGAGCTTCATTAGCAAGTCCTTGATCGGAATCTGGAGGGAGAACAACAGGGCGATGGGAATCAGCGCCGGGAGTGCGATAGCGGACAGTGCGGACTTGCCGACCGGCATCACGCGCATTTTCTTGACCGCTTCATAGAGTGTTAGTGTGTCGGCTACCGGCCCGAGTTCCGGCGCTTGCAAGACCCGATCCTCTGCTACTGTTTCCCCCAGAATCCAACGCCGGCGTACCAGACGCCCGTGTTCACCGACCAATGCACCGTATTCCAGCAAGGCGCGGCGCTTGGCGGCGGCAAGAGGACCGATGAATGCCAGCAGCGGAGCCAGACAAATCCCGACAAGGACGACCATAAAAACCACGACTAATCCTTTCAAAGATTGAACGTTGACGCCGTGATAGACGACTGTGTGGGCCAGGCGCGATGCCAGCACAGCCGATACGGCGAAGGCGAACAGGCTGAACGCCTTCGGGAAGCGTTCCAGGAAACCCAGTCCGCCGGCTCCGTCCGGATGTGTGGGCACGATGGCGAGGTCGAGCCGGGCGATGCGCTTCAGCAGCAGGAAAACCAGGACCAGACGCCAGAGCCAAGCCACCAATAACGCGCTGAAGATTGGACGGCTCACGTAAATTAACCACCATCCGCCGAAGCCGAGATCACCAGATCCGCCGTTCTTGGCCCAGCTGACTTCGTGATCCAGTTCAGACCCTGCGGACACGGGCTCCAGTACCGTCCAGGCAATGATGATTACAGCGATAACCACCCAGGGCAGAGTCCGATTGCGCAGGCGCGTTATGTCCTTGATGATGTTTACGAAATCCTGCTTTTGGGCGGCCTGTACCAGTCCTGAAGTCAGAAAATAGGGAATCAGCGTCGTGCTCAACTTATGCATCATCCCCTCGCCAAGAATGAGCAAAGGCACGGCAAGCAAAAAGCGAACATGCACACCGAAGTGCCGCAGCAGCGGATCGTCCACGGTGCCGGGCCATATCCGGTTCATATACGCTGCCCAAACGACGATGGGCAGCCAGGTTAGCAGGGCGAAAAAGACTGCACGGCGGACCGTACCCAATCCTCTTCCGGGAATCAGCCCCGCGCGGCGTTGCAGCCGAAACGGCAAATCATCCCGGATCAGAGAGAACGCCAGCGATTCGTCGTTGTTTTGTTTCATGGTTTGGCTCCTTGTTGATCAAAACGGTAGCCGGTGACTTCCTGCCAGGCAGGCAGGCTACGCTAAAGCTAACGTATCATATCATGTCACGATCTCAAATAGCCGGTTTGCCGTAACAATCTCTTCCACTATGCGGCATGCGTAGCGAACAAGACATTTTTTGTTCCATTTCGGTGTTGCGCTTATGTTCCCCGCGATTCCTTCTTCCCTGTGGTAACAGAACGACGCGCCCCGATTCTTTATACGAATATCTCCCGCATTTTCCTGCGCACTGCCTCGCGAATGCCGCCAACTTTGACCGTTTCGGATTGATGCAATGGCTTTGCTCGACACTCATCTTCATGCCATCTTGACTCTGCCGGAAGACGATGCACACTATTCGGCACGTTGGGTGATTCTGTCTCACGCTACCCTACTGGACACCGCGACCATCCCGAAGCCGCTAACCAAGTTGCGGCCCCACGAAGCGGTGGAGCAAGAATACATAACACACACCCTCGGAACAGCCAACTGGCAGATTTCCGGTATCAAGGGCACGGCGGCTTTTTTGGCATGAATCTCAATACTTTGCGGTCCAGGATGTTGAAGTTGAGGATTACCAGAGCGGGCTAAAGGCGTTTCGAATAACATCGATGATGGCTAATTTTGGGGCGAGGGAGTCGAGTGTAGCCAGTCCAAAAACTATTCACGCTAATCGGCCTTCAATCTCAATCTGGCGAGATCGGTAATGAATTTTTGCGACGTGTGTTCAGGATAATGCTGCCGACGATAGGAAGCGCATCGGTCGCGATTGATGCGCTTCACTTAGTTCAGCACCTACGAGCATAAACCCAAGAAGCTAAGGCTTGAGGCTTTGTAAGTCAATAATATGGAGCTATTTCTGCGACTGAAATGAACTCCGAAACTTTAGTTATTAGGCAGGTATTAAAAATTAACTTTGAAGCCGGCCTGCACTAAACGCGGTGAGCCGGGCAGAATGCCGCGGGTGCGATCGACGATATATTCTTCATCCAGCAGGTTTTTCAATGAAACAAAGAAATCGGTGTTCAATGGTTTCACATGATAAGTAGTGCCGACATTTAACACCACATAACCATCAATCTTGCCCAGTTGACCATTGCCATTGGCGGCCGCTTTTGGTGTATTGGCAAAGTCACTGAACTGCGCGCCGACAAACACGGTTTCCAAATGAAGATCAAAGCCGCTGGGGTGCGCATAACCGATTGTGGAAGTAAGCGTATGCTTAGGTGAATACGGCATGCGGTTGCCTTCGCGCGCACCCGGCACTATTCCGCCGACACATGCGCCCGGAATGGTTCCGTCCACTGCTAGGCATTTAAAATCCGAGGTCATTTCCGCAGTACCCACCCAAGTGTAGGCCGCCTGAAAATAGACATTGTGATCGCTTTCAAACAAGGTGCCGAAGTCCTGCCTGCCAAATAATTCCACACCTTGATACAAGGCTTGCCCCGTCGCAAGTGGCGTAGTGCCGCCGGCGATGCTGCCGACTGCATTTTGTTGCTGGAAGTCGGCATGAAACAGGGTGGCGTCCAGTTTGGCGCCTGTGTAGGGCTTGGTACGTACGCCTAATTCATAGTTCCAGCTTTTCTCCGGGCCAACATTGATCTGTTGGCCTGTACCGCTGACTTCGTCTTCGACGCGGGGCGGCGCAAAACCGCCGTGGAAGCCGAAGAAGGTGGTGATCTTGTCATTGGGATTGTGTGTAATGCCGAATGCCGGCAGTATTTCGGTCAAGACCGAGTCACCACTTGTATTGTTCAGGTTATTTAAACGGTTGTAATTGACATGCTCGACACGAACCCCTGGCGTCAGGCTCCAATCGCCCAGAATGAAACGGTTTTGCGCAAATCCGGAGTACGCATCGGTTCCGCGCTCGTTATTTTCACCGATGGTTGCTGTGCCGGTGAGCGGCTTGCGATTTTCCTGGACGCGGAACTGCTCTTCGTAATGGGCGCGAAAACCCATGTCCAGTTCGTTGTCTATGCCCAAGGTTTTGTGGTTGACGTGCAATTTCGGTTCCACGCCATAAGAGTAATAATCGCGCAGACGTCCCTGAGTTGAATTACAGCTATCGGCATTAACGGCGTTACCGGCAAGGCGATTGCCCCTGAACGCATCACCGCATTGGGTGTCGGTGGTGGTGCTGGATTGCCGCCACCAGTCACGATGAAAATGCGACCAATAAGCATTGGTAGTCAAGGTGACATCGTCATTAAAATTTAGCTCATGGGTCAATGACGCGCCATAACGGTCGGTTTGCATGCGGTCATTTTTAAACGGGTTGTAGCGAATGCCAAAGTTGCGCATTTCCGCATCGGTGATTCCGGAATAAGTCACTTGTGAATCTTCCTGAAAATAATTGCCGCGTAAAGTAATGGCATTGCTGGCGTTGATGTCGTAAACGCCCTTGACGTTGAAGTCGTTGATGTCGGCATGGGTGTTGTCGCGCGCGCCCTCGCTTTCCTTATGAGTAATATCCACCAAACCGCCAAAATCACCGGCGGTACCGCCGTAATTGAAATGGCCGTCATAAAACTCGCGGGTGCCGCCGGTGAAACTGAGAAAGCCTCCGGGTTGGTCCGGCGGGTTTGGAGTGAGATAATTGATGGTGCCAGAGATCGTTTGCGGCCCAAACATAATCTGACTGGGGCCTTTTAATACCTCAATGCTGGCGAAACGTTCAATCGGCGGGTGGTAGTAACTAGCGTTATCGCCATAGGGTGCATAGGACAGCGGGATACCGTCCTCCAGTAATAAAGTTTTGGTCGAGCGCGTGGGGTTCATGCCGCGGATACCAATATTGGGACGCATTCCGAAGCCTTCTTCATCACGGACATTAACGCCCGGTACTTTGCGCAAGGCTTCATTGACGTTGAAAACGTGGCTCTTATAAAGTTCTTCCTCCTTCAAGATATTGACCGCGCCCGGAATGGTTTTGAGCGCATCCGCAGAGCCCACAATTTCTATCACGGGCATTTCCAGAGCGGCGGTTTCTTGGGTTTCGGTATAAGCAACATCATTGGCTAGCACCTGTGTAGAGCAGCTTAGAGCTAGCGCAAGTTGGCCTGGAATTAGCCGTTTTATTGTTTGTTTGTGCATCGTCGTTTGTCCAAATGTGATTTTTAATTGGTAATACCTAACCTGAATTGTTCGGGATAAAAACAAAGCTCTCAACTCGAGCGTTCCCATAAGCGGCCTCGATCGCAACATACAGTTTTCCCTTTTTATTGGCTCAGCTAGAGCTCTGTCTTATTTTATCTAGGCTCACATGACTGTCAGGTGAGCAGGGAATATAGTAAATTAATTCCAAATGATAATCAATCTTATTCGCATAAAGATGGCAGATTCGAGTTTCCGGAGTAAATGCGGGAATCCATTAGTCTGTTGTAGTCCATAAGAAAAGAAATCCCTCAGGCAACATTTGATTATTCGACGTTATCAAGAAAATTAAAGTGAGCTACCGCGGAGAACATGTTAATGAACACGTTTCATACTCCCTGACTGTGCGTTGCCATCGAGGGGAGAAGTATTTTGCATCTGGTCAAGCTTCACTTTGGCGTGATTTAAGATTGAGCTAAGCGTGTGGTCGAGTAGACCGGTTTCTTTCGACAAAATAACATCGTACTTGCCATGCTTTTCTGGAACGCCTCGCCGCACGCGGCTATTACGTGATTGCAAATAGTTTGTGCATCCCATCAATTGTTACCAAGCCCCTCTCAGAACCGTGCTGGCGCTATTTACGCACACGGCTCCTCATTAAGAACCTTATTCACAGATTCAGAATAGGTTCACCAAGAGTCGAGGCCTCGGCAGCGGAAAACGCGCTAACAGTTGAGCAAACTTTGCCCAACTACAGCACCTTCTCCGGCCTCGTCGATTCAGCCATTTGTGCAGAATGCGCTGCACTTGATAAAAGTACAGGCTTATCCCTCGGCTGTTATCGGTGACGCCATAGTAGCCGTAATGACCCCGCAATTTGCTGGCGGTCCGTTTCAGTAGTTCGGCGGTAGGCAGATTTCTGTTTTTCTTGAGCCATGCCCGGTAGGCTTTCAACTTGGCCGTCAGGCGTTTGCCGATCGTCTTCCGCTTCATCCGAAAGCGTTTACCGTCTCGCGTTCGTGAACAGTAATGGGTAAATCCTAGAAAATAAAGGTCGCCGCCTTCTCTCCGCGCGCTTTAGCGCGTTTGACCGCAAACGGACCAAATTCGAACCGTTGCGTTTTCTCCGGCGCTAAGGCGAGGCCAAACTGCTTGAGCCTGGCTTCCATGTCTATCTGAAATCGTTTGGCATCGGCTTCCTGTTGGCAACAGACGACAAGTCGAGTCACCCGAGGGAACCACCCCCTCAGGTGCTCACAGAACCGGACGTGAACGTCTCCGCTCATCCGGCTCCTATCGTCCAGCCGTTGCATACAGCACTTTCCAGTGAGCAAACAGATTCGGCTGTTTCCGCGCAATGCGATTCAACCACTGAGCTGCTCGTCTTTTATGATGCCGTAAGCGTTTGTATTTACGCGTCGCCCAAATAACTAAGCCCCCTGTGCCAATATGACCTGAGACACCTACCCCTCGGAAATTAGAGTATAAAGGTAGATCAGAATCATGAACAAATCGAAAGCAGAGACAATGGAATCACCACGGTTAATCACGTCGGAGGGCGCGTTGGAAGACGCCCCCAGGGCGACTGGAAACGCGCCCTCCGACGCGCGGCCCGACCCGGAGGTGGTTGCCACGGCCCGACGCCGACAATTTACCAGCGACGACAAGCGCCGCATCCTGGATGCCGCTGATCGCTGTACTCAGCCGGGTGAGATTGGAGCCCTGTTGCGCAAGGAAGGGATTTACTCCTCCCACCTGACCACTTGGCGCAGGCAGCGTGCTGCCGATGAGCGTGCCGCGTTGGAGCCGCAAAAGCGCGGGCGCAAGGCCGATCACGCACAGATCGAGGATCGCCGTGTGCTCCAACTCACCCAGGAAAATGACCGCCTGCGCCGCAAGCTGGCCCAGGCCAATGCCATCATTGATGTCCAAAAAAAACTTTGCGCCTTGCTCGGGTTGACGACGGACGACACGCCGAGCGAGAGCTGCTGATGCAAGCCCTCAACCAGTTGGCCCCGGAGGTCGGCCTGGCTCCGGCCTGCGCCGCCCTGAACCTGAACCGCAGTTCGGTCTATCGCCAGGATGCCCGCCGGCGCCTCCTGCTGCCCGCGACGGCCACGCTGGCGCCCCGTCCGCCCGCCCCGCTGGCGTTCTCGGCCAATGAGCGGCAGCAACTGCTGGAGGTGCTCAACAGCGAACGCTTCGCCGACTGCTCGCCGTATTCTGTCTATGCCACCCTGCTGGACGAGGGGCGCTACATCGGCTCGGTGCGCACCCTGTACCGCGCCCTGGAGGCGGACGGCCAGTCGGCAGAGCGCAGGCGCCAACGGATGCACCCGGTCTACACCAAGCCGGAACTCCTGGCCACCGCGCCCAACCAGGTCTGGAGCTGGGATATCACGAAACTCAAAGGCCCGGCCAAATGGACCTGTTTCCATCTGTATGTGATCTTGGATATTTTTAGCCGCTATGTCGTCGGCTGGATGGTTGCTCCACGGGAAACTGCCGAACTGGCCGAGCAACTGATCGCCGAGACGGTGGCCAAACACAACATCCCGCCGAACACGCTGACGCTGCATGCCGATCGCGGTTCCAGCATGCGTAGCAAGCCGGTGGCTGCCTTGCTGGTTGATCTGGATGTCGCCAAGACCCATAGCCGACCGTATGTCTCGGATGACAATCCCTATTCCGAGGCACAGTTCAAAACCCTGAAGTATCGGCCTGATTTCCCAGTCCGCTTCGGATGCATTGAGGATGCCCGCAGCCATTGCCAACGGTTCTTCCCGTGGTACAACCAGTCCCATTGCCACTCTGGCATCGGTTACCTGACCCCGGCTACCGTCCACTTCGGCCAAGCTGCTACGGTATACCAAGCACGTGCTAAAATTCTGGAGACTGCTTTCCTCGCCAATCCAAAGCGATTCAAAGGAAAGTGCCCGCTGCCACCCAGCTTGCCCAAAGCCGTTTGGATCAATCCGCCCGTTAACGCACAGGAGAACCTCAACCCAAAAAATACACAACAATTAGACACTAAATAAAACAACTTGGTGTCTCAAAGTCATTGACACATTCCGTTCGACCCCGGAGAGGCAGAGGAAGACTTGTCTTGGCGCCTTACTCTGTGTTGATTTCCGCATAGTTAACTACGTCATCCCTCTCTTGTTTCTGCTTTCGAGGCTCAATCACTTCAGCTTTCGCTTACGGCCTGTTGTCTTGAGTGACTTTGTGCTCAATCTTTAGGGTTACCCCCGCCGACCCAAAGGCTCTACCCAGTGGCTGACCTGCCTTCTGGAGCGGGATTCCCACCCGCGGGAACAAACGACCTTGCCTGGCCGCACTAACGATTCAGGACTGATACGGAATGTTGATGCGCCGAGGTTTAGCTCTAATACATTGCACTCGGAACAAAGCACCACGCAACAATCATTGTTGCCAGAGAGGCGCACTTTCTTTTGTTGTTTGGTTGAATTCATTGTTTTTCACCGTTACGGTCTAAATGTCACTTTCAAATTAACTGCATTAACTACAGGATATCTTGGCTTAATGGCCCAGAGCTATGGAACGGGTGGCTTCACTTCTGGAAAAGGAGAGGGTGTGCCGGGAGGAACGCGTTGATCCTTACCCCATTTTGGATAGTCATCGGTCAAGGTTTTCATAAAAGCAACTATCGCTTTTTCTTCATCAGTAGTCAGTCCTAAATTTCCTAGTTCGTCATGATTAACATTCTGAGGAATTTCCGGATCCGGCCAGCCTGATATGGCAAATCCGGAATCTACATTATCTGGCACCCAGCCCAACGTATCGCGGGTATTATAAAAATGGACGATTTGCTCCAGAGTAGCGAAAACGCCATTATGACCATAAGGTGGAGTTAAGGCGATATTTCTGAGCGACATGACCTTGTGTTTGCCGATCTCATCGCCATTCGGATCAAGTTCTGCAATATCCGAACGTCCGCCGAGTCTTGGATTGGGCTCCGGATTGTTAGGGATATTTACATTACGCGGCAAACCTATATTGTCATAGGTAAAATCCGTAAACATCGGCGGAAACACATTACCGTCTTCATCTCTTGAAGCTTCACTGACATGGCAAGCGGCACAATTGCCTTTCTTTTCATCATTAAAAAGTGCGAAACCTTTTTCTTCAATCGGAGTAAATTTGGTCATGCCGGCGAGGACATAATCAAATTTGGAATTGAATTTATTAAAAACAGGGCTTTGCTCAAATGCACTGATCGCCTTTGCCATGAGATGGTAAATTTCGTTGACAGCTGCGGGCCTTTTTTGAATTAAATTGCTTTTTATTACCGTAAGGCACAGCCGCTAAATCCAACCGATAAATCTGCCAAAACAGTTTTCTATATTTTTCGTTTTCCTTTAATCGGTTGACTACTGCCCACTCGCTTGGCATCGCCATTTCGACCGGATTTAGAAAAGGCCCTTTGGCTTGATCGGTTAAGCTGCTTGCACGGCCATTCCAGAATTGGCCTCCTACATACAGACTTTCCTCTTCATCCCAGTGAAAAAGTGGGCTAAAGGCCGCATAACCGATACTTGGCGCATTTAGGTTGCCTGTTGCATCAGGAATGGAGCCCTAATGAAACTGGAGTGCCTTTTTTAACATTTTCCGGATCAACAAACCCCGGAACTAACTTTGGAATAGCGTTTTAGTTATTTACTGGTTTTATACTATGGCAACTGGCGCAGGATTGATTTCTGTTCAAAGAAAAACTTTCATCTTCATATAGAAGTTTTCCGAGCTGCTGTTCCTCAGTAAGCATTTCCTTGGCTTCACCGGCAAAACTCAAGCACAGCATTAATAGGAATATGGAAGATTGTTTTTGCATTGTTAAATATTCTCTATTCAGTAGTGATTGTAAAAATAACTCCAAAACCTAAAGGCAATATGTCAAAGTCCTGGGCGTGACTACGTCTGTCATGTTCAATAACAACCTCGCTTGCTGTAACCAATATGGCTGACAATAAAGTGGGCAAGCTTAGGGCATTCATCCTTATGAAAAAAACAGAGGGTTGAAGGTAAATTAACAAATACCTAATCCTCAGCTTTTTTCTCTTTAAATGTGCGCTGCGAGACTATTCAGGCCTTGTTCCAGGGTTTTTCCTTTATAAATTGAATTCACCAAGCTGAACAAAATCATGAGCTGATTTTGCATTTTTTGTGAATGCTTTGGATTGCTTATATGACAAATCAGCCATAACTTTGAGTGTTTGGCGTAACCTTCCTGCTTGTTTTTAGCAATAT
>CAVOJU010000002.1:0-123742 GCA_963696315.1 uncultured Gammaproteobacteria bacterium
CGGTGTGTAGCCTACCGCTAGCGGATCCAGCCGATAAGGTGGTACGTATCGAAACCGCTCTCGATTGGGAGAAATGGCTGAATCAGCAGGGCATCAAAACCAAGCGGCATCGGCGAATTATCACCGAAGGCGCTTTAATGGGGGGCCTATTAGCTCAAGGCATTCCCGTTACCCTTAGCATTGTCAGCGATGATGCCGGACAGTTTAATGTCTTTGACCATGCGTTGTGTTGGATTCATGCCGAACGCATCATCAATCGTCTCATTCCCTCAAATGCTGAGCATGTTAAAGCCGTTGATAACACACGCGAACAACTCTGGCAGATTTACCGCGATCTGAAAGCCTACAAACTTCAGCCAACGGCAATCCAGGCTGAAGATATCAAATCCCGATTTAAAACGATGTGCGGCGCCAAAACGGCATACGTAACACTGAATCTTGCTTTACAGCGGATGGGCAACAATCAACACGAATTACTTCGGGTTCTCGACAAACCTTATTTACCACTCCACAACAACCTGAGCGAACGCGATATTCGGGATTACGTTAAAAAACGAAAAATAAGCGGTAGCACGCGCAGCGAGGCAGGACGAAGATGTCGCGATACCTTTGCCAGCTTAAAAAAGACCTGCCTAAAGCACAAGATTTCATTTTGGCATTATCTTAAGGATAGGTTGTGTGGCGAAAGCAATATTCCACCGTTATCTGATTTGATTCGGGCTGCGGCTACCTGTGGGTAATGAGAAGTTACGTGGGCGCTTCTTAACTCCAAGTCATTAACTTGAACAGTCTTAAGGGTCTGAGAACCCGCATTTGCAAGGCAGAGAATAACTTATCATGACAGTATTATCTATTCCTGATATTAATGTCGGTGTTGATACCGGAAAAAAACAGCTCAACATCTTGTTAGGCTTTTGTGTTCTTTTGAATGCTTGGCATCTTGCTAAACCCAGGCAACATATAGCGGAGACTAGATCATGAAAAAACAACATGTAGTTGTCATTTTATTGATAGTGACATTAGGTTTGTCTTCGGTCGCCTATGCACAAAGCCCATTGACTGAAGGCCACGTATTCATCGGCGGGGGCGCTGATTTTGTGAGTGACGGTCGAGTAGACCGGTTTCTTTCGACAAAATAACATCGTACTTGCCATGCTTTTCTGGAACGCCTCGCCGCACGCGGCTATTACGTGATTGCAAATAGTTTGTGCTTCCCATCAATTGTTACCAAGCCCCTTTCAGAACCGTGCTGGCGCTATTTACGCACACGGCTCCTTATTAAGAACCTTATTCACAGATTCAGAATAGGTTCACCAAGAGTCGAGGCCTCGGCAGCGGAAAACGCGCTAACAGTTGAGCAAACTTTGCCCAACTACAGCACCTTCTCCGGCCTCGTCGATTCAGCCATTTGTGCAGAATGCGCTGCACTTGATAAAAGTACAGGCTTATCCCTCGGCTGTTATCGGTGACGCCATAGTAGCCGTAATGACCCCGCAATTTGCTGGCGGTCCGTTTCAGTAGTTCGGCGGTAGGCAGATTTCTGTTTTTCTTGAGCCATGCCCGGTAGGCTTTCAACTTGGCCGTCAGGCGTTTGCCGATCGTCTTCCGCTTCATCCGAAAGCGTTTACCGTCTCGCGTTCGTGAACAGTAATGGGTAAATCCTAGAAAATCAAAGGTCGCCGCCTTCTCTCCGCGCGCTTTAGCGCGTTTGACTGCAAAACGGCGTGCAAAACTTTCCAGGGTCCTGGGGAAAAGAGCGTTGAAAAGTTTCCACCCCAGGTTGTTTAATAACCGGCTTTTTGCCGGAGAAACCTGGAGTGATAATAATGGATGTAATTGCCGAAATCAGACGGCTACATTTTGTTGAGAACAAGACCGTCAGCGCGCTGGCGAAAACGTTTAAACTTTCCCGCCCGACTATTCGTAAACATCTCAAGACGGTCGAAGAGCCCGTTTATACGAGCCGTAAAGATCAACCCCATCCCAAGTTGGGCGACTATCTCAATCAATTAGATGACTGGCTGACAAAAGACGCCGGATTGCCTCGCAAACAAAGACGCACCGCCCAACGGCTATTCGAGTGTTTGCAGATTGAGGGCTATCGTGGTGGTTACACCGCGGTGCAACGCCATGTGAAGGACTGGAAACAGACTCGAACTAGCAGCCCGACCATCAAGCAGGCGTTCGTACCATTAGCCTTTCCACCCGGTGAGACCTGTCAGTTCGACTGGAGTCATGAAACGGCGGTGATTGGCGGGGTAGAACAACTCGTCAAGGTTGCTCATTTTCGCCTGAGCTATAGCCGCCAAATGTTCGTCATCGCCTATCCGCGGGAAACCCAGGAAATGGTGTTGGATGCCCATAATCAAGCGTTCGCTTTCTTTGGCGGTGTGCCCAAACGTATGGTCTATGACAACCTGAAAACAGTGGTTGATGCCATCTTCGTGGGCAAGGAACGCCGCTTTAACCGGCGCTTTTTAACGCTGGCCAATCACTATTTATTCGAGCCGGTGGCCTGTACACCGGAGTCGGGTTGGGAAAAAGGCCAAGTGGAAAATCAGGTGGGTAATATTCGGGAATGGTTATTCACGCCGTTGCCTCACTGTGCTGACTTTGCCGAGCTTAATGCCTGGCTGACGAGGCGTTGCCAGGAACTAGCAGGGCGTCCCCATCCCGAACAAACTTCACGTAGCAGCGCCGACTGCTTTGCTGAAGAGCAGTCTCTGTTGATGCCAATCAGGGCGGTCTTCGATGGCTACGTGGAATCGATGAGACGGGTCAGCTCATTGTGCTTGATCCGTATTGACCGTAATCGTTACAGCGTACCCGCGCAATGGGCCAATCGTGTGGTGTCGGTGCGGGTGACGGCGGATCATATTCGCATGGTGGCGGATGGCCAGGTCATTGCTGAGCATGTCCGGCAGTTTGGTCGTGATCAGTTGATTTGTGATCCTTGGCATTATCTACCAGTATTGGAGAAAAAGCCGGGGGCATTGCGACATGGCGCGCCGTTTGTGTCGTGGGATTTACCGGTGGCGATCAAGGTGGTGCGTGATCGACTTCTCAAACAGGATAAAGGCGACCGGGCGTTTGTCGATCTGTTGCTGATGGCACGTGATTTAGGCGCAACCGGCCTGGATGCCTTGGAAGTGGCCTGTGATCTGACCTTGCAAACCGGTGTCATCAGCGCCGCCATCGTACTCAACGAAATGCGTCGTTTGACCGAAATCGCCCAGCCGAAAGCGCTGGTTGATACACCTGCATCAACACCGGTACTCACGCTAGAACCCATGGCCGATTGCAGCCGTTACGATAGTTTGCGGAGTGCGCGTTATGTCCATTGATCGTGTCGCACAACTGAAAACAATGCATCTGTTCGGCATGGCTGCGGCCTGGCACGAATGGCAAACCGAATACAGTTTTCAGCAAAAGCCGGTGATGCCGGAAGTCTGGTTGGATCGCCTGATCGAAGCGGAACAAGCGGACCGGCAAGCGCGCAGTTTGAATTACCAACTCAAGGCCGCACGCTTTCCCATGCATCGTGACTTGATGAGCTTTGATTGGCAAGAAACGCCGTTACAGCAGGCCCGAATCGAACAACTGTCAACCGCTGGTTTCATGGATCAGGCCTACAACCTCATTTTAGTTGGCGGCACCGGTACCGGAAAAACCCATTTGGCCACCGCCCTGGGGGTTGCTGCCATACACCAAGGTAAACGGCTGCGCTTCTACAATGCTGTCGATCTCGTCAACCAACTGGATAAAGAAAAACAACAGGGCAAAGCCGGCAATCTGGCCAAGCAACTGTCAGTCATGGATGCCGTCATCATTGATGAACTCGGTTACTTGCCGTTCCCTACATCTGGGGGTGCCTTGCTGTTCCACCTGATCAGCCATCTGTATGAGAAAACCTCGTTGATTATCACCACCAATCTTAATTTCGGGGAATGGGTACAGGTTTTCGGCGACGCCAAGATGACTACGGCATTATTAGATCGAATCACCCACCACTGCGATATTTTGGAAACTGGCAACGATTCTTATCGGTTTAAACAGCGAAAAAAGGCGGTAGAAAATCAATAACCCTACAAAATAACTGGAAACTTTTCGACGATCTTTCCGGGGAAATTATGGAAACTTTTCAAAGCCGTTTGACAGGTTACGCCTTTTTTCTTCAACTCCAGATGAACATCTGTCCATACCGGCTCCTGGAATTTGCTTGAAGACTGGGCATCCGAGCGGGGATAAAACTTCAGAGCTAAGGTTTGATCATCCCAAGCCTCCGGTAACGGCCAGGTGATGTTCAGCTGTTCGGCCCGTTTTAAGATATTTTGAATGCTGCCGACACTGATTTTGGTGCTGGCGCTGATTTTCCGGATGCTTAATCCGGCGCTGTAACTGAGTCTGAGTACGTCTCTTAGTTTTCGCATTGCTGTTCTCTTCGCTGACATTATCTTCTCCACAAAAGGTGGCAAGGATAATCTGATTAGATAAACAATGCGTTAGGCGGGATTCTGGCAACTTGAACAGCTATTCTGGCAAGTTGAACACCGATTCTGGAAAATCCAGAAAAGTGTTCAGCTTCAAACCAGAATCAGTGTTCAACTTGAATCAGAATAAGTGTTCAGGTTGAGCCAGAATATGCACTTTGGTCAAAAAGCTACGGCAGCCCTAATCAAGACTTTTCGCAGCGATCCTGACGAAAAGGTCCGAGGTTTGGCTCTCGCAGCCTTAGGGGACATCAGGCCTATAAGTAACGATGCAATTCGAGTGTTCCTGGTGGCGGGCACTGACCCTACTCCTTTAATTAGTTACACTGCTATGATGATTATTCAAGAAGTACTGCCGTCACAAATCTCTCCAGAAGCGGTACCCACCCTCATCGAGGCAATGCGCGATGCCAACCCAATAACACGCCAACTTGCGATTCGGTCGCTCGCTCCTCTAGGTCCTGCTGCCAAAGAGGCCGTGCCAACTTTGCACGAACTGGCGGACCATGACCCTGAACCCGAAGTACGCAACATTGCTAATGAAGCTCTTACGCTGATCGAGCGGCATGGTGTCGGGAGATAAATATGGCAGTCCGCGAAACTAAACAGGCAAGGTCAGGCCTGATATTCCAACAATGGTAACCAGTAAGGTTAGATTGTGGTTTGCTTCGCTCTCACAATCTAACCGTATTCGTTAGGAAGTTGCGGTGAGCAAAACTTCCCTTTTTCTCACCTTGCTTGGTTGTTAAATCTGGCTCCTTTAGTCAGTCGGTGGTTCATTGTGCTTTTCGATCTCCAGAATTTTCTTAATCTGGGGTTCTTTTTGGGCGTGTTTAAGCTGGATAGCAATAATACGTTCTTCCAGAGATGCTGCTTCGCTTTCTCGGTTCATCTTATGTAGAAGAGCAGCGTATTTTTTAATAGGTATTGCTAGATACGGACTATCAGACCCAAAGCCATTTTCTGCGATTGCCAAGTTGCGCTTGAGAAACGGTTCGGCCTTCTCATATTGGCCCTGCGCTTCGTACACCTCGGCTAGCTTTTCGAGGCTATCCCTCAATAAGTTATCTTTAATAGAAGGGGTATGAATACTTTTGAGGGTATGCTGTGAGTTAAAAATTCGCGGGATCAATGAAATGAGCGAGGCTCCTTGCCCGAAATCCTCAGCCGCCTTCAATGCAGCCAAAAAGTGCTTTTCAGCTGCCGGATAATCGCGTTCACGGTATGCCAATTCACCAGCATTCATATGTTCATAATGGGCTGCCCTAGTACTGTTGCCGTGGGAGATAAACCACCAATTGAACGTTAAATAAACTCCGAATAACAGGATGATACCGATGGTAATCCTGTTTACCACTTTGTTCGTTTGGCTGCCCTTATTGGTTATTGGCTCTGCTCTGTTTTTTGTTAGAAACCGAATTCCAAGCCAAATGTATAAAAGAGGTGCAACCGCGAACAGTACCAAGCTTATTGGTAATAAAATGAGGCTAACGAGTTCTATTATATTGGCAAGAAGCCAATGCGCTTCCCAATCTATTAGAGAACTGAACCAAAAAGCAATTATTAGAAAAACGCCAATTAGGATCGCTGTAACTCCAGCGATGATACGATAGTTTCGCCCACGCCGTGCCATAATTGGCAAGAAGAGAGGAGAAGAGGCGATTAGCAAAAGGATAAAAATATCAAATGTGTATCCCATAATTCATATAATATTTTTGTTTGCCTTACATATTATGGAAAGAATCCTTAATTAGGGGAGGCTAGGTAGAATCTGTATAGAACTGTCGAATCTCTTAAAAACGATCCTTTGTCGGTGATCGGAAAGGGCGGGTTAACCTAAATAATAACATATGGCATAGCGTACACCCGCCTGCGATTCGGCAAGTAGACAAAATCATATGGCGCGGACCATGCCATCGCCCTCCAAAAAATTGCGGCAAGAGAAGCCGAAGACCGAACTGCCGCCAATTTTTTGCCCCCGTTACAAAAAGGGTAGCGTTAATGACAGCAGCGGGAAACGAATTAGCCGGTTTCGAACCTATATAGCAGACTTCTGCGTCAATTAGCTAACATGAATTTTCCACATTGGCATTTTTACTTAATTGGCGACCATGCAGGATCGCGACCGCCATTACGTGTTAGTTTTTCTACGTTTGAACCATCAGAATCCATCAAATATATCTGGAAATTTCCATCTCTATTTGACGAAAATGCAATCTTCCTGCCGTCAGATGACCACGTTGGGCTTGCATCAGCCGCTGAATCATTCGTCAATTTTTTCAAGTTATATCCATCAGAATCCATTACATAAATGTCAAGATTTCCCTCTCTATCAGATACGAAAGCAATGTTCTTACCATCTCGAGACCAAGCAGGATCCCAGTTTCCTATCTTGTTATCAGTCAGATTTGTCATAGCAGAACCATCAACGTGCATCTTATATATTTGGGAGTTGCCAGCTTTATCGGAAACAACAATAATGCTTTGTCCATCTGGCGACCAAGTTTCTGAGATTCCAGTTCTCTTCGATGCAAAAGCTATCTTTCTAGCATCGGGGACCATGTGGGAAATGCGTCGTTTTTCGGCTTAGCAGAAAGATTCATTAAATTTGAACCATCAATATCCATGACATAAATTCCCATGCTACCGTCTCTATCAGAGGCAAATGCTATTTTCTTCCCATCAGGCGACCACGACGGCCATAAATCATTAGCAATGTTGTTTGTTAGTCTTTTCGGATTAGGGTCGTTAACATCGATTAAATATATTTCTCGATTACCGTCTTCAGCAGACTCAAAAACAATTTGCCCCTGTTTAGATGAGTTAGTCCCCGTCGAATATTCAGCGGATGATTTCGTCTCCTTATTACTACTCCCAACTGATCCAAAAAACGTGTATCTTTAAGTTGCTGAAATATCAACTTTAAGGAGGAGGCATGATTCGCAGACTACGCCTTCAGCGCCTGGCGCCTCAAGATCAGGAAGCTTGGCAGAAGCAATATTACGGCCATCAAAAGCATTGGCAGCGGAGACGGCTTTTGGCACTGAAAGCCATTTGGGATGGGCAGAATCTGTCCGAAGTGTGTCGCGAACACCAAGTCCGTCGGCAGACGCTGGTGTATTGGCTCGACAGCTATTTACATGGCGGCTTTGCTAAATTGCTTGAGAGAGCGCCGGTGCAGCGGGAGCAGCGCTTGTCTGCACAGCGCCAACGTATCGTGCGCTATATGATGCTGCATAAAACCCCGGCTGATTATGGTATTGACAGCTATCAATGGACGGCAGACCGCATGCGCGCAGTGATTGAGCAAAAATGGCACGTCACCGTAAGTCGCGCTCGCCTGTATCAATTGTTCGCCCAATGGGGCCTGTCGTTACAAAAAGTGCACCGCGACTATGGCCCTGCCAACGCCCGGGCACAGGCTGAATTTATCGCCGACTTTAAAAAAACGGCACAGCTCAGTGACGAGGTTGCCTTGATTGCCCTGGATGAATTTGCTGTGCAGAGTGTGCCGTACACACATTACGCGTGGGCTCAGAAAAATACCAAGCCCAGGATAATGAGTGATGAGCGGCACCGGCAAAAACTGAACGGCTTCCTGACCGTTGATGTACAACGCGGAACCACGCGTGTTGACTTTAACGCTAAAAGTACCACTGAAGAAGTCGTCATGATCGTCGTACTCAACGTGTTGCTGTACCTGCAAAAAGGCTTCAAGCAGTTAACCTTTTTGCTGGATAACGCCAGAATTCACGGCAAGCGAATGGAAACCGGCGTTCATGAGTTACTTGCCGAAATCGGCCGGCAGGTGGTCCTGCCAGAGTTTAGCCTGAGCTTTTGGCATACGCCCAGTTATTCGCCTCAGCTCAATCCGGCTGAGTATGTGATTCACGAAGTACGGCGAAACGGTTTATATCATGTACCCTGTACATTAGCCGTGCGCGAAAAGGCTGAGCGCATTCAAACTCAACTGGCACGTAGTTCGCCCATGACCGATTGGCAAATGCGCAGGCTAATCGACTTTATAGGGCGCTCTAAAGTTGAACGGTTTTAGGGTAAGAAGGGAGTAAATACTTCTACTTTTCGATCAGCAGGAGGATTAGTTGAGTAATTAATCACTCCTTTTTCATCTACCCATTTATAAATAACAGCTCCTGCAGTGGCAACTATTAACAATAGTATTGCGACTATTATCAAACGCTTCAGCATAAACGGTTACCTCGAATTATTTAGGTGCTAAAAATTTTTGATTACTCATCAAACTCAGCCAAGATACAGCACCATGAATCACCTATAAAATCAATCGGTTACGAGAACTGGCATGTGTTGCAATTCTTGCAAAGGCAACAAGTCACCCCACTTTGTAAACCTTATTATTGCTGTACCCCTTGTTTGTTAGGGCAACAGCCTGCAGTTGGGCTGTGTCATGGCTGAAGATCATGGGTAATCAGGAAAAATTTTAACGATTATTCACCGGATCTTTAGGCTCATTTCGAAGAAGGGCGTATTAACGCAGCGGTCAAACTCTATACCGAAAAGTTGGCATAGTGATTTGGGAAATTAATACGCTTTTCTTGGGAGTGGTGTCAAGATTTGATGCGATTTCTGGAAAAATAATCGACCAATCCCCCGAGGAGAGTTTTTAGTGGTTGGTTAAAATTGATGGAAAAATAAAGTTCAGCATGTTTTTTTGAATGTAACAGGAAATGGGATGTCATTTTTTTTCTGACCTGGCTGGTAACCTCAGCGTTAATTTGTCACCACCAGGAAAAGATAAGCATTTCAACCACACGACCCAAAGTATTCTAAGTGCCCTAACCTCAGTCAATCCCAGTTATCAGTTTTTAATTCTTCTAACTTAATGACCGGTTACTGAGAGTAGCAGCCATTCATTTCAAATCTTGAATGTCGAAAATTGGCCGACGGCTGCCGGTCGCCGTAGTCTGCTCTCTACCTCGATGCTTCACATGCTTGTACTTTTTTCATCCTTCCCAATCAGAATATTGCTCTGGTGGGTTACCGCGTTGTTCAATGACTGTTGGCTCTGTATAGCTGATATCTTTGCTTGTAATTGACTCTACAACCATATGAAACCGCCAATCGTCACCAAAATCAAAGTGAAATATAAGCTCCATACCTTGATATAAAGGTAATTCAGCGACTACACAATCCGTAGTACAAAGCTCATCACTCTCTACGTAAGGATGGACAACGCGTTCCGTTATTCCATAACGGTTTTTATAGACAAATTCATACAGATGATCGTTATCGAAGTTAAAAACCCTTAAAATTATACTCGCCAACTCTTCAAGACCAGTGGTGCCCAGAACAGCAATTTTTCGATAGGCTGATCCGAGGATGACTTTAAAAACATAAACGTTACCCTGACTTTCTGCAGGCTCAGGCTGCTTTAAGCCTTTTTCCAATTCAGGCAGGTAGGTTTTTAATTCGGAAGCCCATAACGCCATCAGTTCATCATCTGATGGCTCATTAACAGGCTCATCGAATGAAGTGATGTGATTGGCAAAATGCGTTAATAGCGCACGCCCCCAAGGGGTTGGAACAATGTTCACGATGGGCCAGTTTTCTCCACTTAACGCAGTATCCTGTTCAATTCGAATAAAACCGAATAACGCCATCAGTGCAAGATTATGAAATCCAGGCCGGTAGCGAAGATAGGCGAAATCATGGGGTTTTTCTTTAAGGTTGAGTCCGTCACCCAAGGTGTTTAGAAAAAAATCCAGGCTGTCATACAAACCATTATGGTAATCCCATCTCTCTCCGATAATTTCGGCATTGCCTCGATGCCACCATGCCTGAAATAAAGCAAAATAACGTTCCGTTGGGTTCAACGACTGCCAGTCGGCTAATACCTTATAATCCAGCATCACAAACGCGTGTTTCTTTTCAAAAGCGATTTTCGTTAAACCTGAGGCTCTCAGCAAAAGATACAAACCATTGATGTGAGGAAAGGATTTTTGCTGGGGCCGTTTCAGCCTCACATCTAAAGGACTAGACATCAGTTGATTGAGTTGCGGAAGCAGCTTGATAGCCAGTAAATGATTTTTTCCAGAGACAGAAATGCCCGTAGAGCCGATAAATTCGAGCAAGGTAGAAAAATCCTTTAGCAGGGTTCCTGGTTCGTTATCACTGAAGTTCTGGGTCTTTAAACACTGAGTTTGGTCCGGTGTTAGTGTGGCTGTTATCTTTTTCATATTGTGTATTTTAATAACCGAAGAGTCACTGTTCAGCGACCCTCATCAAGGTGTAAAAATAGGATTTTCCTCAATCAATGTTAGGCACTCATCCATCGAAATATCATGAAACACTTCGAACCATTGCTCGGTATGACGCATGTAGGCAAGATTAAATTTGTTGTCAGCAACATATTCCATGCGGGCAAATTTAGTCTCAAAGGAGGGCGATAGGGCATTTGGGCTCGGGCAGTTATAGGTTGCACAAAAATAAAAATATTGCCGATACCATTTGCTATGAATATCGGCAATATAGTTGTAATCGTTGTCAGTTGGAGCCGGTTTCACATGCTGGGGCTTAAAAACTTCATTAATGAGCTTGTCTGCTTTTTCTTTCAACTGTGATTGCGTCAAGACCGGAACGGTCGGTTTCATCTTCTTGGCGGAGGTGACTGACCAAGATCTTTTATTTACCATGCGAGATAAATCCTTTAACAGAGAATGTGACTTGGTGCGAAGTATAAACTCCTCAAAATTTAAAGCCTAGTGTGGGAAGTGGCTGGCATGTCCAAAATAGTGTTTTGCTCATCCAGAAATGGGCGGGGCTAAAGATTTGCGCAAACTTGGTAGTGCAAGAGACATGAAGAGCCGTATGAAGCGAGAGTCTTATATACGGATCTGTGATAGCCTGAGGGTGAAGCTCACTCGGGCTACTCGACCAACTGGCTGTCCAGCGCAAGAGCTCAACTTGGCTTCATTCAAATCAGAAAATTCTGGCGTATCCCAAACTCAGTTGTTTTAAACTATAAGGTAACTTAGCTTCTTCGGCTTCGTTGCAACAGACCGAAATCATTCTCTTGCAACCTAATAGGAAAAGTGCCCCCAATCATTGATTAACATTAAAGTGCAATATAGAAACATCTTTTCATATCAGCGACTTAATAGAGCTTAGAAAAAGGGATAATACCTACCATGACACACATGCACGATCAGATTTTACCTGAAGGCACTCAACTCGGTGTCTACGAAATTAAAAAAGCCTCAAAAATTGATACGTTCGATATCACCTATCGCGCCTGGAATCACCATCTTAAGGAGCGGGTAGAAATACGAGAGTATTTTCCTCACGATTTCGCTATTCGCGCAAAAGATGGACTTGGCGTCGAATCCAAGTCCCCAAGCGATAAAGAAAATTTTGATTATGGCTTAAAGACATTTTTGGATCGGGCTGAGATTCTCACCCAAATCGAACACCCCAATATTGTCAAAGCTGAGAATATCTTGCAATTCAATGGAACGGCTTACCTTATTCTGGATTACCAAGAAGGTGTACCGCTTTCCAAGCTAGTTCGGTCTCCGGCATCATTTGCCGAAACAGAACTAAAATTTATTCTGGTATCGATCCTGAATGCTCTTCAGAAAGTCCATGAATACAAAATTGTGCATGGTGGCATTCAACCGGCAACGATTATTTTGCGCAAGGATGGCGAACCACTGCTGACCGATTTCGCTGTCGCCGCACACACCTCCAAGCTTGCAGGCGAATTAGCCCCCGGTTATGCACCGCCAGAACGATATGAGCACGCTCATGAGCCCGGTGCCGCCTCTGATTTTTATGCTCTGGGCGCAACGATGTATTATTGTCTTACGCAGAAACAACCAACCGGCGCTCAGAACAGGATAAAGGCTTTAAGCAAGGGCGAACCCGATCCAATGGCTTCACTCTCCGGATCTTTGGGCGCCACGTATAGCGCGGAGTTGTTGCAAGTAATCGATTGGATGCTACGGCCTGAATATAATAATCGACCGCAGTCAGCAACCGAGATTCTAGCGCTACTAAAATCACGAGCCTATCAACGATCAAGCGGGACCGATAACTTCCAAGCAAGAAGCCAAAGATGTTGCCAATAGCAGTCCGATTGCGAAGATGCACGTATGGATCGGTGTCTTGGCCGGGATAGTTGGATTGGTTATCGTTGGATTATGGCTTGGTAAAAAGCCTCCAGAAATAAGTGATGAAAAGGCGAGTAGCAGTCACTGTTCAGCCCTTATCCCAAGGTAGCCCCTCCGTCACATCTGAGACAAAAGAAGACCAATCCGTCGCTCTGTCCAGCACCCAAGCAAGTCAAGAATCTGAGCCCGCCAAAATATCCGAGCGAGCTCAACAAGAAATAAACGCGTCTGAAAATCAGCCAACGCATGCCGATGGAGAAATGCGACTGAGAACAAGTGCTGACGGCAACCAATCCCAAAATGGCCTCATAGCCGAAAGCACGACTTATCCAGCAAGCAAATCGATTTCGAAGCCAGAGCTTAAGGATAAAAATACAACCGAGCAGGAATCTGGCAAAACTCAGCCGTTAACAGCGATTGATAAATCACTGCATCAGTCCAAGAAACAGAATTGGCCAGAGAAGCCAGCCGACGAGGATTCAATCAAAAGATACTTGGCCGCTGCTAATAGAGCTATGAAAGCAGCGCGTTTCACCACACCATCGAGAGACAATGCCTATAAGTACTACCAAATGGTTCTTGCCATCGAACCAGACAATGCCGAAGCGCATGCTGGACTGCAGAAAATCGTTGACCGGTATGTTCGATTTATAGAGAAAGCAAAGGCTGAAGACAAACTAAACTTGGCCAAGCGAACTTTGAAAAAGGCTGAATCTGTCTTGCCCGATGATCCTAAACTACAGAGTATTCGTGCGGAATTGGCTGCTACGAAAGAATAATTGACTAAACGTTTACTCTCACTGTGTTAAAAATTGACCGTTAGCTGCCAGCCAATGCCAGAATCTGAAGGTCTTCACGTTTTAAATTTTCATAGCCATGTTCGGCTTTTTTGGGTACGCCTGGGGGTGTACTTTCAAATGAAGCTTTATGGTACAACCTGCAACTTGAAAAATACAACAAGCCTTGAATTAGGCCTTACAGCCGAGTTAATTGAAACGTATTGAAATGACAGGCTACAGCAAGCCATGCTCTGCGAATGAGTAGGGTTGGCCGTCGCCGATGATGAAATGATCCAGCACCCGAATGTCAAACAAGGTTAAGGCCTGTTTGAGTTTTTCGGTGATGTGTTTGTCAGCCTGGCTGGGCTCGGAAATACCGGACGGATGGTTGTGGGCGAAGATCACCGCAGCGGCATTATGATGCAGCGCCCGCTTGACAACTTCTCTGGGATACACACTGGCACCGTCTATGGTGCCTCTGAATAATTCGTCCAGCTGAATGACGCGGTGCTGGTTATCCAGGAACAAACAGGCAAACACCTCGTAGCTATAGCCTCGCAACTGGGCGCTGAGATAAGCACGGGTAATATCCGGGCTGGTGAGGGCATTGCCGCGTTGCAGCACCTCCCTAAAATGCCTCTTGGCCATTTCCATGACGGCCTGTAGGTGCGCGTATTTGGCGCTGCCCAAACCATTCGCCTGGCAAAAACGATCCCGGTCGGCATCCAGCAGCGCTTTTAACGAACCAAAGTCCGTCAGCAGCTCCCGGGCCAGATCAACGGCTGATTTTCCAGGCGACCCGGTGCGCAGAAAAATAGCCAGCAATTCGGCATCGGTTAAGGCCGCAGAGCCTCGGTCCAAAAGTTTTTCTCGCGGCCGGTCTTCTGCAGGCCAGTCCTTGATGGACATGCGCCTCTCCTGTGGATAATGAAAATTTAAGCATAGAAGAATTCAGCTATCCTTGCCATAATAATCATTTACCAAATTATTCGGGAATTACCATTAACAAGCGCATTTTATTGGCAGTCAGCGGCGGTATTGCCGCTTACAAGGCGGCCGAGTTAGTCAGGCTGTTGCGCAAACAGGGCGCTGATGTGCGCGTGGCGATGACGCCATCGGCTACCCGGTTTGTGGCGCCCTTAACCTTTCAGGCGCTGTCCGGCAATCCCGTTCACACCAAGTTGCTGGATTTGGATGAGGAAAATGCCATGGGCCACATCAATCTGGCGCGCTGGGCAGATGTCCTGCTGATTGCGCCGGCCACGGCCAATACCATTGCAAAGCTCAGCCATGGCCTGGCCGATGATTTGGTGACCACGCTTTATCTGGCCGCAAGCTGCCCAGTGTATGTGGCGCCCGCCATGAATCAGGCGATGTGGCATCAAGCCGTCACGCAGGAAAATATTGAAAAACTTAAGGCTCATGGCGTTACCCTTATCGGCCCCGGCCAGGGCGATCAAGCCTGCGGCGAAACCGGGCTGGGCAGAATGTCCGAGCCCGAGGACATTTGCCGGCATTTATTTGCCGATGCTTCAGCGCAATGTCTACGGGGGCTTAGGGTTTTAATCAGTGCAGGGCCAACACGCGAGCCTATCGATCCGGTGCGTTACATCAGCAACCGCAGCTCGGGAAAAATGGGTTATGCGCTGGCTTGCGCGGCCTTGAAGGCTGGGGCCGACGTTACCTTGGTGAGCGGGCCGGTTACCCTGGCTGCGCCAAGCCATGTTGATGTGGTCAAGGTGGAAACGGCCGCGCAAATGTATGCGGCGGTTATGGCCCAGGCCGAACTGCATGATATTTATATCGGTGCGGCGGCAGTTGCCGATTACACACCTGCAGAAGTCCAACCGGAAAAAATTAAAAAACACCCGGAACAGGCCACCATTACCTTGCAAAAAACCAGCGATATTCTGGCCGCCGTCGCTGGACTTGATAGGCGCCCGTTTACCGTGGGCTTTGCAGCCGAAACGCATGATCTTGAAAATTATGCCCTAGCCAAACTGGCGCAAAAAAACCTGGATATGATTGCCGCCAACTGGGTAGGACGCGAGCACGGGGGCTTTGACAGCGAGTTCAATGCCTTGCAGGTGTATTGGAAAAATGGCCAGCAGACGTTGGCCATGACCGACAAAACCCAAATAGCGGAACAACTCATCAAGTTAATCGCACACCGCATCCTTGAGACCGGACATGAAAAAAATACAACTGAAAATTCTGGATGAGCGCCTGGGCAAGGACATTCCGCTGCCGGCTTATGCGACCGCAGGTTCGGCCGGCCTGGATTTGCGGGCCTGCGTGGATCAGCCAACCGAAATAAAACCCGGCGAGACACTGTTGATTCCTACTGGTCTGGCGATCCATATCGACGACCCTGAACTGGCCGCGGTCTTATTGCCCAGATCCGGACTGGGTCATAAACATGGCATCGTCCTGGGCAATCTGGTCGGTCTGATTGATTCGGATTATCAGGGCCAGGTGTTTGTTTCCTGCTGGAATCGCGGCGACACGGCTTTTACCATCAGTATTGGTGAGCGTATTGCGCAAATGGTGTTTGTACCCGTGGTGCAGGTGGCCCTTGAACACGTTGATGCGTTTGAGGAAAGCCACCGGGGTGCCGGTGGTTTTGGTCATAGCGGCCGGCATTAATAACTTTTGTTATTGAGGTTAACGATGGAGCGCATCTTTTCTCTGTTAGCTGGCACTACCGTCCTGCTTATTCTGACTACCGGCGCAGGTGTTTACTGGTTGTCCAAATCTGAAGTACAGCAGGCAAAGCAAAACGCAATTACCGCCGCCGCCGACGGCGTTGCCTTAGCGCTATCGCAACAATTAAATTTGTTGCATAAAGCGCTGGATAAGATGGCCCAGGATCCTGAAATTATTGCCGCCGCAGCCAATAAAGACTCCGCACAGTTAAGCGCGCTGGCAGCAAAACTGGAACAGCACCTGCCTGATGTATTAAAAATCAGATTGCTGTTGCCCGGCGTCAGCGAACTCGATGAAAGCACTGTGCCGCGTATGGGCTATGCTGATCTGGAGATGGTGCGGGACACCTTCCGCGAAAATCAGCAGCCAGCCATACAGGGCGATGCGGGAGATGACCGGCATCTGGCCATGACCAGCCGGATTATGCTGCGTGATCAGGTTATTGGTGTGATTTTGGCCAGCTTCAACTATGACTTCATCGGCAAAAGCGTACAGGCGGCAAAAACAGACGGTTATATCGAACTCAGACAGGAAAAACTGCTGCTGGGCAAAGGCGGAGAGCTGGCGGCTATCGAAGAGCACGCGCAAGACGATCTGACCATAAAGAAGCTGGCCAACACCCCCTGGAGACTCGAGTACGCCTACGCGAGTGCCGGTTTCAGTGCCATCGCAGCAATTGTCAGCCTGATTGTCCTGTCCGGGGTGCTGGCACTACTGGGGTTTTTTCTCGGACATCGCAAGCTTACAGAACTATTGAGCCAGGACCTCAGTATTTTGCTAAAAGTCGCTAAAGATATGATCACTGGCAAGGCGCCGGGCAATTACCCGGTTCAGCTTTCTGAAATGAGCGCCATTGTTTCAACGCTGGTGCAATTCAAGCGGGTCGTGGAAAATCATGTCGAACCGGTCGCTGAGGACGAAAATGATTTCAAACTGGACGGTTTTATGGAAGAGCCCGTCAACTTTGGCTTCGGTGACTATGCGGTAGAAGTTCATGATACCGGTAGCGCGGAAGTGAAGCCTGAGACTCCCGCTATAGATGAGCCGGCCATCATCGCCGAGAAAATACCCTTACAATTTGACATGCCCGATGTCCTTGGCAGCACGGATAAACACGCCGCCATATTCCGAGCTTACGACATCCGCGGCATTGCCGGCGAAACCTTGACTAAGGACATCGCCTACGACATTGGCCGCAGCCTGGGTACGGACGCTAAAAAGCAGGGTTGCGCAACCATGGTGCTGGGCCGCGACGGCAGAACCTCAAGCCCGAGTCTGGCAAATGCCGTCGCCCAGGGCATTGTATCGACCGGCACACATGTGCTGGATATCGGCATGGTCCCGACCCCCGTGTTGTATTTTGTTACCCAGCATATCGACGGCCGCTGCGGCGTAATGATTACCGGCAGCCATAATCCAGCCGATTACAATGGCATGAAAATGGTGATTAACGGTGAAACTCTGGCTGGCGATAGAATTCAGCTCATCAGGCAATGCATAGCCAACCAAAGCTTCGCTAGCGGGATTATCGGTCAAATCGAAGAAAACAGCGCGATTGTCAACGAGTATATTGGCACTATTTCAGAGGAGATTGATATCGCCAGGCCGATAAAGGTTGTCGTCGATTGCGGAAATGGTGCGGCCAGTAGTTTGGGGCCAACCCTGCTGAAAACGCTGGGCTGCGAAGTGGTGGAATTATTTTGCGCTGTCGACGGCACTTTCCCTAATCATCATCCTGATCCCAGCCAGCCCGAAAATCTGGCGGATTTAATTGCCGCCGTTAAACAGCATGCTGCTGATGTCGGCATTGCCTTTGATGGCGATGGCGATCGTCTGGGCGTTGTGGATTCAAAGGGCAAAATCATCTGGCCTGATCGGCAAATGATGCTGTTTGCCAAGGAGGTGCTGGCCTTACGGCCCGGATCCGAAATTATATTTGACGTGAAATGCTCCCGGCATTTGCCGGAGCAAATCGTCAAACACGGCGGCCGGCCATTGATGTGGAGAACCGGGCACTCCTTTATGAAAGCCAAGCTCAAGGAAACAGGGGCGATGCTGGCCGGTGAAATGAGCGGACACATTTTCTTTAATGACCGCTGGTTTGGCTTTGATGACGCCTTGTACGCCGCCGCGCGCCTGATAGAAATATTGTCCAACGATGATCGTTGCAGCGCAGACGTATTTGCCGACTTTCCTGACAGCTTCAGTACACCCGAACTGAATGTTTGGATGGCAGAAGGTGAAAACGTCCGATTTTTAGACAATATGTTCTCAGCGGCTAAGTTTACTGACGGCAAGATCACCACTATTGACGGCTTGCGCGTCGATTTTCCCGAAGGCTGGGGTCTGGTGCGGGCATCCAACACCACGCCGGCACTGGCGCTACGCTTTGAAGCCGACAGCCCACAAGCCTTGCACGACATTCAGGCGCAATTTAGACAGCTCATGAAAAAAATCAAACCGGATATTGTGTTACCTTTTTAATACTGGAACGACAGAAATGATACAGAAACGAAACGCCCATCAGATCGCCGACGTCCTGATCGAGGCATTGCCCTATATACAACGCTTTAAAGGCAAAACCGTGGTGGTTAAATTTGGCGGCAACGCCATGGTTGATGAAGCGCTCAAACACAGCTTTGCCCGCGATATCGTGTTGATGAAACTGGTCGGGCTTAATCCCATCGTGGTCCATGGCGGCGGCCCGCAAATTGGCCAATTGCTGCAGCGACTGGGTAAAACCTCGGAATTCATCGACGGCATGCGGGTGACCGACAGCGAGACCATGGATGTGGTGGAAATGGTATTGGGCGGATTGGTAAACAAAGAGATTGTTAATTTAATCAATCAGCACGGCGGCAAGGCCGTGGGCTTGACCGGTAAAGACGGCGATTTTATTCGCGCAAAAAAAATTACTATGCACAAAGCCGATGCGCCTGAAATTATTGATCTGGGGCATGTCGGCGAAGTCAGCAGTATCGATCCGGCCGTGGTTGATATGCTCGGCAAAAGTGATTTTATCCCCGTCATTGCCCCTATTGGCGTCGGTGCAGACGGGCGTTCCTATAATATCAACGCGGATCTGGTGGCAGGTAAAATTGCCGAAGTCCTGAAAGCCGAGAAATTGATTTTACTGACCAACATTCCAGGCATTCTGAACAAGCAGGGAGAGCTGTTGACCGGGCTGTCGATTAAAAAAATAGACGAGCTGATTGCTGACGGGACTATTTCTGGCGGCATGATTCCAAAAACCCGTTGCGCCACCGATGCGCTGAAGGGCGGCGTCAACAGCGTGCATATTATTGATGGTCGTGTTGAACACGCGGTATTGCTGGAGTTGTTTACCGACCAGGGAGTCGGCACCTTGCTGATCAGTCGTTAGCCAAGGCGGATTCGATATAAGGTTTGAATGCAGATCGTATATCGAGGACTTTCTGGCTGGCGCACAACTCAGTGCCCAGCGTGGATTGCCAACAGCTTATATCAAGAAACAGCTGTTGTTTGTTGCCCTCCTGGACGATTTTGGAAACTGCCAGACGCAAGTCGCTGTCGCTGGCCGGCGCGGCCCCCATGATCAACTTGTCGTTATCAATGTAAATGCCGGTAGTGCCATGCTTATTGATAAAGGCATGAGCCGCGCGCCAGGCTTTTGCGCATTCCGCTTCATTGCCGCACGTGAACAGACCCAGCTCATTGGCGGCTTGATTCGGGTCCTTTCTGTCGCCCGGTTTTTGGTTATCGCTATCGGCTTGGGTTAAAAATTTAAAGCGCGCCATATCGGCTTCAAAGGCGTTTCTAAGCGAGTTTTTCTTGGCGCTGTGCCGGTCTATTTCGGCCTCGGTTTGCTGAATTTGGGTTTCGGTCGCGTTAATAGCATCGCGGAGTTTTTGAGGTATTTTTTCGCCGTTGCGCTCGTGGGTTGCGGCTTCCTTGCGTTGTATTGCCAACTGATCTTGCAGGCTCTTTAATTTGCTTTGGGTGGCATTTTTTTGACCATCCAGCGATTGCATCTTTCCTTTCAACATCGCTTCCATGTCGTCGAGTGTGCGGAATGTGCTAAGCAGCACCTTGTCATGGGCTTTCTGCTGCTCGATGATTTTTTCCTGAGCTTTTTTTAAGGCCTGCAGTTGCGCATCCAGTGCCAGCTGTTCTTTTGTTTTCGCTTTTTCGGTGACTTCAACTATTGCACCTTTCTTGTTCAATAATTCCCGGCGGTGTTTGACCTGATCAGGCGGCACCTGATCTGAAAAAAATGTATTGCCGCTATCATCAACCCAGCGATACATTTTTTTTGCAATCACCGGCGGACTGCTTAAAAAACAAAGCGCACAGACTAAAAAAAGACTGACAGGAAAAATACGGGCAGGCATGGGCTGAACATTCCGGCTAAAGGTGATACGGCTTTATAAAGATAGCCAATTTACGCGCATATTGCTTTATCAGACTGTATTTTTACCACAAAGCGCAGCCATAAAAAGCCATCAAACGTCGTATTTTCCTTCGCCCCGGCTCAGGACGGACCCGCCGGCATTAGCCGGAAATTATCCTGGTTAAGCATTTTTTAGCCGATTAAACCGGCCAGTTCGTGCAGCGGCGGCAGCAGGATCATCTTGGCGAGCTGTAACAGCAGCAAGGCTGCTAAGGGCGATAAGTCGATGCCGCCAATATCAGGAATAAATCTACGGCAAATATTCAGTACAGGCTCGGTCAGGCTGTGCAAAATGGATGCAGCGGCATTGAATGCACCGGGATTAACCCAGCTCAGCAAGGCGCTGGCAAATATCGAGAAAATGAAGATATTGATCAATAGGGCAAGCAGCTGAGTGACAGCCAATACCGTCAACGCCGCCAGACTGATGCTGAGGCCCTTGAGCAGCAGAATTGAAAAATCAGCCAGCATCTGCAGCCCGAGCACCAGCACCAGCGAGGACGTGTCGATTTTACCGATGGGCGGCACAAAACGGCGCAGAATTCTTAATGGCGGATGCGTTGCCTTGACCAGGAATTGTGAAATAGGGTTGTAAAACTCGGCGCCACACCATTGCAATAAAAAGCGCAGCATTACCGCCAGGATATAGAGCGAGAACAAGGTGTCGATGATAAAAATAACCGGATTGGTCATATAAGTAGAGTCCATCAGTCATGCTCCGCAGGGTTGGACATTTCGATAGAACGATCGCGGGCGGCGCGCAGGGCTTTGGCGACCAGCTCGGAAAAGCCGCCTTGCTGGAAGGTTTCGATAGCCCGCTGAGTAGTGCCTCCCGGCGAGGTTACCCGTTGACGCAGCTGTTCCGGCGATTCCGAGGATTCCAGCGCTATTTTGGCGGCGCCTAAAGCCGTTTGCTGCACTAACAGACGTGCCATATGCTCGCTCAAGCCCATTTCCAGCGCGGCTTTTTCCATGGCCTCCATGAGCAGAAAATAGTAGGCAGGGCCGCTGCCGGAAACCGCTGTGACCACATCCAGATCGCTTTCATTATCGACCCAGAGTGAAATGCCGACGGCGCGCATAATATTTTCCGCCTGATTGCGTTGCTCAGCAGTGACGTTTTTGTTGGCATGCAAGGCCGTGGCCCCAGTCAAAACCAGGGCCGGCGTGTTGGGCATGCAGCGCACAATGGCGACGCCGGCGCCCAGCCACAAACTCAAGCTGTTTTGGGTAATGCCTGCGGCTATGGATACTACCAGAGGCTTTTTTTGCTGAATCAGCGCAGCTGCACTTTCCGCGACTGCTTTTAATACCTGAGGCTTTACAGCCAGAACCACGACATCAACGTCATTGATGAGCGCATCATTGCTGGCCGAAATATTAACCTTCAGGTTTTTTGCCAGCGCGTTGAGGGTGTCCGGATTTACATCCGAAACCCAGAGTTGCTGAGGAGAGTGGCCGCTGGCAATCAAACCACTGATCAGGCTTGACGCCATGTTGCCGCCGCCGATAAAACCGATTTTTTTTGTGTTCATTGGTACTAAGGGTTGGTTAATTAAAAATTATTTTACCCTATATGGGGCCTGTGCAATAAATCGCAAGTCTTTTAAACTATGATATTACTCAATTGAGTCGAAAACAGCGCTGATGATTGATACGCTTTATATCGAAGAAAATGTCCTGCATCATCCCCGCGTCGCCGGCATTGTAGCCCGGTTTCCGGAGGCAAGGCGCATTACCTGCAGCCGCTATGGCGAGGTGTTTAATCCCAAGGCCCAAAATTTTCGCCTGCAAAAACAAAAACCGGCTTTAATTCTGGCCGAAAAATATAAAAACTTTGTGCTTGAAGCGCCTGCGGGTTACGGCATAGGCGCCGGCAGGAATTACTATTTTTCGCACATGCTCAATTGTCTTTACGATTGCCGCTACTGTTTTTTACAGGGTATGTATCAATCGGCGCATTATGTGCTGTTTGTGAATTACGAAGATTTTCAGCGCGACATCCGACTGCTTTGTGACGGTTTTCCCGGCGAAAATCTGCATTTTTTTTCCGGTTATGACTGTGATAGTCTGGCTTTGGAGCCGGTAACCGGATTTGCCGAACAGTTTCTGCCGGTTTTTGCCGGCCTGCCGAATGCCTGGCTGGAGCTGAGAACCAAAAGCACCCAAGTCAGGACTCTGCTAAATCGAGAGCCCTTGCCGCGCTGCATCGTGGCGTTCAGTTTGTCGCCGGAGACCGTAGCGGCAAAACTTGAACACAAGGCGCCGCCGCTGCATCGCCGGCTTGATGCGCTGGTCAAGGTGCAGGAACAAGGCTGGCAGATCGGTTTACGTTTTGATCCCCTGATTTATCAAGCCGATTATCAACAGCACTATCGGCACTTCTTTGACCAGGTTTTTGACAGGATTGATTTAAACCGGCTGCATTCGGTCAGCCTGGGCGTATTCCGGTTACCGGAGCATTATTATAAAAAAATGCACAAACTCTATCCTGAAGAAAAATTGTTTGCCGGCCCTTTGGAAAGTCAGCAAGGCATGGTGTCTTACCGGCAGGAACTGGAACAGGAAATGATGCAATACTGCACGGAACAAGTATTGCGCCATGTGCCATCAAGCCTGTTTTTCCCATGCACGCTATGAAACGCACCGTACTGGTGACCGGCGCCAGTTCCGGCATAGGCCGCGCCATCGCCAACAACCTGCTGCAACAGGGTCATCAGGTGGTCGGGGCATCCCGGGACAACGCACGCTTTACTCACGCCCAAGAGGGTTTCACGCCCGTGCAGATGGATTTAAGCCGGCTCGATGAATTACCCCAGCAACTGCGCGAACTGCAGCACCGGTTTCCAGAGCTCGATGCGGTGATTTTTTGTGCCGGCAAGGGCCAGTTTGGCGCGCTGGAACAATTTTCATATGCTCAAATCGAGGCCTTGATTTCGCTGAACCTGACCAGTCAAATTTTTTTAACCCGCGCACTGTTGCCGGCATTAAAGCGCAAGGCGCGCGGTGATTTAATTTTTATCGGTTCCGAGGCGGCTTTGAAAGGCAGCCGACAAGGTGCGGTATATTGCGCCAGCAAATTCGCCATACGGGGTTTTACCCAGGCCTTGCGCGAAGAATGTGGCAAAAGCCATGTGCGGGTTTGCCTGATTAATCCGGGCATGGTTAAAACCCCGTTTTTTGAGCAACTGTCTTTTGAACCGGGCGATGACGCCAGCCACTATCTTTTGCCCGAAGATGTCGCAGAAGCGGTATCCTACGCGCTGAATTCGCGCGCCCACATGGTGATCGATGAAATTAATCTCAATCCTTTAAACAAGGTTGTGAAGTTCAAAAAATCATAAACCATAAAGGCTATTCATTATTTATGCTGACACGGCTGATTGTTTATTTTGCCTATTTTCTAAAAACTTCCGCAGGTTACCGGAATACCAAGCTGTTTTTCTATAATCTGCTGGAAAATCCAAACAGCCGGCTGAAATCCTATTTTGACGTGTTCATGATCAGCCTGGTTATGGCTAGCGTGTTTTTGCTGATTTACGAGGTGGGCAAGGCCCCAAGTGAAATCAACCGGCTATTTGAACAGGTCATCGTCAGCATATTCATCATTGAATATCTGTTGCGGGCCTGGCTGTATAGCGATAGCCACAAGCTGATTCTGGAGCATTACGAGAAGGCTGAATATCTGAACAGTCCTTTTCGGCTCGGCAAAGTGGTTCGACTAATCTGGGCCAAAAAAGTCGAATATGTTTTAAGCCCTTTGGCCATCATTGATTTGCTGGCTATTTTGCCCAGTTACAGGGAATTGCGGGTACTGAGAATCCTGCTTCTGTTCCGGCTATTCAAATTGTTTCGTTATTTTAACAGCATCAAATTGTTTACCGAAGTTCTGGCCAGCAAGCGCTTCGAGTTGTACACGCTGGGTATTTTGCTGGGCTTTCTGATCTTTATCGGCAGCACCGCCATCTATTTATTCGAGAATCCCGCACAGGGCGGGCAAGTCAAAAATCTTATTCGATGCGCTTTACTGGTCGGTAGTGACGCTGGCAACGGTCGGGTATGGCGATATCTCGCCGCAAACCCCTGGCGGACGCCTGATCGCAATGGCGTTAATTTTTACCGGCCTGTGCGTGTTGACTTTTTTCATCTCGATTATCGTCTCGGCATTTAATGACAAAATGCACGATATGCGCATCAACCAGACCTATGCCGAACTGAACCGCTATGAGAGTTTTATCATCATTTGCGGCTTTGGCCGGGTCGGCCAGCATATCGCCAGGCAGCTTGCAAAGGACAAGCAGCGCTTTGTAGTGATTGACATCAGGGAAGCCAACGTTATCAAGGCAAGGCAGCAGGGTTATCTGGTTATTCATGACGATGCCAGTAAAAATGAAGTGCTGGAACATGCCGGGATTAACAACGGCGCCACGGCAGTGTTGTGTAACACGGGTGATGATGTCATTAATGTCTATATCACCCTGACCAGCCGGCATTTAAATCCAGAACTGCGCATTATTTCGCGCGCGAACAATCAGGATAATGTCAAAAAGCTGTATCAGGCGGGCGCCGATAACGTGATTCTGCCCTTTGAAATAGCCGGACTGGTGGTGGCCGAATATATTGGTCAGCCAGTAGCCTTTGAAGCCATATTGGGCATTATTCAGGAAGAGAAACATATCATCATGGATGCCTTGTGCGTGCATGCGGGCTCGTTTTTGGAGGGCAAGAAAATTGCCGAGCTGAACTTTGAGCAAAGAAAATTAATGCTGGTGGGTGTCATTAGCGCAAACCCGGTGCATCGTAAGCATAAAAACAGCTACGCCCTCAAAAACCGGCATTTTTATTTTAATCCCGAACACTACTTTGAACTGCAGGTGGGCGATCTTCTGGTGGTTTTAGGCCGGGACTATGGCATTGATTATTTTCGCGATCAGATTGGCAAAAGCCGCTTGAAAGCAGGGGGCAGGCAATGAAACGCATAGCCGTTTTCGGCCACAGCAGCATGGCATTGCAAACGATGAGCCGGTTGAACCCCGAGCTTTACAGCATGATTTTCATCGGCAAGGATGAACTCGATGCCGCCCGGGTTGCCGAACAGGGGTTTGAATCCACGGTTATCGACTTTCGCAATGATGACGCCCTCAGAGCCATCGGTATTGGCGCCGATGTCGACATTCTTTTTTGTTTTTTCGCCAAAGATTCTGATAATGTGTTTTTGACGATTTCAGCGCGCGCGCTTGATAAAAACCTGACCATCATTGCCATTATCGAAGACCCCGAGTCAGCTGGTAAATTAACCGCCGCAGGTGCTGATAAAATCATCGATCCTTATGAGATTTGTGGTAGAAAAACGCACCAGATGCTGATTAAGCCAGACATTACCACGACACTCGATGAAACTGTGTTCGGACGGCACGATTTGCATATCGCACAGATAGCAATTCCCGAAGGGTCATGGCTCGAACATAGCAAAGCCAGTGCGTTGAGGTTGAATGAAAAACATAATTTGATACTTATAGGTATCGTCGATAAAGAGCTGAGCGAAGACTTGCAATTTGTGCTTGGCGAAAAAGAGCATACGCTGGATGCCGGCGATGTGCTGGTGGTATTGGGCCCGGCAAGGGAAATTCGATTATTTAAAGAAGAAGTGAACAATGTTGAGATTATTAAAGTTTAATGCGCGTATCTGGTTTTTTTTGGGCGCTATCGGCTGTTTTGGCATGCTGGGCATTGGCGCCTATTTGCAACTGGCAGAAGGACTGGAGCCCTGTCCTTTGTGTATTTCCCAGCGCATCGCGATTTTTATCACGGGCCTGGTGTTTTTGATTGCCGCCATCCATAATCCGGGGCGCAGCGGTTTAACGATATATGCATTAGTAGGCACGGCTACGGCGCTTTCCGGAGCGGCTATTTCAACCCGGCACGTCTGGCTGCAACATTTGCCGCCTGATCAGTTACCGGAATGCGGCCCCGGCCTGGAGTATATTTTTCAGAACTTTCCCCTGTCCGAAACCATAAAATTAATGCTGAGCGGCACCGGTGAATGCGCAAAAGTGGACTGGACATTGTTGAGCCTGAGCATTCCTGAGTGGACATTAATCGCATTTCTCCTGCTGGCGGCTTTAAGTCTGCTGCAAATATGGAATCCTGAAAACAAATAACCCTCGAGATCAATATGATGAAAAAAATGGCCATGGCATTGATGCTGGCTCTTGGCTTTGCCACGGCGCACGCTGCCGATGATGCAACACCCTTACAGCGGGCAATCGCCGGAAAACATCGTTCGGCCGAGCATCAAGCCCGCGATAAATACCAGCACCCTGAACAGACCCTGGAATTCTTTGAGCTGAAAAACGACATGACCGTCGTTGAAATCTGGCCTGGCAACACCGGCTGGTACACTGAAATTCTGGCGCCTTATTTGCACAAGCACGGCAAACTCTATGCCGCTCATTTTTCAGCCGATGCCGCACTGCCGGTTTTAAAAGCAAGCCGCAATGATTTTGAAAAAATACTGAAAAAACGGCCGGACCTGTATGGCAAAGTAGACATAACAGTTTTGCAGCCGCCAAAATTTTTACAAATAGCCCCGGACGGCTCTGCTGACAGGGTGCTAAGCTTCACGAATGTGCATTACTGGATGAAACGCGATCAAGCGGCGACGGTATTTGCCGCCATGTACAAGGCCTTGAAACCGGGCGGCATTTTGGGTGTAGTCGAGCATAGACAATCCGCAAGCAAGCCACAGGATGAACATGCCGCTTCCGGCTATGTCACTGAGGATTATGTCATTGCCCTGGCCAGAAAGGCGGGCTTTGAGTTCCTGGGCAAATCCGAAATCAATGCCAACAGCCAGGACAGCAAAGATTATCCCCACGGCGTGTGGACGCTGCCGCCGGCATTAATACTCAAGGAAAAAGACAAGAAGAAGTACCTGGCTATCGGCGAAAGTGACCGGATGACCATCAAGTTCATGAAGCCCAAATAAAGGCATGCAGGCCACTGAACATGCACCGGCTTAGTGCGAAATACACACATTTGGCCAGGCTGCCTAAACTTAACCCGAAAAAAGCCACACGAGCCTCACGGCGCCCCGGTTTTATTTTCAACTTATTGATTCATAATGACAATATCAAGCTGTCTCAAAGCTGGGCAAAGTAACAAAACTGTAATAAAAACCGGCAGTAAGGACAATTAAAAACGGGTTGTCCACAGAGTTATCCACAGCTTTTGTGGGTAACTCCAAATTGCCTTGGCCGCATAGTAACTTAGCTGCAAAACATAACCAAAACATTAAATACCATGGCTAAGTTACACAGCGAAAAAGAACTGATTTTTAGAGTTGCCATTGCTGTCCCACTTGACCGGCTATTTGATTATCTGGCGCCGGAACCCATTGATCTGCATACGATCAAGCCGGGCGCGCGGCTGGAAGTGCCCTTTGGCAAAGGTATAAAGGTCGGATTTCTGGTTGAAATTGCCCCAGACAGCGCAGTCGACACCAGCAAATTGAAGCGGGTCCTGCGCATTCTTGATGACAAGCCCTTGTTATCGGCAAAAGACTTGCGCCTGCTGCACTGGGCCAGCCGTTATTATCACCATCCTCTGGGTGAAGTGTTCAGCGCGGCATTTCCCGCAGCATTGCGCCAAGGCAAGCCGGCTCACATGCAGATTGAAAAACGCTATGTCGTGACTGCGTTGGGCAAGACAGCCGGCAGTGAGCAATTCGGGCGGGCACCGAAACAGCACTTGGTTCTGCAAAAGCTGCAAAGCCGGCCCGAGGGATGCTCGGAGTCCGAACTGTCCGCCTGGAATATCAACTGGCGGCCTGCCTTGAAAGCTTTGCTGGAGAAACAACTGGCGCAGCTGGCAGTGGCGGATTCAACCAGCAAGCCTGATCAGGCAATCACCCGCGGCAGCATTTTAGCGCCCAATCCGCAACAGCAGGCAGCGATAACCGCAGTGAATGATGCCTTGGGCCAGTTTGGCGTTTTTTTGCTGGAGGGAGTTACCGGCAGCGGCAAAACCGAAGTCTATATGCAGATCATCAGCGCTGTCCTGGCTCGAGGACAGCAGGTGCTGGTGTTGTTGCCGGAAATCACCCTCACCCCGCAGCTGGAAGCCCGTTTCAGACTGCGTTTTGGTGTTGTCATCTGCGTTTCGCATTCCAAATTAAGCGATGGCCAGCGCCAGACTGCCTGGTTGCAAATGCAGCAAGGCCGTGGTTCGATCTTGCTGGGTACGCGCTCGGCATTATTTACGCCATTAAAAAATCCCGGCCTGATTGTTCTCGATGAAGAGCATGATGTCTCATTCAAACAGCAGGAAGGTTTTCGATTTTCTGCGCGCGATGTCGCGGTGGTGCGCGGCAAGCTGTTAAATATTCCGGTATTGTTGGGTTCGGCGACACCGGCGCTGGAAACCCTGCACAACGTCGACAAGCAGCGTTATCGCTTGCTGCATCTGCCGGAACGGGCCGGCAATGCCCGCGCGCCGCTGTTGCAACTGCTGGATATCCGCAATAAAAAAATGCACGAAGGCATTTCGGATGCGTTGATTGAAGACATCAGGAAAACCCTGGCCAAAAAGGAACAGGTCTTGCTGTTCCTGAATCGCCGCGGCTTCGCGCCCACGCTGATTTGCCACGGTTGCGGCTGGGTTGCGCGTTGCCAGCGCTGTGACGCCAATCTGGTGATTCATTATGAGGAAGGGCTGTTGCGCTGTCATCATTGCGGCCAGGAGCAGCGCTTGCTGCAGCAATGCCCCTCCTGCACAACCGGGGCATTGACGCCCTTGGGCTTGGGCACCGAACGCGTGGAGAAGGTACTCGCCGGTTTATTTCCTGATAAGACCATAGTGCGTCTCGACCGCGACTCCACTCAGCGCAAGGGGACGCTCGAAAATTATTTGCAGCAGATCAGCCAGGGACAAGTCGATATTATTCTGGGCACGCAAATGCTGGCTAAAGGCCATCATTTTCCGAATGTGACGCTGGTGGCAATTCTCGATGTCGACAGCGGCCTGTTCAGCATTGACTTTCACGCGCCCGAAAAACTCGCGCAAATGATTGTGCAGGTTTCAGGCCGCGCCGGCCGTGAAGAAAAGCCCGGGAAAGTCATCATGCAGACACGGCAGCCCGAGCACCCCTTGCTAACCACCTTGATCAGCCAGGGTTACAGCCATTTTGCCAAATCCGCATTGGCAGAACGCAAGCAGGCCTCACTGCCGCCCTTTAGTTATCAGGCGCTGCTAAGGGCGCAGGCGGGTAATGCCGAACTGCCGCAGCTGTTTCTAAATGCCGTGGCCGAATTGGCGCTGGCTCAAGCTCAGCCGCATCTGCAAGTGCTGGGGCCGGTGTCCGCGCCCATGGCCAGACGCGCCGGGCTTTATCGCTTTCAATTGCTGTTTCAGAGCACAAGGCGGCAGGAATTACATACCCTGCTCGACACACTGATGCCAAAAATAGACACACTCAAACAGGCGAAAAAAGTGCGCTGGTCGCTGGATGTTGATCCGGTCGATTTATATTGATACGGTAACGCTCTTAACAGGCTATTGAAGCGGAGCAGATTGGTATGAAATTAATAATGCGGGTCACGATGATGGCGATGTTGCTGGCGACGAACGGCTGCGATCAAAATGACAGCCCGGTCAAAACGAAAGCGAACGCTACCGTGGTGCTTAAAGCGCAACGGGAGAGCCTGGAAAAGGCCAAAAACGTCGAACGAATGGTTCTGGATGCAGCGGCGCAGCAGAAGGAAACCATAGAAGCCGGCAGTCAATAATATATTGTTTAAAACAGGTGACATCATGAGCAAAATTCTTGCATTTTCCGGCAGTGCCCGGAAAGATTCCTATAACCAGAAACTGGTTAAAATCGCCGCAGCAGGCGCTGAAAAAGCCGGAGCAGACGTTACACTAATTAATCTGGCGGATTTTCCGATGCCTATTTTCAATCAGGATCTTGAAAGCGTAACCGGCATGCCTGATGAGGCGAGGGAGTTTAAGCGCATGTTGATAGACCATGACGGATTTTTAATCGCCTCGCCCGAATATAACAGCGCGTTTAGTCCGTTACTGAAAAACGCCATCGACTGGGCCTCGCGCCGGGAAGGCGATGAAACGCCCTTGCTGGCTTATAAAGGCAAGGTAGCGGCCATTATGTCCGCCTCGCCTGGGGCATTGGGCGGCTTGAGAGGCCTGATGTTTTTAAGGGTGGTGTTGAGCAATATCGGCGTAACCGTGCTTGCCAGCCAGCACGCGGTTCCGGGCGCAGCCCTGGCGTTCAATGCCCAAGGCTTACTTCTTGATGCTCAAATGCAGGACAACATCAGCAGCTTGGGCGCGGAACTGAGCGTTACGCTGGGAAAGCTGAAAACCTCATAGGCGGCTGTGCAGCTTTTCGCTTTTCGCGAGCACAAGCTCGCTAGGGTTATCCATTCATTGCCTATGCGTCTGCCATGTAGACTTCCGAGGCGATGCAACAAACCGTTGAAAAATAGCTTACTCTGATGCAACTATTCAGCCTATCAAGCATGTGGCGTTTGGAGGCGCTCTGGATTGGCGAGATTCACTATGGGAGCGACGCCTTCGTCGCCACCGGCGGCTTCAAATCGCGACGTGGGCGTCGCACCCACTGGCGGTTCCCAAGAGCCTGAAGACTTGGCAGAGGCTTTGTTCAATCGGATGGGGGTATTTGATAGCGAAGACACAGGGCACGAAGCTTTGCACTGTTAATAAGCTACGCTCGTGGCGAGTTTGCCGGACCATGAACGTAACTTATTGGTTAACGTTTTCCTGAATTTAGACGGGCATTGCGGTTTTAAAACCCCGCGTCAAAAAACCGAAAGTTTCTTGCCGAACCCGATTCCGGGCAGGTTTGGTTTGGTAAAGCCGGCTGATGATTTCCCGTTCGGCTTCCAGCCAGTCGTTAAGTTCGAAGCCGGACTTGAATCCGCGTTTTTCCGCTTTGTAATAGGCGGCTTCGGCAATCATTCTGTGCGTGCTCACAACAACAGCGGGTACCGCTACCGCATCCGGCGTAAAACCGAATTTGAGCAACCCAATAAAGCTTTGCGGGCCAACGCCTTTGATACCGATGGTTGCGGGTTCCAGTTCCACCAGAGTCCCAAACAGGCGATCCCAGATCGACAACACCGCGCCATAGTTGTTGTCATGCTCGGTACGCAGCGCTGAGTGGTGAGCCCGATGCAGATAAGGCGTGATAAAAATCCGGCCCAGTAGCTTTTCGCCTGGAAATGCAATATTCATGTGATGAAACATCACGAACAGCGCCATGACCGTCTCGTGCACGAGCAACGTGGTTTTATCGACCCCAAGCATGAAAATGTAAGCGGCTTTTAAAAGGGTGCTGATAAACAACTCCACGGTATGTACGCGAAAAGCCGTTGATACATTCAAATTCGGGTCGTTGTGATGCACTTTGTGAAACATCCACAGGCTATCAAAACGGTGGCTGGCCTTATGCCAGAGATAAAACATCAGGTCGAGCACCAAAAACGATACCACGGCCTTACCCGCCGGATGCTCAAGAAGGCCTGGCAGTTCGTAAGCCGGATGCTCTTCGGCCAATAGCAATAAGGATGACGTCGAAAGCAAAGAGAGCACAAGACTGTTGAAGACAAACAGCTTGATGTTGGCTCGATAAGATTGACGCACACGTGTTGCCGGCCTTTCAATTTTCGGCGAATAACATTCAATCGCCGACAGGATGACGAAGAACAACAGCAATGAGGCACTGGCCAATTCGGCCGAGGTAATACTTGGCCAGGTCAAATGAGTTTCAACGAAGTGTGTTATGGATGAAAGTTTGCTTAACATAATCTTGCCCTCTGGAAGATGGGTAATTATTCAGTACAGGGATATCTTAACCAAAAATTATTAAGCTTTTATGAAGTCCTCATTAAAATTCCCCTGCCTTGTGTGGGTCACTCAATATCATTTTTTTGAACCTTAAGAACCTGTATCAATTCGCTCTAAAAAATAACATGAACCTTGTCTTAAAAGGAAGCAAGCTTTGGGCCATGGTAACTGGTTTGTTTAGTTAGCGCTTGAGTAAATTACCGCGGGCCTCGTCACGCAAGGCCTTAAACACAGTGAGCGCAGTCCTCAAAGAGCAAGGCGTGCGTTGTCATTTCGCCAAAAGCCCCCCTATTCACTACGCATTGGCATCAATCAGGTGCAACAAGCGCGTCATTTGCACCAAAGCCAGCAGTGTTCAGCGAAAGAATTCATGTTAAACCCTGAATTAATCTGCAGAAATGTTAAGCAAACTAACGTTTCGAGAGCAACTAGCAACATTTTCAACAAAAAACTTTTTACTTCAATTGCTTAATATCGCCTTCATGGTGAAGTTTAAACGCTAGAGAAAAGCCGTTGGAACGGCAAACAACTTCTGACCGAAAGCTATCGTTATCTTGACCGAGTCCCGCTCCGCAACAGCGACGATGCGCTGCTGGTTAACTGGTGCAAAATCACCCTTAAACGAAAACAACAACTTCCTCAAGAACCACGGCTATCATTTCGAGCATAACTTTGCCCATGGCAAGCAGCATTTGTCCAATTTCCTGGCTTACCCTCAACTTATTGGCTTTCCTTCCCCCTCTTTTTTGTTTTTTAAATAATGGGAAACAGTGCAATCATTTTTAAGGATTGATCACTTTTTGAAGAAAGTGTGTGAATTGAGGAAACGCGTATAATTGAATCGTTTCGGTAACCAGTCCTAATATATGAATAATCTTGCTCTAATCATTGTCGCGTTGTTGCTGGTTGCGCTCAATGGCTTTTTTGTGGCGGCAGAGTTTGGTCTCGTTAAATTGCGGCAGACGCGCATTCGCGAGATTGCCAAGACACGGGGTTGGCGTGGGCGCATTCTGGCGAAGGTACATTCAAAACTCGACGCCTATTTATCGGCTTGCCAGTTGGGCATTACGCTCGCTTCGCTGGGCTTGGGCTGGGTCGGCGAACCCGCATTTGCCCGCATACTGGAACCCGTGTTCGGCAGGCTCGGGGTCACATCACCGGAACTGATACACGGTATCTCATTCACTTGCGCTTTTTCCATCATCTCGTTTCTGCACATCGTAGTCGGTGAGCTTGCGCCAAAATCGATGGCGATTCGTAATCCTGAACAGATCGGCTTATGGAGCGCCGCGCCCCTCTATGGTTTTTATTGGCTGATGTATCCTGCTATCTGGTTACTCAACTCCAGTGCCAATTTGGTCCTGCGCCTTTTTGGTTTGAGTAGCATCCATGGTCACGATGCGCATTATTCGGCCGACGAGCTTAAACTTATTTTGCGCGGCAATCTCCCGGACGATCGATTTACCCGCGATGAATGGAATATTCTGGCGAAAACGCTCGATTTCAGCGAACTGGAAGTCTCCGACCTGATGCGCCCGCTCCATGAAATGACAGCATTACATGGCTCCAAATCATTACAGACAAACCTGAAAACTGTCTATCACAAACGGTACAGCCGTTATCCTTATTTTGACGCGAACGGTATTGACGTACTGGGGGTGATTCATTTGAAGGATTTGTTTTTTGCTCAGCAGGAAGGGAAGGCGATTGAAGATTTGCATACAATATCTGCGGCCCATCCAATACATCTCGCCAAACACACCCGCACTGGAATTATTTCGTTACTTCCGCATGGGGGCAGCACATTTTGCCGTCATAGGACGAAAAGGGCAAAAGCCGCAAGGCTTCATCACGCTGGATAATTTATTAAGTGCAATGGTCGGTGAGATACGCGACGAGTTCCGTCAAACCAGTAATGACTGGACCCAGCTCGATGACGGCACACTGATTGTCAAAGGTAGCCTGCCGATATTTTCATTGGAACGGATACTGGGAATCGACATCGAAAACGAAGAACTTGAGTTGGAAGATGAGGTATCAATCGGCGGCCTCCTCATGTCCAAACTGCAGGATATTCCTGTGGAAGGCCAGAAAATTGAATTCAATCAGTTCGATATCGTGGTCAAAAAAATGATTGGGCCGCGTACCATCTTGGTTCATGTCTACCCTAATAAAATCAGCGATCTTTAAAGCTGCGTGCAATTTTTCCAGGTGCCTGGCTGGCCATTCCCCTGCTCGACTTCAATTCTTAACGGGTTAGCCATGTGCTTAACGATAGATTAAAAAGGTCCAAAAGCCCCCTGGCCTGAGCGGTCTCTGGAATAAACAACTGTATCTATCGCTAGAGAAATGATGGTATTCTTCAATGACAATACCATTTGATCATCTGGCAGAGCCATCACTGTAGGATTCTCAAGTTCGCCATGCCTAAACAAACACTACGGGGATGTATTTTTTTAATCCCGCCTTTTTTTACGCTAGTTCTGGGTAGCGTGTTATTTGAGTTGGTGGCGTTCAATTTCCCCGCCCTCAATGACGTTTTGATCACCTGTTTATCAGGACTCAAGAGAGGTGTTAGTCTCGAAATCAGGCTCAACGAGAGTAAAGCGAGGCTTTTATGGCTAACCAGTGTCAATGTGTATTTTTTAATATGTGCCGGTTTTGCCTCCTTCATTTGGCATGCGTTCCGCCATTCTGCGCTGGACGGAAAATTACTTGTTTATATCGGATTCGCCTTGTTATTTTCATTTACTGAAATGGCTTATTTGATATACATGGCTGACTCATTAACCAGCCCTCTATTGAACATTTTCGGTTTTACCTACAATGCACTTGTAGAATCGAAAATGTATAGCAGTCATGAGCTTTTAGTCATTAAAAGCACCCTGAATGTTATCAATTTTGTGGCCATTAACGTAACCCCGTTCGGTATCGTAGCCGGATGCTGCATCATGCAGAAAAGCCCCGATGACTCAATGACCAAACTGGATTTGCTGCGATACCAATCCAGACATCTAAAAGATTTATTACTGGGTGGCTCAGCCGTTATGGTGATTGGTCTTGTGCATATGAAATTGTGGTTAAACTGGCCACTCAGTTTCATTGTTGCCGTTGAGTTGCGTAGCCAGCTGGAAATTATCACTTTAACAATCTGCCAATATTGGGGGGTCATCTATACCTTAATAATGGCCGCGCTATATATGCCGGCAGCCATCTTCCTTAGCGAAGAAGCCAGAATCGTTATAATGCAAGGTAATGATGAAGAAATGAAAAAAAATCCTGGCCTATGGTTATCCGAAAACAAAATGTTGATTTCGCCTACGGGTCAACTACCACAATTAGTGACCATCCTCACGCCCATGCTGGTAGGCTCATTCGGTTCTTCGTTAAGTAATTTGGTCCAGTTTTAGCGCTAAAATATGGAAAACGGCCTCTACTGAAAAAAATGCAATTTTGAGCCCTTAGCATGGAATCTCCAGAGTAATCACACTGACTCCCGCAACTGCACACCACACATGAAAATCGGCATACAAACCTGGGGTTCCAACGGCGATATTCGCCCGATGCTGGCTTTGGCGGACGGCCTGAAAAAGGCGGGGCACGAAGTAACGCTGGTGGTGAGCAGCATTGACAACCAGAGTTATCAGGGCATCAGCAAGCAGCTGGGCATTTGCTATCGGCAATTGCCGGAACATATTGATTTCGACATGCAGGGTTTTGCCCAGCGTTCGTTTCGAATGCATCCTCTGCAATGGCTGCGGGGATTGCTGGACGAGGCCTTCTTTCCCAGTGAAGCAAGCATTTATCAAGCTGCCCAGCAATTAGTGCGCGACAACGATTATGTGATCGGGCATCATTTTCTGTATCCCCTGAAACTGGCCGCGTTACAACAGGAAAAACCGTTTTTCAGTGTGACGCTTTGCCATGCGGCGATTCCAACGCCTGCGCTGCCGCCGTTCAGCTTTCCGAATTTTGGCCGCTTTGCCAACAAGCTGGCCTGGAAAGCACTCGACGCGGCATTCAATTGGGCGCTGAAAAAGCCGCTGACGCGTTTGTGGATTGAAGCCGGCGAAACCCCTCCGGCCAATACCCTGACCGAACTGTTAACTTCGCAAAAACTGGATCTGGTTGCCGTCGATCCGTCTTTTGTCAATTTAACGAGCAATGGTCTGCCAACCATCAGATCTGCGGCTTTTTGAATTTAACCGAAGATGCGCAGCATTGGGCTATTCCCTCAGATCTGGCCGCGTTTCTCGATGCCGGCGAGCCGCCGGTTTATATGACTTTCGGCAGCTTGCAGCAGGCCGTTCCCGACTGGAGCATGGATTTATTCCTGGAAGCCGCTGGTTTGGCCGGTTGCCGGGCCATTCTTCAAACCAGTTCGGATCGCTATCCAGCTGGCAGCCAGCTCGATCAGCTGTACTTTATCGGCAAACATCCACATCAACCGTTGTTTTCAAAATGCGCGGCGGTCGTTCATCACGGCGGCGCGGGTACAAGCCATGCCGCTACACGGGCCGGCTGTCCATCCGTGGTGGTGCCGTTTATGGATGAGCAATTGTTCTGGGCGCGGCAATTACAAAGCCTGGGCCTGGCCGGCGATCCTCTGCCGGCGAAGAAAGTTACTGCGCAGTTGCTGGCCAAGGCCATCCGGACGGTATTAGTCACAAAGAGCATGCAGGAAAAAACCCGGGGAGCCGGCCAAACTCTGCAATCCCACGACGGCGTGGCCTCGGCCGTGCGTTTGCTGACCTTGCGACAGACTCAAAACGAGCCTTCATAGGGCCTAAAAAATTTGACTTATGGATTTGGCTTGCCTATTTTCGCCAAATGGCTGTCATAAAGGGCGGACAATATGAAACCGGAATACACCGCCGCGTTTCGATTTTACGCGGAACTGAACGATTTTCTTGCACCGGCGCAACGCCAGCGGTCGCTGCCCTATCGCTTCAGCGGCCATCCGGGGATCAAGGATCCCATCGAAGTGTTCGGCGTCCCGCACACCGAGGTTGAACTGATCATCGTCAATGGTCAGCCGGTGGGATTCGACTATCAGCTGCAAACCGGCGACCGTGTCGCCGTCTACCCCGTTTTCGAAAGCCTGGACATCAGCCCCTTGCTCAAACTGCGCGAAAAACCCTTGCGTAATCCCCGCTTCATCTTGGACGTGAATCTGGGCAAACTCGCCAAACGCATGCGCTTGTTGGGTTTCGACTGTCTCTATCGCAACGACTATCGGGATGCGGAAGTGGTCAATATCGCAGTGAACGAACAGCGCATCGTGCTGACCCGAGACCGCCGTCTCTTGTATGCCAAACATATCAGCCACGGCTACTGGGTACGTGCGGTCGACGTCTACAGCCAGGTCGATGAAGTCCTGCGCCGTTTCGACCTGTACAGCTCGATTCAGCCTTTTGCCCGCTGCCTGGTTTGCAACGGCGTGCTGGCGCCGGTCGCCAAGGCGGATATTCTGGAGCGTCTTGAACCCAAGACGCGTCTTTACTACGAAGATTTTTACCGATGCACCGATTGCCAGCGAATCTACTGGGAAGGCTCGCACATGCAGGATATGCGGCAACGCTGCGCCGGGTTTCTGGCCCCGCACAATGGAAACCGCGGTATTTCCGGTCTTTCCCGCAGCAACGCGTCATGACGAATGCGCGTCTGAGCCTGGAACTGTTACTGTTCGCGCCGGCCAGACTGAAACCGATGATTGGCATAGAAGGGTTAAAGCAGTGACTCAGCTTTATATCGGCACCAGCGGCTGGAGTTATCAGCATTGGCAAGACTGTTTTTACAGCGGAATCGCGCGAAAAGACTGGCTGAAATTCTACGCAACCCACTTTTCAGCCGTAGAAATCAACGGCACATTCTATCGCTTGCAGAGTCCGGATACGTTCAGCCGTTGGTATGATGAAACACCGGCAACATTCAGATTTGTACTAAAAGCCCATCGCTACCTGACGCATAACAAAAAATTACTCGATCCGGCGGCTTCCGTGCTGATTGAGAAAAATCATGCCCTGGCGCTGCAGGAAAAACTGGTTGCGGTATTGTGGCAGTTGCCTGCAGCATTGCCGAAAAACCTGCCCAGACTGAAAACATTTTTACAAGCCTTGCAGCAGTGGCCTGAAGTGCGCCACATCGTGGAATTCAGGCACCGCTCCTGGTTCGATGATGAAACGGCGGACTGCCTGGCTGAAGCTGCCATCGCTAATTGCATATCCGATGCCAATAACTGGCCGCTATGGCAGCAAGTGACCACGGATCTCGTTTATATTCGTTTACATGGCCATACATGGACCTACGCCTCGCCTTACAATTCTTCCGAATTGGCACAATGGGCTGAACGCATGGCTAATTGGTTGAAACAGCGCAAACAGGTACATGTCTATTTTGATAATGATGCCGAATGCGCGGCGCCATTTAACGCCCTGGAACTGAAAGCCCTGTTTCAAAAAGAATGACATCAGCCTTATGATGGCGTTGAACCTATCAATAAGATTTGCCGGACTATACCCCTATAAACTCGACTGCCCGTAATAAATTACCCCGTTTTCCATGGCCCTTTCTGTCCTGCTTAGATATTATCATTAGTCAGTCGGCATCAAGGTAACCACCCTCCGCATCCCGGGGCTGATATGACGCGGCCGTCGCAGGGCCCTGGCCAGAAATTTTCCCGCTTTCGAAAGTCTGGCCAGCTCCTGATAAAATGAATTTCACAGCCCTCGACTGCGGCAATAAAATCGTGATTTTTCCGGAATCACCCGCACTACAGCCGTGATGCTTTACAGGCCATGCGTTTTGACATCACCGCGCTGAACGCGGGCGTAATCTTCGAGCTGTCTTCTCGCTGCGTCAAAAGCATCACGGATCGCTACGTAAACATCTTCATAGGCCTTGTTGTCATGATGCTCGCGGCTGATCACCAACTCCTTGTGCGGGGTAGTGATGTCGATGCGGATATGGTAATGATTACCCTGGTGATGATGGTGGTGTTCCGCTTCCACCGCCACCCTGCAACTCATGATATGCGAGTGAAATTTATCCAGCTTTTCGACTTTTTCACGGATTTTAGCCTCTACAGCCTCGGACTTGGGTATCCCGTGAAACGTTATTTGTAATGGTATTTGCATATTGATTCTCCTCCACAATTAATCGCCAACAAAAGGCCAGCAAACCCACTCGATCTTCCGCGTGCTGAGCGCCTTTTGTACCCTGTGTTACATTAAATTTCAGCTTCTGCTGCTTAGCCGGAATTCTCGGCCTTGAAATTGTCACCATATACAAATTTCAGCAGCAGCATAATTGGTATAAACACCTATGCTCTCTTCGTTTGCATCGTTCAAACCAAGCCAGCTTCGAATAACGCCTTCATTTCAGATGACGTCCAGTCAACATCAGTTTTCAGCTGAAACCGCTGCGGCAAGGTCAGTGAATGATAAGATATCCACCCTTTCGAAGTCGAGCCTGATGCAAGCCATGCCAAACCAGCGCAGTCTCCACAGACATCGGTACTTTCAAGCTCTTATCGCGATGCCATCGGCCTGGTTATTCCGACCGGCTATTCGTTTAATCTGGATGGAACCTCGATTTACCTGACGATGGCCGCCATTTTCGTGGCCCAGGCTACCAATACGCCGCTCACTCTGGAGCAGAAAGTGACCATCCTCGGCGTTTTATTGCTGACTTCAAAAGGCGCGTTGGGCGTGACCGGCAGCGGTTTTGTCACTTTGACCGCCACACTTTCAGTCATTACCACCATTCCTGTGGCAGGATTGGCGCTGATTCTGGGCATCGACCACTTCATGTCCGAAGCCCATGCACTGACAATTCTGATCGGCAACGGCGTAGCCACGATTGTGGTTGCAAAATGGGAAAAGGAACTTTCTGAAACACAATTGGCTTCCGCGCTAAGCCCGCTCTTTCATCAGTCCAAAGCGCCGCACAGATAAGTCCAAGACATTGTTATAGCGGTAAAGCCAAGGTGGCATTGACCGCGCGGTAGACTGCAAGTTGTCAATACGCAATCAAGCCAGATTGACGACTCCTTAAGATTAGGGGCATTATTGCTTATGAGCCACACCAGACAATGGCTAATAAACCCAAGTCATTCAATGCTTACTACTGTTCCTGATAACTGGATACTTATGCGCAATCGAATTAAACAATATTCTACCTTTGGCTTACTTTTAATATTGCTCGGTTTAATGCCTGCTACAAACGGGATGGCAGACAATTTGCTGCTTCCGCAGCAGGTAATAGAAAACGTTTCGTCACAATTACAGCAAAAAATGAAAGATAAAGCCTTTACCAGCGACTTTGCTCGAGTTAACCGGTTTGTTAACGGCGTTATTTACCCGCATACGGATTTCAACCAGATTGCACCCTTAGTGCTGGGAAAACACTGGAGAACAGCAACGGCTGGAGAACAGACGCGTTTTAAACAGGAGTTTCAGACGCTGTTGATACGAATCTATTCCAGAGCATTTGTGGAGTATAACGACTGGTCAATACGCTTCCGGCCTTTTGACATGCCCAGTGCAGCCACAAAAGTCATGGTCAGAACTGAAGTTCTGCAACCCGGCCGCCAGCCTGTTGAGGTCAGTTACCGGATGTTCCTGAGTAAGGGCGAATGGAAAGTCTACGATATTATCATTGACGGCGTGAGTCTGGTGACGAATTACCGCACAAGTTTTAACGAAGAAATTCAAAAAAAGGGTTCATTAAGCAGCGTTATAGATGATCTGGCTAAACGTAATGCCGAAGCGCTGAGTGCAAAAAGTTCCTCATGACAGCGTTCAACCACACGCTCAAAAACTTCCTGCATACCCTGGCGCTTTTTCTGTGTATGAGCATCATTTTATCATTGCTGGGTTTTATTTTGGCCGGGGTTGAAGGTATTTTGTGGGCGGCAGTATTGGGTTTATCAATACTGGCTATTAGCCCCAGGTTATCGCCCTCTTTCATACTATCCATGTATGGAGGAAGACTGCTGTCGGCAGAGGATGCCCCTGGCCTGTATCTGATAACACGTGAGCTGGCTGAGCGGGCCAGCTTGGCCACACCGCCCGCACTTTATTACCTGCCCAGCCGCATCTATGAATGCCTTCTCTGTGGGCACGTCCACAAATGCGGCCATCGGATTGACTGATGCGCTGCTGAATACACTGTCTATCCGGGAGATAATTGGCGTAGTGGCACATGAAATCAGCCACATTCAGCATAACGATGTGCGCGTGATGAGCTACGCCGATATTATCAGCCGGATTACCAACACCCTGTCTTTAACTGGTTTTTTATTGATTATTATAAATTTACCACTGTATTTTCTGGGGCTGGTAACAATTTCCTGGGTTGCATTGGGAGTGCTCATGGTGGCGCCGACCATTATAAGTTTTCTGCAGCTGTCATTATCCCGAGTGCGAGAATTTGATGCTGATCGGCAAGCGGCTTTATTGACAGGTGATCCTGAAGGTCTGGCGATGGCATTAGGTAAACTTGAGCTCTATCAATCCTCGCTTTTCGACATTCTGTTTAGCAGCGGTCATGGCGCGTCGACACCCTCAATTCTCAGGACGCATCCTGACACCGAAGCAAGAATAGAGCGCTTGTTAAGTTTAAAGGAACCTCCGAAACAGGCGCTGAACTATACACGCCAGGACAGCTTCACGATACCCGTGCACTATCAACAAGCCATTAGAAAACCCCGCTGGCATGTGGGTGGCTTCTGGTACTAAAGCTTGCTGTCAATCGTCGGCGCATAATGTTCGGCCCGGAATACGCCGACAGAGTAGATTCATGGATTTTAATTGCCCCCTTTTAACCGCCATCATCAAAATCCATGTCAAATTCCATGTCCGCTTCAAATTTCTGACCAGTCCCCACGGCTACGTCTAATGCATCATCGACCTTTTCCAGCCAGACAAAGCTGAGTTGTTTTCTGACCGCTTCGGGTATTTCTTCAAAGTCTCTTTGATTGCGTGCGGGCAGCAGGACGGTTTTGATTCCTGCCCTGGCCGCCGCAATGACTTTTTCCTTAATGCCGCCGACCGGCAATACCAGACCACGCAAGCTGATTTCTCCGGTCATCGCGACGTCGCTTTGCACACTCCTTTCCGAAAATGCCGAATATAAGGCGGTAAAGATGGCGACGCCGGCGCTGGGGCCATCTTTCGGTATCGCGCCCGCGGGTACGTGAATATGAATGTCGTTTTTTTCGAAAATTTCCTGGCTTAAACCCAACGCGTCTGCGTGCGATTTCACCAGACTTAATGCCGCCTGCGCGCTTTCCTTCATGACCTCACCGAGTTGTCCGGTCAGGATCAATTTGCCGCTGCCAGCAATTCGTGTCGCTTCAATAAACAGAATGTCGCCGCCGGCCGCAGTCCAGGCGAGACCGGTGGCAACGCCAGGCACACTGGTGCGCATGGCGACATCGCTGTCAAATTTTTTGGGGCCAAGAATTTCCGGTATCTGCTCCGTATCAACCGCTTCCTTTGTTACCTTGCCTTCGGCAATGCGCATCGCGACCCGGCGAAATACCGACCCGATTTCCCGTTCCAGATTTCTGCAGCCGGCCTCCCGGGTATAGTCCTGAATGATGGTTTCTATGGCCCGGTCGCTGATGCTGCATTGCTCGGGTGACAACCCGTTGGTTTGCAATTGCCTGCCCACCAGGTAACGTCTGGCGATCTGCGCCTTTTCATCCAGGGTATAGCCGGAGAGCTCGATCACTTCCATGCGGTCGCGCAACGGAACCGGAATGCTCTCCAGCACATTGGCCGTACCAATAAACATGACATGGCTCAGATCGAATGCGACACCGAGATAATTATCACGAAAGGTCGAATTCTGCTCGGGGTCCAGCACTTCCAGCAGCGCCGATGACGGGTCGCCCTGAATTCCCGAGCCGAGCTTGTCCAGTTCATCGAGCATAAAAACGGGATTATTGGTGCCCGCCCTGCGGATATTCTGAATGATGATGCCCGGCAGCGCGCCGATATAAGTGCGCCGGTGGCCCCTGATTTCGGCTTCATCATGCAAACCGCCCAGGCTGGCGCGGATAAATTCGCGCCCGGTCGCGCGGGCAATACTGCGTCCCAAAGAGGTTTTGCCAACGCCTGGCGGTCCGACAAAACACAAAATCGGACTTTTTCCATTCGGATTCAGCTTGCGTACGGCCAGAAACTCCAGGATCCGCTGCTTGATCTTGTCCAGCCCGTAATGGTCTTCATTCAGAATGTCCCTGGCATTGGCAATATCAATAACGCCTTCGCTCGCTTTCGACCAGGGCAACTCGGTCAGCCAGTCAAGATAAGTGCGCAGCATCGAATATTCGCCGCTGGCATCCGCCATATGCTGCAACCGGCCAAGCTCCTTACGGGCATGCTTTTCGACCTCTTCGGGCATCTTCGCGGCGCTGATGGCCTTGCTGATGTCCTCGATCTCGGCGGCAGTTTCGTCGGCTTCCCCCAATTCCTTCTGAATGGCCTTCATTTGTTCCCGCAATACATACTCGCGCTGACGTTTGCCCATGGTTTCCTGGGTCTGCTCGTTAATCTGGTTGGAAAGTTTTAAGACTTCGATGCGGTAGTTCAGTAACCCGAGCACCTTGTCAAGACGATCCTGGATGTCAAAGAGCTCAAGAATCTGTTGTTTTTCTTCAGCTTTTGAAATCAGATAGCTGGTGACCAGATCGGCCAGCAGGGACGGAGAGGAGACCGAGTGAATGGCATTTAGCAATTCGGCCGGTACTTGCCGGGATAAATTCAGCACTTCCGCGGCCTGTTGCTTGAGTGTCAGCACGCGCGCATCAATATCCTTGGTGTTCACCTCAGGCTCGTCATACGCCGCCACACGAGCCACCAGAAACGGGTAGCCCGGCAAAAACGCCTGGATCCGAAAGCGCTGCACACCTTGGCAAATGACATGGTGATTGCCATCGGGCCCCGTCATGTAGCGCAAGATTTCAGCCACCGTGCCCACTTTATGCAGATCTTCAGGGCCAGGTTCTTCCTCGCTGTCATGAAGCTGCAAAATCAAACCCACCGGTTTTTCCGAACGAACCGCCAATTGCACGGCGGCAACCGATGGCTTACGGCCAATCACCAGCGGCAGCACAACCTGCGGAAACAGCACCGTGCCCCGTATCGGCACGATCAGCATGGCATCATCGGGAATAGTCGGCAATTCCTGTGGGGCTTGCTGCGGCACCGGCTCTAATTGTGTTGAAGATTCATCAGCGGAGGCATCCGATGAATCCAACAAACTCTCTAAAATGTCCTTGATAGGCATGACAACCCTCTATATTTTCCGCAGTGTGATCAATAAGCAACCCTTCACTAATTCACGGCTACCCAGTTCAAAGTGGCCGGAAGGAAGTTCAATGCAGCGCTCAAACCGGCCATAGGGAATTTCCAGCCGTCGAATATCAGCCTCTGCCCTTATGGGTAAATGCCGCTGTCCGCTAATAAGCAAATGACTGCCCTCAAGAAGGACGCTCATGTGCTCGGGCGCTACGCCTGGCAAGGCAATCATTATTATGAATTCACCCGGGGTTTCGTAAACATCGACCGGCGGTTCCCAAGTGGGACGCCTGGCATGCAGCGCCGCCGGTCTAAAGAACTGCCGATGCAATCGATCGGCTCGATCCAGCATTTCGCAGGCTTCCGCCCACATCCAGGATTCAAAATCACGTAATGGCATAAGCAGTTCTTCCAGGTTGTTTGTTGACTAGCAATTTGTAAGCGAGCCTTTGTTGTATGAACTATTATTGAGCAAAGCAATTACTTTACCAAGCCCTGACGCTAGGCAGTAGCTGTTACATTCAGTGCAGCATTAGGTCTTGTGCAGGCCGCAACACAAGGAGCGCTGCCGGCAGTTCCGGCTTTGTCAGATAACATAATGACTTAAAATGTTTTAATTTGTTGCATCAAGACGGAGGCTTTTGGTGTTCGATAACTCAAAAGGGCAATACTTTCATGCCGTAAGCCGCAGATCCGTTAAAAATCTGCCCGATCTCCCAATCAACTTCGCCTAAGCACTACCAATACGGCATTGGGTGATAGAATAAGCGCTGTTATGTACTGGATAAAATAAGCCTTGTCCATGATAATAAGCCGCATATAACTCGGGCATTGTTAAAAAGCGTAATCTATTAAAGAGGACTCTATGCGAAACTGGAAGCTGCTACCCGCTTTGATTGGCGGCACCTTGGTAATTGCTATCATTTTATATGTCGCCTTCTACTTCATATTTCTTGATCTGTTTGTCGACTTATGGTGGTTCCGGTCATTAAAGTTTGAAGCCTATTTCTGGCTAAGATTACTGTATAAGTTTTTTCTTTCCGGTGCTGTAACCCTGGCGTTCTTTGCCATTTTCTTTTTTCATTTCTGGATTGCCTCGCGCTATCTGGGCATCAATCCGCCCGATGAAGTCCTGTACAATATCGACAAACGCCGGCGCTTTCAGCGTTTTGCCGATACCTTCATGAGCGGCTCGGTAAAAATTTATACCCCGGTTTCCCTGATCCTGGCCATTTTTATCGCGATACCTTTTTATAATCAATGGGAAACCGCGCTGCTTTATTTCTTCGGCGGCGCGTCAGGCGTGACCGAACCGGTTTACGGCCGGGATGTCAGCTTTTATATGCTATCCTACCCGATCTACATGCTGATTCAGCAGGAGCTGCTGACCACCGCCAGCCTGCTGTTTTGCATGGTTGGAATATTGTATTGGCTGGAGCATATTTTTGTGCCCAATCAGAGCAGGGAATTCCCTTTGGGCGCCAAAGTTCATTTGGTCGTCTTAATGGGATTCGTGGTGTTGTTTGTGGTGTGGGGATTTATGCTGCAGCGCTTTTCATTGCTCTATGACAGCAGCCACGAACCGGTATTTTTCGGCCCCGGCTTTACCGAAATCCGTTACAAGCTGCCGCTGATTTGGTTAAGCATTATTACTTTTCTGGCGACCGCCATCTCCGCGAGTCTGTTTATTTTTTCAGAAAAACACCGCATCAAGGCACCGTTTTTAATATCACTGACGTTTTTTCTTTTTGTCTCTGTGGCTGCCCAGGGTGCAGCTTATTCCCAATTTAATTCAAAAGTACATCGTTAATCCCAACCCGGTGAAAACCGAAAAACCGTTCATGGAGCACAATATTAAAGCCACCCTGGACGCCTATGATTTAAAAAACATCAATATCGTTGATCTGCCAATCAAACTCGATGCCGTTGACGACATTCAGAAATGGAGCACGCAAAAACTGTTTGAAAACATCCCGGTTTGGGACAGGGAAATCCTGATTGACACCTATAATCAGTTGCAATCCATAAGACCCTATTACACCTTCCTGCAGGTCGACGAGGACCGTTATTTCCTTCGCGACAACACCCGGCAGGTCAATCTTGCCGCCCGAGAGGTCTCGCTAGCGAAGATGCCACCTGAAGCCCAAAACTGGGAAAACACCCACTTGCGTTACACGCACGGCTATGGCGCGGTGGTCACTCCCGCCGCTCAAGATGCGGGCAAACCTCTGGTCTGGTATATGCGTGATTTAAACCTGAGTTCGACCGTCGGCTTAAGCGTTAAATACCCTGATATCTATTACGGTCAGGAGCAATACACTTACGCGATTGTGCCTAACAAGCTGGATGTCGTGGGTATTTCCGGAACGCAGACCGATCCCGGCATGGAAAGCAAATATACAGGCACAGGCGGCATACCGATTCCTACGCTGTTCAGAAAAGCCCTATTCGCCTTTTATTTCAAGGATCCAAAAATATTCTTTTCTATCAATATTTCGGGAGACAGTCAGGTATTAATGCGCCGGAATATCGCCACACGCATCCATACGCTGACGCCCTTTCTGCATCTGGATAACGACCCCTATCTTGTTATAAGCAAGGACCGCTTGTACTGGATACAGGATGCCTACACGCTTTCCAACCGGTATCCCGTTTCCAAATCCGCGGACGATGATTTTCTCGACGGCAAACAGGAATTTAACTATATCCGTAATTCTGTCAAGATAGTGGTAGACGCCTTTGACGGCGAAGTTCAGTATTATATTTCCGATCCTTCGGACGTGATCATTCAGGCCTATAACCTCGCCTATCCAGGCTTTTTTAAAAATCTCGATGAAATGTCCGCCGAGCTCAAGTCGCATCTGCGTTATGCGCGAGATCTGTATTATCTGCAGATGAAGGTGTATGCCAAATATCATCAACTGGAACCCGAATTATTTTACCAACAGGCGGAAACCTGGCAATTCGCGAAGGTGCGCGGGCAGCCGGTAAAACCGTATTATCAAACCATCGATTTTGGCAACTGCAATAACAAAGCAGAATTTGTCATGCTGAATCCGATGACGCCTGTCAACAGCAATAACTTGAGCATGATAGGGGTGGCCGGCATAATGGATAAGCAGGATTGTAGCTCGGCCTATAAACCCGGTATCACGATTTATAAGTTCCGTAAGGATGTCCAGGTCAACGGACCGGCGCAGGTTGAATCGCTGATCGAGCAGAATCCGGAAATTTCCGCGCAATTTACGCTCTGGGATCAGGGCGGCTCAAATATTCGCCTAGGCCGGATGATCATCATGCCCATGGGCAACAGCGTACTCTACGTGCAGCCGGTTTATATCGTCTCAAACACCAACGGCATCCCCGAGCTGATCAGGGTTATCGTTTCGATCGGTAATCATGTGGTCATGGACACCAACTTCTGGTCGGCCTTTAACCGTTTGAAACAAATTTATATCAAAACCGCCGCCGACAGGCGAGGAACAGGAACGTCCGAGCAGAATGACGTCCAGGACGGGAAGTGAGACTTGAAAGAAGTTCTTACCCTGCTCGCGTCAATCGGGCCGGGTAAGTCCGCCAAAAGCAAATTAACGGTATTAGTTCAGATTTAACCGCTGTTACTTAATTATTAGCCCACTATGCGCTTTGCATAATGCTGGCATGAAGCTGAGCCGCAAGGCTGAGCGTCGAACGGAGACAAAGAATCCAGCTATTAACCCAACCTTATTGGGCTGGGCATGCATATCTTAAGAGACTTTTTTCAAAAAACAGGTTTTCAGCACAAGACCTTTAACTTTGTCGGCATTGCATTCAATCTGTTCCTCATTATCGGTGAGGCGGATATTCTTGATGACCGTGCCTCTTTTTAAAGTAACCGAAGTGCCTTTTACCTTTAAATCTTTAATGACCTGCACAGAATCGCCGTCATTAAGGGGGGTTCCGTTGCTATCTTTACTATTCATCATTTGCACTCTTAATTGTTAAGCAGTGTAATTGGTTTGTTGTATTTTGCTGAGTCGGTTTGGTAACTCGCCAAGCTACAAAAATTAAAATCGTGATCATAAAACATTATGCGACCTTCAATTATCTCTCTCCAGAAAATTCCTTAACAACTCATGCCCGAACTCCGTCAATATCGATTCCGGGTGAAATTGAACGCCTTCAACGGCCAGGGTTTTGTGCCTGATGCCCATGATTTCATCCATATTGCCGGCTTCATCCTGGGTCCAGGCGGTGATTTCCAGGCAATCGGGCAAGGTCGCTTGCTCAATGACCAGGGAATGATAACGGGTGGCGGTAAACGGGTTGCCAAGGCCTTTGAACACCCCCTGATTATTGTGATAAACCAGTGAGGTCTTGCCGTGCATGATGCTTTTGGCATGAATGATGTTGCCGCCGAAGGCATAACCGATGCTTTGATGGCCCAGGCACACACCCAGAATGGGAATGCGTCCGGCAAACTTTAAAATGGTGTCAACCGATATGCCGGCTTCTTTGGGTGTGCAAGGGCCGGGGGATATGACGATTTTATCGGGGGCCAGTTTTTCTATATCATCGACAGCCACCTGATCATTACGCACCACGGTCACATCCGCGCCCAGTTCGCCGAAATACTGCACCAGGTTGTAGGTAAACGAGTCGTAGTTATCAACCATGACGACTTTTATAGCGCTCATGCCTGTTCTCCTTCCAGGCCTGCCTCGGCCATACTGACTGCCCGGAAGATGGCGCGGCCCTTGTTCATGGTTTCATCCCACTCGTTTCTGGGGACAGAATCGTAAACGATACCGGCACCGGCTTGTATATGTAACATTTGGTCTTTAATGACGGCGGTTCGAATGGCAATGGCGGTATCCAGATTTCCGGACCAGGCGATATAGCCGACAGCACCGGAATAAACGCCGCGCTTTACCGGTTCCAGTTCATTAATGATTTCCATGGCGCGAATTTTGGGCGCGCCGCTGACGGTCCCGGCAGGGAAAGTGGCCGCGAGCACATCAAAGGCGTTTTTGCCCTGTTGTAATTGACCGGTGACATTGGAGACGATGTGCATAACGTGCGAATAGCGTTCGACAATCATTTTATCGGTCACCGTCACCGTGCCGATTTCGGCAACCCGGCCGGCATCATTGCGGCCTAAATCAATCAGCATTAAATGCTCGGCAAGCTCTTTGGGATCGGCCAGCAAGTCGTGTTCAAGCGCAATATCCTGTTCAGGCGTTGCCCCGCGCCTGCGCGTGCCGGCAATCGGGCGCACCGTGACGGTGTTATCTTCCAGCCTGACCAGAATTTCCGGCGATGAGCCGACAATTTGAAAATCGTCCAGATTCAGGTAAAACATATACGGCGATGGATTCAGGCAGCGTAAGGCGCGGTATAAATTCAACGGTGTCGCGGTGTAAGGAATCGACAAACGTTGCGATAACACCACCTGCATGATGTCTCCATCGGTGATGTATTCCTTGGCTTTCAACACAGCATCTTCAAAACCTTGCTGGGTAAAGCCGGAGACAAAATGAGCCTCTTCAACGGTTCGGGGACTGGCGTGTCTGTCCGGTTTCACTTGAAGCTCGCGCAGTTTCACTGCCAAATCGTCCAAGCGCGCCAAGGCACGATTATAGGCATCGGCTTCTTGAGGATTGGCGTGCGTCAACAACAGCATTTTGCCGGACAGGTTATCAAATACCAGTATTTCTTCTGACACCATCAACAGAATATCCGGGCAGCCCAGGGGATCATCTTTTCCGCTTGAGCGCAGCCGCGGCTCAATATAGCCAATGGTTTCGTAGCCGAAATAGCCGACCAGGCCGCCATTGAAGCGTGGCAGCTCTTTAATATCCGGAACCTTGTAGCGCTCTTTAAACTGCTCAATCCAGACCAGCGGATTTTCGTGAGTCGCTGTTTCCAGTATTTCACCGTTTTTTTCCAGACTGATGTGACTGCCGTTTATTTTGACGAGGGTCTGGCAAGGCAAGCCAATAATGGAATAACGACCCCATTGCTCACCACCATGCACGGATTCAAATAAATAAGAATACGGGCCATCGGCCAACTTCAGATAGGCGCTTAACGGCGTATCCAAATCGGCCAGGACTTCCCGGCTTACCGGTATCCTGTTGAAGCCCTGCTGGGCATATTGTTTGAATTGTTCTGGGGTCATGGTGGTTCTTGATTCAATGTTTGGATGCAATTAGAGAATAAATTGATCGCCTTGATTTATTCAATGTGAGTCTTGAAAGTATCTGGTCTCATTCTTCAAAGTAGTCTGAATCTATACGTTTGACATCATAACTGGCGATTTTTGAAACCCCCACGCCAAAATCGATCATTAGGCCTGTTAGCTGTTTACCACCAATTAGCACTATGCGATTTTCAATCATTGAAACATAGTCAGAGGCTTCTTTACTAAAACCAGACGTAGTAATGAACACGCCTTTTCTGGCACGCTGTCCTTGCAATGCGCCGGCAAACTTTTGAATTTCCGGCCGTCCAACCACACCTTCCCAGCGCTTGGCTTGAATGTAAATAGCATCAAGACCCAATCGATCTTCCTTAATAACGCCATCTATACCGCCATCGCCTGATTGGCCTAAAGTTTGACCAGCATCTTTTCGCGATCCACCGTAACCCATTGCCACTAAAAGCTCTACAACCAAACGCTCAAAAAATGCGGGTGATGACTCTTTAGATTTTAGCCAGCAATTCTTTCCTCAAGCTCTTCTCGAATCCGCTGATAGCCGATTTCAATATGCTCGGATGGCGTTAATGTATCTGAGGGCTTTTGTTCATCCTTTTCTTTGGCATTGCTATTACCAGAGTTTCCATAGTTGTACACTTCAAATTGCTTGAGATATTTCAAATTGATTCGTTGATTGCTTTGAGCCAGTGCATCTAAACCTCGTGGCGTTACCTTGTATAGCCCACGAGAGGGCGATTCTAACAATCCCGCTTTCTTCAAATGTGCTTTTGCCCAAGCAACACGATTTGTAAAGACTGACTGTTGTCCACTAGGTAAGAGTTCTGCAAGTTCCTCATCTGTGAGCAGAAAGTGTTTGCTTAAGACATCGATTGTTTCGTGATTGGATTTCACTGCACCATCGGCCAAGTGTTCCAGTAAGGGTCGCATGATTGTTTGAAAATCCGGTATTGCCACAGTGAGTAATCAAATGTTCTAAAAATGATAGGCGGCTTGCTTGCGCAAAACCGCCCTACGCTCTTAATGCTTAACCGGCTTTAGCCAACTCGGCACGCATTTCATCAATGACTTTTTTATAATCAGGTTTTCCGAAAATAGCAGAGCCTGCAACGAAAGTATCGGCACCGGCCGCCTTGATTTCACGGATGTTGTCGACTTTAACGCCGCCGTCAATTTCCAGACGAATATCAAAACCGCTGGCATCAATTCTTTTTCTGACTTCGCGCAATTTATCCAGGGCTGACGGGATAAACGATTGACCGCCAAAACCCGGATTCACCGACATCAATAAAATCATGTCGAGCTTATCCATGACATAATCCAGATGATGCAGCGGTGTGCCGGGGTTGAACACCAGACCGGCCTTGCAGCCGCAGTCTTTGATCAGTTGCAGGGTTCTGTCGATATGCACGGAACCTTCCGGATGAAAGGTGATATAGCTGGCGCCGGCTTTGGCGAAATCGGGAATAATGCGGTCAACAGGCTCTACCATCAAATGCACATCAATCGGCGCGGTAACGCCATGCTTTCTTAAAGCCTCGCATACCAGGGGACCTATGGTCAGGTTTGGCACAAAATGATTGTCCATGACATCAAAATGCACGACATCGGCGCCGGCGGCTAAAACATTATCAACTTCTTCACCTAATCTGGCGAAGTCCGCTGACAAAATAGAGGGGGCAATCCAGTTTTTAGTCATTTTTTGATCCTCTTTGCGTTAAAAACGGCCATTATATCTTTTTTTTGCCGGGTGTTCTTCGTTATAAAATAGCGGCACTTGAAAAAATACAGGACTGACAAAGCCATGAAACTGGTGACTTTTACGCATACTAACGAAACCCGAACCGGCGCTATTGTTGAAAATGAGGTGGTGGACAGCAAAGGCAACTGGGCAATTCCTCCAACCATGATTGCGTTTCTAACAGCGGGCCCTGACGCATTGGCGGCAATGCAGCGCCAGATCGACAGTGGCGGCAGCCGGATCGCCCTGTCTGCTGTCAAGCTCGAAGCCCCGGTTCCAAGGCCTGGCAAATTTCTGGCCATCAGTCTGAATTATCCCGACCATATTGCCGAAACCGGCAAGGAAAAGCCCGAATATCCGAGTTTTTTTAGCAAACAAAGCAGCTGCGTTATCGGCCCTGGCGATGCTATTTTCAGGCCGAAAGTTTCGGACAAACTGGATTACGAAGGTGAACTGGCGTTTGTGATCGGCAAGCGCTGCCGGCATGTGCCTGTCGATAAAGCCGCACAAGTTATTGCCGGCTTTACTATTGCCAATGATGTTTCGGTGCGCGACTGGCAAATCCGTTCTCCGACCATGATGCTGGGCAAATCATTCGACACGGCCGGCCCGCTGGGGCCCTGGCTGGTCACCCGCGATGAAATCGGCGATCCGCATAATCTGAACCTTAAAACCTGGGTTGATGATGAACTGCGCCAGCATGCCAATACCGGGCAGATGATTTTTAACTGTTATGAAATGATTGCCTATTTATCGCAGGCCATGACGCTGGAGCCCGGTGACGTCATTGCTACCGGCACGCCCAGCGGCGTCGGCGTAAAAATGCAGCCGCGCGGTTATATGAAGCCAGGGCAGGTGGTTAGCATTGAAATTGAGAGCATCGGCAGACTCTCCAATCCGGTAATACAAGAGCCCGATGATCTGATGCTGTATTAAGCCGGACTCAGGTACTTTTTTTGAGGTGAAAGAATCCCAGTCTTTTGGATCGATTTTTCTCGGCGGGTTTTTTGGGCAGCGGAAATGCCACGCTGACTTTTAAGCCGCCAAACTGGGATTCGCTCAAGCTCAGCTCGGCGTTATGAATGGCCGCGATTCTTTGCACCATTGAAAACCCCAGGCCACTACCCTGCGCGGCATTGGCCGTTTCAAGACCACGATGAAAGCGCTTCAGGGATGCTTCATAATGCTCAGGGGCAATTCCGGGTCCTGAATCCTCGACAGCCAGCTCCAAATATTTGTCCTGGCCAGACAGGGCTATCCGGATAGTGCCGTTAATCGGCGTGTATTTTATGGCGTTGTCGATCAGATTTCTGATCAAGATACTGATCAGCTGGTTATTGCCGACGATGGGCACGGCGTTGTCCTCATCAAATTCCATGCGGATACTTTTTTTGTGCGCCTCGGGCTCAAGTTCCGCAACAACCTTGACAATTTCGCGCCCCAATACAGTCATTTCCTTGGTTAAATACTCCGAGCTGGAGTCTATACGCGAAAAAGTCAGTAATTGCTGAACCATATTTGTCATTCTTTTGACGGCTTGCTCTATCCTTCTCAGTGCCTGTTTGCGCACGGTTTCATCATTTGTTCGTAAAGCAACCTGCGCCTGCGTTAGCAAGCCCGCCAAGGGCGTTCTTAATTCATGCGAGGCATCGGCAGTAAAACGCCGCTCATGCTCAAAAGCCTGCTCCAATTGGGCAAACAAAGTGTTGAGCTCGTTGACTACCGGCACTATTTCACGGGGCAGTTTGGCTGTCGGCAGAGGCTCAAGATAGCTGGCTTCGCGCTGAGCAAGCTGGCCGGCCAGCTGGTTAACCGGTTTTAAGGCGCGCCCGACAATAAACCAAATCGCCAGACCCAAAAAAGGCAAACCGATCAAAAAGGGTTTGATCAGGTGTTTGGAAATATCATCCATCATTTCCTGGCGTATCTCATCGCGCTGTCCGACATGAATAATATATTCATTGTTGGCCTGGGAAATACTGAAAACATGCCAAAGATGATCATTGATTTTGGTTTTGCTAAAACCATTAGTTGAGGACGATAAAGCCAGAGGCGGCGCGCTTTCTGAGCGCAAAATCAATCCCTGATCCTTATAAATCAATTGGAAGGCCAGCTTTTTTTCATAACGATGATTGAAAACTTTGGTCGATTCAAACTTCTCGGTTTTTTCGAGAATCCCAAAGATCATAAAGCGAGCCAGATACCAGCAAGTGGGCGACAAAAGAATTTAAGGCCCGGGCTGATTGGGCCAGTTCTGCATCGAATAACGCCGCCACTTCGTTGCGGATTTCTCTATAACCTTTATATGCTGCAATACCCCACACCAGCAATAAGGTGGTCAACAGGGTAAATAACAGCAGCTGTCTTAAGGAATAATTCATTAATCTTCATCAATAATGTAACCCACACCCCTAACAGTGCGAATAATTGCCGGATCCAGTTTTTTCCTCAGATAATGAATATGTACCTCAACGGTATTGCTTTCGATATCGGAGTCCCAGGAATAAAGGCTTTCTTCAAGCCTGGCTCTGGAAATAACCCGGCCTATATTACTCATTAAAAAGCTCAATATCTCAAATTCTTTTTGCGACAGCTCGACTTTTTCGTTATTAAAAGTGACTTGGTGCGAGGCCGGATCCAGCACAATGCCTTTGTGCTCAATCGTGGGACTGCCCCTGCCTTCCTGACGCCTGGCCAGCGCTCGTAAGCGGGCGCAGACTTCATTCAAATCAAAGGGTTTAACGACAAAATCATCGGCGCCGCTATCCAAACCCAACACGCGGTCCGGCACCGTGTCCTTGGCTGTCAACACCAGTACTGGAGTTTCATCTTTGCGTGCTCGCAGTGCTTTCAGGATTGACATGCCATCCATATCCGGCAAATTCAAATCCAGCACAATAAGCTCATAACTATTAAGTTTTAAGGCCTCATCCGCCATTTTGCCATTGGTCAGCCAATCAACCGCATAGCCTTCCATTATTAAGCCGGCCTGTAAACCGTCGCCGAGTATTTCATCATCTTCAACCAATAAAAGTCGCATGTGTTCTCATTAATAAAAGTGTTAGTGAGTCAGAAAATCTTAGTAGCCGGCTCTCCGCGGGTTTGTCATCAGCTTGGTTTTTGCCGGAAACGCTCAATACTATAAAAAATGCCCGCAATTGTCATGGCGGCCAGCACGACTGCAACAGATACCCAAAGACTATTTAGTAAATCAGGCGCGAATAATAAAATCCCCCCCAATCCCAGCATCATTGCTCCCGACAGCAGCTTTAATACCCGGCCCTCCTGTTCGGAGAGTTTTTTATTGCCCAAGGTCACCGTGAAGCCAACCACGATCAGCAGCAGCGGGATAATATAAATGAAATTGTACAGACCCAAATACCAATAATATTGGGCGGTGCTCAGTTCATTTAAAGTCAGCAGCCGTGTATACACCATAGGCAGCCCTGCTGTGCACAACAGCTCATAACTGTTGGCGGCTATCGCCAAAACCACGGCTGCCGCCATCATGGCCGGCCATTGCCCGGCCTGGGTCAGATTACGCATGCGTTGATATATTTTAGGTTTTGCTGACTCCGGAATCGATAAGGAAAGGCCTTGTTTAAAGAAGAAATAATCTTTCACATTGATCGCACCCACAAGCATGGCAATCATGCCGGCTATTGCGGTGATAAAAACCAGCGATTCGGTCAACAAAAACAGATTCAGCCACGCCGCCATAAACATAAAATACATGAGTCCGGAAAACACTACAAAAGTTCCTCCTATCAGGGCAATCCGGACTCTGCTGCGGCTATGGGTAATCAGGCTTAACAAAAAAAACAACACAAAAAAGGCACACGGGTTAAAAGCATCCAGAGCCGCAATCAATAAAGTAAAAACCGGCAGTGAAAAATCCTGATAATGCACTTCACCCAACATTGGCAAGTTAACAGTATCCTGCTCAAGTTGAGCGCTTCCAGCGCTGCTCAGACAATTGAGCAGCCTTGATTCCAACTCCTTGCCGATACCGTCGGCGGAATCAAACCCGACCAGCATTTGCCCGCAAAAAATAAAGCCGGGCACTGCATTTGCGGTAAGACCCAGCGCTCCGGCCATATTGACATAGCGTTTGATATTTTCCTGGTTGTTGACTAAATCATAACGATGCACCGTTAACCAGGGATAGCTTTGCTCAAGCCTTTGCAGAACCGGTTCGGCCTGCAAACAGTGGGGACAACGGTGTGACCAGAAAAAGTGCAGTTCAATGGTTTTTCTGGTTTCCGCGCAAACCTCACCCGCTGCTAGCATGAGCGCAGCCAAGCTCAGTATAATCAGCAATAAAAGTTGATTCCGCAAAGTCATGGTCATCCTGCATTCTCGCACAAAAGCATCAAAAATTAAGCGCCTTATTCAACAGACCATTAATGTTAAACTGAGCATTCCATGAACGAAATAGCTTAACCATCATCTTGCTGCCAATTAGCCTGTACGTCCACATCCCCTGGTGCATTAAAAAGTGCCCTTACTGCGATTTTAACTCGCACGTAGTTAAAGACGATCTCCCTGAGCATCACTATATTGATGCCCTGCTGAATGATTTAGCGCTCGATTTGAACCGCTATCAAATCACCCGCCCCATCAACAGCATTTTTATCGGCGGCGGCACGCCCAGTTTGTTTTCGCCTGCCGCTATTGACCGTTTATTGGCCGGTATAAGACAACAGGCAGCGCTTAAAACCGATCTTGAAATTACCCTCGAAGCCAACCCCGGCACCTTTGAAAGTCATAAATTTGCCGAATTCAGGGCCCTGGGCATTAACCGCCTATCCATCGGCATTCAGAGCTTTAACGACCGCTTACTTAAAGAACTGGGCCGGGTACATTCCGGGCAGGAAGCCATCCGTGCTGCAGAAATCGCCCATCAGGCAGGGTTTGACAACTTTAACCTGGATTTGATGTTTGGCCTGCCGAAGGCCAGCGCTGAAGACAGCCACACAGACCTGGCAACCGCAATCGGCCTGAAGCCGGCGCATATTTCCTTTTACCAGCTAACCCTGGAGCCCAACACTTATTTTCATAAGTTTCCGCCCAAATTACCCAACGACGAACTGATCTTTAACACGCAAAAAGACTGTCAGCAAATGCTGGTCGAACACGGCTATCAGCAATACGAAGTTTCAGCTTACAGCCAACCGGGTTTTCAGTGCCAGCATAATGTAAACTATTGGCAATTTGGTGATTATTTGGGCATTGGCGCCGGTGCTCACGGAAAAATTAGCCTGCAGATGCCGGATCAGATTATTCGTAGCTATAAAACCAAAAGCCCTGACCAATATTTAAGCAGCCTGCCGAAAAACAGCGGAGCTGAATTTATTTCCATAAAAGAACTGCCTTTGGAATTCATTATGAATCATTTGCGCCTTAAGCAAGGCTTTAGCCTGGAGGCCTATCAAACCAGCACGGGGCTTGCTGTCGATACGCTGGAACCGGCCTTGTCTGCCTGTGTACGCCAGGGCTTGCTGATTCAGCACGACAATCAGTATGCTTGTTCAAACAAAGGCTGGAATTTTCTCGATAGCATTTTAGAAAAGTTCATCTTCTAAGCGTTCGTTGCTAAAAATCAAAACTTCAACCCGGTTAAAGCCATGCGTGATTATCAAAAAGACTTTATTTCCTATGCACTGGAATGCGGTGTACTAAAATTCGGCCAATTTCATCTGAAATCAGGGCGCACCAGCCCCTATTTTTTTAATACCGGACTGTTCAATACCGGCGCCCAGCTGGGCAAGCTGGGCCAATTTTACGCACTGGCACTCATTCAATCCGGCGTTAAGCCAGATGTGCTTTACGGCCCCGCTTACAAAGGCATCCCGCTAGTCAGCGCCACCGCTATCGCCTATGCGCAGTTAACCGGCGCAGACATTCCCTTTGCCTTCAACCGCAAAGAAGCCAAAGACCACGGCGAAGGCGGCTCGCTGGTAGGCGCTCCGTTGCATGGCCAAGTCCTGATCCTTGATGATGTAATCACGGCCGGCACCTCGGTTCGAGAGTCCGTCGATATCATAAAAAATGCCCATGCAACTCCCGCCGGTGTATTAATCGCATTGGACAGACAAGAAAAGGGCCAACATGAACTATCCGCCATCCAGGAAATTAATGAACGCTTTAACATGCCGGTTATAGCCATCATTTCTCTGGAAAATATTATTGCCTATTTAAGCGCTGAAGACAGCGAACAGCTTGACGCGATCAAAGCTTATCAACGTCTGTATGGCATTTAGCCGAGATATCCAAAATAAAAAAATGGCGAGCCTACCAGTTCTTACGATATGGACTACAATTATCGAAAAATGTCCTTGACCCGAATTTCAACCAGTGCAGCGACTATTTCGTATTGATCTATTGTTTATTGATGCCTTGTATGAACAATCTATGTACCGAAACAGGGGCTGTACCCGCTTATCGAATTGCGCTAGTAACTAAAGGCTTGCCATGAGGAATCTGGAATTTAAAGAGCAAATGCACGAATATTCAATATGGCGTGCACAGCTGATTCAATCTATAGAGATGTATCTCCAATGGCGTAACCGCTATGGCATGAATGACCCTCATAGCACCGAGAGCATTTTAAATATCCTGTCAGGCCTGCAATCGGATCGTATTACGCTGGCTTTTGTTGCTGAATTTTCACGCGGCAAAACTGAACTGATCAACTCGCTGTTTTTTGCCGAAACCGGTGTCAGACTGCTGCCGTCATCGCCGGGTCGCACCACCATGTCACCCACGGAACTTTTTCATGACGAAAAAGGCGGCAGTTATATCCGTCTGTTGAATATTGAAAGCCGTCTCGAAGATATTTCTTTGGCCGAATTTAAAACCAACCCCGCTCGTTGGACACAGATTGACCTTGACTGCAACTCACCCACACAAATGCAGGAAGCCTTTAAGGAACTCATTGCCACTAAAAAGGTTCCCCGTGAAATGGCCGACAAGCTGGGTTTATGGAATGAGCGCGAAGCGGCATCGCAAGGTATTGTCAATCCTGAAACAGTCGAAATTCCATGCTGGCGCCATGCCCTCATCAGCTTCCCTCATCCCTTGCTGAAAGAGGGCTTATCCATTCTTGATACGCCCGGCCTGAACGCCTTGGGTACGGAACCGGAATTAACCTTAAGCATGCTGCCTGGCGCACAAGCCATTATTTTCGTACTCGCTGCCGATACCGGCGTCACCAAGAGCGACCTGGATATGTGGCGGAACCATGTTTGCAGCTCCCGTGGCGGCAATAGGCAGGGATTGGCTGTGGTGATGAACAAAATCGATGCCATGTGGGATGATCTGGCTGGCGAAAATGGCTATGACGATGCCATTAGGTCGCAAATTAAAACCTCGGCGGCGACCCTAAAAATTAACGAAGACGCCATTTTTCCCGTCTCCGCCAAGCAGGCCCTGCTCGCCAAAGTCAAAAATGATACTGAGTTGCTAGAAAGAAGCCGGCTTTCGTTACTGGAAAACTACCTTGCCAATGACATTTTAAAACAACGACGCACCATCCTGATGGAAGCCATTGTGCGTGAGATCGGTTTTCTGGTGAATGAATCCTCCAATTTAACCCATACTTCATTAACCAACGCCATCAGTCAGCTTGAAGAGTTCAAAAAAATCGACTTTGAAAACCTTGACATGATGGGCAAACTGATGGCCGAAACCCGTGACAAGCAAAATGCTTATATGGCCAACGTCGAAAACTTTCAGGCCAGCCGCCGCGTATTTAACATTCAGGCAAAAATGCTGGTTGACTCCTTTGCCAAAGAAAAAATTGATGAAATCATCAAATCCACCCGGAATGATATGTCCAAGAGCCTAACCACTTATGGCATGAAACAAAATATCCGTAAACTATTTGATGAATTGCGCGATTTATTACAAGATTCAGTCGACGTTACCAATGAAACCCGACGTCTGGTAAAGGCCATACACAAGAAGTTTAAGGATGAACATGGCTTTAAAGAAATCGAGCCCCAATTATTTTCTATCAAACAATATCAGTTTGAACTGGAACAGGTTTTTGAAGAGGGTGAAACTTTTCGTTCCAGCACCAAAACCACCATGACGGAACAAAGCATTGTCATCAGCAAACTTTATAGTACGCTGATTGCCAAAGCCAGAAATATTCTTAGGCAAGCTAATGCCGATGCAACGGCCTGGAGCAATGGCGTCCTGACGCCTTTAATGCATCAAATAAAAGATCACAAGAAACAGATTGAAAGCCGCTTACAAATGCTGAGAAAAATTAACGAGTCCAAAGACAGCGTCGCTGAAAACATTGCCCATCTTGAGGCTGAACTGGAACCCCTTAAACGGCAGCGAGATGAACTGGCAACTATTATGAAAGCCATGCAGCTGGATGCCTACTCAGCAAACTAAACCGACCCAAAGCAATAATACCAAAGCCCAACAGGCTATTATTTGCCCCCATATCCCCACCTGTTCCCTCTGGAGAAGGCTAAAAGGGAGAACTAATGGGATTCAGCACAACTTGAAACCCTAAAAGTTCAGGGGAACTGAGTTGTACGGGAAAATCACCCGTATCAAGTCAACTTGCTTTGGGGTGAATAGCTTAGCTTTTGGTAAAAATCAAATCCCAAACCCCATGTCCTAATCGCAGCCCACGCTGTTCAAATTTTGTCAGTGGTCGGTAGTCTGGGCGGTCACAATAATCCCCCGTTTTACTGTTATTACGCATGCCATTTTCCGAAGCTAGAACAGCCAACATCTGTTCGGCATAATGCTGCCAATCCGTTGCTGCATGAAAATAACCGCCCAATTGCAGTTTTCTTAGCAGTAAATCTACAAAACCGGGACGGACTATGCGTCTTTTATGATGCTTTTTCTTCGGCCAGGGGTCAGGAAAAAACAAATGCACACCGGAGAGACTATGGTCGGCAATGCGTTGCTCCATGATTTCTATGGCGTCATGACAATAGATTCTTACGTTATCAATACCCTGCTGAGCAAGCTGCAACATTAAATGGCCAACACCGGGCCTGTGCACTTCAATGCCAATATAATTAATGTCTGGATTATCAACCGCCATCTTCGCCAACCCCTCGCCATTACCGAAACCAATTTCTACACACAGGGGGGCGGCACGACCAAAAACCTCCACAAAATCAACATCTTTCTGAGGATCAAGGCCATAAATAGCCCAGTATTTATCCAGGGCCATTTGCTGTCCTGTCGTTAACCGCCCCTGCCGGCGAATAAAACTACGAATTCTTTGTAGGGGAATTTTTTCAAAAGAATGCATTAGGATTTACACATCTGGATAGGGCAGCTTTAAAATTCCGCCCCAATATCATTTAGAAAAACAGGCCGTCTATGGGTGATGAAGCCGAAGCAAAACGTTTTCGGGGCATACGACCGGCCAAAAAGGCCTCTCTGCCGGCTTCAATGCCCTTTTTCATAGCCGAGGCCATCAGGATCGGATTTTTGGCTGCGGCAATGGCGGTATTCATCAACACGCCAGCGCAGCCTAGTTCCATGGCTATCGCGGCATCAGAAGCCGTACCGACACCGGCATCAACCAATATCGGCACATTGGCATTTTCAACTATGGTCAGAATATTGTAGGGATTGCGGATACCCAAGCCGGAACCAATAGGAGCGGCCAGCGGCATGACCGCCACACAGCCAATGTTTTCCAGTCTTTTTGCGGCAATCGGATCATCATTGGTGTAAACCATGACATCAAAGCCGTCTTTGACCAGTAATTCGGCGGCAACAAAGGTTTCCGCCACATCAGGGAATAAGGTTTTCTGATCAGCCAGGACTTCCAGCTTAACCAGCTTATGACCACCCAGCAATTCCCGGGCTAAACGGCAGGTTCTGACCGCTTCTTCTGCCGTATAGCAGCCTGCAGTATTGGGCAGTATGGTGTAGTTATCCGGTGAAATCACGTCCAACAAATTGGCTTCGCCCGGATTCTGGCCAATATTGGTGCGCCGAATGGCAACGGTGACAATTTCAGCTCCACTCGCCTCAATGGCCAGACGGGTCTCTTCCAGATCTTTATATTTACCGGTACCGACCAGCAATCTTGAATGATAAGTCACCCCGGCCAGCACAAATGAATCATCCTGGCCGCCCCCGATGGCATGGACAATTTCCAAGCGATCATTGGCCTGGACTACGCGCGTCGCATGCTGATCAAACGGCAGAATTTCTTTGTTCATTTCAACCGCAATTTTTTTACCCTGCAAGCCCATGGCGGCGATGACATCGGCAACCAGGGTATGGTCAGCAAACTCAAGAGGTTCGCCATTTACATAAACAATCATGTTTTCAAACTCCGGTTTAATTAGCGATAGCTCTACGTTCCTGCACCGCAGTAGCAAGATCTTTTAGCAACTGAACACTATCATCCCAACCCAGGCAGGCATCGGTAATGCTTTGTCCATAGGTTAGTTCATGACCTTCAACAACATCCTGGCGGCCCGCTTTTAGATGGCTTTCAATCATAACGCCCATGATTCTGCGATCGCCATTGGCTATTTGACAGCCGACGTCCTCAGCGACAATCAGCTGGCGCTGATATTGCTTCAGACAGTTGGCATGACTGAAATCAATCATGATATTGGGTCTTAGATGAGCATTTTCCAGACCCTCGGCGACCTGCTCAACACTGACGGCATCATAATTGGGACGATCATTGCCGCCCCTGAGAATGATATGCACATCCTCATTGCCGGTCGTGGAGAAAATGGCGGAATGGCCCGCCTTGGTCAGCGACAGAAAATGATGCGGACTCATGGCTGCGCCAATTGCATCAATGGCAATTTTGATGGTGCCATCCGTCGCATTTTTAAAACCTACCGGGCAGGACAAGCCTGAAGCCAGTTCACGATGCACCTGACTCTCTGTGGTTCTGGCGCCAATAGCCCCCCAGGCAATCAGATCTGAAATGTATTGCGGAGTAATTAAATCCAGATATTCGGTTGCCGCAGGCACGCCGATGGTATTCACATCCAGCAATAGCTGCCGGGCCACACGCAAGCCTTTGTTGATGTTAAAGCTAGAATCCAGACCAGGGTCGTTAATCAAGCCTTTCCAGCCCACGGTGGTGCGCGGTTTCTCAAAATACACGCGCATCACAATCAATAGATCATCCTGTAACTCGTCCTTGATTGTTTTCAAGCGCTGAGCATATTCAAGCGCAGCTTTCGTGTCGTGTATGGAACAAGGACCAATCACAACCAACAGTCTGTCATTCTGCCCCGTCAGGATATTATGTATTTCCGCTCTTGCCTTTAAGGTGGTTCTTGCCGCCGCTTCAGTTATCGGCATTTCATCGTGAACCTGAGCCGGAGCAATCACTTCTTTGGTTGCACAAATTCTCAAGTCATCAGTGTTATATTTAGTTTGCATGATCATTAACAAGCCGTTGCATTAGGCAGGATTGATTTTTAGAATTCACAATTTTAACTGTTTTTAGCAGCCTTTTGTTAGTTTTTACAATGCTATAAGCTTAAACCGTTATTACCCTACACCTTTATCCATTTTTCAGTGCAACAGCTCTCAGCATCCCCAGGGAGATCAACTTCTTCATATCTGATCCAACATAAATGCCGCATATATTGCCGTGATCTTAGATTCCATATTGATTTCACCGGTGATAGCTGAAATAAAAGCAGGTATCATAGTATAGAGAAAGACATTACGTCTGCTGATGCAGGAAAAGGCTGGGCCAAACCCGAAGTGATTGCTCGCATGACAGCAACGGCCGATTAACCGTTTTGGATGAGCGATGCCTAGGCAGTATTTTTCCTGGAAAAATTCAACAGCAAGTTTACAGCTTGAAACCTTTTGCTGATCAATAGATCAATGACATTACAATACCAATAGTGCAAAAAAAACCTCCCCTAATTGAAGTACTAACTAGCGAAGTAAATCCTCGCTTTATGGTTGGCTTATTGACTATTTTGGTGCTGTTGTTGCATTTGTCGGTGATTGTTTGGCTGTTACAACCAACCGAACCGGTCACCTTGCCAGAACCGCTGAAAGTCATGGAAGTGGCTTTGCTTTCTTCGCCAAGTCCAAAAGCCAAAACCGCGCCACCTGCCCCGCCAAAACCGGCTCCGCCCAAAATGGTTCCGCCGAAAAAGAAGGCAGTCAAACCACCCGTCAAGAAAGAGCCGGTTATCCACAAAAAAATGGAGCGCCCAAAACCGCAGCCCGTTGTCGATGAGGAGCTCCCGCCGCCGTCACCTTCCGATTCCGTTCAAAAACCGGAATCGCCGGTATCAGGGTCACAGCCTGCTATTAATCAACCCAGTAAACCCGCTGAAAAAGTCGGCGCTGCAGAAGCCAATACCAAAACTGTCATTTCGGGCGTTGTCCCATTGGTGCGTGTTCCGCCTAAATATCCTACACGCGCGGTTAATCGACATATTGAAGGCTGGGTTAAAATCGAATTCACCATCAGTACCACAGGAACAGTGACAAGCGCCGTAGTTGTCGATGCCCAGCCCGCCGATGTTTTTGACGATACCGCACTGGATGCTATCAAAAAATGGAAATTTAAAGAAAAGCTAGTTAATGGCGTAGCGGTTACACAACGTGCCGTGCAAGTACTTCAATTTAAGTTAAAAAACTAATAGGTACTGTACAAGTGAACTTAAACACCCGAATTTATGCGGTCGCCTGCCTGGTGATCGTCCGTTATTTTTACTTTGACTGACTATAGAAGGATATCTTAATGCTTCATGATATTTCACCCGCCGCTGTTATTGACGGAACCTTATATACTTTACTGGCTTTTTCGGTGGTGACCTGGACGATTATTATTTTTAAATCCTGGCAATTCTCGAAAAACAGCTATTGGAACCGGGTTTTTAACGGCGCCTTTTGGGAGGCCGCCTCGCTGACTGATGCAGAGGCCTTGCCAGCAAAGACATTCAGAGGACCACAAGCGCGAATTGCGCGGCAAGGTTTGGCATGGCTGGCCGAGAGCCGGCAGCCAGCCGCCAAAAGCCTTAAGTTTCGCGGTACGCCGAGTGAATTATTGGAACAATCCTTGCTCGTTCAATTGCAGAAAGAGCAGCACTTGATGGAAAGCGGCTTGACGATGCTGGCCAGTATCGGCAGCACAGCGCCATTCGTCGGCTTGTTCGGGACGGTCTTAGGCATCATGCACGCCATGCACAAGATCACTGAAAGCGGTTCGGCGAGCTTGGATGTGGTTGCCGGCCCCATTGGCGACGCCCTTGTCGCCACCGCTATCGGCATCGCCGTCGCCGTACCGGCCGTATTGGCCTATAACTTTTTCTTGCGCCGCGTCAAACTGCAGCGTGCCAGGTTAGAAAATTTCGCTGCCAGTTTCATGCATGCTGCGTTAAGTGCGGATACCCAAGGTAAGGAATAAAAATGGCTTTTAAAACGCAATCGGAAAACGACGATGCAATGAGCGAGATTAACGTCACCCCGCTCGTTGATGTAATGCTGGTGTTAGTGATTATTTTATTAGTAACCGCGCCATTACTGACGCAATCGGTACATGTGACCTTACCGAAAACTGCCCAGACAACGGCAAATGTGACCGAGCAACCGCTGCAACTTGGTATCGACGCGCAAGGCGGCATAACGCTTAATAAACAGCCCATTGCCAATCTGGCCGCATTGGAAACAATCTTGAAGAATGAGCTTATCAAAAACCGCGAAGTCGCTTTGCATTTATATGCGGACCAAAATGTGGTTTACGCAAAAGTCGCCCAAGTTATGGCCACTGTGCAACACGCCGGGATCGCTAAAATAGCGTTCGTAACTGTTGAGCAGTAGCGTTTTCCCCTGCCTATAATGCCATCGTTGATTTCATGCAGATCCGGTTAGGCAAATGAAACTTTATAAAATATGTTCCCAGTCATTTTCGATTTTTCTATACAATAAGGGCAACTTGTATAGATTAAAACTAGGCGCGTATGGACTTATTTGCACAATTCCTTGATTTTTTCATCCATCTCAATTCACATCTCGCCGATATTTTGGCGCACTATGGCACACTGACCTACGCCATATTATTCTTGATTATTTTTTGTGAGACCGGCTTGGTTGTTATGCCCTTGCTGCCGGGTGATTCCCTGCTGTTCGCCGTTGGCGCCCTCGGAGCGACTACCGGCCAACTGGACGTCTATCTTTTGATTGCGCTTTTAATCGGCGCAGCTTTGGCCGGCGATAACCTTAATTATGTCGTAGGCAAATTTTTTGGCACTAAAGTCAAAGCACGCGAGAAAATAGGTTTTTTCAAATGTGAATACATCGAGAAGACGGAAAGCTATTATGAAAAACACGGGGGAAGAACCGTGATTATTGCCCGGTTTATACCGATTATCAGAACGGTCGCCCCTTTTGTAGCAGGTGCGGGCAACATGGATTACCGACGTTACCTGCTCTTTTGCATGGCGGGTGCGATTTTATGGGTGGGCGGACTCATCACGCTTGGCTATCAATTCGGCAATCTCGAGCTGGTCAAAAAGAATTTCGAACTGGTCGTTTTAAGCATTATCGCTATTTCATTTTTGCCTGTGGCGCATCAATTCTGGCAGAGCGTGCGGACAAAAAATAATTAACAATATCATATTGGATAGCGCAATATCTTTTTTAGATGGGCATGCCCGTTCGAACAATCTAGTACCGGCATTTTGGCAAAAATGCTGTCAGTATTGCTAGCCCTATAACGCGCGTCTTCTCATTTTCTATATCTACAGTAAATAGCTCTTATGAAACTATCCTCATTATGACTGGCTACTGCCCTGGCATTTCTACTGAGACTGGCGCTAGCTGAGTCCGCCGCCGCGGCTGAATTGGTAGTTGGTATTGTTGATTTCAACGGCTTGACCGCGGCTCTGAGAAGACGATCGGTTCAGGGCCCATCGGCTTGCTGGGCAAGTGAATGGTCTTTATACGTTCAGCGGAATAGAATTTTTCAAAATATCCGTCGATCTGGTCATTGAGCTGGGTATTCGTATCGAACTGTAACGCGTCCATTGTATGAAAAAATCATCCTCACTCTTTCAGTCTACTGTTGCAATACCCGCTAACGCTAAAATTTCGCCTATGTTCGGAGTTAGCGTAGCGGCCGGATCAAACCACATCCAAGTTTTCGTCATCATATAAACGGGCTTTTTTCCAGCCAATAAATTTGCTGTCATCAAAAGGCAGGTCATTATCGATCGCAAACTCGTAGCAGCTTCTAAATAACCGGGCCGTCCGGAAGGCGTGTAATTCCTCATCGGCGGTAACCTTTTCAACATTGCCAACCTGAAAGGTTTTATTTCTGGATTTGCCGTTACAGACCCAAAAAACCGTGTAGCACAGGTAACTTTTGTCCTTGCGATGGTCGTATTTGATGGTTCTGGACACACCGGTTACGCCGGTAGTGGTTTTGTTTTTAGGCAGCTTAAGAAAACGGGTCTTACTGCCCTTGAGTACGACCAGCATCTGATCACGCCAGGTAATTGCGGCCTTTAAGGACTTGCCTTTATTGCCCCACATTTTATGCGAAAAATAGCGGCTACTTTCTTTACCGCGCCTTACGATGCGTACCTGAAAACCAAAAATATCTGGTTCGGTTATATGTTTGTGTTTCATGGCGATAATTCCGTCGAACGAATTGACCAAGAAGATTTAACGGCAATCCTGGGCAGCCAAACCTTTAATATTCTTAGCAAAAATCAAAGCCCATCATCATGTAAGCTATTTTCTTATTTTTGTAAGCGAGCGATTACAAATTATGAACAAAGTTTGTACAATTGCAAGTTAAAAATAACAACAAATAACGATTTCCTCCTGCTTTGATGTAGAATAACGCCTATGCACTGCCTCAGTGCTTAGTGTTTGAGGTAATAACTTTTGATTTTAAAATTATTTTTGGAGATGGTCGATGAGCGTACTAGTCGGTAAACAAGCCCCAGATTTTACAGTCCCTGCCGTCCTGGGCGACGGTCAAATCGTTGATTCATTTAGCTTTTCTGCCGCCACCAGCGGAAAATATGCAGTCGTCTTTTTCTACCCGCTGGATTTTACCTTCGTGTGTCCAAGCGAGTTGATTGCTCTGGATCACCGCATGGATGAATTCAAAAGCCGCGGCGTTGAAGTGATTGCAGTTTCTATAGACTCACATTTCACCCACAATGCCTGGCGCAACACCCCCGTCAACAAGGGCGGTATCGGCCCAGTGCGCTACACCATGGCGGCTGACATGGCGCACTCCATTTGTAAAGATTATGATGTTGAAGCCGATGCCCCTGCGGTTGCTTACCGCGGCACCTTCCTGATCGACCGCAACGGTGTGGTCCGTCACCAAGTGGTCAACGATCTACCCTTAGGCCGAAATATGGATGAATTGCTGCGCATGATTGATGCGCTGCAGTTTTTTGAAGAAAATGGCGAAGTCTGCCCCGCAGGCTGGAACAAGGGTGATGCCGGCATGAATGCCAGCCCTTCAGGCGTTGCCGAATACCTGGACAAACATGCTGATAAGCTATAACAGGCATTAGCCGGTATTTAAAAGGCGCATTGCCTACTTAGGCACTGCGCCTTTTTTGTTGATGGAGCGCTTATTTATTTTCAGCGGCATCCGCCAATAATTTTTTTCTAATAAAAAAAGCCACCGCCAAGGCGCCAATTACCGGTATCTGCGTTATCAAAAAAACCAATGTAGCACTTTTTCCGGCCAATGCGGTCAACCCCGAAACTACCGACAGATTAACCGCCCACCAGGCAACCCAGTAGCCAATAAGGCCTATAATCGCCCATTTGACGGGTTGCTCACCGTGTTCTTTTGCGGTCAGATAAAACCATACCAATACCGCAATACCGGCAAATTTAGCTAATAGCAACATCTTTTTTATCCCCCTCTTATTATTTTATAACTATCAAAAATGCATTTGATCCGGCTAGAATTGAACCGCGGCCGCATGCCATAGCCTGATAATCATATTCCATAACAAGCCATCATTACACCTTTTTTAGTTCCTGGAGATCACAGTGGGAAAGCCCTTTAAATTTATATTAGCAATCATTACAGCGCTGGCTTTACTGATGGTCATCGCCGTTTTGACCCTGCCGTTTGTCATCAATCCCAATGACTTCAAGCCTCAAATCGCCGCCGCGGTCAAAGACAACATCGGCCGGGAGTTGATCCTGGAAGGCGACTTAAGCTTATCCGTTTTCCCCTGGCTGGGCATTTCAACGGGCAAAATGGTGCTGAGCAATGCGCCCGGTTTTCAAGAACGTCCCTTTGCAGAAATCGAAGCGGGTGAGGTAAAGATAAAATTGCTGCCGCTGTTAGCCAAAAAAATTGAACTCAGCCGCATCGTTTTAAAAGGCCTAGCGCTAAATCTTGAAAGAGATCAGCACGGTCTCAGCAACTGGGCCGATTTGACCGAAGCCAAACAAAGCCAGCCAGCATCGGCTCCTGCTGGCAACACTAACCAAATAGTAAGCCCGCCACCTGCCAGTGCTCTGTCTGTTTTAGCAATCGGTGGAATTGCTCTGGAAAACGCGCATATCAACTGGGATGATCGATCAAGCGGCAAGCATATCGAAATACAAAACCTGAACCTTAATACCGGCAAGTTTGCTTTTAATGAACCTGTCAGTGTAGAACTCGCTCTCGTTTTGTTGAGCAACGAAGCCAAGCTGACTGAGTCCATTCGGCTAAGCGCTGATTTGACCGTAAACGAACAGCTCGATCATGTGCTCTTAACCAAAATCAATATGCAAACCACAACAACCGGCGAAAACATTCCCGGTAAATCGCTAAGCAGCACGTTAACGGCTGATGTTTCCCTGGATATGACCGAACAAACTCTAAAGATGTCCGATTTACACCTCAACTCGGGTGATTTAAACCTCATCGCCGACATTACCGGCACGGCAATTAAGGACAAAGCGGTTTTTCAGGGCCCGGTCAGCATTGCCGAATTCAACCCGGCCAAGCTCATGAAGCAAATGGGTATCAATTTGCCGGACATGCAGGATGCCAATGCGTTGAACAAACTAGCCATCACTTTCAATCTGCATGCCACAGAAAATTCGGCCGCCCTGCAAAATCTGGTGCTTAATCTCGATGACAGCCAGGCCAAAGGCTGGCTAGAAATGCATGATTTTAGTGAAGCGGCTATCACATTTGACCTGGCGCTTGATGCGCTGGATGTTGACCGCTATTTGCCGCCCGAAAAAACCAAAAAGAAGTCAAAGTCCCTGGCGAGCCCTGCCATCGCAGCGGCGGCCGTTGTTGCACTCGTACCTGCCGAAAGCTTAAGAAAACTCAATGCCAACGGACAGCTAACGGTCGGCAACCTTAAAGCGAGCGGACTAAACCTGCAAGGCCTGCTGTTAAAACTCGAAGCCAAAAACGGCATCGTGACGACGCAACAATCGGTCAAGCAATTTTACCAGGGCTCTTATTCCGGCACGCTTAGCCTGGATGCCCGCCATCAACCGCCGAAACTTGCCGTCAATGAAAAATTTTCCCAGGTTCAGATTGAGCCCTTGCTGAAGGATTATAAAGGCGAGGCCCGTATGAGCGGGGTTGTCAATGCGACCACGCAATTACAAAGCCAGGGCCGCCATGCCGATGAGTTAAAATCGTCACTGAACGGCCAGCTAAGTTTTTTATTTACAGACGGCATTATCAAAGGCTTTAACCTGCAAAAAATAATTGATCAGGGCAAAACCCTGATCAAAGGGACACCGGTGCCAACCGACAGCAAAAATGATCAAACCGTATTTTCTGAAATGCGTGGCACCGCCACCATCAATCAGGGGGTAATAAAAAACAATGATCTTAAAGCCAAAGCTTCCAAACTGCGCGCCGAAGGCAAAGGCAGCGCAAACCTGAATTCTGAGGTCCTGGACTATCAAATTACAGCCACCTTTTTAAAAAACAAGGCTGACGCAAGCGAATCCGAAAAAATCGAAGGCATTCCTGTCGCTGTCAACATCGGCGGCACTTTCAGCGAACCGTCCTATACCTTGGATATAAAGTCAATGTTGACTGATGAAAACAAGGCCAAGCTTGAACAAAAAAAGCAAAAATTATTGGACAAACTCGATAAAAAACTAGGCCCGGGCGCCAGTGATTTATTAAAACGTCTTTTCTAAATCGCCATGCTCCCATCCGAATTTCAACAGCGCATTCTCGCCTGGTTCGATCAACATGGCCGCAAAGACCTGCCCTGGCAACGGGACATCACGCCCTATCGCGTCTGGCTTTCAGAAACCATGCTGCAACAGACTCAGGTGACTACCGTCATTCCCTATTTCAAACACTTTGTTGAAAAATTTCCCACTATAGAAAGTCTGGCACACGCTGAGCTGGACGAAGTTTTGCAACTTTGGTCGGGACTAGGTTATTACGCTCGAGCCAGAAACCTGCATAAAACAGCCCGGTTGATTGCCGAACAAGGCCGCTTCCCCGATACTCTGGGTGATCTTACTGCACTGCCAGGCATCGGCCTGTCAACAGCGGGAGCCATTTTGAGCATCGCCTTCAAAAACAGCCACCCCATACTGGACGGCAATGTAAAACGCGTACTGACGCGTTTTTACGCTATTGACGGCTGGCCGGGAATCCCTGCGGTCAATAAGCGATTATGGCAGCTCAGTTCCAAGCTTACTCCCAGCGCGCGCGTAGCCGATTACACACAGGCCATGATGGATCTTGGCGCCACGTTATGTAAGCGCAGCCAACCGGTTTGCATGGCTTGTCCGTTACAGAGCCACTGTCTGGCCAGTATCGGCAACAATACGATGGCATTTCCGGCGCCTAGACCCGCCAAAATCCTGCCGGTTAAGCCGCTGGTTTTTTTAGTGCTGACTAATCATCTTAACGAGATTTTACTGGAAAAAAGACCGCCAGCCGGCATCTGGGGAGGCTTGTGGAGCCTGCCCGAATTTGACAGCATTGAAGCCGCTACTCACTGGTGTGTCAACAAACACATCCCTATGCTTACCCAAGAACCGCTGCCGTCCCGGCGCCACAGCTTTTCGCATTACCATCTGGAGTTCACGCCATTGCTAGTGCAAACCGATAACCCCAATAATTTTGTGATGGAAGGCAATGTGTCGGTCTGGTATAAAGCTGAGCAGATTGATGATCTGGGTTTAGCGGCACCGATCAAGCGGCTGTTAAAACAACACTTAAACAGAGGGCAACAATGACTAGAATGGTGAAATGCGTAAAATTGGGTATAGAAACTGAGGGCCTGGATACACCGCCTTTTCCAGGTCCAAAAGGACAAGAAATCTTTGAAAAGATATCCAAACAAGCCTGGAAGGAATGGTTAGGCAAGCAAACCATGCTGATTAATGAGTATAAGCTGGCCAGTTTTGACCCGAAAGCCAAAGCCTTTTTAGAGGAGGAACGCAGAAAGTTTCTGTTTGAAGGCAATACCGACATGCCGGAAGGCTATGTGCCGCCAAAGTCCTGAGCATGACACCTTAAACCTGAAACAAACAGATACAGATAATCGCAAATCAATGGGCGACCAAAAGCGTCGCCCATGCAATGCTGGTTTTTTGATTACCGCTTCATCGATTCAAAGAATTCCGCATTGGTTTTGAAATCTTTCAATTTACCTATTAGAAATTCAGAGGCTGCCGTTTCATCCATAGGTTGCAGAATCTTGCGTAAAATCCAGGTTTTTTGCAGGGAATCGGGGTCGACCAGGTATTCTTCACGGCGCGTACCGGAACGGTTGATATTAATAGCGGGGTAAATACGCTTTTCAGCAATTTTCCGATCCAGATGCAGTTCCATATTGCCGGTACCTTTAAATTCCTCATAGATAACCTCATCCATTCTGGAACCGGTATCGACCAGCGCAGTTGCGATAATGGTCAAACTGCCGCCTTCCTCGATATTCCGCGCCGCGCCGAAGAAACGTTTGGGTTTTTCCAGCGCATTGGCATCGACACCACCAGTCAATATCTTGCCGGAAGAAGGCACAACCGTGTTGTATGCTCTGGCCAAACGCGTAATGGAGTCTAACAAAATGACAACGTCGTGTTTATGCTCAACCAGACGGCGTGCTTTTTCGATCACCATTTCGGCAACCTGAACGTGACGCGTAGCCGGTTCATCAAAAGTACTGGAAATCACTTCGCCGCGCACGCAGCGCTCCATTTCGGTGACCTCTTCAGGGCGTTCGTCAATGAGCAATACAATCAGGTAGCACTCGGGATTTTTGTCTGCGATTGCTTGCGCCAGACTTTGCAGTATCATGGTTTTGCCGGCTTTCGGCGGCGAAACGATCAGACCACGCTGGCCTTTACCGATGGGAGCGATTAAATCAATGATTCTTCCGGTTAAATCTTCGCTGGTGCCGTTGCCCTGCTCAAGAACAAATCGCTGTTTGGCGAATAATGGCGTCAGGTTAGAGAAGTGGATTTTATTTTTGGTATTTTCGGGGGCTTCAAAATTGATCTGCTCAACCTTGAGCATGGCAAAATAGCGTTCATTGTCTTTTGGGGGTCTGATCTTGCCGCTGATGGTATCGCCGGTTTTTAAATTGAAGCGCCTGATCTGGCTGGGCGACACATAAATATCATCAGGGCCTGCCAAGTAGGAACAACCGGGAGTTCGTAAAAAACCAAAACCATCTTGTAAAATTTCTAAAACGCCGTCGCCATAAATGTCTTCGCCAACTTTTGCCTGCTTTTTCAGAATCGCAAAAATCAGATCCTGTTTGCGGGCTCTGGCGACATTTTCAAGTCCCAAGGACTCGGCTATTTCAATAACTTCACTGATTTGTTTAAGTTTTAACTCGGTAAGATTCATAAAAAAGACAACTCGAAGAAAAGTATTACGGCGAGGCACCGTAAGGACCGGGTAGGATTCAGAATATAGGGATGTAGTCTATCGGACGGTATGCTTGAGTGCGCCTGATATGGCGTAAGGTAATTGTAACTCAGGTAACCTGGCCCGTCATAATTATTTATGACGGGCCGGGCTGGGGGACAGGCGTTTAAAGATTGTTATCTAAGAAATCTGCGAGCTGTGATTTTGACAATGCGCCCACTTTGGTTGCTTCCACTTCTCCGCCCTTAAACAGCATCAGTGTCGGGATGCCGCGCACACCATAGTGCTGCGGGGTTTGTGGATTTTCATCTATGTTCAACTTTACAACGGTCAACTTGCCGGCATAGTCTTTTGCGATCTCATCCAGAACCGGTGCAATCATTTTGCAGGGTCCACACCATTCAGCCCAATAGTCAACCAGCACGGGACCATCAGCTTTAATAACAGTTTCGGTAAATTCACTATCATTTACATGAAGGACAGAGTCGCTCACACTATTTCTCCAAAATTCAAAAGACAAAACTATAGGAGGGATACTGATATTTTGTCAATCAATTTCAACCGATTTGATTTTTACGTTATGCTATTGCGCATGAAAGAAACACATTTAACCGAAACCCGCTTCAGCAACCTGGAACTCTCTGATGTTATCCTGAGCAGCTTGAACGATGCCGGCTTTACCCAGTGTACGCCGATTCAGGATAAAGCCCTGCCGCTGTTGTTGAGGGACAAGGATATTGCCGGCCAGGCACAAACAGGGACAGGTAAAACCGCTACCTTTTTGCTGGCCACTTTTCAGCACTTGCTCAATGATGAAAACGAGCAAATCAAAAACCCAAGAGCCGTCATTCTTGCGCCAACGCGGGAATTAGCGATACAGATTCATAAAGATGCGCTGTTGCTCAGCAAGCACCTTAATCTCAAATTTGCGCTGATATACGGCGGCACCGATTATCAAAAACAACTGGACAAAATAAAATCCAACGTCGATATCATCATCGGTACACCTGGCCGCATCATCGATTTTTACCGGCAGAATGCCTTCACGCTCGACAATGTTCAGGTCTCCATATTGGATGAAGCCGACCGCATGTTTGATTTGGGCTTTATAAAAGACATCCGTTATTTGTTGCGGCGCATGCCATCGCCGGATAAGCGCTTGAACATGCTGTTTTCAGCCACGCTGTCTTACAAAGTAACTGAACTGGCTTATGAGCACATGAATAATCCGGTGCTGATTCGCATTGAAATCGGAAGAGGTGACCTCCAAAGCCATACAACAAAGCGCATTCTGTCCGGCCAATGAACAAAAAATTCCGTTATTGCTGGGCATCCTGAACCACTACCAGCCGCAACGCAGCATTATCTTTGTCAACACCAAACGCTGTGCCGAACAACTGGAGGACACGCTCAACGCCAACGGCTTCAAAACCGCGGCGTTAAGTGGCGATGTGCCACAAGAAAAACGCCAGCGGCTGTTAGCTGATTTTCAGGAAAACAGAATCACGCTATTGATTGCAACCGATGTCGCCGCCCGCGGCCTGCATATCGCCGATGTTTCTCATATTATCAATTATGATCTGCCCCAGGATGCGGAAGATTATGTCCATAGAATTGGCCGCACCGCGCGCTTTGGCGCCAGCGGCGAGGCAATCAGTTTTATATGTGAAGAATATGCGTATTCCATGCCGGAAATCGAAGACTTTATTGGCCAGAAGATTCCTGTAAGGGCTATAACTGCGGATCTTCTGGCAGAAGCCATCATTCCGCCAAAACGGCCACGCCCCCCAAAAGACTTTTCAGGCAAACGCCCACTCCAGAACCGAAGCCGCCAGCCTAAAGCCCCGCCATCAGCTCGCGAAAATCCTCAATAGCCGGATAATCGCTGATGTCTTTTTTAGGCAGCCGAGTATCCGGACGGCTGACCGCAATCACATGGCCTATGCCAAACTGCCTGGCAGAATTCAGCACGGCCAGACTATCATCAATCAACAGGGTTTTTTGCTTCTCAAAGGCATGCTGCTGCTCTAATAGCCGCCAAAATTCAGCGTGCTCCTTGGGAAAGCCAAAATCATGAGAGCTGATAATGCCGTCGAAAAAGTGCTGCAGACAGGTTTTTTCCATTTTAAGTCCGAGGCTGTGACGATGCGCATTGGTGACTAATAAAACCTTGTGATGGGACTGATGGATTTTTTCCAGAAATTCGGTTACATGCGGCAACACGGCTATCAGACCCGATATTTCCGCTTTTAAACCGGCAATATCCAGCGCCAACACCTCACTCCAGTAGTCCAGACAATACCATTCCAGCTTGCCTTCCATGCTTTTAAACTGCGGTGCCAATTGCTCCTTGGCCTGTGCCAGCGATAAGCCCTGTTTTTGGGCGAATTTAAGCGGCACAAATTCTTTCCAGAAGTGATTGTCGAAGTTCAAATCCAGCAAGGTGCCATCCATATCCAGCAAGACAGTGTCAATTTTGTTCCAATCGATCATAAGAGTGCGTTATATTTGAATTATCGGTAGAGGTCGTCAACATGCTTAAAAAGCCAATCATTCTCAACAAAAAGGTCATTGCCAAAAGCCGCCTGTTCCGGATTGAATCACTGGATCTGCAGTTCAGCAACGGTGCCCTGCGCAATTACGAGCGCCTGGCTCGCAGCACCTCCGGAGGCGCGGTACTGATTGTGCCCATGCTCGATAGCGAAACGGTGCTATTGATCAGAGAATATTCGGCCGGCGTGCATCGTTATGAACTGGGTTTGCCCAAGGGCAAGATCGATAATGGCGAAGCTTTTCTGGAAGCGGCCAACCGCGAGCTCAAGGAGGAAATTGGCTTCGGCGCCAGAAGCCTGCATCACTTAAGCTCTTTTTCCCTGGCGCCTTCTTATCTGGAACACATGACCGAGATTATCATTGCACAAAACTTGTATGCCGAAAAATTACCTGGCGATGAGCCGGAAGAACTCGAGGTCATCCCCTGGAAATTGAACAACATCAATGCCCTGCTAGCCACCGGCGAATGTACTGAAGCGCGCTCAATTGCCGCCCTGTTTATGACGCTGGAGTATTTTAAGGGACAATAGTTAGAGGCGGTACAGCGGCTCCAAACCATCATCATCGACAGCCGCTACTGTCTTTCTGGCTTTATTTTCGACAAAGGCCTGAAACAGTTTTTTGCCCTGCCACTGATCGGCATCCTTGCCATACAGCACCTGATTCAACAGCAGAATTTCATCTCTTAACCTGGCGTCACTTTGCGCGGCTATAGCCCCCAGACTGATTAGGTTTGCCTCGCCAGTCCCCTTTTGACGGGCCCAGGCCAGCAGGGCCTCTTTGGCAGCAAACGGATCATTGGCATGACAGGCTTTTTTTAAATTTTTAAGGCTGTCTTCAAGGCGGATTCGATTAGCGCTGTCGTCAATGACCGTCTGTTTGGCTCCGCGCCGTTTACTGAATAAATAAATCAGCGTCGCCAGCCACCCTAAGGCTAAAAACACGGAAACCCATAACCAGATATTACTTTGCTGCGTCTGAACAAGCGGCTTTGTGTGAATTTTGGCTGCCTGTGCTGCGGGGGGAGCTGCTGGTATTTGCGGCGCCTGCTGAGCGCCTTCCACTTCCAAAGCTGTCAGGCTGGTTTCAGGTATTTTGGCAATTTCCATTTTTTGGGTTTTGGTATTAAACCAGGGCACTTCGATGGCGGGTAATGTGTAACTGCCCGCTTTTGATGGAATCAGGGCGATTTTTTCTTCCCGGAAGGCAATGACGCCATCGGCTTTTTTTTGCTCTTGCAACACGGGCTGATCAGGATAGCTTTTCAACTGGGCATCGGCCCCTTCGGCTCCACTCACAGCCGGTTTTGCCGTATTCAGTTCAGGCAGCTGACTGACTGTCGACCCATTGGCCAGCACCGTCAGCGTGCGGGTTAAAGGTTCTCCAACCTTCATTTTCTGGGGGTCGCCTGACCATTCTTCTTTCAAATATAACTGTTCCGCAGCCAGCCAATGCCGTCCGTTAAAAGACGCCGGCACCGGTTTTACATCCAGAGTCACCGGTTGGGAGGTGACTCGCTGGGTTTGGGTCATTTGCGGATTAAAAAAACCGCTAAAGCTGGGACGGGTACTGGTAACGACCTGCGCCGTTAATTGCAGCGGTTTTATCTCCATTTGGCCGCTTTTTTGCGGAAAAATCGCATATTTGCGTTCTGTGACCCAGTAATCCACGCCATTGATCTGGGTATTAAAGTTATTGTCATCGCCCAGTTTTTCGATCACCGCATCGGGCAATTCCGGCTCGGTCAAACTTGCCTGCGCGATTTCAACCCGCCGGTACAAGCGCAGCGTGTAAAGCACCTGCGCTTGTACATAGGGGCTTTGCGGATTTGCCTCAACCTCTAAAAATACATCGGTATCAGTCTGACCGGCTTTATTGCCGGTGGCCTCTATCACCTGCACGGGTATCGGCTGACTACTGTCATCACCGAAGATAATGGCTGGAATAATCAGATTGCCGGTCTGTTTAGCCATGACATTCACAATCCATAGCAAGGTTTTACTGGATTTTCCGTTTATCCACGAGGATTTGCTGTTTTGGCTCTGACTGAGTATATCAAAATCCTGCTGCAAGGCGCTGAAATCAGGTTCATCATCGGGCGTTTCAGTGGTCTGAAAAGTAATCTGAAAGGACTCGTTCAGACTAACCGGATTGCGATCAACCGAGGCCTGAATTTGTGCCGCATATAGCGGGTGAAGCGGCAACAGCATAAAAAGCACACTAATTGTTGTGAGTATTGGCGTTTTCATGTGTGTATTATCATTTAAATTTAGCGTGTGAAAAGTTGCTTGAGCCTGGAAACGCTTTGGCTGGCTTTCTACCAGGCTTGAGCATTTCCCCTTTGGGGGTGCTCTCGCTGACCATACTGATATTTGAATTTGCGCTTTAACAGGCCCGCTGGATCATCGGGAATCCGCTTGAGCCATTGTTCATTGGCCTGCTCACTTTCATCGTGCTGTTCAGTCGAAGATTCCGTAGCCGGTTGTGCTGGTTGTTCCTTGCCTTGTTCTTGCTGAGCCTCCTGGCCGGTTTCGGCAGCATCGTTTTGCTGGCCTGAGTGTTGCTGATTTTGCTCCGGTTGCTGTTTTTCTGGTGTGTGCTGCCCGGAATCCGCGTCAGACTTATCCTGATCGTCGGACTGCTGGGCTTGGTCATCTTGGCTCTGCTGAGCATCATCCTTGGATCGCTGTTGATCGCCGCCTTGCTGTTGCTGTTGCTGCTTTTGCTTTTCCAGTTCTTTTTCCACGAGTTCTTTGTTGAACTTGGCGTCGGCATCATCAGGATTCATTTTCAAGGCCTGTTCGTAGGCTTTTAAGGCCTCTTCCAGCTTGCCCGTTTGCGCCAGCGCATTGCCCTGATTGTAAAAACTGTCGGCGGTCTGGGGGGAGTTTAGATTTTGCAATGCCTGCTCATATTCGCCAGCCTTATAATGCGCGGCCGCTCTCCAGTCCGGATTTTCAAATAATGCGGCCGCCTGCCCAAACTGCCCCTTTTGAAAAGCCTGCTGCGCCTGCTGGTCTTTGGTGCGCCATAAATCCTGCCATTCAAAAGCATAGCTGTTTTTAGGCAATGGCAATAACAGTAAGAAAGCAAGGCCTAACAGACCTTTTCTGAATAATAATGCTGCCAGCGGTAACGCCAGCAACAGCAGCCAGGGACCGGTTTCCTGCCACTGTTCCAGTAACAGCGAGTCTTTCCCGGATCCCTGCTGCCCCACCGGCTTATCTAGCGTAGCCAGCAAGCTTTCAATATCACTATCGTCGGCTGTCAGGGCTTGATAAACACCGTGCCCTGCCTGTGCCAGTTTAATCAAACCGGCGCTGTCTAATTTGGGAATGATAATACTGCCCTGCTCATCTTTCAGAAAGCCGCCCTCCGGCAGCGCGATCGGCGCGCCTTCGGTTGTGCCTACACCCAATATCGAAAGCGAGTAATTGCCTAAGGCTTTAACTGCGGGCAAGGCGTTGTCGACATCAACGCCATCGGTGACCAGCCATATCTGGCCTTTCTGCATGCCTGCCTGCTTGAATAGTTCCACTGCCTTTTCCAGCACACGCCCCGCATCACTGCCCTGGCTGGGCATGATATCGGTGTTCAAGGCTTGCAGTTGACTGGCTATGGTTTCGGTATCATCGGTCAATGGCGTTACCGTAAAGGCATCGCCGGCATAGACCAGCAGGGCGGTCTGGCCATCTTTCCGGCGCTTTAGAATATCGGCAATTTTATAGCGGGCCCGTATCAGGCGGCTGGGCTTGATGTCGGCGGCATCCATTGAACGCGAAAGATCCAGCGCAATCACCAGCGCCTGGTCGTTACGAAAGACCGGTGCCGGCAGCCTCTGCCAGGTCGGGCCTGCCAGCGCAATAATCAGCAGCACACCGGCAAGCGCCGCTGCGGTGAATGGCCAGCGGCTTTGACCTAGCGCTTTTTCCTGCAGCAGAAAAGGCAATAAGGCGGCATCGCATACTGCTGACCAGTTACCATAGCGTAGCTTGTTGCGCCAGATTAAAACCAGGATGACAACATGGGGTATAAAAGCCAGCAGCCAGTAGGGCCGGATAAAATGAAATTCAGCCAGATTCATCACCACCTCACGCGCGACAGCGCAATCACAGCCGACAGCAGCAATGCCGCGGACAGCGGCCAATAGTACAGTTCGGATCTGGGCCGGAAATATTGTTTATCTTTCTCAACCGGCTCCAGTTGATCGAGTAAACGGTAGATTTTATCCAGCTCATCGGTATTTCTGGCACGAAAATACACGCCGCCGGTTTTCTCAGCTATAGCGGTTAGAGTGGCTTCATCGAGGTCCTGAGAGGGGTTCACTTTGCGCGCGCCAAAAAAGCTGCGCACGAGCATTTCATCGGCGCCTATGCCGATGGTATAAATTTTTAACTGGTGTTCAGCGGCCAATTCGGCTGCCTTTAACGGCGACACTTCGCCTGCGGTATTGGCGCCATCGGTCAACAATATTAACACCCGGCTGTTGACTTGTTGATCCTTAAGACGTTTGACACCCAGGCCGATGGCATCTCCTATCGCCGTATTGTCGCCGGCAAGACCAATGACGGCTTCATTCAATAAAGTTGCCACGGTTTTCCGATCAAAAGTGAGCGGCGTTTGCAGATAGGCTTGGGTGCCAAACAGGATTAAGCCCAACCGGTCACCTGCGCGCCGGCTTATAAAATCGGCAGCTACCCATTTGATCGCAGTCAGCCGATCAACCATTTGTTTGTTGATGGCAAAATCCTGCGCCTCCATACTGCCCGATAAATCTACCGCCAGCATTAAATCCCGGCCGCTAACCGCGTACTCGATCGGCTCGCCGAGCCATTGCGGGCGGGTGCAGGCAATGACCAGCAATAACCAGGCGAAAGCCGCCAGCAATAAGGGCCATTGTCCGGATGTGCCAACTGCCCGGGTTTCGCCTTCGGAAAAATCCTCCAGAAACGGAACTTTTAAGGCGGCTTGTTCAACCGGCTGAGCAGCGGGAAGCAGCCAGCGCATGACTATAGGCAGCGGCAGGGCCAGGAGCATCCAAGGCCATTCGAAATGCATCATTTTTTTGCCTGGGCTTCAACCCACTCTTCACACAAATTGATTAAGGACAGCATTTCTACTTCGGTAATGGCTGATTTTCGATAGGGTGCGTCCGCCAGCAGTTGACCTGCGCCTGTACTGAATGGCGAGCCCTTTACCGATTGATCCAGATACTCAAGCCATTCACGGCCTGTTAAACCCGCAGCCAGCTCTCTGGGAGCAACACTAATGGCCACACGCCTGATCAGCACGGAAAGTTCGGCGAGTTTATGACTCGCCTCTTTACTGGCGTCCTGTTTGATCGCTTTCAGACATTTTTTTGCGGTTTTAATCGCGGTTTGTCGGGTCAGGCGCTTGTAAAACCAGATAAAAAAAACAATCAGCACCGGAATAAATACGATCAGAAACCACCAGCCGGGAGCCGGCGGCCACCAACTGATAGGCGCAGGAATATGGATATCTTTTAAAGGCAGTTGGCTAGCTTGCATTTCTTAAACACTGGATCGGATCATCTGTTGTGCTGCACTGAATAAAGGCCAAGCCCATTTTTTTGGCTAATGCTTGCAAGTGCTGCTGATGCAAAGCAAAGCGTTGTTGATAATTTGACAGGCGCCGGCGGTCGGCGCTGTCTATCAGCACATCGCGTTCACCGTCGGTAAACCGGTAGCGGCCTGTTTCGGGCAGCGCTTTTTCCAATGCATCATGAATCATGATCAAAACAACATCGCAATGCTGCGCCAATCTTGCCAAATGTTTTTCTGCTTTGTCATTGAGGCCGCGAAAATCACTGATGACATAGACCCGGCTGCCAGGGCGGGCGTGCTGCGTCAATCGCGCTAGCACATGTTCCAGGGTAAAGCTGTTTTCCGTGAACTGCTCTGACCGGACCAACGCATTAAAAAACCGCAACACCGCATGTTTCCCGTTTTGCGGCTTTAATTCCCGGCACTCGTGTTCTGAAAATATCTGCCCGCCGATCCGGTCACCGTGTTGTTGCGCGGTCCATGCCAGCAACCCTGCAAGCTTGGCCGCCAGCACCGATTTAAAAACACCGCGGGTTGCAAAATGCATGGCAGACCGGTTATCGACCGCAATAAACACCGGCCGCTCGCGCTCTTCACGAAACAGCTTGGTATGGGCTTTTCCGGTCCGCGCCGTCACCCGCCAGTCGATACTGCGGATATCATCCCCGGGCTGATAGAGACGGGCTTCATCAAATTCCATGCCGCGGCCTCTAAAAGGTGAAACATAGCCGCCGCCTTGCGCAGATCGTATAGATGTCTGGCGCAGATTTAATGCCAGCGCCGGTTTTGCCAGATCGACCAGGGTTTTAAGCGTGACCGCTACCAGCTCGCTGGTTTGGGCCGAGTCAGTTGAGGAGCTTAACAGCATTAGGGAACGGCAATTCTGGCAATCAGTTCTTGAATGAAATAATCGGTGGTAATGCCTTCTGCCTCGGCTTCGTAAGACAGAATAAGGCGGTGACGCAAACTGTCAAAAGCCATATCCTGAATGTCTTCCGGACTTACAAAGTCGCGCTGCGCCAGCCAGGCTTTGGCTCTGGAACAGCGATCAAGGGCAATACTGGCTCTGGGACTTGCGCCGTATTGCAGCCAGCCTGCCAAATCTTTGCCATAAGCACCTGGATTGCGCGTTGCCAGGACAATTTGCAGTAAATAGTCTTCAAGACTTTCGGCCATGTGCAAATCCAGCACTTCATTACGGGCTGCAAACAAGGTTTGCTGACTTAAAGGCTCAAATGGCTTGGCGGTTTTTAACGAGTCAACGCGCGCTTCTGTTCTGGCCAGATGCAAAATGCTTTTTTCATGTTCCGCTTTCGGATAGTCAATTTTTACATGAAGCAGAAACCGGTCCAGTTGCGCTTCTGGCAACGGATAAGTGCCTTCCTGCTCGATAGGATTTTGCGTGGCCATGACCATAAACAGGGGCGGCAATGGATAGGTTGCCTGACCGACGGTAATCTGCCGCTCGGCCATCGCTTCCAATAAGGCCGCTTGCACTTTTGCAGGCGAACGGTTGATTTCATCGGCCAGTATCAGATTATGAAACAAAGGCCCTTTTTGAAACTCAAAAGTTCCCTGTTGAGGACGGTAGATTTCCGTGCCGGTTAAATCGGCAGGCAATAAATCCGGGGTAAACTGCACCCGGTGAAAATCGCCCTGGATGCCCCTACTCAACACATTGATGGCCCTGGTTTTGGCCAAACCCGGAGCGCCTTCAACGAGAATATGGCCATCGGCCAACAAGCCGATCAGCATTCTTTCCACCAGAATATCCTGGCCGATAATCTCCTGATTAATAAAGTTTGTTAAACTCATGAACGCTGCTTGCGCCGTGCTTTTATTGCTGATTTGTTCTGACATGATCCGCTTTATCTGGTTTTTAAATCCATCATACACAAGCCGCCTCTATACCTTATCAAGGGGTATAGCCGGGACTCAGCTTTAATTCCCGTTATAAACAATCGTTTTATCGAAAGGTTCATTATTTTAAACAGAACTGCGCCCAGGTAACAAAGCGTAACTCTGTGGGTAATTGGTTCTTTTCCTGTGCGTAGTGGTGTGGAAAAAAACAATCTTATTATTATCCACAATCTATACACAGATTGTGGATAACTTTAACGGCAACTTACGCATTGTTACAAGTTCATGATTTAATGATGAAAAAATGACTTATCAACAGATAAGTTCTTGGCTAATAATAACAGTAAGGTTAAATATTTTATTTTGTTATTACTAAATTTTGTTGATATGAAATAAAAGCAGGCGCTGCCTTGAGCTCGATGCGCCAATAAATACAGGTCTTGTCATGGGCAACAAAGCCATCAGAATCCCCTATACTTTGGTTTTAAAATTTATTCTCTGGGAGAAAAATAATGAGATTGACGGTACTCATATTGGCTAGTCTTGTTTCTGCCTATGCTTTTGCCGGCGTTCATAAATGTGTCGATGCAGATGGCAAAATCGTATATCGATCAGGGTCTTGTGCCGAAGATCAAAGCAATGTGGAAATCAATGTTAAAACCGGCACGTCCACGAATCTGAGTGAACAAGAAAATCAGGCCGCATTGTCGCAAGCTGAGCAGGAGAAAAAACTCGCACAAGAAAAACTGGAACAGGAGCAACGCTTGGCAAGGCAAAACAAGCTCAAGCAGGATGCCAGTGATGAAAGTGCAAAAAACCAGTTTCTGGTAAAAAATAATCCGACCAAATTTTCTGCCTTCGCCATTCCACCCTATGAAGCCGATAATGTGCCTGAGGCGGTGAAGAACTTTCAGAGCAGACTGCCAGAAATTGAGCGGTTTCGAAGACAGGCCGCGGAAAAAGCCTTGGCATCCGGACAATGCGGGCGAGTTGAGGCCTCAGAACTGAGTATTAAAAGCGGCAAAAATGCCTTGGTGTTCTCAATTGATTGCAGCAGTGGTAAAAACTTTCTTTATAATGAGCAGGATTTGGTCCACTAACCCCTTGCATGAATTCAGCAAAAACCATACTCATCACTGGATGTTCTTCCGGCATCGGTTACACAACCGCTGTCGAATTAAAAAGACGCGGCCATCAGGTAATTGCTTCGGCCAGAAACCCGCTTGATGTTGACCGGTTAAAACAGCAAGGTTTCTCCGCAGTTCAGCTTGATCTGGCCGATAGCGCCAGCATTCGTCAGGCGGTAAGTCAGGCGCTGGAATTAACGGGCGGCAAAATGGATGCCTTGTTCAATAATGGCGCATTTGGCCAACCGGGGGCGGTTGAAGATCTCAGCCGTGAGCTGCTACGTTTTCAGTTTGAAACCAACCTGTTTGGCACCCACGAATTAACCAATCTGCTGATTCCAGTGATGCGAAAGCAAGGCCATGGCCGGATCATCTATAACAGTTCGGTGCTGGGTCTGGTTGCCATGCCTTACCGCGGGGCTTATAACGCCAGCAAGTTTGCCCTGGAAGGCCTGGCGGACACGTTACGTCTGGAACTTTACGGCAGCAATATTCATGTTTCCTTGATTGAACCCGGACCGATCCTGAGCAACTTCAGGAAAAATGCGTTTGCTTTATACAAAAAAAATATAGATTCAACGCACAGTGTTCATCAAGAAGCCTATAAAAACATGGAAGCGCGGTTGCAAAAAGAAGGCCCGGCAGCTCCCTTTACCCTGCCAGCTGAAGCGGTTTCTGAAAAAGTTATTCATGCCTTGGAAGCCAAAACACCCAGGTTGCATTATCACGTGACTGTTCCAACCCATCTATTTGCTTTCCTCAAGCGCATTTTGCCGGTATCCTGGCTGGACTATTTGCTCAGAAAAGTGTGATATGGAAGAGGTGGCGCTTGCCTGCCCTTACTGCGGTGAGACGATCAGCGTTTTGATCGATAGCTCTGCCGGAGATCAGGAATATTATGAAGATTGCCCGGTATGTTGTGCGCCCATGCTGATTTTTGGCTTATCCTTTGCCGATTCAGGGGATGTATCTGTAACTACCAAAAGGGATGATGAATAAGTTTTGTTCGCACTTCTGTGTTAGAATAGCCGCCGCACATAGCCATTTCAATTTGAATCCCTGCTTTCCTGCAAAACTCTCATTAATAGTTATGTCAGTACACTCTAAACATATCAACACATCAGGTTAATCCATTCATGAAAGCATTACTAAAAATCATTGTTACCTTATCTATTGCCGGTTTTATGGCGGCATCTCCATCCGCTATGGCTGCAAATCCTACCGTTGCTGAAGTTAAAGCGGCTATTGACAACACGATCGCGAAAATTGAAGAATCAATTTCTGCTATCGAACAAGGCACTGATAATGAAGCCTTGATTGTATTAATTAACGACGCTCGCCAGTTACAAAAAGACATTTCTAATAATGAAGTTGATTTAAAGAGAAATAAAGCCAGCGCAAAACTGAAAAATGCGATCGCTGAAGTTAGAAAAAGCGAATTACAGCCTGCAGAACAAGAGTTAAGAGACGCTTTAAAAGACTTCCAAGAAATAAAACAGATTTATTCCAAAACTCACTAAGTACAATAGATTGAGTCAGATTCAATTTTCTCAGCAATTGAATCTGACTACCGCATTACCTGGACACTCGTCCTGATCAATCCAATAAAATGACCGCAGCGGCCCTCGACGGATCCTAAATTGATCCAGGTGAGACTTTGTTTACTCGCCGTCCAAAGTTTGAATCCACGAATTTCTATCAAGTAAATCAACCGACTCGAAGCTATGGGCATTATCAAAAAACTTGCATCGCAAACCGCCATCTATGGCGTGAGCAGTATTTTTGGCCGGTTTCTGAATTATTTGCTGGTTCCGCTTTATACCTATTATTTTTCGACGGCCGAATACGGGGTAGTATCGGAATTTTATGCCTATGCCGGCTTTTTTTCCGTGTTGTTGCTATTTGGCTTTGAAACCGGCTATTTTCGTTTTCGCGACAAAGATCATCCGGTCCGCGATGTCGCCTATTCGACCGCCTTGCTTTTCGTCGTATTAGTCAATCTCGGTTTTTTGCTGTTCATCCTGTTGATCAATGCCCAGCTTTCAGCGGCCTTAAACTACGCGGAACATCCTGAATATGTGCTGTGGTTCAGCATCATTTTAACGCTGGATGCCATTGCTTCGATTCCTTTTGCGCGCTTGCGAGCGGAAGATAAGGCTGTACGTTTTGCCTGCATCAAGTTGACCGAGATTGCCTTGACGGTGTTGCTGAGTCTGTTTTTTATCGTTTACTGCCGAAAAATCTACCAGGACAACCCACAATCCTGGATTGCCCTGGTTTATGATCCTGAAATAGGCGTGGGCTATATCTTTATCGCCAATCTGATCGCCAGCGTATGCAAGTTTTTGTTGCTGGCGCCGCAGTTAAGCGGGCTGGCCTGGGGATTTGACCGCCCCTTGTTTGTCCGCATGATTCGCTATTCGCTGCCGATGGTGATCATCGGTTTTGCCGGCATTATCAATGAAATGCTGGACCGCGCCCTGCTGAAATATCTATTGCCGTACGACAGCCATACTAATATGCAGATGCTGGGGATTTACAGCGCTTGTTACAAGCTGTCCATTTTGATGTCGCTTTTTATCCAGGCTTTTCGCTATGCCGCCGAGCCGTTCTTCTTTGCCTATGCCGATAAAAGCGATGCTCGCCGGGTATATGCGCAAGTGCTTAAATTTTTTGTAATTTTTTGTGTATTTATTTTTTTGCTGGTGACTTTGTTTATTGATTTCTTTCAATATTTCATTGGCAGCGAGTTTCGCGCCGGCCTTGAAGTCGTGCCGATTCTGCTGCTGGCCAATCTATGTCTGGGCATTTATGTGAATTTGTCAATCTGGTACAAACTGACTGACCGCACCCTGATGGGTGCACTGGTGTCTTTAGCCGGTGCCGGACTGACCATCGGGCTCAATATTTGGTGGATTCCCGTCTGGGGCTATGTTGGCTCAGCCTGGGCAACATTGATCTGCTACGCCAGTATGGCCATCCTGTCGTACTTGATGGGGCGCAAATATTATCCGGTCGCCTATGAGGTAAAACGCGTGATTTTCTATATCGCTTTGGGCGTAGCTTTATACGCTGCTCACCAACCCTTACTGACGACGGCCTACTGGCAGCCTTGGCTATTGTCGCTGCTGCTGCTGCTGCTCTACATTTTGTGTACCGCTCTTATTGAAGGCAGACAGATACGTATTAACAAGGAAACCTTGAAAACATGAAGTGGCTGGATTTCAAACCGCTGGGAGGTTGAAAACCTGCAAAATGTGGTAGAATTATTTTCGGTACAGACTATCAATAACAAATTTAATAGCAATGTTACCAATAATACTCCAAACAACAATAACTTGAGGATTAGTGCGATATGAAAATTATGAAAAAAGTCCTATTGTCTTTACTGATCGCAGCTTCTATGGGTGCTGTTTCATTTACTGCAGTTGCAGAAACAGATAAGGGTAGAATTACCTATTCGCCATCTGACGCCGTTGATTTGACAATGGGAAAAATTAAAATAGCACTGGATGCGATCACCAGTGGTTCTGAAGGTGAAAAAGTTGCCGAGCTTGTTAAAGATGCCCTCGATGCCAACAAAGAAATCAATGCCAACGATAAAGTCGATGTTGCACGGGCTCGTTATGCTAACAAATTAAAATCAGCACGCATCCACGCAAAAAATGAAGCTTTACAAGAAGCTGAACAAGAATTAAGAGACGCATACAAAGGCTATGGCGAACTGAAAAAACTGTTCTAATACGCTTACGGCTATATCAGGACAACTCATGGTTTCCTGATATAGCTGAACTCCCCTGTAGTCACTAATCCCCATCCCTGCTTTACATTCACTCCCGAAAAGTCTCAAATCTGCTAAATAACTTTGTCTACCAAGCGTAGGCATAGTAGCCACTTGCTTAGCCTAGGTTATTCTGGAGTATGGAATTTATCGTACAGGACGAAATTCAGGAAGATATTATAAAGCCGTATTTCTCTGTAAAACCGGAGCCGCGTTCTGCCGATTTCATATCGGATGCCAGGGGTTTCGGCCGGATATTGCCTCGATTATTGAAACTGGAAGAGCTCTCCGGTTTGCCGGTTCCTCAGCGTTATTTACTCAACGGGAAGACAGGAGCGATGATAACAGCTACGGGTGTTGCAGTCTTGGTGTGCTTGGCGAAGCGGGTGTATTCAATCCAGGCCGTTTATGTCCGGGATCATGGCAATCCCTATGTCAAGAACTCCCAACCTCGCCTGAAAACGCTCATTGAAATGAGCCTCGAGACGGGGCAGACGTGAAGCTTTTTTTGAACGACACAAGCTTGCTGTGCGCTGCGGGCAGTGACAACGGTAAAATATTGACAAGACTGCAGTCAGGAGACCGAACGGGTTTAGTCAAAACGGAGGAATTCTCACCCGGTCATGCGGTTTTTGTTGGTTTGGTGCAATCTCAATTGCCTGAAATCGAAGCGAAATACAGTGTTTACGATAGTAGAAACAACCGGCTCCTTTTGGCGGCGTTGAGCCGGATTCGTCCAACTGTTGATGCCATTATCAGGAAGTACGGCGCGCAAAGAGTCGGTATAGTTCTCGGTACCAGCACTTCCGGCGTTAAAAGTACCGAGCTGGCTTTAGCCGAGGTTGCCAAAGGCAGGCCCAAGCCGGAGCAGTTCCATTACAAACAGCAGCAATTTGGCGGCGCAGCTGACTTTCTGGCTCATCAGCTGGGGCTGAATGGACCGGCTTATGTCATCTCAACCGCATGTTCTTCCAGCGGTAGGGCGTTTGCTTCGGCTCGCAGGCTAATTATGCTGGATCTTTGCGATGCGGTTATAGTTGGCGGCGCGGATAGTTTGTGCCGTTTTACGGTGCGCGGTTTTGCGGCGCTGGAATCGCTTTCTGCCGGCCTATGCAGACCCTTTGGACGGCATCGGGATGGCATTAACTTGTCCGAAGCGGCGGCACTGTTTGTACTCAGCAAAGCGGAGGGAGACGTGGAGCTGCTGGGAATTGGCGCCAGTTGCGACGCCTATCATTTTTCCGCGCCGGATCCCACGGCCGGTGGGGTAATTGCCGCGATGGAAATGGCTTTGAAGGAGGCAAAAATACACCCGAAACAAATGGACTATATTAATTTGCACGGTACAGCGACACAGCTGAATGACACCATGGAGAGCGAGGCGGTTGCAAAAGTTTTCGGCGATTCGGTTGCGGTTAGCTCGACCAAAGGCATGACTGGTCATGCTTTAGGGGCCGCCGCTGCTCTGGAACTGGGACTGTGCTGGCAGCTGTTGATGCAGAACGAACCGCATGGTTTATTGATTCCGAATATTAATGATGATGAAACTGACACATCCTTACCGCCTCTGAATTTTGTAAAACCAGATCAGTCCTTGGGGCGGCGAATTAACTATTGTCAGAGTAATTCTTTTGCCTTCGGTGGCAACAACATTTCCATTATTGTCGCGCGCGCATGACAGTGTTCAAGATCGACGAATTACTGCCGCATGCGGGCAAAATGGTTTTATTGGAGCGGGTAGTCGAATTTGACGAGAATCATATGATCGCGGAAGTCATCGTTCGCAATGACGGCTTGTACGGCGACGAGAATTCGGTTCCTGCATGGCTGGGCATCGAATACATGGCGCAAACAATCGCGGCACTGGGCGGGATGAAGCGCAGAATCGCAGAAAAACCGATTAATCTGGGTTTTTTACTTGGTACCCGGCGCTACGATTGTAATATCGATGCGTTTGCCGTGGGTTCAGTGTTAACTGTCAGTGTCAAATGCTTGATTCAGGAGCAAGGTTTGGGCGTATTCGATTGCCGGATTGAAGGCCCTGGCGTGTATATTTCCGCCAATCTTAATGTCTATCATCCGGATGATGCTTTAGACCTGGCGATGACTTCTTAAAGAACAAAACGATGAGCGAAACAGTTTTAGTGACAGGCTCCAGCCGCGGCATCGGCAAAGCCATTGCATTGTATTTGGGGCAAAACGGGTTTGATGTAGTGGTGCATTGCCGCAATCGGCTGGCTGAGGCCGAACAGGTGGCTGCCGATATCCGCGAAATGGGCTGCGCATCCAGAGTCTTACAATTCGATTTGTCCAACCGGCAACAATGCGCCGAGCGGCTAGGTCAAGATATTGAAGTCCATGGCGCCTATTATGGCGTGGTCTGTAATGCCGGTATGACCGCCGATAATGCTTTTCCTGCCCTAAGCGGCGAAGAATGGGATAGCGTTGTGCATACCAATCTTGACGGCTTTTATAATGTGTTGAATCCTCTGGTCATGCCGATGATCAGACGCCGCAAACCAGGCCGTATCGTTACGCTGTCCTCCGTGTCCGGGCTCATCGGTAATCGGGGCCAGGTCAACTACAGCGCCGCTAAAGCCGGCATTATCGGGGCGTCCAAGGCGCTGGCGCTGGAGTTGGCCAAACGCAATATCACCGTCAATTGTATTGCGCCGGGCCTGATCGATACCGAAATGCTTCAGGGACTGCACTTGGCCGAAATTAATAAAATGATCCCGCTCAGACGCGTAGGCACCGCAAAAGAGGTAGCGGCAGCGGTTGCGTTTTTAATGTCGGAGGACGCTGCCTACATTACCCGTCAAGTCATTTCCGTGAACGGAGGCCTGTGTTGATGAGAACGGTTGTGGTAGCCCGCATGGCATGGCAGCGGTACACCATGGGCAGCTGTCCGCGCTGAAGACGATTACCGGTACGTCGGATGATTTGGCAAAGATGTTCATAAACTTGGCAAGTCATTTATGTTCATGATTGATAATCAGCGGACAAAACAAAAAGCCCAGCAATACGCCGAGCGCGACTACTTCGCCTAGAATTCTCAATGCCGTGCTGTCGGCTATGCCTAAACAGCCGAAAGCCAGCGCGCTGGTCAACATCGAGGCGGCCATGGCTTGATAGGTCAGGTTGATGTCGCCGCCGCGATTTTCCTGGTAAAAAATTCCGTAAGCAACGCAATCCGCAACGACCAGCAGAAAGCCGACCAAATGCAGAAAGCTGACCGCCACGCCGCCCAACGACCAGATGCCTAAAATTAATAGCGCCGCCAATACCGCTGGCAGCAGCGTTTGCAGCGCTTTCACCAGGCTTTTGTAGCGCCCGAACAATAGCAGCACGATCACGACCAGACCGACCGCCAGCAATGTCCGGGCTCTGTCGGTATAGTCCCGGGTCATGTCATTGAGTAAATCGCGCTGGCTGAAATAGCGGACATCCTCGCTCTTGTCGAAAGCCGCTCGCAGCGCCTCGGGTTCATGCTCGGCCAGCCAGATCATCACGACGGTTTGCTGCTCCGTGCTGATTATCCGGCTGTCGATTAGCCTTTTGACCGGCGTGGCAAACACCTGCGCCAGTGTCAGCGGTTCCTGTTTCGGATAGTCGAGATGCCCCAGGCGTTCGACCGACAAGCCTTGTTGCCGCAGGGCTTGTTGCCAAAGCTGCCGGTTTTCGTCGGTCAAATAGTCTTGCAACAGTTCCTGGTTGCGCAGTTGTTGCTGCGCCGATAGCAGCCAGGGATACAGACCGAAATAGTCGGCCAAGTCGCCCTGCCGTTTTAAGCGTTCCAGCACGGGATAAATCTGCTCGGTTTTTTGCAGAGCGGCTTCCAGGTCTTTTCCTGTAATCAGCACGAAACGCCCCGGCTCGATACTGACCATTCTTGACCGTATCCGTTTGTCGTTTGCTTTTAGATAATCCAGCTCCGGCGTCAAGTCCTGCATATCCTCGAGCCAGCGCAACGACTGCAAGCCGAATAGCGATGCGCCCAACAGCGCCAACAAGACGGCCAAAAGCCAGGGCCGGAAACGTGCGCAGAACGTTGCCCATAGCACGACCAGCGGCACCTTGAGCTCCCTGCAAGAACCGCCCGCAATCAAGCTCGGCAATATTAAGCGGGTTAGCAGCAAAGCGACGACAATGCCGGCACCGGCATACACGGCGATTTGTTGAAATCCAGGATAACCGGACGCGCCCAAGGCCGTATAACCGACCAGTGTCGTCACGCCGCCCAGCAACATACTGGGCCAGATCTTAACAATTGCGGCGGTTTTATCCTCATCCCGAACTGTTTGCGCATGCGCCAAGGCGTGTATCGGGTAGTCGATGCAGATACCGGTCAATGTGGAGCCGATAGCGATCGTCATGCCATGCACATAGCCAAAAACCCAGGCAGTGGTCAATATCGCGCTTAATATAACGATGATCAATAATGTGAACACTTGCAGCAAGGCGCCGAGAGACCGGAACAGCAATAGAAACAGCGCCATCAGCCCGATCGACGAAAGCATGCTGACTTGGGTAATATCGCGCTGAATCAGCTGTTGCGTCGCGGCCGCGAATACCGGCACGCCGGTCATTTCCAGTTGCCATGATTCCGAGCTGGCTTGCATGAGTGCCTTGAAGGCCGAATTGATTTCCAGCTGGATTCGGCTTTGTTGCGGCGCGTCCAGACCGGCCATCGCGGTTTCCAGAATCAGATTCCGGTATTGCGTATCGGTGTGTGCCGTCTGTTGCATTTGCGCACCTATGGCCCGAAAGCCGGTCAGCGTCAATAACAGGGGATCGTGTAAGGCGATGCTTTTGACCGTCGCGCCTTGCGCAGACAACAGTGCTTGTTTCAGAAACTCAGCGCGCTGCTTCAAGCCTTGAGGCGTAAAAATCTCCGCTAGCGCCTGCTCGGGAGTAAGACTGTACAGCGTGCTGCCGTAGTCGCGGTATAGCGTTTGCATGGCTTGCATGTTTTGGCTGTGTTGTTCTGGCGACCAGACTTCGACCACGCCGTCAACTGTTTTTAATCGGTCTTGCAATGCCTGCATAAAGGCGCTGGTCACCGGTGTGCCAGTGCTCGAACCGATCGCAATAAGATAGCGCCGCGATAATGCACCGGATTGCATTTCGCTGGCGAGCAAAAGCTCCTCGGCGTTGTCGCCAGCAATGATGAAGGCGGAAAGATCGGTTTTGAATTCGACCGACAGCGCCACGATCATCGCCAGTACCGGCGGCAACAGATAAAACAGGATTTTGCGCAGGCCTGGCACCTTATTCACCCAGCAATTCATTGTACAGACGATGCACTTCGGCTTCGATACCCTCACCTGCAGCATCCCTGCGCAACGAAAATGCGCTGAAATCGCCGTCAGGCTGAGTGACTTCGATGCGGTCGGCCTGTTGCCCGGACGGGCCGGAAATCACGATGCTGAAGCCTGACTCACTGCTTTGTTTGGGTTTCAGCGTCATAACCCAGCCTTGCTTTTGAGTGGAAAAAACGACTCGATATAGCCTGTACAGCAGGGCCTCGTCGGCATTGACCAAGGCCTTGAAAACGGCAAGATTCAGACTCAACGGACTGCTCATATCCATTTCACCTTGACGGCGCACCTTATTAACCGGGTCGAAATAATACGTCAGGTCACCCTTGACGCCCATCAAAATGCGCTCGGGCTGCAATTGCTCCTTGATCATCAAATCGGGTGGCACTGAATACATGTAACCGCTGCCATGCCAGGGTTGATCGAGCAGTTCCAGCGTGCGGGTTTCCTGGTAAGCGATTCTGACCGCGGTATCCGATTGCATGCTTTGCATCAACCCCTGCAGCGTGTCCTCGCTGCGGCTGGCATCCGAAAAAAATAATGCCGGCAACATTAACGCGAATCTAAGGCCGGCTTTTATTGCTTGCATGCATTGCTCCTGTAGGTTCATCCAGATTTTCAGGCCGTTTGCGGTCATCCTTCAACGGATCGGCATCGAAAAACGGCGCCTCGGTTTCAACTTTGCAGGAGATGGCTTCCTTACTCATAAAGAACCCAATGCCGGTCGCGGATCAATTGCAGACACAGGCGCAATTCCCGCTCCAGCGCCCTGTCGGTCTCGAGAAATGGGATTTTCGCCCTGACTTGCTCCATCGTTTTACGCAGACCGGCGCTTAACCCCGGCCCGTAGCCTCTCAACTCTACACCCTGCACGGCGGCTATCAGCACTGCGGCCGCCACTTGCTCGGTCAACTCGATGATGCGCACGCAGTCTCTCGCGGCAATCGTGCCCATGCTGACTTTATCCTGATTGTGGCATTCGGTCGAGCGTGAAAAAACGCTGGCCGGCATTGTCAATTTCAACGCTTCGGCGGTCCAGGCCGACACGGCAATCTGAAGCGCCTTGAAGCCGTGATTCAGCATTGCCTGATCGGCTTTCGCGCCGGACAGATTGGCCGGCAAGCCCTGATTGAATTTGGGGTCCATCAGCTGCGCCATTTGCCGGTCCATCAAATCGGCCAGATTGGCTATCGCCGTTTTCAGGCAGTCCATCGCAAAGGCGATATGGCCGCCGTAGAAATGCCCGCCATGCAGCACATGCTCACCTTCGGCGTCGATGATCGGATTGTCGTTGGCACTGTTAAGTTCGTTTTCGATAAACTGCCGCAGCCACGGCAGCGCGTCTTCCAGCACGCCGATTACATGCGGGGCGCAGCGTAGCGAATAGCGGTCCTGCAGACGTGTGTCGTTACGCGGCGCCCGTTCCTTGACATGCAGATCGCCGCGGATACGCGCCGCGGCTTTGATTTGTCCGGCGTGCGGCTTGACCGAAAACAGTTTTTGATCAAAGTGATAGACATTGCCGTTCAGCGCAACCGAGGCCAAACTGCTGATGCGCGTGCATAGCTGCGACAGATATGCAGCTCGCTGAAAAGCCAGGCAAGCCACCGCCGTCATTACCGCCGTGCCGTTCATAATCGCCAAGCCTTCCTTGGGTTTCAATGTCAGCGGACTAATATTCAACTTTGCCAAAACAACCGAGGCATCTTGCATTTCCCCCTGATAGAGCACTTCCCGCTCGCCGGCTAGCACCGCCGCCAGATAAGATAATGGCGTCAGATCGCCGCTGGCACCAACCGAACCTTCCTGCGGAATCAACGGCAGCACGTCGTGTTTCAACAGTTCGGTAATCTGTTGCAGCAAGCGATAGCGCACACCTGAAAAACCCTTCGCCAGGCTGTTCAGACGCACTGCCAATATCGCGCGGGTTTGCTGCGCATCGAAATGATTGCCCAGACCGCAACCATGAAACGTATAGAGCTGCCGGGGCAGTTCGTTAACCAGTTCCAGCGGAATCAAAACATTGCAGGAATCGCCGTAACCGGTGGTGACGCCGTAAACAAAACCTTCCTCCCGCAGCAATGTTTCGATGAATTCTGCGCCTTTGTCGATCCGGGCTACAAATCCCGGAGCATCGCTTAAATCGATCCGGCGCGATCGTTCGGCGATCGTGCAAATGTCTTCGATCGTCAGAAACTGACCGTCGACAATCACCGTCTGTTTACTCATTGCCAACCTGCCAAGAATTGTAAAAATTGAACCGGTTCCAGCAGCAATATTTTTGCAGTCTTCCGGCAAAATCCTGTGCGCAAGGCTGTATGATCGGGTCACGCTGTTTTCCCGGAAACGGCAGTCCGCCGCTGAAGTGTTTTAAATAAATCAATTGCTTGCAGTTCCGTTTCAAATAAAGCAACGTGTAGATAGGGGATTTGAGCAGCACAGCCAATGGCTTAGCAATGAAATCCGCACAAGCCGACGCCAGTTTTCATAGCCGTGCACCATAGACCATGCGCCCCGAGCTATGCGACGCGGTGGACGAACAGAACTCGAAATAAAGTTTGCCGCTGACGGCGTTCCACTCTAATGTCATCGTAATTAATGCATTCGGCCGGATGATTTTTTTGAATTTAATCGCTTCCATTGTTAAAAACGGCTGCTCGATTGCAAAAAGAATTTTACCGTAGCGCTCCGCCCATGCCAGTTGCGCCACCCCGGGCAAAATGGGTTGCCCCGGAAAATGGCCTTGAAAATAAACCAGTTCCGGTTGAATGCGAAATTCCAAAGTTACTTTGCTTTCCTCCAAATGACAACCAAGCAGCCGGGGAAATATGGCCGAATCCAGCGTTAATAACCGTTGCAAAAGCACATTGTCGATTTTACCCTGGATGGTTAGCGGCAATGTATTGATGAATAACCATTTGCGCGGCAGCACCACGGTTTCAAATTCCTGCATTAATTGCTTTTTGAGCTGCCTGATCATGGCCGTTCGCCCCTGCTGCTGCAATAGGACTTTACCGTTTTTCGTCAATACTATCACTGCAGCTACCAGATCCCTTCTATCGGTTAACAACAAACTGTGCGCCTGCTCCACATAGCTCGATTCAGACAATTTGTTCTCCAGTTGGTCCAGAGACAAACGCTTTTCCTCCACTTTAACAATACGATCTAGCCGGCCCAACAAAGCGAATCCACCTTGTTCATGCAACTGAATGCGGTCAGTAAGCGGATAGGGGGCTTCGTTAGATAAAAAAGGGGAATGGAGCAGGCAGAGGCCTTCCTCGCCGGTTGCCGACAAACGGATGCCCGGAAAAGGCGTCCAGGGGGATTCTGCGGCGCTATATCTCCAAGCTATGCCGCCTGTCTCGGAACTGCCGTAAATTTCCACTATGCGCCGGCCGCTACAGCGTTCAAATTGCCTGGCGACCTCAAGTGTCAAAGCGCCGCCGGAACTGAAAACAGCAGATAACCGGGCAATATCGTCCCATGGTGAGAGTTCGTCCAACCTTTTTAAGTGAGCCGGACTAGCAATCCAGCAGGCTGGCGTTGTCCCCACAGCGTTAAGCATGGCCTCGGGACTCAGGAACTGGCGACTGTAAAAACAGCGGCCGGCAGCCAGCGGCCATAATAGTTTGAACAACAGGCCATAGATATGTTGATGACTGACCGTTGCTACTACGGTCGCCTGTCGCAACAGCGTCCCCCCATAGCTGCTCCAATACTTCCACTTCGCGTTGTAACTGTAGCAGCGTCTTGGCGATGGCTTTAGGTTGGCCGCTGGAACCGGAGGTATAAATGATTAGCTGTGCTTTTCCTAAATCCAGAGCCTTCAGTTTTAGCGGCATTTTGGCCGGTGTTTCCGGCGCTATTTGGCGCCCCGGCCAATCTCCCAGCAACCGGCAACCTTCTCCGGTCAACCTATCGGCATTTGCAGGCCGGTTGTTACCGGCGATCCAAACCTGCTTGCCGGCATGCAATAGGGCATAAAAAATCACCGCAAAGGGATAAGCGGCCTCGTAGTATAAGGCGTAGCGCTGCTGCGACTGTTGCTTGAATGCTGCCGCTTGCCCGGCAACGTCGGCATGAAAACGCGAGCCATCCATCGTCTGTCCGGCATGCACGGCGACGGGACGCTGATCGTTTTCAAGCAACGCGCATTGGGAAAGCGAAATCATCAACTGACATAGTCCTGAATCCGGCCACGCACCCAGTATTCGATCGCCATAAGCAAACCCATCAGGACATAAGCAATCAGTCCGTTGTACAAACTCCACCAGACAAAACTACACCAGAGCGCGGTTGCCGCAGCAATCAGTCCGTTGATCAGAAAAAAGACAGACCAGATTTTTGTAACTTTGCGGGTATAAGTCACGCCCTTAGGCAGAAGATCAGGATGCTGAAGACGAGCCAAACGTTCAATCACCGGGGGCGGAAAATACAGACTGGCGATAAAGATGATCATCAAGCTCAAATTAATCAGCACAGGATAAAAACGCAATGTAATCAGATCGTTATTCCAAATAGCAAGACTGCAATACAAAACGGCGATGATCAATATCAACCGTTTGTGCTTATCGAGTGCCGGCTCGTTATGAAAACGGGCGAGCAATAGCGAGGCCAAAATCACGGCAATCAGCCATGGTTGAATATAATTGATGCCAAAATAAATGGCCAACGGGTATAACAGTGCCAAGGCACCGATTACACTTTTAACGAATCGGGACATCAGACATTAATCGGTTTAGGAACCGCTGCTAAGCGCATCGATGCTGTCAAAATCAATGTCTTGGTAAAACCTTGCTTCCATTGTGACTTCGTCCGCACCAATTTCAGCCAGTTCTGGCATGTTCATCTGCAGAATGTCATCACGTTCGTCATGCCGGCCTCATCAATACAGATTCGATAAATTTAGCCAGTGCCGAGACCGAGGCAAATATTTGCACCACATTGTCTTTCTCCGTATCAATCCTGACGTTATATTTTTTTCTGATTGCCAGCCCCAATTCCAATGCATCGATCGAATCCAGGCCCAATCCTTCATTAAACAAGGCTGCCTCACTGTCGATATCGTCAACGCCGATATCCTCCAAATTCAGTGTTTCAATAATCAGCTGTTTTACCTCATTCTCCATACTGCTCATAGCATTCTCTTTGTTGACTTAAATAGTCCTGTAGATAGCGGTTGCATCGACGAACGGCTATCGTTTCAGGCTCGATAACTTGAAAAGCGCCGAGCACAATATCATCTCCTGCGTGCATCGCCAAATGAAAACGCCGTCTCGTAATCGGGCACCAATTTACCCCTTGCGCCCGCAAGGTGTTTGGTTCCGGCAACAGGGGATACCCTTCAACAGAGGAAAAACCACAAGCCACAACAAAAAGCCGCCGATAGCCAATACGCGGAAACTTAATCCTGTCGCAAACAGCCGACAGTTATCATTAATTCGCTGTGGCATCTTTCTCCCAGCACCAGCTGTGTCGTGGTGTTTTGAACGTCAGGCTTGCTTGCGGCCCGGCTAAAAAGCGGATAAAGGCCGGTAATTGCACGGGTTGCTCACCATCATATCCGGTCGAAGGCGTTGAAAATATCCTTAATGCCTGCCCTGTGCCACTTTTGGAAATACGCAATGCCAGCGCTTGGGTTTTATCCGCAGACAATTGATAAGGCTCGGAAGGATAAAAGTCTATCAACGGCTCGTCATAAAACACCAGCAAGACTTGCTCCGCGCTTTCCTGGAGCAACCCTAGCGCTTCAAGAAATGCCGGCGCCATGCCTTCTTCTCCAGGAGCAACCACGGTGCATTGCAGCTTATTCTGCCAGGCCATGGAAAACAGGCCGGCAATGGCATTGTGCACAGAGAGACTGAATGTGGTGGGGGAAATTTCTTCCCCGGCTTCCAGCATTTCCATCATCGCAAAGGATTTGGCCAATTCACCGTGTGTGGAACTGAATACCGCTGGAACTTGAATGCGCTCGTCAAGGCATTGGCCGACAACGCAGAACACCGATTTAGCCAATGGGGTCAATCGCCGCTTTAGCATTTTCGGTACGTTTGCTAGTAATTCCTCTTGTATATCAGTACATTGCTGTTCATTGGACTGCAAAGGAGGCCAAACGGCCCAACTTTCTACGACAAAGTTATGTTGCATCTATACCTTCGGTAATAAATTCGGCATCGGGTTTTCGGTAAATACAAGCGTAATTACACCTTAATACTGAGGCATAAGTACGGACATCTGTGTTGCCAGCAAAAGACACGAGTCCAATAAGCTAATGACCTTCATTATTGCTTCCACCTATCCGAAGCAACCTACGAAGAAATAATTTACTTAGGGTAGGAAATTTTACGCGATTTTCTAATCAATCATGAGTATCTTCTGTTTTAAACTACAGTCGCTAAGCCAGGGACGTAAGCCTCATGAGCTCTGGGATTGCACTTCGGAGCTGAATCCGCGTCAGTCAACAAACGGCTAAAGATTTTGCTGTTTCAGGCCTTGATTTCCACTCAGGCTTCGCCACAATCCGGGCAGAAAAAAACCGCGGATAAACAGGCGCCAGGCCACCATGCGCGTGATACGGACAATGTCCTTCACTGGCCGGAAATGGCTGGGTCTGGCATTTTTGGGATAGGTCGTCTGCACCGGATGAAAGGCGCATAGGAATTTGTGCCGGGCAGCTTCAATGATGATCTCGCTTTCGAAAACAAAGCTCCTGTCGCGACTCAGCTCGAACCGGCAGAGCCGGATAAGTTGCGCTGGATACACCCGGAATCCCGACTGACTATCTTCAATTGCCTGGCCTGAGGCCCAGGCGATCCAGAAGTTGGCAAAACGGTTGGCGCGGTAGCGCGCCTTTGGAATCAGGTCACGGTTCCAAAGGCGGGAGCCAATCACCAGTCTGTCTGGATGGGTTCGCGCAGCCATTAGGAGTCCTGGAAGATCGGCCGGATCGTGCTGGCCGTCTCCGTCCATGGTTACGATCCCTTTCGCGCCGAGCTTCAGTGCCGCCTGCATGCCATGCCACAGGCTCGCTGCCTTTCCCAGATTCTCGGGATGGCGCCGCAGCGTCACCGGCAAATCCGCGAGTTTTTCCAGCGTGCCGTCACTGGAACCGTCGTCAACCACAATCACTGTGTCGAGATGACGCAGGGCACCCTGCACCACCTCGCGGATGGTGGCAGCTTCGTTGTAGGCCGGGATTACCAGTACGTATTCGTCTCTTCCATTCATGTCATATCTCCTCATTCACCCCGAGAAATTGCCCGGCAACAAAGTTGCGATGCCGGCTATCAAAAAGGGCGCGTGGTGCGCAAGAAATCATCCTGCCTGGTTGTTTCGTCAGCATGAGGTTGGTCTATTGAGTTACGGGAAGCCTGGTAACGATGCTTCGCCTTGCACCGATTATGGTATTTCCTGCCCTCGGGTTAGCCAGTGATCTACCCGTCCGACTGCCAGAAATCAAAAAAATTGAACCAGTTATAAGGCGCCAGCCGGCAGTAATATTCCAGACGGTTGGCATAGCTCTGCATGATGCCGTGGAGAGCAGCCTCCCGCTCATGCCGGCTGACTCGCGCCGGGTCGGCCAAGTGTTCAAACCACACATCGTAGCGCCCGTCGCCCCGGTGCAGGCAGAAGAATAAAACCAGAGGCATCTCGAGAATTTGAGACAGCAAGGCCGGAGCCTCAGGGAACCATGCCGGCTCGCCGAAGAATTCACAGCGAATGCGCTTGCTGTTGTGCACACTGCGGTCTCCCAACAGCGCGATAATGCCGCCCTGGCTCACATGCTCGTCGAGTCCAAACAAAGATCCGACACTGCCCATGTGGATGATGTCTTCGAATAGCGCCGGATTCAGCTTCTGGTACAGGCCGGTAATGCGGGGCGTTCCCTCCCCGTAAACCAGTGACTTGATACGGTATCCGCTCCGTAATAACCCCACCGCCCGAACGATCTCGAAGCCGCCGAGATGGGCACCCACCAGCAGGCAACCGCGTCCGGAGCGGGCGTGATTCTCCAGCACCTCCAAGCCATGTATGCGAATATCCAGTCGCTGGTCCTGCCCGGCAAAGAGGTATATGCGGTCCAGTAGCGTACAGGCGAAGGTGTGGTAATGCTGGAACACCTCGGCCCAGCCGCAATCACGACCCAACGCCCGCCGCAGAAAGTCAAGAGAGGCGGCGCGAGTGCGGTACGAGAAGACAACGAAATAGGCTGTAATCGGGTAAAGCAGGAGGCGGGACAGCCATCGCCCGACCTTCAGGGATATCCAGTTGATGGTGTTCAACCAGAACAGGTTGCTCCGCTCCGGCAATTCTAGCCAAGCCTGTTTCATGGGTTTACGATGTTGAAGGGTTTAAAGGCCAGCGGCAAACCGAGGGCTCGCCAGTGAACCAGGCCGCGCCGTTCGTGTGACGGATGCATTCGACTCGGCAGGCCTGATCCTGTATGACTAGCGCCTTGAGCTTGGCGCTCAGCACGCGGACCATGCGTGCTTTTGTCCACACAGCCGAACTCGTCGAACCGCCACCCGTTTTATCCCGAGCAGACAGGTATGAGCTATCAAGCACCCGCCGCACCCTGTTGTTGCGTTGCCGTCTCGCGAATCGAGAGCAAGATGCCTAGCGGCCTCTCACTATAGTGCACCACTCGCCGACAATATTTAACAAATTCCTTGCCGAGTGATCCACCGAAACGACCTCTTTGATGTTGCCATTTTCCTTTGCCGCACGAACACTGGCATCGCCGCGCGCCAGCAAGCCCAGTATGGACTCTGCACAGGCTTTGCCCTCCTTCAACGAACTAGCGGAGGTGGTTTCTCCGGTTGCTATATCACCCCAGATAACCTCGGTACCCAGAACGCCCTTAATCGGCGATTCGACAATCATGCATCCACTGAGGCCGACTACGAGACTCATCACGCCGAGAGCCGATAATGTTCTGAGGGTTACTCGCCTCTGCCCAGCGGTTCGGTCGGGAGTGTTGCACAGGTCATGTTGCCATTTCACCCCAAATCTCCCATTTAGTTCTACCGGTTGGTCTTCGATTTGATCCAAATTCATAGTCGTTCTCCAAAAAATTTGACATTTAATGGGCTTGATCGCCCATTTCTATTGAATGGTTCGCAGACAAGGTCTGGGCCGGTCATCTTCTCCTCGGAGCGATTGAAGACCATACTGGATCCCTGTGTCGAACCCACCATGACCTTTTTTGATGACGTGCCTATCCCTGTTTGTTAGAACCACATAATTACCGGAGGGTAACTGACATAAAGACTCGGTTCGTTGGCTCCGGTAAGGAGTAGTGTATAGCCTTTTGCTTCCTTGGTCTTTAATTTGTCAGTGCTCGCAGCGCCGCACACAAAGCTAAAGACCCCATCCGGCTGACTTCATACATCTACCCAGTGAGACAATCTACAAAAGCATCTCTCGACTGTCTGTGCGCTAACGTACAGAATGGCGAGAGATTTTTCGGTAGCTTGCCCGTTCAAGTGTAGCTCCATCTTGCCTGACTAACGCCACTCTTTGACTTGGCGCTGTTGATCAGGAATCCGGTAGTGCAGTAATCGCCAGATAGAAAAGGCTGTTCGGACAGTTCAAGGCCTGGTAAATCTGCCAGTCCTGTACCCTGGAGTGAGGCGAGGATCCTAGGATCAGCTTGTTCTAGTGGTAGGCTGGTTGTTTGATTGCATTTTACAGAGCTTGAATTCACGAGATAAAAAATTAAAGCAAACATGAAGCATGCTATTTGCTTAGTGCTCATTGTCGCGAGCCTTTTGGCAGGCTGCATTTCCCGACTGGATGTGGGCTATCCGCGTGGACAAATCACGACGAAAAGTGCCGAGTTTATGCTCAGCTTTGATGATGGGCCGCTGCCCGAAACCGGGCGTGTGCTGGATATCTTGGCAAAGCTCAGGGCCATTGACGGCACCCCGGTAAAAGCCGGTTTTTTTCTGTTGGCCGATGCGCCTGATGAATTCTGGCAGCGGCGGATTTATTACGCCCCCTACGAACTCTGGACCAACAAGGGCAGCATCGCAAAATACCCAAAAATCGCCAGACGAATCAAGCAGACCGGGCATACCATCGGTAATCATTCGACGCATCACGCATGGTTCCAATGGCCTTGGCTGGATACGCCAGAGACTGTGCTGGGCGAATTTACCGAGTGGGAAGCCATTTCCAAACTGGCTTTAGGCGCATCAAACACTCGCCTGTTTCGGCCACCCTATTTTATTCTCACTACAAATGTGCGGGAAACCGCTGAACGATTAGGCTATCAGATCGTTATGGGGGAATCGGTAGGCGACGCAACACCGGGTGTGACGGTTGATGTGATCAAGCAAAAAACTCAGTCCATTCTGGCGGCGTGGACTAAACCTTACCCCTGCCTATTGGTATTCCATGACTACGCGTCCCACCACCTATCAGCATCTCGACGAAATTGTTACTAATCTGCAGCATCAGGGTTTTCGACTGGTGCATTTTGACCCCAAACGCTTGTGAAATGCTTTAGCCCACTCACCCTGGATTCCAAAAGACCAATCGAAACATCAGCGGCATTTTGTTCCAATGTTTTGGATCAAGGCCTGCTTTTTTAGCCCAGCAAAACCAGGGAATGTCATCCCGTGAAGATGCGTCGATGCCAATGCCGGCGATGAGTTTTGGAAAAACGAAAATAATATTTCGATTTATCAATATCTTACTAACATTCGACACTTTTCATTCAAAACTGGCTACCGCCGATCCTTATGGTTGTGTTATAGCATAGCCTATTGTTTTATATTGTAATTATTGATTTCCGTTCAAGCACCAACTAGCAATATAAATTAGATACCTTGTATTTTCATACTATTATTGAGCTTTCCAGGCAAATGAATAACAAGAGATTATCTTCTATGGGGTTTATGGTTTTACGTATAGCTGTAGTGGCACTGGCCTATTACACGGGTGGAAAAATAGGGCTAACTATGCCCTATATGGGCTCCAGCATCACTTTGTTGTGGCCACCAACCGGCATAGCCCTCGCTGCCTTATTGGCATGGGGATTGTGGTGCTGGCCCGGTGTGTTTCTCGGCGCACTGCTGGTCAATCTAACTACAAGCGGGCTTTCAATCCCTATCGCATTGTCCATAGCAATAGGAAATACCCTGGGGCCGGTCTTGGGCGCCCTGATACTCAAACGGCTGGCGAGACCTGAAGATCTCTTCAAGCGCAGCCGGCATGTGATCGCTTTCATTCTGGTCGCGTCCGGTACGATGTTATTGACGGCAACGGTCGGCACCCTCTCGCTATATGCCGGCGGCAAACTATCGAGCGATTTGATTCCTCAAGCCTGGTTGGGCTGGTGGCTTGGTGATACGGTTGGCGTACTGATCTTTGCACCTCCTTTGCTGGTCTGGTCGGCTTACAAAATCAGCCCTATATTTCTCCCTCGCTTCGATCCGGAGCTTATCTTGGTAATGAGTGCCTGTATCGGCCTGGCTTGGCTGGTATTCGGCGATGTACTGGCCCTGGGCCAACTCAAATTGCCGTTAGCCTTTCTGGTGTTCCCCCCGCTGATATGGGCAGGTCTTCGTTTCGAAACCGTGGGCGCTTCGATTGCCGCCCTGATTATTTCTATACTCGCAGTATGGGGGACTGCGCAAGGCAACGGCCCATTTTCCAGAGGACATCTGCAGATCGACCAATTGGTCTTGTGCATTTTTGTGGCCACCACCGCGCTGGTTTCCTACACGATTATTGGCGTCCAGGCGGCACGCCGTTATGCCGAGCAACATCTGCGTGACAGCGAAAATCGCCTGCGCCTGGCTCTGACGGCAGTAAACCAGGGCCTTTATGATCTTAATGTGCAAACAGGCGCGGCGGTGGTTACTCCAGAATACGCCCTTATGTTGGGTTACGATCCAGAAACATTCGAAGAGACCAACCAAAAATGGCACGACCGCTTGCATCCGGATGATCGTGAACATGTCTATCGTATCTATGAGGACTACATTGCCGGAACGCGTGACGTTTATCAGGTCGAATTTCGTCAACTCACTCGCCAGGGTGACTGGAAGTGGATACTTTCCCTCGGTAAGGTAGTCGAGTGGGACGGTCAAGGACGGCCGCTGCGCATGCTGGGCACACACGCGGACATCAGCGATCGAAAAGCCAAGGAGATTGCTTTACAAAAGAGCGAGGACGCCCTCCATCGTGCTCAGACCCTGGTCAAACTGGGAAGCTGGCATTTTGACCTGGTGAATAATGAACTGACTTGGTCAAAAGAAACCTACCGAATCTTTGGCGTTGAAAATGAAGATCCCAAAAGCTATGGCGGCTTTTTAGCTCATGTTGTGCCGGAGGACAGGGAATTGGTCGATCGTGCCTGGAAGGCTGCCTTACATGGCGCGGTGTACGATATCGAACACAGAATCAACGTCCATGGGCAGATCAAATGGGTCAGGGAACAAGCTCAGGTTAGCTTTGATGCCGCCGGTAATGTCATCGAAGCGCTAGGCACCGTTCAGGATATCAGCGAACGCAAACGCGCAGAAGAAGAGATCAATCGATCCAGGGCCTTGCTGCGTATGGTCATTGACGCGACACCCGACTGGATTTTCGTGAAGGACAGGCAGCATCACATACTGCTCGTGAACCAGGCTTGTGCCAACAGCCAAGGCTTCGAGCCCTCGCAGATGATTGGCAAACCGGATACCGATTTCTGGCCTGCGCCTCTGTGTCATGGTGATGCACGTCAAGGCATCCGGGGCTTTCACACTGACGACGATGAGGCCTTTGCCGGCAAAATCACGCATAACCCGAGAGATCTGGTCACTCTCGCCGATGGTCAATACCGCTGGCTGGACATGATCAAGCTGCCCCTGCGCGATGCTCATGGCACAGTGACAGGTGTCTTGGGCTATGGGAGGGATATTACCGAACGCCTGAATGCCGAGTCGAAATACCAAATCCTGATCGAACAGATTCCGGCGGTGACTTATGTCGCTGCGCTTGAGCCGATTGCTCATACCATCTACATCAGCCCACAGATCGAAACGCAACTGGGATTTAGTGCGCAAGCATGGCTCGATGATCCTGGCCTATGGGAAAAACAACTACATCCTGAAGATCGTGAACATGTTATGGCCGAACTATCGGCCAGTCTTGAACGCGAAACGCCCTATCGAATGGAATATCGCATTTTTCGACAGAACGGCAGCATCGCCTGGGTCAGGGATGACGCTGTCTGGCTTAAGGATGCGGCAGGTAAACCGGAATATATTCAAGGCGTTATGTTCGACATCACGGACCGGAAACACGCCGAGGAGGATTTGAACCGCGTCATGGAAGAACTCAGGCTGTCCGAGCAACATCAGCGTGAGCTGCGGACCCTGGCGGAGCATGAACAGAGTCGCATGGTTGCCCTGCTTTCGGCCATGAACATTGGTATTTTATTCGAAGACAATGAACGCCGGATAGAGTATGTAAACCCCGCATTTTTGAGAATGTGGCTGATCAACGAGCATGATGACTTATTGGGCGTAGCAACTAAACTCGTACTCGAGCGTTCCACCGAACTTTTTGCCCGTCCGGCCCATTCCTCAAAAAATGCCTTCAATATGCCTCATAGCCATGAAATCAGCGAGCGAGAGGAGCTTGAATTAAGTGATGGACGGATGCTGACTCAGCTGTCTTATCCGGTAAACGATATCGAAGGCCGGACTCTTGGACGACTGTGGATTTATGAAGACATTACCCAAGAGCGGCATACCGCCCAACAACTTCTCTACCTGGCTGAGCGAGATCCTTTGACCGGCTTGTATAACCGGCACCGTTTTCAGGAGCAACTGGAAAATCTTATCGCTAGCTATCTTCGCAGCCGTGGTAAGTTTGCATTGCTTTATTTCGATCTCGATGACTTCAAGTATATCAATGATACCTTCGGACACAGCGCCGGTGACACAGTATTAGTCCGGGCTGCCGGTGAAATTTCCAGCATTATTCGTCAAATTGAAATATTCGCCCGCTTGGGAGGCGATGAGTTCGCTATCCTGAGTATTATTCAGCCAGGGGAAGATATCAACGCTCTTCCCGCGCGCATTGTCACGGCCATCTCGTCTATCCCGCTGCGCTTTCGCGGCACCAACATTCGCCTCACCAGCAGTGTGGGCGTGGCGGTCTTTCCGGAGCACGGTGAAACGGCCGAAGATTTGGTTGCTCACGCCGATACCGCCATGTACCAGGCTAAAAACCAGGGCAAGAATACCTGGGCGGTATATGATTCCAAGCGCGACTCTTCAGAGGCTATGATGCATCGAATGACCTGGCATAACATGATTGCCCAGGCACTCGAAGAAGATCTTTTTGATCTGTATTTCCAGGGCGTCTATACAACCGCCGGCAATACACTCACACACGCCGAGGTACTGATCAGAATGCGCGATCCGAACCAGCCAGAGCAATTGATCATGCCCGGACAATTCATTCCTGTTGCCGAGAAAAATGGACAAATCCTTGATATTGATCGGTGGGTCGTTAGAAAAACTATCGAACTTCTGGCCAATGACGTCAATATGCCGCCGTTGGCAATCAACATATCCGGCCGATCATTTGATGAGCCTTCATTGCCGCAATACATCCGGAAGTTGTTGATGGAGCTGAGCGTCGAACCAAGCCGCTTAATCATCGAACTGACCGAAACTGCTGCCGTTTCAGATATTAAAGATGCTCAGCGTTTCATCGAAGCCATTCATCAATCAGGCTGTAAAGTTTGCCTGGATGACTTTGGCAGTGGTTTCTCTACCTTTGGTTATCTTAAGTATCTGGGCGTGGAAATTTTGAAAATAGACGGCTCCTTCATCAGTGATTTGCCCAATAACCGGGACAATCAGATTTTTGTCAAGGCGATGGTGGAAGTGGCGCGTGGACTTGGAAAAATAACTGTGGCAGAGTTCGTTGAGGATGAGGCCACATTTAATATGATCAAAAACCTGGGTATTGATCTGGCGCAGGGATATTACCTGGGCCGCCCAAAACTGCAAATCCCAAGTAACTGAAAACGTAGTTATTCAGAGTTATTTGTCATTCCGTGTAGGGCGTGGAATTTTGAGAACTACACGAATCCTTCAACACTTAAGATTTCTCCCGCTGCTGAAATGTTAGGGCTCTTGGGGCTGGATTTTATCGAAAAAATAAGCCGGTTTTGGATGTTATGGTTTTGAGATTCCTATCCACCATCTCCGGACTTGATTTGGCAGACTACCTATGTATCCTTTAAACCCGGATAATGTCAAATAATTTTAGTAAGTCTGCATGTTGCTAAACATGCTATAGGGTATGTCGTTACTATAGGATGCTTTTCTATCCTCGAAGAAATAACGAATGAACAAACCGCCCGTGTAGTCTTCATAATTACTGGTATGCCGAATACCAAAACCGCCGCCTAATTGAATATTCGCTGTAAACAACCAAACGCCTTTGGCTTCCAAGTCCAAGGCATCGCCGAAATTATTCCTCGCAGGACATTTTCTTTCAAAACAGGGAGATTTGTCTGGATTAGAAAATGCACTTTCATCTTCTTTGCTGGATTGAAAACCGGCTACAGCATGACCTTTGATGACAAAGGGCTTACCTTCTTCGGTCAAAAATTGCACCCCAAAGCCTAGGTTATAGTATTGCTCAGGACTAAAGTAGCCTCCATGCCCTTGTTCAAAATAGCTCAAATTCTTGTCGTAATGTTCAAACATAAACGAAGGACCAACATTTAAGTAATCAAATCCAGGCACAGCAAAATTTCTGGCAAAACCGGTTGTAAATGCCACGGCAGTATTGTCTTTGACATTTTCGCCCTTCAGCATGGCAACATCGGCAGAACCCGACATACTCCATCGATCATTGAGACGATAGTAGCTATTAGCCTTGATACCGGAACGCAGGACTCGACCCCACTCCTGGTTTTCGGAATTTCTAACCCCCGTATAAGATAGAATGGATTGTCTGACAGGCTGCGAATATAAACTCAAGCCCAAATTGCCATGATTGATTTGCTGCATGAAACCGACATCAAAGGTAATGATGGGAGTAATGACGCCATTAGTGGGAGTATTGCCCAATCTTAAATAAGGACTCAACCAGCCATCCATGCGGTAAAGAAATTCAGTTTCTACACCATCGTTGAGCTGATTGGTAAGGCCTTTATCCCCTCCGGCATCCAAAGCCATGCGACTGACGGAAAATTTAAACTCATGAATATCGGCGAAAGTGTAAGACAGCGTCATCGCCGGCACCCTTTGCATAGTCAACTCCCCTAAGCCAGACTCACCTGTTTTATACCTTGCATAGCCGCCTAAATCGACATAAGGGGCGTCTATATTGGCCAAGTTGGGAAATAGTGATGGCGAAGCTACCTCAGCCGTCAAAAACTGCTTGCGGTAATACAATTCACGGGCATTAAGCTTATTGTATTCGTCGGCTACCATGCCACCGTACTGGGTACGCTTCTTATTTAACACCGATTTATCGGCTTTAGCCTGATTCTGGACAAAAGCCTGTGCGTATTCTCTGCGCGGAGATTGTTGGTAAAGCGACTCGAAGAGTTGCGCCGATTTGGCAAATTGCTTATTGTGATTGGCAATCCAGGCGTTGATTTCCTGAGTTTCAACATCTTGTCCCACGATGCGTTCAGCATTGGAAACATTTTGTTGGGCCAAAGCAAAATTGCCGCTATCAATAGCTTGCCATGCTTTTAGTTTATACACCCTGGCGACAATAGCCTGCATGTCGGCATCGGGCGTTTCGATTTTGGCATATAAGGCCAGTAGTTGATCGTACTGGCCAAGTTTTTCCAATGCCAATAACTTACCTGAACCTGACGACTTGCCTGACTTGATAATACCAATGTTATCACCTATGTCGAACCAATGAAGGGCATTCTCAAAATCCTGAAAATCAAAAAAACGCCAGGCGATGACGCTCGCCAAATTACTGTCCTGGTAGTTTTGTATTGGCTCGATTAAGGTCTCGGCTGCCCTTTTCTGCTCCGCGAGATTAGTCGGCGGGTTTTGCAGATAAGTGTTTTTCAACCAATCGTATTTAATCGCACCCAAAGCATCAGAAGGTAAATAATCGGCGGAAAAATCAGCTAATTGCATAAATTCATCGTGCGGCAAATGAGCACCCGCTTTTTTAAGGGTTGTCTCCTTAATACCCTGATCCCGACAGATTACAAGAAGGCTTTTGTATAACCGCAGGCTTTGCTCATATTTCTGACCAAAGGCATATGCGGCTGCCCGCTCCCATTTCCTATCGAGATTGCTGCAGATTGGTACCTGCAAATGCTTCTTGGGGTACGAGGATTTTAGGGATTTGGCTTGAACAGGTTTTTTGGTTTTTTGTAGCGCATTCTGCAAATCGGCCGGTACCAGCCAATTGGGGTAACGCCTTTGCAAACTCCGGATTTGATAGCGTAAGACATCGATTTTTCCGGCATGAAACAGCGCCCAAAGCAAGCTTTCGTCTGGGTAGTTAGAGTCTTTTGCCGGCGAAGCAATGGTTTCAGCAGTCTTATCGGCATACTGTTTAATGTTCTCGTCATCCGCAAAACAAACGGCAGATATGAATATCAGGCAATATGGTAAGCGCTGCATATGTCTAATCATTGCTGATCTTGCATGTAAGCCAGTTTGCCTAACATCAAGAGCGTGGACGAATAATAATCCTCATCATCGCGTAAGGCTTGCATCTTGATACCGCCAAGCTGGCCCGCACGCCATAAAGTGAGATACTTAATAGCTCGAACACCCTCGCTGGCACCAAAGGAATCCATGATATTGTCACTCAAATCCAACCAGGCAGGCGTAAAGCCTTGGTAAAAAATCCAGTAATCGGCAAAACTGGCCAAATATTGTTCGTCGACCTCTGCTAAGCTCAAATACAGCGGAATGCGCACGGCGTCGTAACCAAAACGCTTGTTTTTTGTTGCTTCCATTGTATTGTTGTCATTCAGCAGCAACCAGTCTGGGGGTAACTGCCAACGTCCGTAACGCGCCTGTTTCAGCAGAGTCAAACCACTTTCAGTGATTTGTTGCCAGACCGGATCATTATCAATTGCGGCAAAGGCTTTAAAAGCCGGGTAAACCCAGTAAGATAAATTCACGGTTATAGTATTAGCAGTTTTAAAGCCGTATTCGCCTGGTAATAATATCTTCAGCCCGTTCCAATGCACTACCAGCTTATTCTTAATGTCGGCGATAATTTGTTTTGCCTCATTTTCATACCCGGTTTGTTGCCACTGCTTCGCCGCTTCCAATAAAGCCCATGCTATGAGCACATCACCGTCACTGGCGTTATTGGGATCTTCGTCTTTCAATTCGACATTCTGGCGTTTGCGCCACATAAACAACGTATCGCTTCTGACCTGCAAATTGGCTTTGGTCCATTGCCATGCTTTGTCGAACATCTCCCGATCACGATGCTTGACTGCCAAGAGCATGCCATAGCCTTGACCTTCAGAATGCGAGACATCATTATTCCCCGTATCAATCAGTCGACCATCGCTGCTAATAAAACGCGATTTATAGAGCTGCCAATCTTCTGTCTGATGAAGATCAAGACTTGGTTGACACGCAGTCATTAGCAACATGAGCCCTATACACAACAAGCGGGTCAGCATTGGCATACTCAGAGGCGATCAATGAACATTTTTGTGATATTGCTTTAGTAACTTATGCGTAATCCAAGCGATACCCAGCACTAAAGTTATCACCAGAATCAACCATTGCCAGGGATGCTTTGAAAAATGCCCGATCAAGTTTAAACGAACATTTTCATCACCCAAGGTAATGGTTTCTCCCTGCTGAATCGATTGAAAACGCTGGTTTTTGTCCCAAATAAAAACGTTGTCCTGCATCTGCTCCCATAAACCAGCCGAAAAGAGTTTATCCACGCCAGGATATAAGGCATTATCCACTTCACTCAGCAGAGCCAGCACTACACCGTTACCCTTTTCTGTCGGATAGGACATAAGCAAATATTTGTCTCCCAAGCCAGCGGTTTGCGTTACCACAATATTATCCTTCTTGAGATTAACCGATTTAGGCAAATCCTCGGTGCCGAACAAAACCCGTTCAACCCAGACCAAGAAAGATTCTTCCGGTGTAATCGGATGCTCTTTGAATGCATGAGGAAAACTAATCGACTCACCTACCTTAACCGGGGCATGCTGAAATAATTCAGCCTGTTGCTTATCCACTTTGGCTTTGCCGATCAGGACGGTATTGCTTTTGTCGGGAATGTTGCCCTGGGTTACGCTCAGATCGAAAACGGGTGCGTGCTCTTTAACTGTCAAATTGGCAATTAATAGCCAAGCCGAAGCGATAGTATCGGAGGAAATATCCAGCAATTTGAAGGCTGTGTCGTCGGCCGAAGCGTTTTTCACAAAAGGAAAGCCGGTTCTTTCCAGCAATGCCAGGTCAGGCAAAGTGGCTAACTTGCCGGCTTCCGGCAAAGTGATGATTGAATCACCGTTGATTTCCGCTACCAAATTTTGATTTTGATTGATCAAACATTGACCACTTTCCAATGGCGTCATCATCGATTGGAAAGTAAGGATATTCCCACCGGATTTAAAACTTCTCAGCGGCAATCTGACTTCATAATTATGGTAATGCGCACCATCGATTTCTTTCAGGCGGATAGCATGTACAAAAGTATCGTTCAAATACAGATTGATCACCGAATCCGAGCGTAGGGCGGCCCCATAGGCCAGGTTCAGATTAAGCTTAACCATACGGTCTTCGGTACTATAAATATCGGCGGGCAATCGGAATTCAAGTTTGCTTCTGTCATTCACCGAGTTAAGCAGAGTTTGCGTATAACCCAGACTAGAAAATGAGTAAGCAGCCCCTGGTACCAGTAATTTATCGGTTAAAATATCTGGACCATTGGGGACCTGCAGTGTTTTGAAGATTGTCTCTTTTTCATCAGGCAATGGCATATTCAAGGAAGCGAATGCCTGAACGGAAGTTTTTACTTCCTGATTATTATTGCCTGAAATAACTAAGATAAAATGACTAGGATTGTTAACCTGGCGAAATATGCCCAAATACGGACCTATAATGGCCTGATTAACGGCACTGGGTAATAACTCAGCTATCTGTTGTTTACTGCCAACGAGTACCGCGTCATTTTTCAGTACTGCAGGATCCAATTTAAAAACGATTTCCGAATTTCCCTCAGCAGGTTTTAGTGATGGCAGATATTTCTCATCTAGCGTCAAAGGCACATGCCTTAGGCGCAATTTGACGGCTTGGGCGATAACCGCGCCCCAGTACAAATAATCATCGGAAACAGACTGCTCCCCCCTAATCACAGTCAACGCATATCCATTCATGCGGTCATTGATTAAAGAATTTAATTCCGATAACTTCTCAACCACCGGTTCCGCTTGATAATTCAGCGTCAGGGTGGATTTTACGGTGTTAATTGTCGTCCATAGTTCCGGGGCGCTCCAGTCCTCACATTCGTCATCGGTATAATGCTGTGCAGCCCTAAAGCTAATAGTGTTATATCCTTGTCTTAAAAATTCTGGTTCGATTTGAAACTTGACCTCGGTGTTGAAATTTATCGGGTCGAGTTTAATCTGTCCAACCACAAAATCATTTACATAAACTATTAGTTGCGAACGATTACGTATTAAGGCATTCGAATTAGTCAACGCTAAATTGAGCGTGGCGGATAAAGGTTTTATTCTGTCAGCAATGGGGAAACTAATATCGTACTGACCAGAAGCATTGCGCAAGGTCATTGCTTCATTTCTAAGCATAAACTTGCTAATGGGAATGCTATTACTAGTAACAGCCAACTCCGCAGCAGCTTGCCCGTTACCGTAATAAAACAAGCTTAAAAAACAAAGCAAAAAAACATCTAATTTACGCATAATCTTTAACTTTGGTGAATAATTTAACAGCGAGTTTTATATGACTAAACCCATAATAAAGCCCTGTTTTGGTCATGATAAATATAGTTTTGATCAAGCCTGGATCTTGTCCGGCAAGTTCCTGGACTTCAAGCCACCTGGAACTATCGCCATGCACGAAACGAACAACATTACGAAAATCGTCGATATTCGCACATTTAAAACGTATGCCGTAACTACACCCCTCGCCCTCTTGCAGTCGATTGACCATTTCAATATTAAGAGGTTTTTGAGCGGGGAAGCGAGGATCGGTAATGTCTAGCCGGCAATTATAAGGACTGTATGCTCCATCCAAAATTGTGCTGATAAAAATTTTTCCGCCACTTGTGGATAGGTCGTTGATGGTGACATCTACACCCCGCTCATTGGCTTCGTCACCAGAGTTTAACAGCAAATTGGCGTTGATTTTTACCGGTATGCGTGAATTAACTCGACGTTCACTTGCCGACAGGTCGTTGATGGTGACATCTACACGCCGTTCATTGACTTCGTCATCAGTTTTTAACCGCAAATTGGCGGTGATTTTTACCGGTATGCGTGGATGAACTCGACGTTGTTTGTGCTCATAAAGCACGCCAAGTACGGATAGTAACAATAGCAAATTAAAACAGGCCCAAAATATAGTGATGGTAATCAACGATTGCTCTTGTGGATATTCGAAATAACGCCAAATACCGCAAAGAATTTGTAACAAGATAATCGCAATCGTCCAATAAAACGGTTTCGAAAGGGGTGAAATGAAATCTTCCTCTACTGTCTCCATTTTCGGCGTCACCGCAAATTTCGGCTTCTTTGGATTTTTTAGCACCGCCCACACTGCTCTCAACGAAAACATGGTTTGCAGAATTTCATAAATTTCGGATAAAAATATCCATCTAACTTTACTGAACAAATAGTGATTGGTTAACGTCAACGCCAAAAGGTATGGCAAGGTATAAGAAAAAAATTCTACAGCGTTGACGTTATAGATCTTCAGACCAAACAGTAAGAATAATCCTGGTGAAATCAAATAAATAATCCGTGCAAATGGAAAAAACCAAAACAGCATATTGGATAAATAACTGACCCTTTGCCAAATACTTAGATTTGGCAACATTAGCGGGTTATGGAAGATTAAATTTTGCACCATACCCTGGGCCCAGCGGATACGCTGAATGATGAAACTACTGAACGTCTCGGGCTGTAAACCTGATATCAATGGATGCATCAAATACTGCGATTTCCAGCCCCGACTATGTAGTAAGAGTGCCGTCTCGGAATCTTCAGTAATGGTTTTACCCCTAAAACCCCCCACTTCATCAATAGCTTTGCGCCGTAAAACTGCTGCTGAACCGCAGAAAAATGAAGACTGCCAGAAATCCAATCCTAATTGAATCGCACCATAAAACATTAAATTTTCTGCCGGCATCCGCTGAAAAAGATTGAGATTTTTTTCCAGCGGATCGGGATTGATAAAAAAATGAGGGGTTTGAACCAAGAATGTTTTTTCATCTTGGATAAAGGCGCCAACGGTTTTCTTTAAAATGTCGACCGCTGGCGCATGATCAGCGTCCAAAACCAAAATCAACTCACCGGTTATATGTGCCAATGCAGCGTTCATGTTGCCAGCCTTGGCAAAATTGTTATCTTTGCGACTGAGATAGTGGATATTCAGACTTGCACATAAATCTTGCAAAGATTGTTGCCGATGCTTCGCTATCAAACGTGATTGATAGTCAGCGGCATGTAATTTTTGTTCGGTAGCACCATCATCTAATAGATAAATTCTCAGCTTGTTCTCTGGATAATCAATATTGCTCGCCGCAGACAGAGTGATTTTCACCAAGTCCACTGGTTCGTTATAACTAGGAATGATGACATCCACCGTCGGCCACAACCCGACTTGATCAGGAAGAGGCACAGAACGCCTCTGCAAGGGCCTGACATTTACAAAAGCGCTAAGAAAAAACATCAGTCCACCGTATACTTCAGCAGTAAATAGCGCAATGGAGCCCGCAAAACTAAATAATCCCTGATATTCCAGGGTATAGAGCGACCGCCAAAAGAAGTAGCGCAACACAATAAAACTGCTTAGCGCCAGAAACAAAACCCGCCAAAAACCTTTGCGCCTGATGTACCTGAGAATTATTAAAAAAAAGATAATAAAACCAGAAATATAACCTTGTACGGTATAGTCTATGCGCAGACTAGAAAAATACAGCATACTTCCGGACAGAATAAAAAATAGTAGGTAATAACTCAAATCAGGTCTGATAATTTCGGCATGACTGTATTTCATAAAATAGGCTTTTTCACCAATGACAAGTTAGAGTTTAATTTAATTATTTAAATGCGGGCGCTTTTTACTAAAGACAACGATTTAATCTATAAAAAAAGTTGATGCCTTGGTTTTTATGATTGCTACATTTACTTTATTCAAGCAATCGTTATTATATCGGCAACACTTTAACTAAAGGTAAAATCGTAAACAAAACTTGTACAATTGAGTTGCTGAAGATCTGAATCTGATAATTAACATCAGCGGAAATAGCAACATCCACCCGACCGCTGGAACAGGAGCTGAAGCCGAAACAAATGGCACGTTGTGCATTTAGCCTGTAAATTCAGCGGCCATCCAATTTAATGACCCCAGAATTACTCCCATCTGAGTGAAAAAACGTATACTTTCTCAAGACGCAACCCTCTGATTTACAGTGCTTTTCGTTATTCCAAAATTGTACGCTTTCAAAGTAAGATAGGAGTAGTTTGGATAAAAAACAACAAAGTTTTCATAAATGATAGACTACTTTTTAAGCTAATGTTTTAAAAAACTCTTTCCCTAACTAACACCACCTAACTTTTTGATTATCTGACAGCAAGCAAGGTAAATTCTTATATTCTGCCCTTAACACCCTCTTCCAGACTTGCCGCATAGGGTGCGGCCTAAACTTGATGTCATTTCTAGAATTATGCTATAACACGCTGAAAATAAATTACGATGGTTATTTCAGTCATGGCAAAGATCATTGCACGTCAGGGAAACGAACTGACGATACAGGTTAAAGTCACTATAGAAGGCTCACTTTTAGATGCCGAAAATATGATTCAAAACGCTTGTAACGAAGTGGGGCTTTTAGCGACCGAGGAAGCCTTGAAGAATTTTGACACCGATGGCAGTCCGCTTGCAACCGGGGCCATAAAATGGACCGCCAAGCCGCCGAGTGAAAAAAAATATCAAACCCCTTATGGGGTCGTGGAGGTCACCCGTTATACCTATCAAACCTCGAAAGGCGGCAAGGTTTGGTGTCCACTGGAAGAGCGTGCGCGCATCATTCGAGGTGGCACCCCGAGGTTAGCGAAGCAACTCGCACATAAATATGCCCATATGAATGCGCAAGCGGTCTGTCAGGATTTTGAAGCCAACCACAACCGGAAAATCACGAAATCTTACGTCCAAAATATGGCGGATTGGGTGGGTGGCATTGCACAGGCCAGAGAAGAAGACTGGATTTATACCTTGCCCGAATTAGAAGCGGACGTAGCGACCCTGGTCTTCAGTATGGATGGCGCCTATATTTTGATGCAAGAAGACGGATGGCGTGAAGCGATGGTGGGCACCCTATCCTGCTATGATGCCGAAGGCAACCGCTTGCACAGTCTTTATCTGGGGGCGCCGCCGGAATATGGCAAGGACACCTTTAAGCAACGCTTTGAAAAGGAAATCCAGCGCATCAAAGCCCGTTATCCTGATGCGCTTTATCTGGGCATTGCCGATGGTGCTAAAGATAATTGGTCGTTTTTGACGCCCCACACCGATCGTCAATTAGTGGATTTTTACCATGTCACGGAATATCTCAGCAAAGTCGCTTATGCCGCTTTCCCTCAGAAAACAGGCAAGCCACTCAGAGGGAAGTGGCTGTCGGATCGATGCCATCAACTTAAGCATGAAGTGGGTGCCGCAGCAAAGTTAATTGATGAAATGGAGGCGTTGAACCAACGAAAAGGGTTGCCCAAGGCCATTAAAGACGATTTGACTCAAGCCTTGACCTACTTTAGCAATCATCAGCAGCGAATGAATTATGCGGCACATACTGCTCATCAGTTACCGATTGGTTCAGGGGTGACTGAGGCCGCTTGTAAAACCTTGGTCAAGCAGCGTTTATGTTGTTCAGGTATGCGCTGGAAAAATCAAGGCGCAGGCATTTTATTAAGCTTAAGAAGTCTTGTCCAATCAGGTGATCGATGGGATCAATTTTGGCATAAGATTAATCAATATGGCGCACAATGCTCTATTTGATACATTATACTGAGGCCTCACCCGCCGCATGCCGCATGAGTCAGCAAAGCCACGTTTTCGCTGGTAAAGAAGCCTTCAAACTAACCAAACCGTTGCACGTATTCGATAATCAATGATGAAAAATCAGACGCCGAGGAAAAAATCTGCTTCAGACCTTCCTCGCGCGAACCGACTGTGCCCAACAAGAAACCTTTACTTAGCGTGGCGATGGCTTAGACGCTGATCGATGTTCTTCCGGCCATATGATTTGCCCGTCTTTCACCTCACTCGCAATGTGATGCAAACGTAGGCCATAATTGCGAACGAAAGTTTCGGTCGGGCTGGGCAATTTATCCAGATGACTGACACAGTAGGGATGATTATTGGCGGTGAATACCTTCACCGGACTCACAGTCTCCGGTAACTGCCCCAATAGTAATGACTGCACAATGCCATTCCCGAATAGGATTACGGTTGCGGCCACTTGTACCCAACACGACCTAAAGTGCGCACCTGGCCCAGCGGTTTATCGGCGCCGGCTGCCGGAGCGCTGCGTGGCATCAGGGGATGATTGCCATAAAATAGATTGGGAAATGGCGTTGAAATTCCTATCCATCTAAGTAATTGTACGAATAGATATTTATTTCACAAAAATAAACAATGTCATTATTGAATTGCGGGCAGTTTGGATTTAATTGTAATAGCTCAAATGGCTGCCATTCAAAAATAACCACAAATTATGGAGAAAGCTATGAGTACGTTTAAATGGGTAAGTTTGATTGCTATGGTTAATTTAGCGGTTTATTCCCTTCCGGCTCAATCTCTGGAGGGGGCTTATACGGGCGGTGAGGCTGATTTTGTATCGGGAGAGATTATAGTCAAAATGAAGCCTGCGATTACTCTAAAGGCGACAGATTTATCTGCCCTGGGTATTCAGCGGGAAGATCAAGTTACCTCAGGTGGCGAGATTATTTACCGTATTCAGCCTTCGATCATGGGGCCGCTTTCGGCGGCCAAGGCAAAAGATCGGACGATGGAGACGGTTGAAAAGCTCAAACAACGGCCTGATGTTGAATATGCGCAACCGAACTACATCCTTCATATTATGAAAACCCCGAACGACTCGCTCTATCCAAAGCAGTGGCATTATTTTAATAACGGTTCGGGAGCGGGAGAATCCTTAGGCGGCATCGATTTACCTAAAGCGTGGGATACCAGCACGGGCAGTCAAAGCGTAGTGGTATCGGTGATTGATACCGGTATTCTGCCTAATCATGAAGACATTGTCGGATCGCCTAACCTAGTTTCCGGCTATGACATGATCAGCGATGCTTCCCGTGCCAACGACGGAAACGGTCGTGATAACGACGCCACCGACACCGGAGATGCCATAGCGCAGGGCGAGTGCGGTTCTGGGCAGCCTTCGCAGCCGCAACCCAATAGCTGGCATGGCAGTCATGTCGCGGGAACAATTGGTGCCGGCAAGACCGACAACAACTTGGGCGTTGCCGGTATCAACTGGAATGTCAAGGTGCAAGCGGTGCGCGTTCTGGGTAAATGCGGGGGCTCGACGTCGGATATCAACGACGGCATCCGTTGGGCCGCAGGTCTCAGTGTGCCGGGTGCTCCAACCAATCCAACGCCCGCCAAGGTCATCAATATGAGCCTAGGCGGGGCCCAGCCTTGCTCACAATCGCCTTCGACTCAATCGGCGATCAATGATGCCGTGGCAAAAGGTGTCACTGTAGTTGTTGCCGCAGGAAATGATGGAAAAGATGCGGCAGGGTACCTGCCAGCAGGCTGCAATAACGTGATTGCCGTTGCTGCCAGCGATCCTAAAGGCCAGCTGACATCTTATTCAAACTTCGGAAATACAGTTGAAATCATCGCGCCCGGTGGATTGCACAAAGGTTGCTCCATACCGGCAGACGGGATATTAAGTACGGTAGGCAATGATAATCAGAGTAACTGTGCTGTCGGCAATGCCTATGCCTATTACAATGGCACGTCCATGGCGGCCCCTCACGTAGCCGGTGTTGCAGCTTTGTGGCTGGCGACAGACGCGACATTGACTCCCAGCAAATTACTAACAGAACTCCAGGCAGCGGCTCGGCCAAGAAATTCAACGCAATGTCCCAAACCTTGTGGAGCGGGTCTACTGAGCGCCGTGCGTAAAAATGGCACGCCTCCTCCCCCAACTCCAGGCATTGATGTGAGTCTGGCATTTGATCCTGATAAGTCCAGCTATGCACTTGGCGAAACAGCCAAAGCTCGTGCGTTGGTGAACATGAGCGGCACGCCGCAAGCGGGAAAAACTATCCAATTCAGCTCTGACAATACCAGCGTGGCCTCAGTCTCTCCAAGCTCTGCCGGAACCAATGTTCAAGGCCAGGCAGAAGCCACTATCAGCGCTAATGGCCCAGGACAAGCCATTATCACTGCCGAAGCCGATGGCAAAAAGGTTCAAAAAACTTTTCAGGTGCCGGATCTGTCATGGACAGGGCTCGCTATACTCTTGACGGGTATTATAGGTGTCGGACTAGTCCGCAGCAGAACGGTATCATTGTAAGCATTGAGGCAATCCAATGTCGGTGTTGAAGCGGCTAAATTTTCGTTTCGCTGAGATTATGTTGATCTATGGCGGGGTTGTTTTCCTGGTTTACCGCGATGAGATGCTGGGTTCTTTCCTGGCGCCTTTCGCGGAATGGACAACATCAATTATATGCGCGCTGATGCGGCAGGTTGGCATGGAAGTGTTGCGAGACCGGGCGGTCTTAACTCACCCCGGTGGTTTTGCCTACGAAATTGCATACACCTGTACAGGGCTTTTGCCGGCGGCTACTTTTATTGTTTGCGTATTTGCCTATCCAGGAACCCTGCGTAACAAGTGGGTAGGAGTAGCGTTTGGCGTACCGGCCTTGTTGGCGGTGAACTACGTACGTCTCATTAATCTTTTTTACATAGGCGTCAGTTTCCCAGGCGCATTTGAATTAGCCCATGAGGTACTTTGGGAAGGGCTCCTTGCGGTATTTTTTATTGCTTTCTGGATGGGTTGGATAGACTGGTCAAATAATCGCCAGAACGACAAAACAGAAAGGGACACGGACCGGATGATAGGTAGTGAACAACTATGACGATTTCCGTTATAAATGCATCGAAAAGTACTGTCCTGATTGCCAGTGTTTTGGTTATGTTCAGCCTATTAATGCCTGATAGGGTTTATGCGGATGGGGACAATGTCCAGTTTGTTCCGGGTGAAGTTATGGTTAAGTTTAGAAACAAAACTGAGCCAGATGAGTTGCTGTCTCGCGCCATCCAGTCAAGTCCTCCGGATATTGAAATCTTGACGCCAGTTGCCGGTCTTCTATCAGGCAAAACCGGAATCCCGTTAAAGATAAAACAGATATTGAGCGGTGGCTGGATACTATTGGCCGTTGATCGGATAAGCTTGTAGCCCAGTCGGTAACCAGGCTTCGTGAACGCGACGCTATCACCGATGTACAGTTAAAGGCTCACGAATTGCAGAATATCTGCTTAGCGTACCTGACATCAAAGGGATTGATATCACTTTTCGATCAAGTAGTTTCGAGCATAAAGCGGTCAATAAAATACTCGCAGGTAAAGCTGATGACAGCTTCGCAAAGCTTGTCCAGACATTGGCCAAAAGTCTGGATTTACCCTTGCAGGGCAAAGTGGATTCACAGGCACATTTGATCCTTCAAGTAGACATCCGGGAACTTACTGTCGCAATGGATAAACGGCTCAGGGATTTGTCCGAAGTAATCGATTCGGTTCAATTGAACTA
>CAVOJU010000003.1:0-105456 GCA_963696315.1 uncultured Gammaproteobacteria bacterium
TGCTGATTTGCCCACTTCGACATTCTCGAGTACCCCGAGCGCATCATCAGTCAGCACCGCCAGCGAGCAATACAGCGAGATGAGATAAGAGGCGATCGCTTTGTGATTGATGCCCATGAAACGAACTGAAAGGCCCATGCTCAGTTCGCCGGTCAGGTTTGGCTGGTAAAGACCTACCACGCCTTGACGAGCTTCGCCGGTGCGTAACAGCAAAATGCTGCTTTTACCATTGGTAACTCTGACCTTGTCAGAGGGGATCAAGGGCAGTCCGCGCCAGGTCAAAAACTGTGAACCGAACAACGTCACGATAGCTGGTGGTACGCCTCGGTAGGTGCATTCACGTCCGAACGCTGCAATGGTCTGCGGATGGGCCAGGAAAAACGCGGGTTCTTTCCAGACGCGAGAAATTAATTCATCCAGATCATCGGGCGTAGGTGCGCCGGTGCCGCCCTTAACCGGATGCACTATCTGCGATTTCGCGACGTTGTTCAGCAAGCCATATTCGGCATTGTTAATCAGCTCGCTTTCCTGGCGTTCCTTAATGGTTTCGATAGTCAAACGCAGCTGTTCATGGATTTGGTTATGTGGGCTGCTATATAAATCGGCAATACGTGTATGCACATCGAGTGTGGTATTAACCGCATTCAAGCGGTACTCACGGCCCCATTCTTCGTAATCGGCGAATGTTTGCGGCAGTTCTTTTTCATCAAGACTGGAACAATCAACATGGAGCTCTTTTTCATTCTTGACTTTGTTGACCCGATAAATACCAGCCTCAAGCGGTGTCCAAGGCAGCAGATGAACCAACCACCGAGGGGTGATGGTTGATAACATGGGGACGGTTTTGGTGGCATTCGCTAGTGTACGCGCGGCGACATCGCCTAATGCGGTATGGGATTGGCCTTCATGAATGTCTGACATGGTAAGTTTTCCTGTATTAAGTGAGTGGTTGTAGTTTTGTATCGGGTTGTTGAATCTGCTTTGCCTCAGCCACTTGGCTGGACAAGCCCGCTTACAAATTTTCGGGATACCAACTGCCGTATTCCTATTCTTTTTGGTTTTCTTCAGGCCAAAAAAAAGCCAATGGCCTTTGCGGGCTCATTGGCTTCCGGTTGTCCGGTCAGCTGGTGACATCCGTAACGATACTTGGTCTGGCTGGTTTCTGTCAAGGCCTGGAAAAACCGGGTAGCTTGCTGGTTTATGTCGAAATTAGAATGGTTTATCCAAAAATATCATTTACAATCGCGTCGGCGGGTAGCTGATAGTGATATGTTTTTTTAAGCCATTGATTTTCATGCTTTATAAAAAGACAAACATGAAGCATCGGTATTCATGGCTAGCCATACGATATTTTTCGATTTTCAATGTCTGTTTTATCTATGCCGGATTCATAATCCAAGGCTCAAGATGCAAAACAGCATGGGCTCGCCTTGAATCTGGCCTTTTTAAATCCCTGCCCCGCCATCAAACATCTCGCTGCGTACCTGCGCCTGGCTGATGTGACTGCCTGGCGGAACGCTGTGGGTGAGCCAGACGTTGCCGCCAATGGTGGAGCCTCGGCCAATGGTGATGCGCCCTAAAATCGTCGCGCCGGCATATATCACCACATCGTCCTCGACAATCGGATGGCGGGCATTACCTTTCACCAGCATGCCGCTATCGTCCTTATCAAAGCGTTTGGCACCCAGCGTCACGGCCTGATAGAGCCTGACGTGGCGGCCAATGACCGCGGTTTCACCAATCACCACGCCGGTGCCGTGATCGATAAAAAAGCTGTCGGCGATTTGCGCGCCCGGATGAATATCGATGCCGGTAGCGGAATGGGCGAGTTCGGTAATGATGCGCGCCACCAAAGGGGCGCCCAACTGATACAGGCGATGTGCGAGGCGATGATGGATCATGGCGTTAATGCCCGGATAACAGGCCAGTACTTCGTCCGCGCTTCTGGCCGCCGGATCGCCTTCGTAAGCCGCCTGAATATCGCTGTCGATCAAGGTTCTGACCGCAGGCAGCTGAGCGGCAAACTCACGGGTAATCTCGATAGCCTGGCTGCGCGTATTATCAATCTTGAGGCCTTGTTCTTCGGCAACAAACTGCAATTCCAGGCCAATCTGCTTGTTTAATTCTCGCAGCAAACTATCCAGCGTGTGGCCGACGAAATAATCGATTCCTTCGTCGTTGAGACCAGGCAAGCCCAGGCGATTCGGAAACATCACTCCTGCCAGACTATCAAGGATATGACCCAGAGTCTTGCGCGAAGGCAGTTTTGGCGGATGATCACGGCGCTGGCGGTTTTCCAGAGATCGCAGGCGGATCTCGCGCAGTTCGGCAACCAGCGCCTCGATACCCCAATGTTGACCGTTGTTGTTAAAACTCATACGCCGATACCTTGAGCATCGAAGAGTCCTTCAAACAGGGCCGTACTCAAATAACGCTCGCCGGAATCCGGCAGCACCACCACGATGGTTTTGCCTTCATTTTCCGGACGTCTGCCAACCCGCACAGCGACAGCCACTGCCGCACCGCAGGAAATGCCGGCGAGTATGCCTTCCTCGCGGGCCAGACGCCGGGCATAGGTTATGGCTTCTTCGTTGCTGACCTGTTCAATCTCATCGACCAAGGACAGATCCAGCACATCCGGCACAAAACCAGCGCCTATGCCTTGAATCTTGTGCGGTCCCGGACTGTATTTCCAGACCAGCCCGCTGCTGGGTTAACACCGGACTGGCTTCGGGCTCGACCGCTATTGAGACGATGGATTTGCCCTGGGTTTGTTTGATGTAGCGCGAGACACCGGTAATGGTGCCGCCGGTACCGACGCCCGATACCAGAATATCGATAGCGCCGTCGGTATCGGCCCAAATTTCTGGCCCCGTGGTCTGTTCGTGAATCAGTGGATTGGAGGGGTTTTTGAACTGTTGCAAGAGGACGTAGCGGTCGGGCGCAGAGGCGACGATTTCTTCGGCCTTGGCAATTGCGCCTTTCATGCCCTTGGCGCCTTCGGTCAGCACCAGCCTGGCGCCAAAAGCAACCAATAATTTGCGGCGTTCAACACTCATGGTGTCGGGCATGGTCAAGGTTAGCGGAATGCCGCGCGCGGCGGCAACAAAGGCCAGCGCAATGCCGGTGTTGCCGCTGGTAGGTTCAATCAGCTCCTTGCCTGCGCCCAGCAAGCCGCGTTGCTCGGCATCGTTGACCATGGCTGCGCCGATTCGGCATTTCACCGAATACGCAGGATTGCGGCCTTCGATTTTTGCCAGCAGTGTTACCGGCGCTCCTTCGCCGATACGATTAAGCCGCACCAGCGGCGTGTTGCCTATGGATTGTGAATTGTCGGGGTACCAATGTGTCATGTGTTGCCTTCTAGGTGTATGTCAGGTCAAAAAAAAGCCAGTGGCCCTCACGAGCTCACTGGCTTCCGGTTGTCCGGTCAGCATAGTTGCGACTTTTAATTACGTTACTTCGATTCTTTGTGTCCTGTCAAGCAGCAGCAAAAGTCAGATTTTCATCTCAAGGCTATGTTCAATTTTTAGATATGCAATTCTAATAATACCGTTTTTAAGTGGATTAGAAATATTGCTACGCTATTAAAAAATTTTGAAAACGCTTCAGCGTTTGCTCGCAAAGCATGTTTTTTGTCATTTCGACCACAGGGAGAAATCTTACGCGCTGGGACATGATCAGGCTTAAGATTCCTCGCTCTGCTCGGAATGACAATGGCGCTGAATTTTTTAATCGCTAACAGGAAATACCACATGAGCCCTCTGAAGAAAAGGCTTTCAAGCAGCACCGCAATGATTGCATTGGCCATAGTTCCCGCAGCCGCAAACGCCACCAATGGTTATTTTGCCCATGGTTACGGCGTGCGCAGCAAAGCGATGGCCGGCACCGGCGTGGCCTTTTCCCAGGATGCGGTAGCCGCCGCGATAAATCCTGCCGGGCTGGCTCGGGAAACAACCGATCGAGAGTTCAGAGGTTTTATTCAATATCCTTGCGCCCGGTGTGCAGGAGTGGCATATAACCGGCGGTTTCAGTTATGCCCTGGATAAACAAGACGAACTCAGTTTTGCTTTTATGTATTCGCCGGAAAAAACCGTAACCGGCGCCAACCCGTTAAGCCCTGGCCAAGCCATCGAACTGTCGATGACGCAATTTTCATTGCAGTTGGCATGGTCCCGGCGTTTCTGATTCAATAGGCGTTTTTTAAACGAGATCATCAAACATGACAGACTTTACCCCTTTATCAGCATTGGCGGGCGGTGCGCTTATCGGCCTGGCTTCGGCGTTGCTGCTTTTTACTCATAACCGGGTCGCCGGTATTTCCGGTATTGCCGCTGGAATTTTGCCGCCTTGGACTAGCGGAAACAAGCTGGCGGTTGTGGTTTCTGGCCGGACTCATCATCAGCGCGCCGCTGTATAGGCTCACCGTAAGTGCGGTTCCGGTACAAATCGACGCGCCGCTCGCGGTGCTGGCCGTCGCCGGCTTGCTGGTCGGCTACGGCACCCAACTTGGCGGCGGCTGCACCAGCGGCCACGGAGTTTGCGGCATTGCGCGGTTATCCGTGCGCTCCATCGTAGCGACGCTGATTTTTATGTTGACTGCCGGATTGATGGTTTATCTGGTTCGTCACGTACTTTGAGCGGTGTAACCATGAGTAAAAATATTTTCGCGTTTATTTTCGGCCTGATTTTCGGCTTGGGATTGATCGTCGCCCAGATGGTCAACCCCGCCAAAGTGCTGGCATTTCTGGATGTCACTGGCGCATGGGATCCCAGCCTGGCGCTGGTCATGGCCAGCGCCTTGCTGGTTTTGGGCACCTGGCGACGTTTCATTCGCCCCTCCTCCGAGCCGGCTGAACAACAAGACCACTGCCGGCTTGCGATACAGCCAAAGCCGGGATTGATGCCAGGCTGATTGCTGGTGCGGCGATATTCGGCATTGGCTGGGGCTTGTCGGGCCTTTGCCCAGGACCGGCGATTGTTGGTTTAACCAGCGGCTTGCCCGGCAATTATGTGTTTGCCGGGGCAATGTTTGCGGGGTTTATACTGTTTAATGCCCTGCATCGCGATCGCTAAGGAACGCGTATCAAATAACTTGTGCAACTCTGAGAAACAATTTTCTGTGTAGGTGCGGATTCATCCGCACTGTGGGAATAAATTCGCACCTACACTTGTTCAACTTATTTCGTGCGCATTACTAAGCACTTCAACGCAGGGAGCGATTCTAAAATTGCTTTGGCAACGGCTTGTAACGCTCCAGCACGGCAAATGCCTCCGCTACCGGCCTGCAGGTAATAGCGCCTTGATAGGTATTCAAGGCTTTGCCGAAGCCCGGGTCCTCCGCTAATGCCGCCAGGCCCTTGTTCGCCAATTTCAGCACATAGGGCAGCGTGGCATCGGTTAAAGCCAGCGTTGCCGTACGCGGATACGCGCCCGGCATGTTGCTGACGCAGTAATGAATCACACCATACTGCTCGTAGACCGGCGCCTCATGCGTGGTAGCGCGGGAGGTCTCGATGCAGCCGCCCTGATCGATACTGACATCGACGATCACCGATCCCGGCTGCATGGTTTTGACCATCGCCGCACTGACCAGATGTGTGGCGCGGGCACCGTGCAGCAAGACCGCGCCGACCAGCAGATCGGTATCCAGCAACTGTTTGGCAATCGCCGCGGGTTCGGAAATAATGAACTCAATGTGCTCTGAAATTTCGCGGCGCAGACGCACGCCGTTTTCCGGCAGCAGTCCGGCGACGACCACGTTGGCACCCAGTCCGATTGCGGTTCTGGCGGCATGCGAACCGACTACGCCATCACCGAGTATCAGCACCTTGCCATGCCTTCTGCCGAGCACCGAACCCAGCATGACCCCCTTACCGCCATTGTAAGCCGCCAGATAATGGCAGCCCATTTGCACGGCCATATTACCGGCTACTGCACTCATCGGCGCCAGCAGCGGCAGCCGGCCGTTGCTATCTTCCACGGTTTCGTAGGCGACCGCACTGGTTTTACCGGCCAGCAAGGCTTCGGTCAGTGCCCAGGGCACACCGGCCAGATGGAAATAGGTAAACACGATTTGCCGCTGTAAATAGTGATATTCGGCCTCGACAGGTTCTTTGACCTTGACCACCAAATCGTTGTCCCAGGCTTGCGCCTTGCTGACGATGGCCGCACCGGCTTGCCGGTAAGCGTCGTCGCTAAAGCCGGAGCCGAATCCGGCGCCCTGTTCGACATAGACATGGTGACCGTTGGCGGTTAATGCGGCAACGCCCTCCGGGGTCAGGCCGACACGGTTTTCTTTGCTTTTGATTTCTTTGATCAGGCCAATTTTCACGGTGGTCAGTCTCCGGTAGGTAGATGAATTAGATTTACAGTCGTGCAATCACTCGATTTTAGCTGACTGGCTTAAACAAGCTATCGATTCGTGAGTTCATTTGGATTATCGGCGGCCTCTTCGCTCGTATCGGCTGGCTTAAATAGTGATCACTGGTGAATTACGCCATGCAGAATTATCGAATATGCGCCGCACTGGTCAGTAACTCGCCGATAAAATAGCGCAAATAAGAAGGCAAATAGAGTTGTTTTAAATAGGCGATTTTGGTTACCGAGGACGGAATCAGATGCGACAAATCCAGTGCCAGCAGATCGTTATCGACGTTTGGTTCGTAGGAGGTAGCAGCGATAATGCCGGCCCCCAACCCGAGTCTGACATAGGTTTTGATGATGTCAGAATCGGCGGCGGACAAGGTTATGTCAAGTTCTTGCCCGTCATTTGTAAAAGCCTTTTCGATGGTGGTCCGGCCGGTAAAGCCGGGCGAATAGGTCAATATAGGAAACGCTGCCAGCCGGGCCAAGGTAATCTCGCCTTGAGCTAAGGCATGATGGCGCGGCACGATGGCGACATGGTGCCATTCGTAGCAAGGCTTCACCATGAGTTTATCGTCTTCATCGAGCTTTTCGGTGCAGATGGCAATATCGGCCCGGTGATGATGCAGTTGCTCAATCAAATCATCCGGCGTCGATTGCACCATATAAATAGTGATGCCGGGATATTTTTCGCGGAATTTCCGCACCGGCTCCGGCAAAAGGTATTTGGCCTGGGTATGGGTGGTGGCGATATGCAGGGTGCCATTGCGGTTATCGCGAAAATCGCCGGCAATCGCCAGAATGTTTTTCTTGGCCTGATTGATGCGCTCAACCTCTTCCATCACCCGCTCGCCGAGCGGGGTCAAACCCAGCAGTTTTTTACCGTGGCGCTCGAACAAGGGCGAACCGAGTTCTTCTTCAAATAATTGCAGCTGCCGGCTCGCCGCAGACTGCACGACATTGAGCTTTTCCGCGGCCTTTGACTGGTTGAAATTGGTTTCCTGCAGAATGCGCAGCAGTTCGAGTTGGTTAAGATTCATGAACTTGGTTGTTAACTACCTTGTTGTTTGGGGTGGGCAGAGCTATGAGACTGGGCAAGTATTCATCCAAAAAAAGAATTTCACCACGAAGGTCACGAAGTAAAAATACTGAGTTATCACCAAGTGCAACGAGACAAGTGTTCAGCCGACCAGCAAGATGCTTCAGCCATTACCTAACAGGTACCCGCTTTCGTCGTTCCGGCAAGGCTTCACATCAGGCTATCCAGCCTGATGGCCTTCGGGTTAATGCAAATCTGTTCCAGACAGATTTGTGCCGAAACCCAGAAGCCAGGGATGGCTTGCAACCCTTACATCCATGTAATCTGGATACCGGCAGTCCATGCCGGTATGACGCAGCTAAATCATTTTTATAATCAGTTGAACCAGTGCGCATGCTTGATATGCAGGGCAACCCGGTCGCCTTTGCTCAGTTTTAACTGCTTGAAACGCTCATTAGGCATTTCGGCGTACAGAATGGAACCGGCGGTGTCGTTGATTTGCGGATTGAACAATTCGACACGGATGGTTGCGCCCAAATGCTGCCAGTCTTTTAAGGTCACCGGGGAATTAGAACCCTTGGCGGCCTTTTCAATGTCGATATTGTGCGGACGCACATGCGCGACAATCCCCTTGGGCTCATCGAGGATGATGCCGGCGTTTTTCAGCCAGGCGGCATCGCTGTGTTGCAGATGCAAGACGTTGGTCTGGCCGATGAACTTGGACACAAAGGCATTGGCCGGATTGTCGTAAATATCATCAGGCGTGCCCTTCTGTTCGATGTGGCCCTGATTCAACACCACGACCTGACTGGCGACTTCCATGGCTTCTTCCTGATCATGCGTGACAAAAATGCTGGTGACGTGCAGTTCATGATGCAAATTGCGCAGCCACTGCCGTAAATCCTTGCGGACGCTGGCATCCAGCGCGCCAAACGGCTCGTCCAGCAACAGCACGGAGGGCTCCACGGCCAATGCCCGCGCCAGCGCAATACGTTGACGCTGACCGCCGGACAATTGATCGGGAAAACGGTCATGCAGCCAGTCCAGTTGCACCAGTTTTAACAGCGAATGAACTTTGTCCTTAATGAACGCTTCGCTGGGGCGTTCCTTGCGCGCCTTGACTCTTAGGCCAAAGGCGATATTGTCAAACACGGTCATGTGCCGGAACAGCGCATAATGTTGAAACACGAAACCGATATGGCGGTTTTTGACCGGTTGGTCAGTGACCTTGTCGCCTTTTAAAAACACGTCGCCCTGGTCGGCCTGTTCGAGTCCGGCAATGATGCGCAGCAACGTGGTTTTACCGCAACCGGAAGGGCCCAGTAAAGCCACCAGTTCGCCTTCGGGAATTTCCAGGTTGATATTGTCCAGCGCCGTAAAAGTGCCGAAATGTTTGCTGATATTATTTAAAGTAATGCTCATGACGGGTTTCTCAATCAAATCGTTGCATGCAAAAGGCTATTCCGAAGCGCCCTGGTGGGCGACTTTTAAATCCTGTTTTAACTTCCAATCCAGGAAAGTTTTGACTACCAGGGTCACCAGGGCCAGAGCCGCCAGGAGCGAAGCGCTGGCGAAGGAACCGACAAAGTCGTACTCGTTGTAGCTGACTTCAACATGCAACGGCAGCGTGTTGGTCAGTCCGCGGATATGGCCCGATACTACCGAGACCGCGCCGAACTCGCCCATGGCACGGGCGTTGCACAACAGTACGCCGTACAGCAGGCCCCATTTGATATTGGGCAAGGTGACCTTGAAAAAGGTTTGCCAGCCGTTGGCGCCCAGCGATAATGCCGCCTCTTCTTCCTCGTGGCCGATTTCCTGCATCAGCGGGATCAGTTCACGAGCGACGAACGGGAAAGTCACGAACATAGTCGCCAGAATGATGCCCGGCACCGCAAAAATGATTTTGATGTCATGCTCAGACAACCACGGCCCGATCCAGCCCTGTGCGCCGAAAATCAGCACATAAATCAAACCGGCAATCACCGGCGACACGGAAAACGGCAGATCGATCAGGGTAATCAACAGGCTTTTGCCGCGAAACTCAAAGCGTGCTATCGCCCAGGCCGCGGAAACGCCAAAGACAGTCGTTACCGGCACAGTGACCAGCGCAACCAGCAGCGTCAAGCTGATCGCCGACAGCGTATCGGGCTGACTCAGACTGAAGGTATAGGCTATCCAGCCTTTGGCAAAGGCTTCGATCAACACCGTCGCCAGCGGCAACACCAAAAACAGGCCAATGACGGCCAGCGTTATCCCGACCAGGACATGCCGCACCCAGTCCGGATCGCTTAGCGTCAAGGATTTGGCCTTAAACGTAAAACCAGCAGCCATCGTATTCATCAGTGCGCCTCCTATAGTTGTCCGCTGCGGCGGCGTACCCACCACTGCAGGCTGTTAATCAACAGCAGCAACAGGAACGACAAAATCAACATACTCAAACCGACTGCCGCCGCGCCGTTATAATCGTATTGCTCCAGTTTGGTGATAATCAACAGCGGTACGATTTCCGAGACATACGGCATGTTGCCGGCAATAAAAATCACCGAGCCATACTCGCCGACGCCACGGGCAAAAGCCAGCGCAACGCCGGTAATGGTGGCGGGCAGAATGTTGGGCAAAATGACTTTCAAAAACGCCTGCAGGCGGCTGGCGCCCAGACTGGCGGCGGCTTCTTCCATTGCCGTGTCGAATTCCTGCAGCACTGGTTCAATGGTACGCACCACAAATGGCAGGCCGATAAAGATCAATGCAACAACAATTCCCAAGGGTTTATAGGCTATTTGGACGCCCAGGGTATCCATAATGATCTTACCGATCCAGCCTTTGGGTTCGTAAATCGTCGCCAGCACGATACCGGCTACCGCTGTCGGCAATGCGAAAGGCAAGTCGATCAGTGCATCAAAGAGCTTTTTACCCGGAAACGGATAACGCACCAGCGTCCAGGCGATGATAAAGCCAAACACCCCGGCTATCACAGCGGCGATCAATGCCGCGCCAAAACTGACACGGAACGAAGCCTGCACGCGCTGATTGGTCAAAATAGCCCAGTATTCATCCCAACTCAGTTGCAGGGTTTTCAGCACCATGGCGCTAAGCGGTATCAGCACGATCAAACCCAGATAAAACAGGGTAAAACCAAGGGCCGGGCGAAATCCCGGCATGATGTTACTTTGTGGCATGTCAATAACCTTCAAAAATAAAAAGCGACCTAAGGTAGGAGCGACGCCCCGTCGCGACGAAGGCGTCGCTCCCACCTTAGATTCGTCTAAGGCGTGTAGATCTGGTCGAAGGTGCCGCCATCATCAAAATGGTCTTTTTGCGCTTGCGCCCAGCCGCCAAATTTTTCATTCACCGTAAACAATTCCAGATTCGGGAAACGTTTCAGGTCTTCAGGATCGGCAAATTCGGGTTTCGAAGGACGATAAAAATGCTTCGCCGCCAGCTTTTGGCCAACCGGTGAATACAGGTATTGCAGATACGCTTCGGCCAGATCCAGGTTGCCGGTCTTTTTGGCGACTTTATCGACTACGGCAACCGGCGTTTCAGCCTTGATACTGGTTGGCGGCACCACGATCTCAAACTCACCGGGGGCCTGTTCCTTCAGCGCCAAAAAGGCTTCGTTTTCCCAGGTGATCAGCACATCGCCGATACCGCGTTGAATAAAGGTGGTGGTTGAGCCGCGCGCGCCAGAATCCAGCACCGGTACGTTTTTATAGAGCTTTTTAACAAAGTCCTTGGCGGCATCCTTGCTGCCGTAAGTCTTTTCACCGAACGCCCAGGCGGCCAGGTAGTTGTAACGGGCACCGCCGGAGGTCTTGGGGTTGGGCGTGATCACAGAGACGCCTTCTTTGGCCAGATCGTCCCAGTTTTTAATGGCTTTTGGATTGCCTTTGCGCACCAGTAATACAATGGTGGAGGTGTAAGGCAGGCTGTTGTTGGGCAAACGGCTTTGCCAGTCTGCAGGCAACAAGTGGGCTTTTTTGGCGATTTGATCGATGTCGTAAGACAACGCCAACGTCAGCACATCGGCTTCCAGACCATCGATCACCGCGCGGGTCTGTTTGCCGGCGCCGCCGTGGGATTGTTGAATAGCGACATCTTCGCCGGTTTTTTCTTTCCAGTATTTGATAAATTCCTTGTTGTAGTCCTGATACAGCTCCCGCGTCGGGTCGTAGGATACATTCAGCAGGGTTCTGTCTGCCAGGGCCGTACCGCTTAGCAACAAGGCCAGGCTGAATAACAAGAACTTTAAGGGGGTGGTCAATTTCATGGTCTTTTCCTTAAATGAGTGTTTGTTGAAACTGTGCCCATGATAAGCACTTTAAGTAATGGGTAATAACGATATATTTAGAACTATGCTATCGATAAATCAGATAAACCTGTGGGAGCGATCTTTTAAATCGCGACGAGGGCGTCGCTCCCACATTGCATGCAGATTCCAAATTCACAGCCAAAGCCGATTTAAGGCTACTACTGCTGACTCACGCTTAAAGCTTGCCGTCGCCAAAGGCATTCAGCGATACTTCAAAGTAGAAGAAGTTGCCTGGCCTCCGACGTAAAGGGACCGTTGGCTGTGTTGCCCTTATCTTGTGAACTGGTAAAGTTACCCGGTTCGAAGCGGGCATAGCTCAAGCTCCAGTCAACATACGGGTTGAGTTGGTGACGCATGCGAATGTCCCATTCATGCCCGAGGAAGTTGCCGCTTTTGCCCGTCCTGTCCCGCAAATTGGCCCTATTCCAGGCATCGGTTTCGCTTTGCAGCCAGTAGGCGTTGTAGCCGGTATCAATGCGCACATCCTTGTAAGGCGTGAATTCCAGGCGGGCCTTGGGGGCAAGAATGTTATCCCAGGAGAAATAATCGTTGCGCGACCACGGCTGATTAAAGCCGTAAAACGCATCGACGCGCTGGTTAATATTATCAGTCGGGATTTTTGTCGCCGGTGCCGTAGCCGTAGTACGCACTGACCCTTGGCTTCCAGTCATGATCAAAGGTATAACCGCTTTCCAGCGAGTAAGCCAGGGAATCCTGCTGGCGCAAGGCCTGGGTGGTTACATTGGCTCTATTGGTTGCGATCGATCCGGAGCGGCCAAACTGCTTGTTGATGTCGGCATCGAAATCAAAGCCGCTGTCTCCAAACTGACCATAAACCCTGAGGCCTGGCGCATAGATATCCATATCCGGCTTGCGATTGGCGACCACCGGATTGGTCAAATCGCCATTTTGCTTGCGGCCCAGGAAGTAGGGTTGAATAGTAATATAATCCGACCATTGCTTGATGCTCAGTACGCCGCCATAAATCCAGGTATCCTCATCGGGCTGGTCGAAGTCGTATTTCAGGCGTTGAACGGGCTGAAAGGCAAAGGTATCCAGATCCCAGTTGTTTTGCTTTTTGCCAAAGCGCACCCGGAAGCCTTCAAAATTGTTGGTGGTATTGCGGAACTGGTTGTTGCCTATCAAACGCCGATCCAGCAATTCCAGAGCCTGACGGCCGGCCCGGATGCTTAAGGGCCGGTTGTTACCGAGCGCATCGTCAAAATATAATTCAGCGTAGCCCTGAATCAATTCAAATTCGTTGACATCGGCATCGGTTCTTTCATATAGGCCGTTGTAACTGCGGGCATCTTCAAACTCGACAGCGAAACGCAGCGGATCGAGAATATCTTTTATCCCGATATACGCACGCGTCCTTAATAACCAGAGATTATCGGGGTCGTTGCGCCATTTATTCAGCGTGGCGCCGGTGGTGGGATCATTTCTGCGCCGCAAATCGTTTTCGCGATATTCATAACGGGTCCGGAAATCCAGACCCACATCCAGCCAATCTACATCGCGGAACTGCTCGAATTGAGTCCGGCTTAAATTGCGCACATAGGCCGGAGGATCGGGATCCGGCTCGACGCGATAGCCTTTGGTTTTGCGGTAATAATCTTCGGCATTTGCCAGACCGGGCAAGGCCAAGAGCAGGCCTAGGGCGCTGAATGCCGATTTTGTGTTAATGAAAGAGCGCTTCATTTTATTTACCTTGGTTAATATTTTCTTTATAAAAGGATTTTTTTTGAAGCTGCTAAAAACTCCTCAAAGTCCTCATGTACAGCGTATACAGCGTGTACACTTTAGGCTTTCGAGCGCCCTCGCCTTTTGTGATGCCCCCGGCTCGCGACGTTTTTAAACAGCTTCTTTCTTACCTGCGCTAACTTCCGGCGATCCGGTCGGTTAATGGCAACTACAAATGGTTTACTCTCCGACGGTTCGGTAGAAAAATTTAATTCTGTCTTTGCGCGGCAGGATTCAATCGCTGACCTGCTGGTTGTTAACCCGGAATCTTTCCCGTTTGTCGATTTGCACGATCCGGCCATCATGGACAACAATTTCAACAGAACCAAAACGAATGCCCTGCACGATTGAAGCAATATGGGCAGCAATCTCTTGACTGTTCGCCTGCTTTAAAGAAGCACCATAGATATCTGAAGCCATTTAACCCTCTTACTTTTGATTTTGCTTGTTCATAGTGTGTTGCTCAGGTCAATCTGCGTTCAATTTGCAACAACTGTTGGTTAAATGGTAATTAAATTGGCTTGTTAAGTGAAACGATATAATTAGAATTTGTTATCTGATAAATGAATATAAAGACAGTGCATTGCTGGGTTTTTAAAGCTTCCGCAGTTCATTTTGGGTTTTACTTTTGCTGTGATGTTGCCGGAAAGCCTTGCCCATAGCCTTTCCTGGACATGCAAAAATTTGCTGAAAACGGGGATTCAAATTCCCCAGCCGCCACCGGGAGAGGAATCATATATCGCGTTTAAAAAATCAAATTCCGTTGCATACTGTTCCCCTTTTAACGTTTTTAGCAGGGCAAGTAGTTCAGTGGGCAAATTCGCCTCTTTCAATAATTTTAGTGATTTTGGTTGCAGAGAATAAGCAAGTAATTGTCGATATTGAAAGCTGCCCCCGCCAAGATCAATCGAACCAAACATTTTCAGTCCCTTGCGTATCCCTCTGGTTTTAACCGTTGGCTGTTGCCCTATCGGAGCCCAAGTACGAGCTAATGAACCCCACATCGCAAAGGAGACTTCGTCACCAAACAACACCACTGCTTTTTCTTCTTTGGCTTTTTTGATTAGCGCGGGTAAGGTTTCTTCCAGCCAGACTTCTCTAGCCGTTTCATACTTTTCCTCATCCTGACGGTCACTGACGAAGTGGGCCTTTTGGTAGCTTAACCCCAACTTTTTTAATAAGCTGGCCAAATAGTTGAGGTTGTAGCAAACAGAAAATTTGAGCAAAATGAGCTCTGAATCATATAGTTACGGGGTTTTGATATGTGAGGAAGGAGATGTTGTTGCTGAAAGTCTCAATCAGCTATCGCTTGCAAGCAGCCGCTCCAGCTCCTTGCTCAAGACGATGGCAGGCAACAGAGTTGCCGGCAGGCTGTTGCTGATGTCCTGATACAGGCGACGGTAGCGATTGATTTTGTGTGTTTGCGCGGGGTTGCCGAAAAATTCGGCACAAGTGGCGGTTTTACTGGCCAGCACCTGCTTGATGACAAGTCCGGTCATGCGTTTCAAATCTTCCAGCAAGTCATTGGCCACTTTACGTTCCCAATAATCATGCAGCGGCCTGTTTGCCAGTTGTTCATGAATTTCATCCAAACCCAGGTAACGGGTAGTTTCATTAAACAGGGTCAGGACAGTGATGAAATCCTGGCTGGTTTCAGCTGTCATTGAAACAATCAGGGGGAAATCCTGAAGGCTGCCGATAAGCAGCAACCGTTGGGCAAGCGGATCAGGAATGCCCTCTTGCCGGTAGTCTTCAAGCTGCTCGCTGAATGGCTCGCTGTGCTGCTTGAAATAGCTTTCATACTCGGTCAAATGGCGTTTGTAGCACAGTATTGTCTGGTCGTTGGGGCGGATTTTTTTGTCCCGTAATGCCGCCCAGCGGCAAAATCCGGCAAGAATGTTCTCAAGCTGGAGCAATACCCGGTATTGGCTGTCGGCAGCGATTTTAGTGTCCAGCGCATGAATCGTCTGGCGCAGTTCATCGCCATCGAGAACCCGGTCAAAGGTCAGATAACAGCTGACATTATCGAGGGTATTCAGATCTTCCGAACCGGTATTCAACCTTAAAAATCGGCACCCGGCCTGGTTGATGATTTTATTGCTGACTACCGTCGCTTTAATGGCAGCGGCCAGGGGATGCGCGGATAAATCCCGGCCAAAGCGTGCTCTGACCTGTTCGGGAAAGTAAGCCTCCAGATAACAGTCACAGCAGGATTCCCGAATCAGGGAGGCCTGTTGCTGTATCTCCTCGGTCAACTGCATTTTGCTGGCCGCCATCAATACGGCCAGCTCGGGCCGGGTTAGGGTCTGGCCGGGTCTTGCCAAAACAGCCTTGCTTTGCGGAAATGATTCCACGGCTCGATCGAGAAAGCCTTGCGCTTCCAGGCGATCCGCCAGTTGCAGATAGATCTCCGGGTTTTCTGCACAACGCAATTGTTCCAATGATAAACAAAGACTCTGTGCATAATTATCGGCCAGCACCAGCTCGCATACTTCGCCGGTCATGCTGACAAACAAAGGCTGGTAGTCCGTGATCAGTTGTTTCTTATGCAGGCCCATCAACAGGATTTTTAAGTTGACCTCATGGTCGGAGGTGTCCACTCCGGCCGAATTGTCCACCGCATCGGTATTGATGCGGCCTCCCTGCAAGCTGTATTCAATGCGCGCTTTCTGGGTGAGGCCCAGGTTGGCGCCTTCACCCACCACGCGCGCATGAAGCTCGGCAGCATCGACACGCACATTGTCATTGGCGTGATCTCCTACTTCTTCATGCTTTTCAGTGCTGGCTTTAACATAGGTACCGATACCGCCCAGCCATAATAAATCCACCGGCGCGGTCAGCAGATAACGGATCAGGGATTCGCCATCCAGGGATTTGTAGCGCAGTCCCAGCCATTTTTTCAGCTCCGGCGATACCGGAATATCTTTGGCCGAGCGCGCATAAACTCCCCCGCCTGCGGAAATAAGCGTCCGGTCATAATCGTTCCAGCTCGATCCGGGCAGCTCAAACAGGCGCTTGCGTTCATTGAACGGCCCATCACCGGCCATCGGATCAGGGTCAATGAAAATATGCTGGCCACTGAAAGCCGCCAGCAGCCGGGTATGGGGCGACAACAACATGCCGTTGCCAAAAACATCGCCGTCCATACTGCCGATGCCGACAACGGTAAAAGCTTCGCTTTGAATATTCTTGCCCAGTTCTCGAAAATGCCTTTTGATGCACTCCCAGGCGCCGCGTGCGGTAATACCCAGGGCTTTATGGTCATAGCCGCGCGAGCCGCCGCTGGCAAAGGCGTCGCCCAGCCAGAATCGATACTCCGCCGCGACCGAATTGGCAATATCTGAAAACCGGGCCGTGCCTTTATCGGCGGCCACGACCAAATACGGATCCGCATCATCGTAGGCCACCAGATCAGGCGCACGCACGACCCGATCCTCGACATAATTGTCAGTTAAATCCAGCAGTCCGCGTATCAGCGTGATATAGGCCTTTTTGCCGGCTGCTTTGAAATCAGGTTGGGTGCCATTTTTCTTGACCACAAAACCGCCCTTGGCACCGGTCGGGATAATCAGGGCATTTTTGCTGGTCTGGGTCTGCATCAAACCCAGAATTTCGGTTCTAAAGTCATCAGGGCGATCTGACCAGCGTATGCCGCCGCGAGAAATTTTGCCCATGCGCAAATGAATGCCTTCCATATCGACGGCATGCACGTAAATCTCGTTTTGCGGTTTCGGCGCGGGCAACTCAATAACGCCGAGACTGTTGATTTTAAAAGCGATAAAGTAATCAGGCTGCGAACGGCGCTGATGAAAGTTACAGCGCATGGTGGCATCAATCAGATTAAACAGGGTGCGTAAAATGCGGTCATCATTGATATCGTCCACCGTAGTCATGCTGTCCAATAATTGCATGCGTAACGGCAATAGCATCTGTTCTTCCCGAACCATGGCATCATCCCAATCAGGATGGGGTCTGAAACGGGCTTCGAAGTAATTAAACAGACACAGCGCCACTTGCGGATTGTTGATCAGGGCATGATGAAAGCTGGCCCGGGTGGTCGGATGTCCGAGCTGCAAATAATAATTGCGATACGCCCGGAACACATCAATCGCTTGCCAGTTCAAGCCCGTCAGCACCAGCAGGCTGTTGAGCGCATCATTCTCGACCTTGTCATCGAGTACGGCCTGGATAGCCTCGAGCAGGGAGCTGGTTAATCTGCGGAACGACTCGGGCTGGCTTTTTACTGTTTTAATGGTGAAACTTTTGATAAACAGGGTGCTGCCATCGACGGTAACACGAAACTGCACCTGGTCCATGACCCGCAAGTGCATGTTTTTCAAAACCGGAATATATTCATCCAGAAAGCGCTGTTGGCGGCTGTGAAAATGCAGACGGTAGTGATCGACGCTCTGACAGGGATTAACAAGGCTGATGCCTTGCAGGTTGGATGCCAATACCTGCTCAAGATGCAGACTGTCTTTTATTGCGTAACGCGGGGGAACCAGGGCTTGATATTCCGCCGGAAACGCGGCTGCGTATTTCTGCCACAATTGGCTGCCGGCTTGCCTGCCCAAAGCCCTTTCAGCCAATTTCCTGAAATGATAGCAGCCAGGATTTAGCTATCGGCTTCATGATCTGTCGCTACTATTTTCAAAGCACCCGCCTCACTTCAAATATTTGATAATCTCAAGCACATTGCAATCGCCCTGCCGGGTGTAGGTAACCGAATCCATCAGGGTCTTGATGAAGAAGATGCCCATTCCGCCTTCTTTGGGATGATCAAAATCGGGCAGCGGTACGGTTTCCAGATCAAAGCCCTGGCCGTGGTCATAGACCTTAATATTCAGCTCGCTTTGCTGAATATGGATACTGATCCTGACCGTGTCTTTGGGTTTGTTGTCGGCATGTTTGATGGCATTGGTGGTTGCTTCGGTCAGCACCAGGTTTAAATGGTAGGCCAGGGCCTCGCGATCGCCGGAGAAATTATCCAGCTCTTTGCCGATGCGTTCACCAATGCTGCCAATCAGATCCAGATATTTGGTTTGTGTCGGGATGATGACATCGACCTGAAAATCAGTACTACAGGCGTTAGGTTTCATTGTCGAAAACCTCGTCCAAATCGGCATAAATTTCAAACACCCTGTTTAAACGTGTCAACTCAAACATGGACAGCACCTGCGTCTGCACGTTCGATAAAGCCAGCTTTCCCGACTTGGCCGCCGCATTCTTGTAGCCTGACAGCAATGCCCCCAAACCAGAGCTGTCAATAAAGCGCACGCGTTCGAGTTGAACAATAATAGTGCTCTCGCCCTGCTCTATCAGATGCAGAATATATTCTTTTAATTCGCCTGAATTATGCGCATCTATGCGCTCCTCCTGAATATACAGAACACTACAGCCATTGATTTTTTCCAGATTCAGATTCATAGGTTTCTTCTTGCCAAGCCAGCCGTATAGTTGAATTTGTTTTCCGAATCATAGCACTATCAATATTTTTGTCTTCGTTTATTAGCCCTCAATAAAATCAAAAAACCATCTTTCAATTTTTAATGCGAATTGTTATTATTTACATGACATCACTTCCTGGAGATTTATACGATGTATGTATGCGTTTGCAAAGCAGTCACTGACAGCCAGATAAAAAATGCTATTGCCGAGGGCGCCTGCACGCGCCGTCAGTTATTTCAATGCTTTGGCGTCGGCGGCGACTGCGGAAAATGCAATAAACAGGTTAAAGAATTGCTTGACGAAAATCGGCAACAACAACCTATAATGCCGGAGGCATCCAACCAACCTGTTCTTATTGCATATTAAAACCCGAGGTGTGGCATGAAAGGCGATACGAAAGTCATAGAATTTCTTAATAAAGCCCTGACCAATGAATTGACCGCCATTAACCAGTATTTTCTGCATGCGCGCATGTACAAAAACTGGGGCTTTGCAAAACTTAACGAGAAGGAATATGACGAATCGATTGATGAAATGAAGCACGCCGATCAATTGATTGAGCGCATTCTGTTCCTGGAAGGCTTGCCCAATCTACAAAATCTCGACAAGTTAATGATCGGCGAGAATCCCCTGGAAATGCTGGAATGCGATTTAAAACTGGAACAAATCGCCGTTCCCTTGTTGAAAACAGCCATCGCCTATTGCGAGAGTATTCAGGATTATGTGTCCCGTGAATTATTTGAGCACATTCTTGAAAATGAAGAAGACCATATCGACTGGCTGGAAACCCAGCTGGAATTAATCGACAAAATTGGACTGCAAAATTATTTGCAGTCACAAATGTGAGCCCCAAAAACCTCCTGTTCTCGTATAATAGCGCTCTTTTTTGCCCCGGATTTACGTTCCGGCTTGCAACGAGGAACCGCTGATGTCTCAAATTGTCGTTTGTGCGCTGTACAAATTTGTCACCCTGGAAAACTATCAGGATTTACGCCAGCCCTTGCTGACTGTCATGACCGGCAACCAGGTGCGCGGCACACTCTTGCTGGCTCATGAAGGCATCAACGGTACCGTCGCCGGCTCCCGCCAGGCTATCGACGCCCTGTTGAACTGGTTGCGCAGCGACCCGCGTCTGGGCGATATTGATTTCAAAGAATCCTTGACCGACATACCACCCTTCAATCGCAGCAAAGTCAAACTGAAAAAAGAAATCGTCACCCTGGGTGTGGAAGGCATTGATCCTAAACAGGTGGTCGGCACCTATGTACAGCCAGAAGACTGGAATGCGCTGATCTCCGATCCCGACGTATTGGTGGTGGATACCCGCAACGATTACGAGGTGAAGGTTGGCACTTTTAAGAACGCCATCAATCCGAAAACCGACAGCTTTCGCGAGTTCCCGGACTACGTCAAAGCCCATCTTGATCCCGGAAAACACAAAAAAGTCGCCATGTTCTGCACCGGCGGCATACGCTGTGAAAAATCGACCGCTTTTTTAAAACAACAGGGCTTTGATGAGGTGTATCACCTGAAAGGCGGCATATTAAAATACCTGGAACACGTACCCGCTGAAGAAACCCTTTGGCAAGGCGAGTGCTTTGTCTTTGACGACCGCATAACCGTTAATCATCGGCTTGAAAAAGGCAGTTACGACCAATGCAACGCTTGCCGCCTGCCGATTACCGAAGCCGATAAAGCCAGCGCTCACTATGAGCAAGGCGTGAGCTGCCCGCATTGTTGGGATAAAGTCACGCCGGAACAGAAAGCCCGCTTCATGGAACGGGAAAAACAGATGCAACTGGCCAGACAGCGCGGTGAAGCACATATTGGCGCCGATGCCGCCAGGACGCTGACCGACAAACGCAATGCCAAGCTGCTGCGCCGGCAAGCGCTACCGGCTGACCAGGATGTGCCTGTCCTTGCGAATATGAAAATTTAACTCAAACACATTGCCATCATGAAAGCGCAAATAGGCAAAAAAGCCCCGTTACTAGCCGTATCTGACTGGCTGCAAGGCGCAGCTGTCAACTTTGACCAGTTATCAGGCCGCGTCGTGCTGGTGGAAGTGTTTCAGGTTAATTGCCCCGGTTGTTTTTTGTATGCCCTGCCCCAGGCCATTGACCTCTATGAGCGCTACGCAGACCACGGCTTATCGGTATTGGGGGTTGCAACGGCTTTTGAAGATTTTGACAAAAACAACCTGGAAAATTTAGTCCGCCTGATTGAAAACGGCGAAGTCATCGGCGAAACCTTGCGCCTGTTAGGCCAGCACGGCAAATTATCAGGCAATCGCCTGCCCTATCGCATCCCCTTTCCTGTGGCGATGGATCGTTTAACCAAACGCCAGGCTGAGGTGAGCGAAAATGAGGTCTCGGCCTTTATCGAAGACCGCTTCCCAGACTTTGCACGGCAACCCGGCGCCAATCAACAGAACATAAGGGAACAAGTCTGGCGCTATTTGCAGCCGCTCGACTATCATGCAGAAACCTTTGAACGCTTCGATTTAAAAGGCACGCCTTCGCATATTCTGGTGGACAAACAAGGCGTATTAAGGGATTGTATTTTTCGGCGCTGATCCTGATCTGGAAATGCGCTTGTTGGGATTGTTGCGGGAATAGAACAGGATCGATGGGGGTGTTTTTGATATTGCCAGAATTTCACATACACTCAGCTAAGCGGCTTTTTTAGCTTAAAAAGCTTCCAAGCTGTGATTCCAGCTTTCCATTGCCGTATTGTCATATCAGTCGCCTTTCCTGCTCGAACTACCAATCAAATCAATTGGTTCTGACTGACTGCAGGGTTTCTGGTAACGAGGAGGGAAATCAATAAATTCAACTCTCCCGTAGACTAACTGGACGGATTCATCGTTGCGAAGCACATTCACCAGTCTTTTCAATTCACTGCTGTTCATGCCCGTGCAGCGCCATACCAGCAAACGAGGACCAGGCGCTGAATTGTTTTTCCAGAGCTGGCAATAGCTCCATCAGCGCACCGGGTTGTTGGAAAAAGCTGGTGCTGGAACCATCTATTTTTCGGCTGTACACAAAACGGTAAGCCATCCCCCCCGGCAAATCCTGCGCTTGATCTTGCAATAACAGAAAAACTGGCGCAGCCTTGAAATCGAAGCGCCACAGTTCCCCGCTTTGGGCCCTCGTGTACATCCGCCGTTCTTCTTCATCCATGCTCAGCGATTCGAGAGCAATATATACGGCTTTTTGCCGCAGTTCGCCCCAGGCCAGAATCTTGTCCGCAAATTCGCGAATCTGTTCGGGATCGGTGCGGTAATTCATTAGCGTTATGCTGACGATACTGGCTTCGACATTATCCAGTAGCGCGGCGCCGTCGCCGTGCAAGGGATCTAGCCAAAAGGGCAAAACCATATCAAGCGGCAGAGACGGCGCTATCTGATGAACGGCGTTGACTGTTTTCGCCTGTTTTTGCAACCAGACCGCCGGATTCAACTGATAGCCGGGCAGCAAATAGGGCTCTATATCGAGCTGAAGACCGTCCAGCCGTTGTTGGGCGCTGCTGCTGGCATTGAACATCTGATAGGCACTGGCCAATGCCAGAAAATGCTGCCTGCCCTGATCCAACACGGCCTGAGGATCCCCGAGCACTGCCCATACCTGCAAACCACGTTGATGGGCGATGTCCGAAAATTGCCGTAGCTGTTCGCTATGTTGCACCCGGCCTTCATTCACCGGCACGGTGATATAGATGCGCCGTAACGCCAGGCTTGTTTGAGTATCGAAAATTCGCCAAGGCGTATCCAGCCAGGAAGCAGGCTCCCAGAACCAGGAAGCGCGCAAAGGCGAAAAGCGAGGCGCTTTACCCGACGGTCGTGGTTTGACTGAGGCCAAAGGTGGCTGCGCCTCGGAATCGCCGCTTGCAATAATTTCACTAACCTTAAAGCGGCCGTTGATTGCCTTGCCTTGCAAGCCGATTTGCTTGGCAGTCGAGGTCGCCGGTTCAGTAAAACCAGCCCAGGCCAGTTTGTCGGTGCTAACCGGTAACTCTCGCATTTCACAACCTGAATTCTCAGGCTGTATTGCTGTTAACTGCAAGAAGATGACTTTTTCTTGCACATCGAAAATATGGGCGAGATAACCTGTCTCCTGATTCTTCAGTGCCGACAACGGCAGACCTGCACACATCGACAACCAAGCGCCATGACTTTGACAGGAAGCACCTAGCAGGACTCCCAAAAAACAGAGTCTTGCACGACTGCCGATCAACTTGCAGCAAATGTTGTTAGTCAATATGCGATGAAATAATTCATTAATCATGTTCGAGCTTCCCGCTGTTTTTGCCATGAACCATTTCTTTTCATCTCGCCCCAGCCCTGTTTTTTACCGAACAGCCAGCGGAACAGCCCCATCAGCCGCCACACCGAGTTCAATTGACGGAAACCAAAGTTTTCCAGAACGCCGCAAATAGCAATCCCAGATATTTGTCTGGGCCTGTCATAAAGATGGAACGACATTTCTTCCAGCAGCAGACTGGACAACGATAGCAGCAGGCCCATACCGATAGCCGCAAAAATAAAGATTAGGAACACCGGCCATGAAATAAAATCCAGCCAAAAGAAAACAGCCATTAAAACATAGCCAGTGACCTCTATCATTGGCCCCAGGCATTCGAATAACAGCATAAATGGGAAAGCCAGCCAGCCGGGGACTCCGCCATTGCGGCTAAACAGTAGGCCAAAATTTCCAAACAAGCTCTCGCACAAGCCTCGCTGCCAGCGAATCCGCTGATTTTTCAACGTGCTAAAGTCTTCCGGCACCTCAGTCCAGGAAATGGGATCGGGCACAAACACCATCCGGTAGGCTATTTTCCGTTTGCGCAACAATCGATGCATGCGCACCACCAGTTCCATGTCCTCGCCAACCGTATCGGTGCGGAAACCGCCCACATCCAGCACCGTTTCCTTACGAAAAACACCGTAGGCCCCGGAAATAATCAACAATCCATCCACCGTTGACCAACCCAGCCTGCCGAACAAAAAAGCCCGCAGATATTCGACGACCTGAAACAAAGCCAGCAAATTACTCGGCAGACCAACTTTCTTGATAAATCCGTCGGTTACTGTGCAGCCGTTTGCCACCCGCACCGTACCGCCAACCGCCACCACTCGACTGTCTTCCATAAAAGGATAGATAATACCCTGCAAACTGTTGCGTGGCAAAGTACTGTCGGCATCAACGCAGCAGAACAGCGGATAATAGGAAGCATTGATTCCGGCATTCAGCGCATCGGCTTTGCCGCCGTTTTCCTTGTCGATTACCCGCAGGTTTGGATGCCGCGTCGAACGGTAAATCCCGCGTACGGTTTTAGTTTTTAAGCGTTCGCGATTAACTTCCGGAAACGGCAGCAGGCCGAAAGTGTTTTTTAGAACCGCCAGCGTATCGTCCCTGGAGCCGTCATTGATTATAATCACTTCAAACAAAGGGTAGCTGAGCTGCAGCATCGATTGAATCGACGCGACTATAGTCTCTTGCTCATTATAGGCTGGCACCAAAATACTGACCGGCGGTTCCAGGCCGGAATAAATTTGCGGCAAGCCCTCCAGCACCTTGTTGGGCATGTAAACTTTAAGGTTAAAGATAGAAAGCAGATTTAGGGTCAGATAAAAGCTATTGATCGCAACGAAATACGTCAAAAAAAACCATTCGCTAAAAATGACGAACTGATGCCAATTGATATCAAACTCACTCATCGGCGCACCTTTTCTGCAACGATCTGCAGCAACATGTCACGAGCAAAGACATCGGAACGACTGTCAATCAGTCGCTTGACGGCTCGACGATTAATAAACGGTAACTCGACCAACGCCTGAGCGGCACGGTAGCGCACCCACCATTCACCTGAATTGAGTAACGACAAAAGATGATGGACGTCCTGAGGCATCCCCATTTTTCCCAATACTCCAGCAATCTGCATTTGCACTAGCCAGTGCGTGTCGCCGAATCGTGCCCGCACCAATTCCAGTTCCGATGGATGGCAAACCAGGCGCAGGCAGCCTGCCACCAGATGCGGATCGCTGCCGCCTGTCAGGTTTCTTGCCACCAAGGACAGCGGCTGATTGGTCCGCTCCGCATCAAGTAAACGCATCAACCGCAGCAGATAAGGCGGAGATTGCTCTGCCTCGCGTTCCAAATGGGTTAAAAAAGCCTGTTGAAACAGCGGGTCGGCCTGTTTCAACATCAGCGACAAACGGGTCAGCATCCAGTCCCGATGCTGGACAATCAGCGGCACGACAATAGCGCGGGCCTTGTCGGGATTAATCAAAACCAGTGCCCGTGCCGCCGTCATCGATAGCAAAGGCGAAGGTTTTTTCAGTAACACCAGGAGCTGATCCCAAGCCTGCATATCGCCCAAATGACCCAGCGCGGTTGCCGCAACTAATTGCTCTTCAAAACGGCCCTTGCGCAGCATTTTGTGGATTTTTGCTTCCAGAACAAAAGTGCGTAACGCCTGATTAAGCAGCAGTTTACTGTCGCCGCGAAGAATTTCCTGAAAATGTATCCACTGATAAAGAAAGTCCGGCAAATCACGAGTGGCGATTTTCGACGGTTCAGGATTTTCACCCGCAATAAACCGAATCAACCAGTCCTGCGCTAATTCTCGAAAGCGGTTGCTGCGCCGTTCCCGGATCATCAACGCTATGCGCATTTGCAATACTCCCAACAGCATTGCTACAGCGATCAGCATTGAAAAAGCCCCTATCCAGAAAGCGACGACAACGCGGCTGTCAGAAAGCGCGGCGAATTCCAAGTCCCACTCCTTGGCGAGTATAAGCATCGCCCTGTTCGATATACCCCAGCTCCCAGGTTAAAGCCCAATCTTGATTGAACCAGTGTCTACCATGCAGGCCAAAAAACTGCGTGTCGTACACCACTCCCTGAAACCCGCCGGTTTCCGCCCCCATGTTGTAAGTTAGCGTGATAAAGCTGGTGTCCTGATAATAATAGGAAAAATCAAAACGATGCCCAAACTGGGTTTTATTGAACGAATCGGTAACTTTAACCGTGTACGCGGCGCGAAAATCGGCGAAATAGTTTTCCACAGTTGCAAAGCCTTGCTGCAAGGGCCCCGTACCGTATTCGCTGTGCCTAAAGCCGCCGGTTAAAAACCAACCCTGTCCGAGATCGCCTTGCAACGACGCCATTATGCTGTTGGTGGCCAATACCTGCGGCGAAGGACTAACATTGCCTTCAAGATTGACGGTTAATCTATTCGATAACGGATAATAGCCACCGAGCAAGAACTGCTCATCGTTAAAACCAAAGCGTTCTGTCTGTATAAACGAGGCGTACACCAGTTTCCTCGGCGCGAAACGATGTTCGAAACTCAGATATTCGGTACGCCAAAAGCCCTTATCTTTATCAAGATGCTCGTATGACCCGCCCAACTCGATCTGGTTAGTATGAACAGGGCCGAAGCTGGGCGTGCGTGCGGCAGTAGTTTGATAAGGGTCTCTGGTGATATCCCAGTCCAGTTCAGGAAAACGGCGTGCAGCCTGCTGCTGGACGTTGAAAGCTTGTCTGAACGATGCGGATCGTTTACGGCAGCCAGCGCTTGAATATGCAGGCGCCAGATATCGGGATCGCCAGGCGCCAATGATTTGGCTGTCTCAATCAAGGGCAAAGCGGCATGCGCATCGCCCCTCCAGACGCCGACCTGCGCCAACCCCAGCAGATAATCGGCATTGTCGGCTTCGCGCGCTAGCAGCGCTTGATATTCCAACTGGGCTTGCGCAAATTTTTTTTGCCATGACAGCACTTTTGCCAGTCGAAAATGGGCGTCCCAGTTTGCCGGGTTGACATCGATTTGCTGACGTAATAGCGTTTCTGCCTCAACATAGCGTCCTGCCTGCATGGCGCTATCAATCTGCGGTTGTTTGTCGTCGGCTAAGATCGGTTGAGAAACGGCGAGCCACAATAAACAAAGCCAGCGGCAGTTAGCCATGGCGCTGTCCCTTGTTAATTTGGCGGCGTATCCGGGCCAGCAATTCACCCAATTGAAAAGGCTTGGTTACATAATCCGATGCCCCCAGATCGAAGGCACGTACAATATCCTGTTCTTGGCTTTTAGCACTGAGAATGATGACCGGTGTATCAGCCCATGCCGATTTCCGGCGGATCTGCCGAAGCAACTGATAGCCGTCGACGAAAGGCAGCATCAATCCCAGCAGTACTAGATGAGGCGGCTGGGCAAGAGAGTCTATGCTGTTTTGAGCGGCGTAGCCGTCCTCGGCAACTGTCACCCGATAACCGCTTCTGGACAGCATGTGCTTTAGTAAGGCGGCACAAGGTTTATCGTCCTCTACCACCAAAACAAAAGGTCCATCTATCATAGATTCAATTGACTAACAAATAGTGAGGTGCGTCACTTTGACTGGTCCATTGGCCGTTCGAAAAAATATCCTTAACACGGAAATGAGGACATGTTGGCAATAAAATATGCAAAATGCCAATAGCACTATTCATAGTTGCATTTTAAAGAATTACTTCCTGGCTTGAGTTCGCCATAAATTTACTATTTCTTCCACATTCAGATCATCAGGCCCTTCCCGCCAGCTGGTAAAGTAATCAACATCGTTACTTTTCGGTTCAGGATTCGGTCTGTAAATCTGCACCCGCGTCGGGATGGGCGCCGCCTCGCCCAATACCAGGGCTTCACCCCGTCCTAGCGAAGTCAATATATCGGTTAAATCACCCTCTGCTTCGGGCACCAAACCTTTAATGTAGGCCTGGTCATCGGGGTTCGTCGTGCGCAAACAGATAAAAGAACTGCATTGTGCAAGCATGGTTTCGGATAATTCAGTGGGCCGCTGACTGACCACACCGATTGACACCCCATATTTCCGGCCCTCTTTGGCAATCCGTTCCATCATTTTCTTGGTGCCGTCAAAGGGCCCGCCTTTTTCCCGGGGAATATAGGCATGAGCTTCTTCACAAATCAAGGTAATCGGAAATTCGCGCCGTTGCGGATTCCAGTAGTTGAATTCATAGGCCAGTCGACCCACCTGTGCAGAAACTGCGGGCCTTACATCGGTGGGCACCGAGCTTAAATCGACCACGGTGATGTTGGCTTTTTTGTGTCCTAGTCCGACCAATTGCCGTAGTAAGTCAGCCATGCTGGCAGAATTGTTGCGCACCTTCGGTTTCAGCAAAAAGTCATAACGAACATCGTTAAACCGGCTTTGCATTCTGATCAAAAACTCATCAAATTGCCCGAATAAAGCGCCCTGCACTTTGCCAAAGTCCTTTCTTTCTTCATTGGCGGCTTTAAATTGCATATACATTTCCGCCAAAGAGAAGTAGATAGGTGTATCAATTGAAACGCTATCCAGGCCGATACTCTTTGCTTCTTTGCGTTTGAGTTGCTGCAGGATTTCACGCATAAACGACATTTGCAGAGTAGCACCCTTATCGTCGCGGTCTATGAATAAATCAACCAGCTCGGCGTAAGTCATCATCCAGTACGGCATCTCCATTTCCATGGCATCAATATAGCTGACCATATCCTCAGGAAATGCCGATTGAATTATGCCATCATCATCTTTCCAGCAATATTCGCCGTGCAAATCCAGCAGAATGATATGGCTTTTAGGCATGGCTTTAATGGTATGTTGAATCAGACTGGTCACCGTCCATGACTTGCCTGAACCGGATTGTCCGACAATGGCAAAATGGCGGCTAAAAAGCGCCCTCGGATCAAGGCTCAAATGGTAGTCTTTGTGGGTCGATAACTGGCCGATGAAGAACTGGTAATCCCTGAATTTTGAGAAAATGGCGTTAATCTCATTCAGGCCGACGGCGTAGACTTTCGCGCCAGGCGTTGGATAATGACGCACGCCGCGAACGAAAGTGCCGTTGCCCTGAATTTCACCGACTGGAATCAGGGAAATAAAGCGGTCTGACCGGCGTTCACCGTCATTGTTAAAATGATCTTTTTCCCACATTTTAAACACGAGGGCCAGCACCCCAATATGGGCTTGCCGTATCACCACATAAGAGCCGATGTGGCCGGCCAATATTTCTTCTTCGCCGACTTTGATGAGGGGGGAATCATTGGAGTGTTCTTCTGCCATTCTGGCATCCATGCCATCACCACGGACTTCGGATAAATAACCAATCAGAATGCTGGCTTGCTGCGTGGACATTGTTACACTCATTTGTAAAATAGGTATAACAAGCTTAGCCTAGTTTTAGAAAGCCTCAAGAAGGACGGATGCAAAGCCCGATGGTCTTGATTATTGGAGAGCCAGCCAGACTGCAGCAACTCAGGTCGTGCCCGGTGGGCAGGATACTATCCGCGCAGTTATATTTTTCGGATTCGGGGAAATTCGTTGAATACGCGTTGCTAAACGACTGGTTAAAACGTGGAACAAAGCACAATATTCAAAGCCTTGTTTATTACCTTTCGCCATGAGCAGGGCTCCTTTTAATCTATCCATTCGTAGAGTTCGGTTAAAGTTGCATCACATTTGCAACAGCTGGTTCCACAAGCTGATGCTAACGGTAACTGCCGCACCTTACCTTTGCTGATCCATTTTCCCAACATGCCGCGCAAAGCATCCGCGTCCATATTAAAATGGACAACCAAGTCAGCTAGAGCAACTCTGCGCTGTTGAATTAGATAGCCTCTCAAATCAGACAAAATCACTTGAAGACTCCTGGAGTGGTTTTATGGCGTCAGTATTTTTCCCGAGTAACCAGAGTCCAAACAAGACTAATAAAAACACCAAGATTAATCCCATTATCCAAACCAAAGAATATTCAGGGTGCTGGCTATAGGTCATCGACTGATAAAATATAGTTGCGGTCATATAAGCAATTCCGGTCGTCCAAAACACCACAAATAAAGTCCAGTTTCGACTGGTTTCCCGGTAAATGGCCGCAGTTGCCGCAACACAAGGCGCATACAGTAAGATAAATAACAAGTAGGCGAACGCCCCGGCTTTGCCGTCAAAGCTTTGTTGCATGGCGGTGAAGGTGCCGGTGTTGACTTCCTGCTCACTGGCTGCTGCCTCCGTGTCACCGACAGTACCGATATTCAGACCCAATGGATCCAATAAGTTGTCAGCAACGACTTGCAGGTTTTTAGGCACTGTTAAGCAGGCATCAATTAGGGCTTGTTCAAGATCGAATGGTTTTTTCTCAGCGGCAGTTGGGGTAGTCGCCGCAAGCTGGCTATATAGGGCATCCAGTGTGCCAACAACGGCCTCTTTTGCCAAAACACCGGTAAAAATACCAACCGTTGCTGGCCAGTTTTCCTTCTCTATGCCCATGGGCTTAAACGCGGGGGTCAGGCCGCGACCAATTTCACTGAGTACCGATTTATTGCTGTTTTCCTGGCCAAATGTGCCATCTGTTCCCAGTGCATTAAGAAAATTCAACACCAACACCATCGGCACGATGACTTTGCCGGCATTGAATAAAAACGACTTGAGCCGATCCCAAGTTCTTAAGAAAACACCACGCACAGTTGGCATATGGTAGGCCGGTAATTCCATAATAAAGGGCGCTGATTCACCTTTAAACAGGGTATGGCGCATAATTAAACCTGTGCAGACGGCGACAGCGATGCCTAACAAATACAAGCCAAAAACAAGATTTTGACCGCCGACGGGAAAAAATGCGGCGGCAAATAAAGCATACACAGGTAACCTGGCGCCACAGGACATAAACGGATTCATCAGGTTGGTCAAAATTCGGTCGCGTTGATTTTCTAGCGTCCGTGTGGCCATAATGGCCGGCACATTACAGCCAAAACCAACTATCATCGGCACGAAGGATTTGCCAGGCAAACCGATCATACGCATAAATCTGTCCATGACAAAAGCCGCCCTGGCCATGTAACCGGAGTCTTCCAGCACCGAAAAAAACATAAACAAAAAGCCAACGATGGGAATAAAAGTGGCGACTACCTGAATGCCACCGCCTATGCCATTAGTGATTAAAACAATCAGCCATTGCGGCCAGTTAATTGTTCCGAGCAACTGGCCCAGCCCATCGATCAATAATGCGCCCACAAATTGATCAAAAAAATCGACAAATGCGCTGCCGATATTGATCGTGAACATGAACATTGCATACATCACCAGTAAAAAAACAGGGATGCCTAAAAAGCGATTCAGAACGATGCTGTCAATTTTGTCTGTGGTATGACGTCCCACTTCGTTGAGCTTGCAGACCGCGCCATTAGTCAGTTCATTGACGAATCCATAGCGGGCATCCGCGGCGAGAATGTCTATTTCATCATCTGTTGCCGCCTCTACACGACGTTGTAATGCCACGGCTACCGGCAGCAAAGTCGGGCCGGCAATCTGTTTGGCCAGGGTATCGTCTTCCAGCAATCGAACAGCCAGCCAACGCAGATCACAATGATGGGTTCGTGCAGATTCAACCAGCAACGGTGAAATGTCATTGATGGCTTGCTCTAACGCAGGAACATAGCCAATTTTTACCGTAGGTATGGGCTGGGTGATAGCGGCACTATTGATTGCCGCCTTTAATATGTCGATTCCATAGCCAGTCGAGGCGGCAATGGCAATTACCGGGCAACCCAGAACCCGCAAGAGATAATCAACATCAATTTTAATACCGCGTTGTTTGACGGCATCCATCATGTTAAGCACCAAAATCATCGGCACTCGCATTTCGATCAGCTGCGACGTTAGATAAAGATTACGTTCAATGTTGGAGGCGTCAACAATGTTGATAATTAAATGGGCCTGCTTGGAGGCGACATAATCCCTGGCCACTTTTTCATCCAGGGAAACCTGATCATCAGCGGCCTCCAGTGAATAAGTTCCGGGCAAATCTACTAGCTCTATCAGTTTTTTTTCAAATTGATATTCGCCGGTTTTTTTTTCGACCGTCACACCAGGCCAGTTACCCACGTGCTGACGTGCACCGGTCAAAGCATTAAATAGTGTTGTTTTTCCACAATTGGGATTGCCGACAACGCCGACGGTAAAATCAGGTTTCATGACAGTTTCTCAATCATCAAGATAGTCGCCTCGTCTTTACGCAATGTTAACGAAAACCCACGCAACTTAATTTCCACAGGATCGCCCATCGGGGCAAATCGTGTAATGCTGAATTCAGTGCCCGGAGTTAAACCCATGGCTAACAGGCGTTTGCGATACGCTTTTCCGGCGCTATCAAAACCGATTATTTTTCCTGAGTCACCGACTGCTAGATTTTTTAAACGTAAAGACATGACACAGCCTTTGGGATGGGGAAAGGGTTCAAGCATAAAGTCAGCACAAGGCAATCAATAATCATTCTCATTAAGACTGACTATATCACATCTTGCAGATTTCGAAAACAACTCGTAAAAAAGATAAGGCCGTGTACTGACTATATCAACAATGTCTGTTGAGAGGGTGCAGCAGAAATACCGGAGGGAGAAAACGGTTGTTATTTTTTGGCGTTGGTATAACCGAGTTTTTTGCTCAATTGTGCATAATCAGCTTTCAGCTTAATGATATGAACCAAAGCGATTAGAAAACCGATGGCAATGCCTGCCAACAATTCAATGAGCAGCGCTACTGTAAGCGGCAATGAGAAGGAGGTGAAATATAAATTAATTTGAATCGGGTGAAAATTTAAAACAGAAAAAATCAACGCAATAAAAAAAATGACAGAGAAAATACCAATCGCTAATAATTTCATTTATGTTGTTGCTATCGATTAATAATTACGTTGATCGCTAATCAATCAATAATTTTATATTTATCGCGTGAAGCATCAACCCTGTCACGGAGTTCTTTTCCTGGCTTAAAATGTGGCACATATTTTTTGGCTAGGGCTACAGATTCTCCTGTTTTAGGATTTCGCCCCATACGAGGAGGGCGCAAGTGCAAAGAAAAGCTACCGAAGCCCCTTATCTCGATGCGCTCACCTGAAGATAATGCCTGGTTCATTTTTTCAATGATGCACTTGACGGCTAACTCAACATCTTTTTGTGCCAAATGAGGTTGCTGTCTGACTAACGCTTCAATTAATTCGGATTTTGTCACATGCTGCCCTGTGAAAAGCTCAAAATTCAAAAGGGGGGCGCAAAATGCAGCCCCCCTTTGGTTGTTATTTTTCCATCTGTTTAAAGATGTCACCTAACGTAGGTGTGCCAGCTGCTTGCTGCGAATAATCTTTAATACTATGCGTCTCTTCGTCAAGTTCTTTGGCTTTGATGGAAAGCGAAATGGTTTTGCTTTTCTTATCCACGCCAATGTACTTGGCTTCGAGTGTATCACCTTCCTTTAACAGGGTACGGGCATCTTCAACGCGATCACGTTGAATTTCAGAAGCACGCAAGTAACCTTCAACATTATCAGCCAAAGTGACTACAGCACCTTTAGCATCGACTTCTTTAATGGTGCCTTTGACCAGACTGCCTTTTTCGTGTGTAGCCAGGAAGTTTTGGAATGGATCTTGTTCCAACTGCTTGATACCCAGAGAAATACGCTCGCGCTCGGAATCAACTGCCAAGATAACAGTTTCCAGTTCATCACCTTTTTTGAAGTCACGAACCGATGCTTCGCCTTCATCAGCCCATGAAATGTCGGACATATGCACCAGACCATCGATGCCACCGTCCAGGCCAATGAAAATACCAAAATCAGTAATGGATTTGATTTTGCCTGAAATTTTATCGCCTTTATTATGCGTCGCTGCAAACTCGTCCCAAGGATTGGTTTTGCATTGTTTCATACCCAATGAAATACGGCGACGTTCTTCGTCTATTTCCAGTACCATCACTTCAACTTCATCGCCTAATTGGACAATCTTCGAAGGATTGACGTTTTTGTTAGTCCAGTCCATTTCAGAAACATGCACCAGACCTTCAACGCCCTCTTCAATTTCAACAAAACAACCATAATCAGTTAGATTGTTGACTTTACCGAATACGCGCGTACCTGCCGGGTAACGACGATTAATGTTTTGCCACGGATCTTCACCCATCTGCTTCATGCCTAATGAAACACGGTTTTTGTCTTTGTCATATTTTAGGACTTTAACCTGAATTTCCTGGCCTATTTCAACACACTCGGAAGGGTGACGGACACGGCGCCATGCCATGTCGGTGATGTGTAACAAGCCATCGATACCGCCCAGATCAATAAACGCACCGTAATCCGTCAGATTTTTAACGACACCGGTCACAACTGCGCCTTCTTCCAGCGTTTTTAGCAATTCTTCTCTTTCCGCACTGTATTCTTTTTCAACTACTGCACGACGCGACAACACCACATTGTTACGTTTTTGGTCAATTTTGATTACCTTAAATTCCAGGTCACGATTTTCCAGGAAAGTGGTGTCTCTGATTGGACGAACATCAACCAGTGAACCAGGCAGAAACGCGCGCAGTGCGCCAACCGACACCGTGAAACCGCCGCGAACTTTTCCGGTAATGCGGCCGATAATGGTAGCTTCTTTTTCAAAAGCGTTTTCAAGTTCTGACCAGGCTTTGTTTTTCTTAGCTTTGTCTCGGGAAAGAAGGGTAGCACCTAAACCATCTTCAAATAAATCAAGGGCAACTTCAACTTCGTCACCAATCTCGACTTCTAACTCGCCATCGTTATTCAGAAATTGCCATTTTGGAATGACGCCCTCTGATTTCGATTGTGTACTGACGATGATCATATCATTTTCAATATCGATCACTGTGCCGGTTAACATGGCACCAGGACGCATTTCCGTCTTGGCCAGACTTTGTTCAAATAATTCAGCAAAGCTTTCGCTCATTTTCTTCTTTCCCAAGCCTGTCGAAACACGGACAAGCCTTTTCTTTATCAAAGTTAAAAAATACCGCACTCACATGATGTGCGGCGACAATATAATCCTTAGCGGATTAAATTCAGCACTTCTTCAATGACGGCATTGATCGGCATTGCAGAAGTATCGATATAAAGCGCATCACTCGCCATTGCTAAGGGGGCCGTTACCCGCTCTGTATCTCGGCGATCACGCTCTTCTATCTCTTTAGTAATCTGCAAGAGATTAGCATCAATACCTTTTTCTATCAACTGTTTAAATCGTCTTTGTGCTCTTTCATCTGCACTGGCGGTTAAAAACACCTTGAATTGAGCATCTGGAAAAACGACGGTACCCATGTCCCGACCATCAGCCACTAATCCAGGCATTCGCTTAAAATCCTTCTGTTTTTGCAGCAGTACATTGCGAACTGCTGGAATCGCTGCAACAATAGACGCCAGCTTGCCAGTACTTTCCAAACCCAATTGCGAAGTAATATCCTTGCCATCAAGTTTAACGACCAGCTCATCATCACATTCAAACTCTAACATCATGGTTTGCGCGACTTTCACAATAGCGGCATTGTCGCTCAGATCAGCATTGCACTTTATCAGGGCAATAGCTAAAGATCGGTAAATTGATCCACTGTCCAGATAATGCCAGCCCAGTTTTTTGGCAACACATCGGCTGACCGTGCCTTTGCCTGCGCCACTGGGGCCATCAATGGTTAAAACCGGTATGGTCATCAGGATTCCTCACTAACCAAATCTAGTCCCAGCGTTTTCACCAGGTCTTTAAATTCCGGGAACGAGGTATTGACATTGGCACAGTCACGAATAGTGATAGGTGCACTTGCCCGCAAACCCGCGATTGAAAACGCCATGGCAATCCTGTGATCACCATGGGACAACACTTCACCGCCACCAATGGATCCGCCCTGAATAACCATACCATCTGCGGTCGGCCGTGCATCGACCCCCAATATTTGCAAGCCGTCGGCCATTACCTGGATACGGTCCGACTCTTTTACCCTCAACTCCTCCGCGCCTGTCAAGCGGGTTTGGCCTTGCGCACATGAGGCTGCCACAAATAACACCGGGAATTCGTCAATGGCCAGCGGCACCAAATGTTCAGGAATGTCGATGCCTTTTAGCGGACTGTACACCACGTGCAGATCCGCTACCGGCTCACCACCGACCACGCGTTCATTCAGGATTTCAATGCTGGCCCCCATCAGTCTGAGTATGTCGATAACTCCGGTACGGGTAGGATTGATGCCTACGTGCTTGAGTAACAGTTCTGAACCCGGCGCAATCGAGGCCCCTACCAGAAAGAATGCCGCCGATGAAATATCGCTCGGCACATCGATATTGGCCGCTTTTAATTGGCCTTCGGCGGTAATCGTTACTTTGTTGCCCTGTTTTTTTACCGGATAGTTAAAACCGGCCAGCATACGCTCGGTGTGGTCGCGGGTCGGCGCTGGCTCAGTAACGCTGGTTTCGCCTTGTGCGTACATGCCTGCCAGCAACAAACACGACTTGACCTGGGCGCTGGCCATCGGCATGGCATAATCAATGCCGATTAACCGGCCGGCCTTACCGGTGATCCGCAAGGGCGCTGTGCCCTGCTCCGTTGTCTCTATCTCAGCACCCATTGCCGCTAAAGGTGCGGTAACTCGTTTCATGGGCCGTCCCGACAATGATTTATCACCGGTCAATACAGAATTAAAAGGCTGTCCAGCCAATAAACCGCTTAACAAGCGCATGGAAGTACCCGAATTACCCAGATACAATTCATTTTTAGGAGCTTTTAAGCCATGTTTGCCGACGCCATGGATGGTCAGTTCACCATTAACCGGCCCTTCAATTTTAACGCCCATGTCACGAAAGGCCTGCAAGGTGGCCAGGGCATCTTCGGCTTCAAGAAAGCCTTTGACATGGGTAATGCCTTCCGCAAGTGAACCCAGCATAATTGAACGATGCGATATGGATTTGTCGCCCGGCACACGTGCTTCGCCCTGTAATTTACCACCTGGTTGAACTTTGAATGTGATTGATTTGGACATATTACCTTCAAACTGATCAAGAAAACGTTGCCGTGCAATGCGGGCATACGAAAAGATTTCAAAAAGTTGCCGGCTGTCGTTGGTTTCCAGCAAGCGTTGTATTTTATCCAGTTGCTCTTTTGTCTGCTGTAGTAACGGGATGATGTGCTTTTTATTGGCCGAACAGATATCCAGCCACATGAGTGGATCGCTGGATGCAATCCGGGTAAAATCCCTGAAACCGCCAGCTGCGTACTTAAAAATCTCACTCTGTTCATCTTTGCGCCCCAGCATATCCACCAAACCAAAGGCTAGAATATGCGGCAAGTGGCTGGTCGCTGCCAATACGGCATCATGATGATCAACATCCATGAACGATACCGTTGATCCCATGCGTTCCCATAAAATCTGGATCTTTTGCAAGGCGTCAGGCCGGGTATTGCCAAGCGGTGTAATGATCAGGCGCTTATTGACGAATAAATCATCGACAGAGGCCTCTACGCCACTTTGTTCGGCACCGGCGATGGGATGCGCCGGCACCAGGTTGGCGGGGACACTGCCCAAGATCCGCCGCGCATCGGCTACAACATTGCCTTTGGTGCTGCCTACATCGGTATAAATACAGTTTTCAGACCAATATGGTTTTATTACCGTAAAAACTGCCTCAATTGCACCGACGGGAGTGGCAATGATAACGCAGTCAGCACCGCTTAGCGCCTGTTCAATGTTCAGGTAATAATCATCAATAACACCCAGACGTTTTGCCGTTTCCAGATTGGGCAAATCCTGTTGCCGGCCGTGTCCGACAATGCTTTTACTTAGGCCGTGCTGCCGGACTGCTCGCGCTATCGATCCGCCAATCAAACCGACTCCGATAATGCAAAGCCGGTCAAACATGGTTAAGAATGTCTGCTAATGCTTCAAGAAAAACCTGATTTTCTGCTTGCGTACCGATACTGATGCGCAGGTGGTTAGGCATTTCATAATTGGCCACTGGCCTTACAATAACGCCTTTGCCCAGCAATGCTTCATAAATTGGCTGACTCGGCTGTTTTAGATCGACGGCAATAAAATTGCCTGCTGAGGGTATCCACTCCAAATCCAGCCTCCTGAAACCCTCAATCAATTGCTGCATGCCTTCGGTATTGACGGCAAGCGTACGCTGCAAATGCTCATCATCCATTAAAGCCGCTTCTGCACCCACTAAAGCCAGCATATTGATATTGAAAGGCTGGCGCACACGGTTCAAAATATCAGCCATTTCGGGGCTCGATAAGCTATAACCGATGCGCAAACCGGCGAGACCGTAGGCTTTGGAAAAAGTCCGGGTAATAATCAAATTGGGATATGTTTTCAGCCAGTCTATGGAATCGATCGCTTCTGTCTTGCTGACAAATTCAAAATAAGCTTGGTCAAGCACACAAATACAGCTTTCTGGCAAACTTTGAAGAAACGCTTCCACTTCAGCTTGAGACAGCAGTGTGCCGGTAGGATTATTGGGATTAGCAATAAAAACCACTCGTGTCTTATCAGAAACACGCTGGCGCATGGCTGCCAGATCATGGCCATAGTTTAACGCAGGTGCGACCACGGCAGTTGCGCCGACCGCCTGAGTCACGATGGGGTACACGGCAAAGGCGTGCTGTGAGAATACGACTTCAAGACCGGGCGTTAGAAAAGCCCGCGCTACCAACTCCAGAATTTCGTTGGAGCCGTTGCCCAGGGTAATCTGGCTAACATCGACACGGTATTTACCCGCCAAAGCTTGTTTTAGATTGTAACCAGTGCCGTCAGGATAAAGCCCGAGTTGCGGCAAACATGCCTGTATCGCAGCCAAGGCTTTTTCGCCCGGGCCTAAGGGATTTTCATTGGATGCCAGCTTGACGATTTGGGTAAGACCCAGCTCACGCTCCAGCTCTTCAATCGGCTTGCCGGGTTTGTAGGGAATCAATTGTTGCACGCCGGGTAGAGCAAGATGGTAAATATTAGTCATTGATTGTGTTCGAAATCGCGGTAATAAATTTAAATATGGCCGGTATGGTAATGCCAACGAACAGCACTAAAACCTTGTTTTGTGGTACTTTCATGGCCAGCAACAAACTGGCGTGCTAAAGCACCGCTTTTGGATAAGACCCCAATAGCTTGAGCATGCTGACATTATGTTTCAGACTGTCCAGCGCCTCTGCCACGGCCCTATCTTCACTATGCCCTTCGATATCAATAAAAAACACATAATCCCATAAGCCCTGACGTGATGGCCTGGATTCAATGTGCACCATCCCTATGCCATGTTTGGCAAACGGTTCGAGGATTTTGTGCAAAGCGCCTGGCTGATTTCCTGTTGATACCACCAGCGAGGTTTTGTCGTTGCCCGTGGAAGCGGAACTTTGTTGTCCAATAATTATGAAACGCGTGGTATTGTTGGCTTCATCCTCGATATTTCTTTCCAGAATCCTGAGTCCATAAAGCTCAGCCGCAACGATACCGGCTATGGCCGCTGTGTTTTTAGTGATGGAAGCCAATCTGGCCGCTTCGCCATTACTGCTAACCGCCGTCCGCACAACACTGGGCAGATGCTTATCCAGCCACTGCCGGCATTGCGCCAGTGATTGCTCATGAGAAAAAATCTCGGTGATGTCATCAATGCTTTCGAGCAGTCCCATCAGGTTATGATGCACTCTGATTTCAACCTCTCCGCAAATCTTTAGCGGTGACGACAAAAATCTGTCCAGGGTATGACTGATCACACCTTCGGTAGAATTTTCCACAGGCACCACGCCGAACTGGCAACTCCCGCTTTCAACAGCGTTGAAAATCTCGTTAATGGTTACCGACGGCACCGTGTTTACGGCATGACCAAAATGTTTGAAAGCCGCTTGCTGAGTAAAGGTTCCTTCCGGCCCCAAAAAAGCCACTTCCAGAGGCTTTTCAAGTGCCAGGCAAGCCGACATCAATTCTCTGAAAAAGCGCATGGCAGTTTCATTCGACAATGGCCCCCGGTTCAGCGCCTCAATCCGTCTTAACACCAGAGATTCACGATCAGGTCGATAAAAAGTGCCCTGCTCGCCTTCGGCCATTTTGGTTCTGGCAACCTCTATCGCACACTTCGCCCGCTCGTTTATCAATTGCAGAATCTGCTGATCGATAGCGTCGATTTTGTCTCTTAATTCAGAAAGTGGCGTGACGACTGTCATGGCTGCGGCTCTTGTTTAATGAGTTCTTTCAAACTCTGCCATAAAATCAATCAAGGCCCGCACACCCGATTCAGGCATGGCATTGTAAATACTCGCCCGCATACCGCCTACCGAACGATGACCTTTTAATTCGAACAGGCCATTGGCCTCCGCAGCGGCAAGAAAAGGTTTATCCAGGGTTTCATCGGCCAATATAAACGGCACGTTCATTCTCGAACGGCAATTCATGGCAACCGGGTTTCGGTACAAGGACGATTGATCAATGGCCTGATACAACAAACCGGCCTTGGCAATATTGCGCTGTTCGATTGCTGGCACCCCGCCCTGTTCTTTTAGCCACTTAAGCACCAAACCGGTCAAATACCAGCTATAGGTTGCCGGCGTATTCAGCATGGAAGCATTTTTAACCTGCTGCGCGTAATTAAACACTGCAGGAACTTTTTTATCGGCCTTGCCAATCAGATCATCCCTGACAATCACCACCGTTACCCCGGCGGGGCCCATATTTTTCTGGGTGCCCGCATAAACCAAACCGTGCCGGCTCCAATCCACCTTGCGCGACAGAATATTGGACGACATATCCGAAACCAGGAACAAGCCCTTGCTGTCGGGCAGTTCAGAAAATTCGACACCATGAATGGTTTCGTTCGAGGTGTAGTGCAGATAAGCGGCTTGCGCGTCAATCTTCCAGCTTGAGAAATCAGGGATACTGGTAAAATTCGTATGCCTCAGAACTGGCGCTCACCACAACTTCGCAATAGTTTTGCGCATCCTGAATGGCTTTTTCTGACCACGCGCCCGTCTTGGCATAACAGGCCTTGGTTTTATCATGCAAAATATTTTGCGGTATGAACGAAAACTGGGCCGTTGCTCCGCCTTGCAGAAACAGAACTTTAAAATTTTCCGGAATCTCAAGCAACGTTCGCAGATCACTTTCCAGTTCTTCGGCGATAATCGAAAAATGTTTGCCGCGATGGCTCATTTCCATCACTGACATGCCGCTATCCCGCCATTCCAACATTTCTTGCTGAGCCTTGACTAATACCGGCTCGGGGAACACTGACGGGCCTGCGCTAAAATTGTAAACTCTGGACATAATCACTCTTCTCCGGTTGCAGGTTCATCATCCGTATCCAGCTCGGATACAGGATTATCTTCAATTTCGTCGTCTTCCCCGTCGATCATGCCTTCAATACGATCAACGCCGATGACTTTTTCTTTTTTATCCAGGCGAATAATTGTCACACCTTGAGTGTTTCTGCCAACCACAGAAATGCCGTCAACCCGGGTGCGCACCAGGGTGCCGCCATCGGTAATCAGCATGATTTCATCGTTATCATTGACCAGCACGGCGCCGACCACTGCGCCGTTGCGCGCAGAAGTTTGTATGGCAATCAAGCCCTGCCCCCCACGCTTATGGCAGGTAAACTCTTCCAGTTTGGTGCGTTTGCCGTAGCCGTTTTCGGTAATGTTCAGTACCGTGCCTTCCGTCGCGATAATTAAGGAGATGACTTTTTGCCCTTCCTGCAAACGAATTCCGCGCACTCCAGAAGCTGTTCTACCCATGGAGCGCACATCTTCTTCATTAAAACAGACCGCCTTGCCAGTGCTGCTGAATAACAGCACATTTTGGTGACCATCAGTCACGGCAACGCCCACTAAGGTATCGCCTTCTTTCAAATCGATGGCGATTTTACCGTTCGTGCGTTGACGCTCAAATTCTTTTAACGGCGTCTTTTTTACCGTGCCTGTCGAGGTCGCCATGAATATGAATTTATTGTCGGCAAACTCACGAATCGGTAACATGGCATTGATGTTTTCATTCTCTTCCAGCGGCAGCAGATTTACAAACGGCTTGCCTCTGGATGCCCGGCTAGCTACCGGCAACTGATACACTTTTAGCCAGTACACCTTGCCCAGTGATGAGAAACACAGAATCGTATCGTGGGTATTGGCGACAATCAGCTTATCGACAAAATCCTGTTCTTTGGTCGCCGTTGCCGACTTGCCGCGCCCGCCGCGCCGCTGAGCCCTGTAATCACTCAAGGGCTGAGCCTTGACATAACCTTCGTGCGACATGGTCACCACCATGTCTTCCTCGGTAATCAGATCTTCATCGGATAAATCCAGATGGTTCTGAACAATTTCAGTGCGGCGCGGATCGGCATACTGTTCCTTGATAGCCACGAGTTCTTCTCTGATAATCTCCATCAAACGAATATCACTAGCCAATATGGCCAGATACTCATCAATTTGCTCCAGTAGCTGCTTGTATTCGTTGACGATCTTGTCCTGTTCCAGCCCCGTCAAACGATGCAGCCGCAAATCCAGGATGGCCTGAGCCTGAGCTTCGGATAGCCGGTAAACTCCGCCATGAACACCAAATTCTATCGGCAAATCATCCGGCCTTGAGCGATCCGCATCGGCCCGCTCCAACAGCGCGGCAACCAATCCGGCATCCCAGTTTTTTTCTAACAAGCCGATTTTCGCTTCGGCAGGATTGCTGGCCGCCTTGATGAGCGCAATCATTTCGTCAATATTGGCCAAAGCAACGGCCAGCCCTTCCAAAATATGCGCTCTCTCCCTGGCCTTGCGCAGATTGTAAATCGTCCTGCGGGTAACAATCTCGCGCCGATGATCAATGAAAGCATTGATAATCTCTTTCAGATTCATGCAATGCGGGCGCCCGTCCAGCAAGGCGACCATATTGATACCGAATACCGTCTGGAATTGCGTCTGTTTATACAGATTGTTCAGCACCACTTCCGGCACTTCACCGCGGCGCAGCTCAATAACCATGCGCATGCCGTCTTTATCCGATTCATCACGCAAACCGGAAATGCCTTCAAGTTTGCCTTCCTTAACCAGCTCGGCAATTTTCTCCAGCAATCTGGCCTTGTTGACCTGATAGGGTAATTCAGTAGTGATAATCGCCTGCCGGCTGCTGTCGCCGATGTCTTCAAAATGACAGCGTGCGCGTAAATAGATTTTGCCACGCCCGGTCGTATAGGCACTATAAATGCCCGAGGCACCATTGATAATGGCGGCAGTGGGAAAATCGGGCCCCGGCACGTAAGTCATCAACTCATGAATCGTGGTATCAGGCTGGTCAATCAAAGCCAGACAGGCGCTGATAACTTCCGATAAATTATGCGGAGGGATATTGGTGGCCATGCCCACCGCAATTCCCGAAGAGCCATTAATCAATAACGTCGGCACCCGGGTCGGCAATACCTTCGGCTCAGATTCCGATTCGTCATAATTCGGTGCGAAATCGACGGTTTCCTTGTCAAGATCAGCCAGCAATTCATGGGCTATTTTCGCCATGCGAACTTCCGTATAACGCATCGCCGCGGGCGAATCACCGTCAACGGAACCGAAATTGCCCTGTCCGTCAATTAACATATAGCGCATGGAAAAATTTTGCGCCATACGCACCATCGTGTCATAAACTGCCGTATCACCATGAGGGTGATATTTACCGATGACGTCACCGACTACACGCGCCGATTTCTTGTAAGGCTTGTTCCAGTCATTGCCTAACTCGCTCATCGCATATAAAACACGACGATGAACCGGTTTAAGGCCGTCTCTGACATCTGGAAGGGCTCGACCGACGATAACGCTCATGGCGTAATCAAGATAGGACTGCCGCATCTCGTCTTCGAGATTGACAGGAATAATTTCTTTAGCGAAGTCTGACATGGGTCCGTTTTTACAAATAAATGCCGGCTAACTAAACCGGCAGATTTCCTTCTAAGATAACCACACGGCGTTTAAAATTCCTTTTAGCCTGTGTGCTTACATGAAAATAACCCGGGGATTATAGCAAAATGTCGTTATAGAGTCGAAAGTGTTGTTTTAAATTTCAGGAAAATATTTCAGCCAGAAAATTTTCCATGGCCTGCCATGAACGTTTATCAGCATTGGCCTGATAAACCGTGCCAAAGCCGGGATCGTTAGCTACCGGATTGGTGAATGCGTGCATGGTGTTACCATAAACATGCAGTTGCCAATCGGCTCCGGCTGCTGTCATTTCCTGTTCAAAGGCCAGCACCTGATCAGGAGAAACCAGGGGGTCATCATGGCCATGCAATGCCAGCACTTTTGCCCTGATCGAATTGCCTCGGATATTGTTTGGCGCTGCCAGCAAGCCATGAAAGCTGACTACACCTTTAACATCAGCCTCCGTTCTGGCAAGATCCAGCACACAGAGACCGCCAAAACAAAAACCAATAGCAGCTATCTTGCTGCCATCTACCCAAGGCAATAATTTGACGGCGGACAGCCCAGCCTGTATACGTTTTTGCAGCATGGCCCTGTCGTCCATGAATGGCTGCATGAGCTTAGCATTTTGTTCCGGGCCGGAACCCAAAATCCCTTTGCCATACATATCAACGGCAAAACCCACATAGCCTAACTGAGCGAGCTTTCTGGCTTTGCCGTCAACAAACTCGTCGCGCCCGCCCCAGGCATGATTAATTAACACAGCAGGACGCTGCCCCTCCCATGTATCATCAAAAGCAAAAAATGCTTCCAGCACTACATCTCCATCCATATACGCGACGGTATTCGATTTGATTGCCATGATCTTGTCCTATTTGTTGTGCGAGATTGCCGGTTTTTTTGCGTCTGCTTATGATTTGATGTTCTTTATTTTACCCAAGGCAGTCAAAAATCCGAGTGCAGCATCTTCTACCATGTCCAGCACCCGATCAAATTCATACTTGCCGCCGAAGTAAGGATCCGGCACTTCACGGGTCTGCAAATGCGGCGCATAATCAAGAAAATACTGGATTTTGTCCTTGTATTGCTTAGGGCAGACATTGGCCAGTGTTGAATAATTTTCGTCATCCATGGCCAACAGATAATCGAAATCTTCAAAATCGCCCATGATCACTTTCCTAGCTCGTAAATGACTCAATTCAACGCCACGATCACTGGCGGCCTTTTGCGCACGCCAGTCAGGGGGCTCGCCAACATGATAAGCATGGGTACCGGCCGAGTCTATGGTGAAACAGTGCTCCAAATCATGTTCCTTGATGAGTTTTGCAAAAACGCCTTCTGCAGTCGGCGAGCGACAAATATTGCCCATGCATACGAAAAGAACTTTTATTTTTTTCATAGTGATTAAAATGGATTATCCTGATTTGCGAACGAACCCTATTTTAATGCTAACGCGCTCAAATTGGCAGCATTAGGTATGTCAATTAAGATTGAGAGCCCCAGAAAACAAAGAATGAGGATATCACCATGAACATACTAATCACTGGCGGCACCGGTTTTATTGGTAGCGCACTGGCGCGTAGCTTAACCAGGCAGGGCCATACTGTGACGGTCTTAAGTCGCACCCCAAGCAAGGTGGCGGCCATCTGTGGCCCCGGAATCGCTGCACTGGCCGATCTTGAACAACTCACGGCGGATGCTTTGTTTCAGGTCATCATCAATCTTGCCGGTGCGCCGATTTTTGCTTCCCGCTGGAGCACAGCCAGAAAAGCTCTCATCAGATCCAGCCGAATTACACTGACCGAACAATTGGTAGCCGGCATTGCACGCATGCACATAAAACCCGAGCTGCTGATTAGCGGCTCAGCGATTGGCTATTACGGCAATCAGGGCGATACGGTGTTAACCGAACAATCACCTCCCCAGCAGGATTTCTCTCATCAACTGTGCGCAGATTGGGAAGCAGCGGCCAAAACAGCAGAGCAGTTTGGCGTTAGAGTCTGTCTGATCAGGACCGGACTGGTCATTGCCGGCGATGGCGGTCTGTTGCAACGCATGTTGCTGCCTTTTCGTCTTGGGCTGGGTGGACGTTTAGGTGATGGCCGGCAATGGATGTCCTGGATACATCGGCAAGACTGGATCGCCATTGCAGAAGCCATGATGAACGATGCATCCATGCAGGGCGTTTATAACGCGACCGCGCCACATCCCGTGCGCAATAGCGAATTTACCCAAACGCTAGCGCGAAGTCTGAATCGTCCAGCGTTGCTGCCGGTTCCTGCTTGGGTGTTAAAAGCCTTGCTGGGCGAAATGTCGGAACTGGTATTGGGTAGCCAGCGTGTCCTGCCCGAAAGACTGTCAGCACAAAACTTTAAGTTTCAGTACACCGATCTTGCTGCGGCTCTACATGAAGCGCTCATTCGATGACCTGAGCATTCCGTAACAGCTGGCGCAGAGTTTCCACGCGTTTGCGGTTGACACCAAAATCAGAGTAGCCGACACGCGAGGCGGAACGGATATGAATCAAGCCGGCATCGGCATCCAAGATAACGTTAATGTCATCGACAAAACGAAATACCTTACTGGTTGCTTCGGCATGCAGTGTGTCTATAGTTTCATTGACAATCACAGTCCGGCTTTGCCTGCTTAACACTCCTTTAAGTGCCGCCCACGCATCTTCTGGTTTGCCGGTAATTTTGAACGGCGCGATGTAATGTCCCGTATTGCTCGCCTGACTGGAAACACAATTCGGGCTGTTTGGGCATAGCGGCAATTTTTTGGCAAGGCCGGCATTGGCCTGGCTTGTAAATAAAGTCATCGTGATGAAACCCAAAAGAACAAGAAAATTATTTGTCATCTGCATTCTGACTGATCAAGCGCTTATTATTCTCAATGAGCCTGCTTTGATTTTGCTGCAACAAGATTGCTCCGATCATGACGCCAACAATACCTGTTTGCCGAAAACAAGACCGCCATTTTCTACTCGATTGCGGCCTTTGTGTTTTGCCTCATACAAAGCAGCATCCGCCAATTTAATCAAGTGATCGGCAATTTCACTACTATTTACGCCTGATACCTTGTTCGGCAGGTAAGTTGCTGAACCAATGGAAATTGTCACTGGAATCGCAATAAAACTAAATTCGATTGATAGCGCATTAATGGTTTTACGGATACGCTCAGCGATTTCCAGTGCCATCGATTCATTAATATTGCTCAGTAAGGCAACAAATTCCTCACCACCATATCGTGCAAGGACATCATTATTGCGTAACTGGGATTTTATTTCGTTGGCCACCAGCGTCAACACCAGATCGCCTGCTTGATGGCCATGTTTATCATTGACGGACTTAAAGAAATCAATATCGAGAAACAGACAAGATAGGGGGTCGCCATTGCGTTGACAGCGATCCAGCTCTTCGCCGATACGCTGCTCCAGAAAACGCCTGTTGTTGACTCCGGTTAAGGTATCTACAAAACTGGTGCGCTTGATGGTTTCTGAATTAAGATTATTTTCCAAACAAACACTGACTACCGAAACTAAATGTTCGACAAAATCCGTTGCCATATTATCGGCAAATCGATCGGCGTTATAACTGCCCAGATTTAAAGTTCCCATATATTTATCATGACGCTTTAACGGTGTAATAGCAACACTGGCGGGTTTGTTTTCAAAGTGCTGGAAAAAATCTGCACACTTGCTGCTATTATACGCACCTATGTAGGGACGAAGAGCAAAACCAAACGCTGCTCTTAGCAGGTCCTTGTTTTCCAGCAGAATGAGTCCTTTTTTGTTCCGGCATTCGTAACCGTCCTCAATTAGGAACTGAGCGACTTCATTTTTTTCATCAATTAGGCACAAGCTGATGACGTCAAGATCAAAATAAACTCTAGCATCTTCAAGTATGTGCTCAATCATCTCGGACAACGAATTGAGATTGAGTAATCTCATTTCAAATGCCTGAAATTTCCGCAACGTGGCACTGTTTTGCTGGATTCGGCCTATCATGCTGTCCAGATGGCTTTGCAACACAAACAAATCAGTGTTCAAGTCTTCTTCCATAATTATTTCCTTAAGTAATCCTGACACCCGGATAAGCCTAGCACTTTCCCGAGATAATACTAACAAGCTATTCAACATCCCCGCTGCCGCAGCGCCAAAAAATCTTTGTGCCAAATCCACTTTCTAACATTTTACAGGAAAAATCCTTTTACTCTAGTCAAAGGTACCTGTAAAAATTAGTCGAGCTTATAACTCGACATGCTTACCACGATCGTAGCTTATTGATTAAACAAGGAACGGTGGAGTTTGACTTGTCAAAGCAAGCTACCCTAAATCCAAATCAAACTACGAAAATTTTAAGAGGCTTTTATTGACGATATCGCCGTTTGATAGTCTGTTTCCTTGACGCGGTTAATCAACTTCAAGGTTTTTGGGTGTATCGCGATAAAGTCCACGGTGCCAACAATCTATGAGCACAGTCAAGATCTGTCTTATCATTAGCCCAAAATCTAACGCCTGGGCTTTGAAGCTTTATTGATTGAGCCCAGATGACGACGTAGACGCAGTTTAAAAATCCATGAACGCCGCCAATGTTTAAAGCCGCCAAACTTTGATGCCTGCCGCCTGAAGGCTAACCGCATCGAAACATGCCTTGACGTCAATAAAGCACCCCCCCCTAACCAGTTTTTTCTCGAGGTCTTCAATCCCAAGAGAAGTTAATTGCCGGTGCGAGACCGCCGCCACAATCGCATCGGCGCGTGGCAACTCATCCCAGTCGAACAGACGAACACCATACTCATGCAAGGCTTCTTCTGGGTCAGCATAAGGATCATGCACAAACACCTCTATGCCATAAGTCTTGAGCTCGTTGATCACATCCGCTACCTTGGAGTTGCGCAGATCGGCACAGTTTTCCTTAAATGTAAGGCCAAGCACATTTACCCTAGCGCCTTTGATGTAGCTCCCTGTGGCAATCATGTTTTTCACGGTCTGTTCAGCGATGAACTTGCCCATGCCATCATTGATGCGGCGGCCGGCCAAAATCACCTGCGGGTTATAGCCAACCATCTCGGCCTTGCGCGTCAGGTAATAGGGATCCACGCCGATGCAGTGCCCACCTACTAGACCGGGGCTAAACTTGAGAAAGTTCCACTTGGTTCCTGCCGCCTTAAGCACCTCGGTCGTATCAATATCCAATTTATCGAAAATAATGGCTAACTCGTTCATTAAGGCGATATTGAGATCGCGCTGGGTATTCTCAATAACCTTGCATGCTTCCGCTGTCTTGATTGAAGATGCTCGATGTACACCAGGTTCCACAATAGTTTCGTAGAGCGCTGCCACTTTCTCGAGTGTTGCCGGCGTATCTCCGGAAACCACCTTGATGATTTTTGTTAACGTACGCTCGCGATCACCTGGGTTAATACGCTCAGGCGAATAGCCAACAAAAAAATCTTCCTTCCACTTCATACCGGATTCGCGCTCCAGTACGGGAATACAGACTTCCTCGGTCGCACCTGGATACACCGTGGATTCATACACCACGGTGACGCCCTTTTTCATATTCTGACCGGCACTTCGGCTAGCACCAATCAACGGATTAAAATCCGGGATATGCGCCTCATCTACAGGTGTGGGCACAGCAATAATAATAATGTCTGCTTCAGCCAATATTTTAGGATCTGCCGAATATTCAGCAAATTTTGCCGCCTGCATCTCCTCACCGGGCAGTTCACGGGAGGGATCAATACCGCGCTGACAAGATTCCACCTTTGATACAACAACATCAAAACCAATGGCGCGAGAATGTTTGCCAAACTCAACCACAAGCGGAAGACCAACGTAACCGAGGCCAATAACTGCAACAACTGACATAAAAACCCCTTTAGGTAATTAAAATTGACACTTTAACCTGCGTTCTATGCGAACGTGGACACAGTAAGGCTGAAATCGAGCCATCGCTTTTAAGCGATTTATGAATATGCCCCTTTGAGAGGCCGCCAACAATAAACTCCCGGTTTTGCCACGGGAGTTATTTTTTTCTGCCAAGTTTAGCCTATTTGTAAAATGTTGGGAGCTTGAATACGATCTCGTTGTTTTTTGGATATTTTTATATTTTCTTGGTGTATGCTTCCGCAACATAGGGAAAAGCCGAGCTTTTTCTCCTTTGCGTAATACATTGGATTTCAGACAGATCGATTTTGGGGCTTACAGAAGAAAATTAAACATGCACGGATTCATGTTGACTTTGTCCTAAAGAAAGATTGCTGGGCAAAAAATAATTGAGCCTTGTCAGATTCGATTGGCAGAAACCGCTGATTAAGGATCAGTTACTGAGCGCCTCCTACCTTGTGCTCCTGACATATCTTTTCACTGTCATCATTACTGAGTTGTTCCTTCGTCAAACCGCACAAAAAACCGCCTGAAGTTGATGTGAAATATTGGCAAGTTTTGCACAGTCCAAATGATTGGGATTTATTGGCTTTCTGTAGTGCAGACAAGGCTTTTACGAACACCTCTTCATGATTATTAAAATCACTCTGTTTTAATATGGAAGCAGCCTGCTCAAATAATTCAGATGGCCGCGCCTGCTGCAAAATGGCGTCGCCAGTGGCTAATAGTGAAAGATGAACCATGCGCCGGTCGTTGGCATCGGCGATTTTTTTTATGAAGCCATTTTTTTCCAGTAGCAGCAGTGTTTGTGAAACTGTGCCCCGAGTCATACCCAGGTAATTGGTAACTGCGGCAGGGGTGTCGCTAAAGCGATTGCAGCGTGACAAATAATCCAAAACCTGCAAGTGAACCGGTTGCAAGCCTAATTCTGTACATTTCTTGCGTTCCTCCGAACGAATCAGCGCCGCCATTCGCTCAATCAGATCAAATACTTCAACTTTTTCCATAGAACCCATACATTCTGACCAAAACACACAAATACTGCTTAGGGAACTTCATTTCAACTGAGAAAGTATAATATCTTAATTTGCAGTATAGTTATCACTTTGGCTATTTTAACGTAATTTTTCACAGGAGGCATTCATGGCTATTTCTCACGTATTTGATACTTATGCAAAAACAGTCAAGGGAAGAATCATGCACTTTGATGTGGTACTGGATGAAAATGATCAGGAGAAAGCCCTGCATTACGCTAGACAATGGCTACACAGCATAGGCCAGGAAGACGCAACGGTAACTCTGGAGAATTGTTGTTTTTGTCACAGCACTGAAGCGCCAGACGCACTGAGAAAACAAATCGACGCTCAGGGTTACGCCATTTATAAGCTGGAAGGCTGCCCAAAATAAAAAAGAGACTCCACTGAACCGGTAATTCCAAGCAGTTTTTAAGCCTATAGTGAAAAAACCATGGACTTGCCTTTTAACTCAAATAGCCGACATGCTAGTTGCAGTAATCACTTTACACAGGCCAACATGAGTCATAATCAATTGCGCGTGCTGACTTACAACATCCATAAGGGCTTTAACATTAGTAACCGGCGTTTCGTGCTGCATCAGATTCGGGATGCATTAATCGATACCGATGCCGACTTGATGTTCCTGCAGGAAATGCAGGGCGAACACAGCAAGCACCAGAAAAACGTGCATGACTGGCCCGATCACTCACAATCGGAATTCCTTGCCAATGGCGGCTGGCCTCACTACGCCTACGGCAAGAATGCAACGTATAGCGCCGGACATCATGGCAATGCTATTCTCAGCAAATATCCCCTGGAATTCTGGGAAAACATCAATATTTCACCTTTTCCCTGGGCCAGTCGCAGCCTGTTGCACGCTGTCATCCGCATGCCGGCGATCGATAAAAGCGTGCATGTTGTCTGCATCCATTTCGGGCTGATGGGCGCTGAACGCCGCCGCCAGGCAGAGATATTATGCAAGCGCATAGAAAGCCATGTGCCGCATGATGCGCCGTTAATCGTGGCAGGCGATTTTAATGATTGGATGGGGCTGATCGAGCGGCGCTTTCATGACCACCTGCAATTAAAGGAGGTCTTCCATACTACCCATGGCAAACATGCCCGCACGTTTCCGGCCTGGATGCCGGTTTTGCCGATGGACAGAATCTATTATCGCGGACTTGATCCTGTTGTCTGTAACCGGCTGGGCCATACTCCCTGGCGTTCATTGTCGGATCATGCACCCTTATCGGCAACCTTTCAGATATGACAACGACGCTCAAATCATTATTGACGCTGCCCAATCTGCTGACCAGCTTCAGATTTGTCGCGGCGCCCCTGCTGTTATGGTTGGCTTGGTGTGGTTATAAAAATGCATTCCTGGTCTTATTGGCGATTTCTTTTCTGTCTGATGCCCTCGATGGACTGGCGGCTCGCTTAACCGGACAAGTTACGCAATTTGGCGCTGCTTTGGACAGTTGGGCCGATGTCATCGTCTACTTAACCATCGCAATCAGCGCCTGGTGGTTGTGGCCTAATGTGGTTGAACGAGAGCTGTTTTATGTAATCTTGATTATTGCCAGCAATGTGTTGCCTGCACTCATCGGTTTCGCCAAATTTGCCTCTTTCCCCAGTTATCACACCTGGATGGTAAAACTAGCGGTTGCCGCAATGGCGTTGACGCTCTATGTGTTGTTTCTGAGCGGAATAGTCTGGCCATTCAGAATTGCCGCCTTGCTTTGTGCTGTTGCAGCCGCTGAAGAAATCATCATTACCCTGATATTGCCTGAAAAACGCTCCAACATTTCCTCTCTGTGGCGAGCCCTACACACTTCAGATGAGGCAGACACATGAACTCGAATAAATACCATATTGAATCGCCCTGTATCCGGCATTGCTGCCTGAATGATAATGATGTTTGTCTGGGCTGTTTTCGTTCAATAGAGGAAATTACCGGCTGGTCGCAGGCAAATGCTGCCTTGCGCGCGCAATTTCTTGATAACGCCCGCCAACGCAGCATGGCATATAAGCAGAAATCAAATAACCGGCGCGTAGCTAAACTTTAACCAATGCAAATTCAAAGCAACAACAGTTTCCGATTCAGCACAACCGTGGGATACTCAAAATGAAACAACTGCATAGAAAAGATTTATTTGGCTGGTCGCAGTTTAATGAGGAGCGTAATCTGGATTTTCACAGTGTGCTTTGGGTGCGTGATGAGGGTAACGTGTTAATCGATCCATTGCCCTTGTCCGAGCATGACCACAGTCACTTGCAAAGCCTGGGCGGCGTTAATTTTATCGTCATCACCAATAGTGATCATTGCCGTGATGCCGAGCATATTGCCCAGGATACCGGCGCGGTGATTTATGGCCCTGCAGCCGAGGAAGAGACTTTCCCCTTGGTATGCGAGCGCTGGATTCATGATAACGAAGAAATTGTGCCCGGATTGATCGCCTATGCACTCAATGGTTCTAAAACACCCGGAGAACTGGCCCTGCTGTTGGAACACACAACACTCATAACCGGCGATTTAATACGCTGTCATGTGGGCGGCGAATTATGCTTGTTACCGGCAGCCAAGCTTTCTGATCCCCATCAGGCCATTCAGTCAGTCAAGCGCCTGGCTGATTTGCCCGGCGTTAAAGCGGTTTTAACCGGCGACGGCTGGCCGCTTTTTATTCATGGCGGGGAAGCTTTGCATCGTCTGGCAAGATCCGTTTGAGCAGTATGGGCACAGAGCTCAAGCAAGATAAATTTATGCCTTCCATTGATTTATCGGCTTGGGCGTGCCCATACAGAATCCTTGGACGTAATCGACTTGAATCTCATGCAAGGTTTGCAAAATTTGCCGGTTTTCTACAAATTCGGCAATGGTTTTTTTTCCCATGACATGACCAATATCATTGATTGATTTAACCATCGCAAGATCGACAGGATCATGCTCTATATCCTTGATAAAAAATCCGTCTATTTTAAGAAAATCCACCGGCAGATTTTTCAGATAAGCAAATGACGATAAGCCGCTGCCAAAATCATCCAAAGAAAATTTACAACCGCAGGCTTTTAGACGGGCAATAAATTCTATCGCTATCGACAAATTGGCAATAGCGGCGGTTTCGGTGATTTCGAAACAGATTTTCTCGGCAGGCATATTGGTCAGCTTGAATTGACCTTCGATAAATGCCAGCAGATTGGGGTCGCTTAAACTTAGTCCGGAAAGATTGATGGCGCACATTGACAGGGCATTTAAACGCTTCGGGTGTTTGGTAAACCAGTTGAACACATTGCGTATCACCCAACGATCAATTTTAGGTGACAATTGATAGCGTTCTGCGGCCGGCAGGAACACATCGGGCGTCACTATATTGCCCTGCCTGTCCTTCATGCGAATCAGCACTTCGCAATGCTCGCCTTCAGGTAAACCCAGTGGCACTATGGATTGTGTATAAAGACAAAACAGATTTTCCTGCAGGGCCCGATTTATTTTGGCCACCCATTTCATTTCGCCATGATGTTGGGCCAGGGCTTGATCATCGTCCCGGTAAATATGGGTACGGTTACGTCCGGACTCTTTTGCCATATAACAGGCCATGTCGGCTTGTTTCATGTGCATGTCAGCGCCGCCATTTTCTTTATTGATAACTACCAGGCCAATGCTGGCACCAATACGGAAACTTTTATCTTCCCAATGGAAATGAAATTTTTCCATTAATTTGTGTATTTTTTTAGTAGTGCGTTCAGCCTGTTTCAGGGAGCAATATTCCATCAGGATGGCAAATTCATCGCCCCCCAGCCGCGCGACGGTATCACTGCGTCGAATGATCCCGGACAATTGTGCACTGATCTGACGCAGCAATTCATCACCGGCTATGTGGCTGCAGGTATCATTAATAAGCTTGAACTGATCGATATCGATATAGCAAAGTGCATGCTCGGTATCATTGTCGCAGGTCGTCATCACCACACGCTCAAGCCGCCGGTCAAATTCATGGCGATTAATGAGCTGGGTCAAGGCATCATGAGTCGCCTGGTAAGACAGTTTTTCGCTGAGCAATAAAGCTTGCGTGACATCTTCCTGGATGGCAACGTAACTGGTAATAGCCCCTTCCGAATTAATCAACGGCGTAATAGATTGTTGAGCCCAGTAAATCTCGCCGTTTTTCTTTTTGTTTTTGAACACACCCTGCCAGGGCTTGCCGGAGGAAATGGTCTCCCAGAGCATTTTATAATCTTCATTATCGGTTTCGCCAGAACCGAAAATTCTGGGATTATGGCCTACTACCTCGTCGGCTGTATAACCCGTTGTTTCGGCTATTTTATGATTGACATATTCGATAATGCCTAGCGTGTCGGTGATGAAAATAAGATTAGGGCTGTTGTCAATCGCCAAATTTAATTTACACAGGTGATTTTCTGCTATTTTTCGCTCAGTAATATCTCTGATGAAGCCGTAAATACCGGGCAAATCGTTAATTTTATTGGCGTTCTCACTAAATAGGCCGATTGCCGCCAGATCAACGCTGATCGCAGTTATTTCTACATACTTCGGCTGGCCACCGTGTTTACAGTGCAGTCTAAGTTCGCTGGTTCTGGTGACGGGCTGGCCTGGGCCGGGCGGAGCAAAAACAATGGCCGCCTTGTCCAGATCTTCCTGATGCACCAGACAGGAATAATGTTTTCCTTCAACGTCTGCCGGATCATAGCCGAGCAGTGTCGCCATGGAATTGTTCAAAAAGGTAAATTCGCCATCCGGGTTGATCAGATACACGGCATCGGGTGACTTTTCAATAAAGAAACGGTGCATCTGCTCCGATTGCTTGAGCTGGATCTGCATGGCGCTATGCGCCTGCTTGAGTTTGATAATTTTCTTTGTATTGGCAATTAAATGAATCAAGTCATTGACAAAAAATGGTTTTTTGACAAATTCATGGACAAAATCATAACCCCGGCGAGGTCTTGCATCGTTGAAATTAGCCTCGCCGCCAATAATGATGACCTGGGTATCCAGCCCTCTCTCGGCGATATATTCCAGAACGTCATGACCACTGATGTCAGGCATATTCAAGTCTACTAACATTAACTGGACAAGATGATTTTCTAAAATGCTTATCGCCGCCTTAGCGCTCTCTGCTGTTGCAACCTGATAACCGGCGCCTTGCAAAATAGTGCATAAGCTCTGGCGAGCCTTTTCATCATCATCAACGACCAATATTTGCAGAGTTGCCGCTATTTCCAGAGCCGTATTTCCGGGCATATCAGGCCCCTCAAAAAACTTAGCAGCATCAATAAACACTTTTTGTCTCACGCATTGATGACTGATGACCGCTCTCGGCAGGAAAATCTGAAATATTGTGGCTTTCCCGATTCTGGAACTGAAGGTTCCGGCCAGCTCATCAACCAGCTTCTTGGTGATCGTAAAACCAGGCCGGCATTCGGCGGAAATAATTGACTCTTGACGGCCTCGGGCAGAGCCGAGCCATTGTCTGAAACTTGAATCTCGAAAGAGCAGATGTTGCCATGACCAAGCTGAACTTTGGTACAGCAGCCAATATTGCCGACGCCGGCCATGACTTCGACGGCATTATTTATCAGCAAGTTTGCCAATAAGCAGCAACCAGACTTAAGACTGGCATCAATAGTTGACCACAATGAATGCAGAGCTTGTTTTGTAGAGCCGCCCTCAAGACAGCGGCTGTCCATGCAATATAAAAAAACAGCTGCGACAGAAATATAGATAAAAGTCATCACTTGACTTCAATTCCCAAAGTAATCAGACGCGCTTATTGTAGTTCATGTCGTAAGGATTTGTTATCTTGATCACAAAATACCCCGACAAATTGGCAGAATTTGTAGTTTGTTTAATTAAGCCTTAAGGCGCTCATGCTAGGAAATATCAGCGTCATCAGGAACTACACGACAGCATCGAACATCCCGCGCGTTGCCGTGCCCAATCCGGGCGTTTAACAGCCCAGGTGTCCATGCCGGGCTGTTCATCATAAGGATGACGCAATACCTCCTGCAACTCGTGGATCATAGAATAATCGCCCTGCCCGGCTTTATCGATAGCCAGTTGCGCCAGGTAGTTGCGCAGCACATAGAGGGGGTTGACTGCATTCATGCGCGCGCGTCTGAGGTCATCGGGCGTGCCGTCTGCTCGGACACGTTTTATGTAGCTTCTGAGCCAGTTGCATAGGCGCTTTTTGTATATGCTGTTCAATTGTTCCGGAACATAATAGGCAGGCAACAGCTCGGCCATCAGTTCGTCATCGCCGGTTGTATTCAGATCAACACGGGTATCAATCAAAGCCAGTTTGCGGTAAAAAAGCGTCATATCCGTTTCGACCAGCGGCAATATCTGGAGCAATTCCGCAGTCAGATCATCGTCTGTTTGTGCATCATAGCCCCGTAAACCCAGCTTATTGGCAATCATGACTTGCCAGCCCTGTTCAAAACTGTCCACGTAGGTATTGAGCGCCTGTTGCAGCGGCTCAACCTGTTCAATCAAAGGGTACAGGGCATTGGCCAGTTGCCCCAGATTCCAGTAAGCAATCTGCGGCTGGTTGCCGAAGCGGTAGCGACGTTCTGAGGCATCGGTGGTGTTGGGCGTCCAATTGGGATCATAATTTTCCAGCCAGCCGTAGGGGCCGTAGTCGATGGTCAGTCCCAGTATCGACATATTATCGGTATTCATAACGCCATGCACAAAACCTACCCGCTGCCAGTGCACGATCATTTGCGCCGTTCTACGGCAGATTTCTTCAAACCAGGCCAGATAAACGGCAGTCGACGGCGGGCCCAGGTGCGGAAAATCGGTAACAATGGTGTAATCGGCCAGTTTGCGCAGCAAATCAATATCGCCTCGCGCCGTGCAAATCTGAAAATTTCCGAAGCGGGTAAATGACGGCGCTACCCGGCAAACTACCGCACCCGGCTCAGGCTTGGGATTGCCGTCATAAAACATATCCCGGATGACCTGCTCACCGGTCAAAATCAGACTCAGCGCGCGCGTGGTGGGTACGCCCAAATGGAACATGGCTTCGCTGCACAAGAATTCGCGTACTGATGACCGCAATACCGCCAGGCCGTCCGCGTTGCGGGAATAAGGCGTGGGGCCGGCGCCTTTAAGTTGTAATGCCCAGCGCTCACCGCGCCGATTGATGACTTCACCCAGATTAATGGCGCGGCCGTCACCCAGTTGACCTGCCCACACGCCAAACTGGTGACCGCCGTAACAGGTGGCATAAGGCTCCATACCCTCAGACAGGCCGTTGCCGGAAAATACGCGCGTAAAGTCGTCTGATTCACAGACTTCCGGGGGTAAATCCAGCAGTTCTGCCACTGCTTTGGAATAAGCCACCATCTGCGGCTTGGCAATGCCGGCAGGCTGCACTCGTGAATAACAGGCACCGAGAACCTGACGACGACGGTTAATGCTTTCAGGATCACCCGGAAGCTCGCGCAGAAAACGATTATCAAAGGTTAATTGATCGAGATGGGTAATTTTAGCCGGGCTATTCATGGTTGTAAGGAGTCAGGGCAAGCAGTAATCGTGAAACAGATGTTTATCAAGAACAAACGCTTCTTCTGTCAAGGAACACTATCGGTCAAAATTCCTCCCTGACCAGGCCTGCCTGTTTTGATACGAAAAATAAGCACGCGACGAGAGCGACTGCTAATGATTTAAGAAAGAAATGCGAGTGCCCAGTTCAAGATTGAGTTGTTGTTGAGCACTGCCTTTATTAACGGCAATTTCGACCAGGCCGCTGGAGTTTTTATACCAGAAGGCCTGTCGCTCGGCCACTGCACTGAAGGTATCCCCGGGAGTAATTATTTTATCGTTGACAGTGAGTGATCTGCCGGCAAGGTCTGCATGAAAACGCAAACCGGTCATGGCATTGCCGTAATGATCAAAATAGATCACTTCCCGCAAATCTTCCGGCCAATCGCCTAAATCAGGCGCGTCCATTGGCAACAGCAAGTCCGCCGCCGCATTGGTGGCCAGTTTGGCGGCAACGGGCGCGAACAGATCACGGCCGTGAAAACTCATTGAGCAGTGCTCAGGTTGCCAGGTAATCTCTAACCATTGCGTCTGCCGGGAGTGAACGGCAACCGTATTCAACAAACCGTTATCGGGGCCTACAAAATAGTGTCCATCGGCGCGCAAAACCACGGCTTTGCGCGCGCTGCCGACGCCGGGATCGATCACGGCGAGAAAAATACTGTTTTCGGGAAAACCGGAGCGCAGTGCCGCCAGTAAATAGGCGCTGGCACGTGGATTGGCGGCAGGTGCGTCACTGACAAGATTAATAACTGGAGCGGCCGGCGCGATCTGTCTTAACACGCATTCCATTTGCCCCAGGTAAGGGCCCGCGGGGCCAAAATCGGTAAACAGGATAATGGCCGGAATGGCCATTATTGTTCTAGCACTTCCAGACCGGCATTCATTGACATCATCTCATCTTCCGTTTGCGGCCCTTGCTTGAGCCCTGCAAAATCAAACAATTGCGTATCCGCCAACTGTGAAGGCGCGACATTTTGCAGACTGGTAAAAATGGTTTCCAGGCGTCCTGGAAACTGTTTATCCCAGTTTCTGAGCATGACTTTCATGGCCTGTCTTTGCAGATTTTGCTGGGAGCCGCACAAATTGCAGGGAATGATGGGGAAATCCTTGAACAGCGAGAAACGTTCAATATCCTTTTCACGGCAATAGGCCAGCGGCCGGATGACGATATTTTTCTTATCGTCGCTCAGCAGCTTGGGCGGCATGGCTTTCAGCTTGCCGCCGTAAAAAATGTTCAGGAAAAACGTTTCCAGAATGTCGTCACGATGATGGCCCAGGGCGATTTTGGTTACGCCGTTGGCTTCCGCGTAGCCATACAAGGTGCCGCGTCTTAATCTTGAGCATAGCCCGCAGGTGGTTTGGCCTTCGGGAATGATGCGCTTGACGACACTGTAGGTATCTTTCTCGATAATATGATAAGGCACACCCAACGCTTCAAGATATTCCGGCAAGACGTGTTCGGGAAAACCAGGCTGTTTTTGATCCAGATTGACGGCTATCAATTCAAAATCTACCGGCGCGGTTTTTTGCAAATTGAGCAGGATATCCAGCATGGTAAAGGAATCCTTGCCGCCGGATAAACACACCATGACCTTATCGCCGTTTTCGATCATGTTGTAATCGGCAATCGCATCGCCGACATAATGCCGCAAACGTTTTTGTAGTTTGTTAAATTGGGTTCTGGATTTTTTGCTTGGATCTGACATGGTCAGAGACTGTTGATTAGTGGAGACAATAAAGCGGGGCTCATTGGCTGCAAGAGCCCCGGACTGAAAGCGTTAAGCGTTGTAACGCTGAAAAATCAGGGTGGCGTTAGTGCCGCCAAAACCGAAACTGTTCGACATGATCGTGTTCAAGGTGACATTATCCTCACGCTCGCGCACTATTGGAATGCCTGCTGCGCCGGGATCAAGCTGAGTAATGTTAGCCGAAGCGCTAAGAAAGTTTTCTTCCATCATTAACAGTGAATAAATCGCCTCATTAACACCGGCAGCGCCCAGGGCATGACCCGTCAATGACTTGGTGGAGCTGACCTTGGGTACATTGTCGGCGCCAAACACCGTGCGCAAGGCTTCCAGTTCTTTGGTATCGCCCACCGGGGTACTGGTGCCGTGCGCATTGATATAATCAATGTTGCCGTTGACGGTCGCCATGGCCTGCTGCATACAACGCACCGCGCCTTCACCCGAAGGTTGTACCATGTCATAGCCGTCAGATGTTGCTCCGTATCCGACCAGCTCGGCGTAGATTTTGGCGCCGCGCGCTTTGGCATGTTCCAGTTCTTCAATGACCAATACACCGCCGCCGCCGGAAATAACGAAACCGTCGCGGGTCTACGTCATAAGGCCGTGATGCGGTGGCTCGGGGTGGCATTATATTTGGTTGATAAGGCGCCCATGGCATCAAATAACACGGACATGGTCCAGTGCACTTCTTCACCGCCACCGGCAAACACGATATCCTGTTTGCCCATCTGGATGAGCTCCATGGCATGTCCGATACAGTGGGCACTGGTGGCGCAGGCGGAGCTGATCGTGTAATTCACGCCCTTGATTTTGAAAGGTGTCGCCAGGCACGCGGTATTGGTGCTGGACATGCTTCTGGGCACCCGGTAAGGCCCAACGTGCTTAACGCCTTTTTCACGCAAAATATCTGCCGCTTCAACAATGTTTGCAGTTGAAGGCCCCCCCGAACCCATTACCAGACCGGTCCGGAAATTTGATACCTCTGCTGCAGCCAAGCCGGAATCATCAATGGCCTGTTGCATGGCAATATAGTTGAACGCTGCGCCGTCGCCCATGAAGCGTTTTATTTTGCGATCGATGAAAGCGTCCAGATCGATACTAATGGGCCCATGCACATGACTCCGAAAACCCAGCTCCTTATAAGTTTCAGCAAAAACGATTCCAGAACGACCTTGTTTTAGGGAATCGACCACCTCATTTCGGTTATTTCCTATACTGGAAACAATGCCCAAACCGGTTACTACGACTCTTTTCATTGCTCAAGCCTCAAAAATCTGCTGTGGATGTAAATAAACCAACCCGTAAGTCGTTCGCCTCGTAAATAACTTTGCCATCGACGTCCATGGTGGCATCAGCGATCCCCATAACCAATTTACGCATAATCACTCTTTTTAAGTTAACTCGGTAAGTCACTTTTTTAGCGGTTGGCAGTACTTGTCCGGTGAATTTGACCTCACCTACGCCTAAAGCCCGTCCCTTACCGGGACCACCCAGCCAGCATAGATAAAAACCAACCAGCTGCCACATGGCATCGAGGCCCAGGCACCCGGGCATAACGGGGTCGCCCTGAAAATGACAGGCGAAAAACCATAAATCAGGAGTTATATCCAGCTCAGCAACGATCTCGCCCTTCCCATATGCGCCCCCTTCATCCGAGATATAGGTAATACGATCCATCATTAGCATGTTGGGTAAAGGCAATTGCGCATTTTTCGGCCCGTAGAGTTCACCCCTGCCGGACTTCAACAATTCTTCGCGCGTAAAACTATGCTGTTTCTCCATACTATTCGGTACCTAAGTTAATTATTCTTATAATAAACTGCGCATTATCTAACAGACCCCGAAAAAAATCAGCTCAATTTTCAACCCGGCAACACATCACGCATCAAATCTTTAATCCTGAACGCCTTCTTGTTTATACGCTGCTGATAAATCATGGCATACGAAAGTACAGACGACACATATTTTCTGGTTTCTTTAAATGGAATGGTCTCAATCCATATATCAGCAGGAACGCTTTCCAGACTTGGCAACCAACCGGTAACCCGCGCTGGCCCTGCATTGTAAGCTGCCGTTGCCAGAGCAAAATGACCATTAAAGCGATTTAGCAACTGTTTGTAATAGTATGTCCCATATTTCACATTCACATCTGGGTTAAACAAACTATTGTCCGATTGCCATTGTTCATTGAGTTCCCGGGCAATCTGCTGACCTGTTTTCGGCATGATTTGCATTAAACCTCTGGCGCCTACCGGTGACTTGGCAGTCCTGTCAAACACGCTTTCCTGGCGAATCAGGCCAAAAACAAGGGCGGGGTCCAGGTTATGCTGATAAGCGTTATATTCAACCTCGCTTGTATAATTGACGGGAAAACGCAACGTCAAATCATCCCAATAATCCGCCTTAGCCAAGGTAAAAATGGCGATCTGATGCCATTGCCACTGCTGGGCCAATTTAGCGGCAGTCATCAGTTTGTCTTTGTCGAGTTTATTGATCGCGAACCACCATTGCCTTTGCGCTTCTTCATCCCGGCCCAAGAATCTGAATTCCTGAATGACTTTGAAATCGGCTTCCCCTGCCAATGCTTCAAGTTGGTTGCCGGCAAGAAAAACCGGTTTATCGGCCAATTGATAAGGTTTGTTGATGTTGTCTGCAGCCATGAATCCGTAAAAACTTCTGTCCTGAGCAAGACTGTTATAAACCGTTTGCGCCTGCGCCCCGTCGCCTGATTTAGCCAGGGCACGTGCCTAGCCAGTATTGCCACCTGGGCTGCTGCTTTTCTTCCGCAGTCAAACCGGCTAATGCCTCCGAAACATGCTGCCAGTTTTGCTCCAGCAGGGCGGCTCTTACTTTCCATTCTCTGACTGTCGCATCAACATCAAGCAAGCGAATCAGACGACTGTAGGCGTTTTTATTTTTCTTGGCCGCCAGTGCCAGCGCCAGCCGCCGCTCGAGTTGCTGTTCGGTCGGGTTATCCAGGGTAAACAAAGGCTTTTGTTCGTCCCAGATCATCAGGGCCAACTCCAGATCTGACTTGGCCATCCGATCCACGCCATGGGCAAAAATGCGTCCCAACCGGCCGTCATGTCCTGACCAAAGACTCGGCTCTTGTATTAACGAAGGCTGTTTATGAACCCGCAACCACAGCTCGGCCATTGCCTGATCGCTGTCTGGCAGCAGGGGTTTAACATATTCGGCTAATGGCAGATTATCTTTCTTGAGTGCTAATTCAAAGCGCTGCCAAATCAGATCCTGAGTAAAAATTGGCGACATGATTAAAGCAGATGTCAGCGAATCGCATTCTTTCGGCAGTGAATTGCCTACTGCCCACAAGCGCTTGGCTGCATTTAATGCCTCTTGCGCCTGGCCGGTCTTATACTTTGCCCAATAAAATTGACACTCAAGTGCCGCATTATTGCTTGCTTGATAATGCTGCATGAATTCTTGCCAACGCTGCTGTTCTGCAAGATAAGCCAACCATTTATGCCTTAACAGCCCGGCGTAGCGGCTGTCTTTGTGATCCGACAAGAAAGCCAGCACCTCGTCGGTTTGCGGCAAATTGTTTTTTAACCAGAGGTACTGCAAATAGGGATATAGCGGATAATCTCTTAAAGAAAAACTCAGATTTAAGAAAGCGCTGTCATTGCCCTGCTCGATCAGCTTTTCAGCCAGCAAAAAATCATTTCTTTGCTGATCCAGGCTATTACTGGATGCTGCACCTGGTGCAATCAGCAAACTACAGACCGCCCATATTGCAGGCCAGTATTTTATGTTCATAGTTCCAACAACACTTTATATTGATTCCTAAAGCTGTTTCTGACAGTTATAATTTAAAAAAACAACATCCCTAATATATTTATCCGTGCAAGCTAAAAATCCCTCACAACAAGCCAGTCAAGCTTATAGCTGGGATTATATCTATCAAATTGCTTTGGAGCATAAAAAAGAACTCATTTATGCCCATCTTGTTGCCATTCTGGCAACCGTTGCCAGCGTTCCAGTACCTTTGCTCATGCCGCTTCTGGTCGATGAGGTGCTGCTTAACAAGCCCGGCATCACCATTGCGGTGCTTAACGGGCTGTTTCCGGCGCAATGGCATACTCCCATCCTGTACATTTCTGCCGTTTTAGTGGCCAGCTTACTGCTGCGGATCATTGCGATTATTTTTAATATCATTCAGGCCCGGCAGTTTTCCTGCATTTCCAAAGACATCATCTTCCGCATTCGAAAAAACCTGCTTGGACATTTGCAAACAATTTCCATGTCCGAATACGAAAGCCTCGGCACCGGCACCGTGGTTACCTATTTGGTCAAGGATCTGGATACCATCGACAATTTTATCGGCAATACCGTCAGCAAGCTGCTGGTTGCCTGCCTGACCATTATTGGCACTGCTGTCATTTTATTGTGGATGCACTGGCAATTGGGCCTGTTTATACTGTTATTAAATCCGGTGGTGATTTATTTCACCCGCGTGGTCGGCTCCCGTGTTAAAGACCTCAAGGCCAAGGAAAACTCCGCTTATGAAGTGTTTCAACAAGCCTTGACTGAAACCCTTGAAGCCATCAATCAAATTCGTGCCAGTAACCGCGAGCAGCATTACTGCCGGCAGTTAATTGAATCGGCCCGTGCCGTTAAGGAATATTCAACCGCCTTTGCCTGGAAAAGCGATGCCGCCACACGCCTGAGTTTCCTGGTGTTTCTATTCGGTTTTGATATTTTCCGCGCCTGCGCCATGCTCATGGTGTTTTATTCTGATCTGAGCATCGGTCAAATGCTCGCGGTATTCGGCTACCTCTGGTTTATGATGGCGCCGGTTCAGGAAGTCTTGAACATTCAATACGCGTTTTATGCGGCAAAAGCGGCCTTAACTCGAATCAACAAATTGAATGCGCTCAAACAGGAGCCGCATTATCCGCATCTTGAAAATCCGTTTTTGCACAAAAAAACTGTCTCCATCCAGGTGGATAACCTGCACTTCAGTTATAAAGATGAAAAAATTCTCAACGGCATTCAATTAAAAATCAAAGCGGGAGAGAAAGTTGCCCTGGTCGGCGCCAGCGGCGGCGGCAAATCGACCCTGGTACAAACCTTGATCGGGTTGTATCCGCCCAATGACGGGCATATCTATTTTGACGGCGTGGCTATTGAACGCATAGGCCTTGAAGTAGTCAGAGAAAATGTCGTCACTGTACTCCAGCATCCTATCCTCTTTAACGACACGATCCGGGCCAATCTGACCTTAGGCCGGCCGGCAACCGATGCGGCCTTATGGAATGCCCTGACTATCGCCCAGTTAAAAGACACCGTTAAAGATCTGGAGCAAGGTTTGGATACTATCGTCGGCCGCCTGGGCATGCGGCTTTCCGGCGGCCAGCGTCAGCGCATGGCCATAGCCCGGATGATAGTCGCCAATCCCAAGGTTGTGATACTGGATGAGGCGACCTCGGCTCTGGATAGTGCAACGGAATATAAATTACACCAGGCGCTCTCGCATTTTTTGAAAGGCCGCACAACCATCATCATCGCCCATCGCCTGAGCGCCGTTAAACAAGCTGATCATGTGTATGTCTTTGAAGCAAGGCGGTATTTGCGAACATGGCCAGCATGAAGCTTTAATCAATCAAAAAGGCCTCTATGCCAAACTTTATGGCGAGTATCAGTAATCATGGCTGAGCTCTATGACTTACACTCTCACTCTACAGCCTCTGATGGGGTATTGACGCCCAGGGAATTGGTGCAGCGTGCCCATGAGCAAGGGGTGACAGCGCTGGCCTTGACTGATCATGACTGCACGGCCGGACTCCAGGAGGCGCAGACCGGCGCTGCGGCAACAGGGATGCGCTTAATACCCGGCATCGAGCTCTCAACCAGCTGGCAGGGCAAATGCCTGCACATTGTCGGCCTGGACATTGATCCTGCTTATCCACCGCTAGCAGAAGCCAGCCATAATCTGCAAGCCACTCGCCTGCAACGCGCGGAAAAAATTGCTTACAAACTGGAACAAAAACGTATTCCCGGCGCGCTTCAGGCTGTCATGCACGCTGCCGGAGACGGCATGATCACACGCACCCATTTTGCCGATTTTCTCCTGGCACAACATCATGTGTCCAGCCAGCAGGAAGCCTTTGATCGCTATCTTGGCCAGGGCAAACCTGCTTATGTGGCTACCGAGTGGGCGGAACTGGCGCTGGCAATCAGCTGGATCACCGAGTCCGGCGGTATCGCCGTATTGGCGCATCCCTTGCGTTACAAGCTCACCGCCAACTGGATGAAACGCTTATTGACAGCCTTTAAAGCAGCCGGCGGCCAGGGTATTGAAGTGGTGACCGGCAGAAACAGCAACGATGAAATCAGGTTGGTGGCAAACTATGCCAAGCAATTTGGTCTGGCCGGTTCCATGGGTTCGGATTTTCACAGTCCGGCCAACCAATGGGTCGAATTAGGCAGGCTGGCGCCCATGCCTGAAAGCATTACGCCGGTCTGGGAGCTGTTCACAATTAGTCTCTATGCGGTCAGGTCGTCAGCAGCCACATCGTCATTGACCCCGTTTCAAAAACTGCCGTATGATGAAAGCCCCGCATTCATTGCTGTGACGTCATGGGACAAGAAATCTCTCAATCAAAATTTGATGAAGGCGACTTTGAGCGCTTTCATCAGAAACTAAAGCAAGAGACATGCTTGCTGAACCGGTTGATTGAGCAAAAAGTCTGCTCAAACCGGAGTCCCGTAGCCGGTTTTGAGATAGAGGCATGGCTCATTGATGACAACATGCGCCCGCTGCCCATTAATGAGCATTTTCTGGCTACGCTTGATGATCCGCTGGCCTCGGCTGAACTTGCCAAATTCAATATAGAATTCAACTGCCATCCGGCCCCCTTAGCGGACCGTGTGTTCAGTGGCTTGCATCTGCAATTGCAGACGATCTGGGATAAAGCGCTTCACCACGCGGAAACGCTGAACAGTAAAATCGTCATGATTGGTATCCTGCCAACCCTGCAACAGGCCGATTTACATCTGGGCAATATGTCAGATCTGCACCGGTATCGGGCACTCAATGAACAGATTCTCCATTCCCGCGGCAAACCGATACATATCGACATTCAAGGCGTGGAACATCTGAAATTTGATCATGAAGACGTCATGCTGGAGGCGGCTACCACTTCCTTTCAAACCCACATCCAGTTGCCGTTGCCCATTGCCCATCATTTTTACAATGCCGCCATCATTGCCTCGGCGCCTATGGCCGGATTGTGCGCCAACGCACCCTTCTTGTTCGGCAAAGAACTCTGGCATGAGACGCGGATACCTCTATTCGAGCAGGCCATTGAAACGGGAGGATATGGGGGCGTAGCTCACGGACCACTGAAACGGGTGAGTTTTGGTTCCGGTTACGCAAGACACTCCATCATTGAATGCTTCGAGGAAAATCTCGTTCATTTCCCGATATTGTTGCCCGTCACGCAAAATTCCGCTCCCGAACACTTTGAGCATTTGCGTTTGCACAACGGCACCATATGGCGCTGGAACCGGCCTTTAATTGGTTTTGATCCCGACGGCACGCCGCATATCAGGATAGAACATCGTGTGCCCGCTGCCGGGCCGACAGTGATCGACACCATCGCGAACGCTGCATTTTATTATGGTCTTGCCCAGGCTATTTGTACTGAAATTATCAATAGAGGCCTGCCGTTGCCCTTCGCTCAAGCCAAAGACAATTTTTATCAAGCCGCCCGTCATGGCCTGGATGCTCATATCATTTGGTTCGACGGCAGCAAACAACGCCTGCACCATTTGCTCAAGTCGGAACTGCTGCCCAGGGCAATTTCAGGTTTAAAATCCCTGGGTGTTTACGATACCGAAATTGATGCCTATTTGGACATCATCAGGCAACGCATAGACAACAAACAAAATGGCTGTCAATGGCAGCAGCAAAGCATCAAGAATCATCATGATTTCTCAGGCATGACGGAAAACTACTTAAAAAATCAAAATACCGGTAACCCGGTTAGTGAATGGAAGTTGATGTGAACGCAATGCAGCTTAATCAATTGGAGTACTTGCCTGAAGGTCTGTTGGCAGCAAGCTCAACAGCGTTACACACTATTTTGCCTCAACCGACCCTGATCCATTTAAAAGGCAAACATGCAGACCCGCTGTTTGTTTCGGTATTGTTGCATGGCAATGAACCGACCGGATTCATGGCCGTCCAGCGGCTGCTGCAAAAATTTCAAAACAGGGAGTTGCCGCGCTCCTTGTCAGTATTTTTGGGCAATATCAAAGCCGCCAGCCAAGGCTTAAGAAGACTGGACGAGCAGCCGGATTATAATCGTATCTGGCCCGGTACCGAAGTAGCGGAATGCCCTGAAACGGAGATGGCCAAAGAAATTGTTTCGGTGATGAAAAAACGCCAGGTTTTTGCCAGTGTTGACATCCACAACAATACCGGACTTAATCCGCATTACGCCTGCATCAATCAGCTTGATAACCACAACCTGCAATTGGCGTCTTTATTCGGGCGGCTGATTGTCTATTTCATCCGCCCTAAAGGCGTTCAATCCGCCGCATTTGCTAAAATATGCCCGGCAGTTACCCTTGAATGCGGCCGCCCCGGCCAACAACACGGCGTTGAACACGCCTTCGAATTCCTGAACAGCTGCCTGCACCTTGCCGAATTGCCGCAACATCAAATTCTGCCTCAGGATATTGATCTTTTTCATACCGTCGCCCAGATCAAGATCGATGAAAAGGTCAATTTCAGCTTCACCCAGCCCGATACTGATTTGCTGCTTAATCATGACCTTGAGCGCATGAACTTTACCGAAATTCCTCCGGGAACCGTCCTGGGGACGTCAAAAAACAGCCAGCAAATGCCGCTCATCGCTCAGGATGAATACGGCAATGATGTCACTACTGACTTTTTCACCGTTCAAAACGGTGATTTGCAAATAAACCGCCACACCATGCCCTCCATGTTAACACTGGATGAGCGTATCATCAGACAGGATTGCCTGTGCTACTTAATGGAAAGAATACATTTATGAGCTTTTGGAAAACCAAGACTTTAGCCGAAATGACCACCGCAGAATGGGAGTCCTTATGTGATAACTGCGGCAAATGCTGCCTGAACAAGCTCGAAGATGAAGATACCGGAGACATCTTTTTCACCAGCGTGGTCTGTAATCTCATCGATCTGAATACTTGCCGCTGCACCCGCTATGCTGAGCGCACTACACTGGTCCCCGAGTGCATCGACTTGAAGCAGCATGACTTCGCCGAATATACCTGGCTGCCCTCTACCTGCGCTTACCGGCTATTGACTGACGGCAACGAACTGCCCTCCTGGCACCCGCTGATAACGGGCGACCCGGAGAGCGTTAAAGAAGCAGGCGTTTCAATCAGCAGCTATGCGATGAAAGAATCTGAAGTGGAGGATCTGGAGGATCATATTATTGAATGGCTGGACTGATGACGTTAAACCGCATTGTACGGGCCAAAAAGCGATTAAAAATAATACGATGTTAACCTTCCAGGGAATCAAAATGAAATTCAGCAGTTATTCGGGAAAAATCAGTCAACGGATCATTTTACCGCTATTGCTTTTTTCTCCTTTGCACGTGTTGGCTGCGGCCGACAACTGGAGCTATGAACAAAAGCGGGATAACTTAAGCAATCTCAATTACAGCTTTGCCAGATCGCCTCTGCCCCCGCGTGCGCTCTATGACAACATCAGAATGGAAATGGTTTGTAAGAACAATGTTTTGCAAGCAGTTGTCGATGCCGGCAGCTTGATCACCTCACAAGGCCGATCATTTAAGTTTGAATATCAGATCGACAACAATGCGCCTGTCAATATAGAAATGAGGACTTTCAAAGACTCGAAGCGCAGAGGTTATTCGGAAGAGCATGCCAAACGCATCGCTGCTGATATGCTGACGGGGCAATCCATATTCATTCGTGTCAGCACCCTGTTGGGCAGCGTCCTGTCCGGCAAAATTTCTTTGGAAAATGCGGCCGAATCCATTCAGCGGGTCCTGTCCGATTGCGCTATCACGCCATCTGCCAGCGAGCCCGGCGAACAGCCTGCCTACACCCTGACCGATTTTGAAGAGGATTTTAATAAACTGGCGCCCGCACAGCAGCAACAGGTGCTGGATCGCATCAATAAAATCATGATGGAGATGCGATAACAAGCGTCATGGCCGGGCTTCATTATCTCAACCCATCAACTGAATATCCGCCACCGCCGAAATACTATTTTGAAGCTTCAACCGGTGAAGCTTCTATACGCTTTACACATTGCGCCTCATCATTCCGCAACTTTTGATCCAGGTATCGTTTCGTAAATTACCTTCGACAGAACCGCAAAGGCCGTATCCTCAAATGCTTTGTCGTCCATATAGCGGGTGACGATTTTGTCGTTCTCGTTCATCCTTTGAATCATCAGGTCTTCCAACATTTTCCTCAGACCGAGTTGAAACTTGTCGAACGGGTTGGCCCGCCGTAGCTGGATTACCTCGGGGGCATGGGTGGCTTTTTCCTTGATCTGCTCGAAAAACAGGCGATCCTCTTCTGTAAAATTAGTACCGAAGCGGTTGTTCAGCACCTCGATGATTTCCGAGAGCGGCGCTTTCTCGTCTTTTGCTTTACTTGTGCCGACATCGGTCGGGCTTTTTACCGTGTACTCGCCTTGCTCATCTGCAAGATCGATAGCGCCGGAAAATACCCGTTGCAGCCGGTAATAGTGCAAATCGACTTCGTCACCAAGATTGACGTTGGTGTTATCCCGATCCAGCGGCAAATGAGGCAGTAAAAAGCGGCCAAAGCTATACAGCATCTCCAGAGCTGGGTCTGCATACGGGGATGATTTGGCTTAAAAAGGCGTAAACCTTAACGTACCCATTCAATTTGTCGCGAAAGGCAGAGCGTTGTGCTTCATCGCTACTTGCCTTGAAACGGTCCACGGCAGGCTGTAAATGACGTTGCAGGTGCGCGTGATCGGCCGGATTCTGTTTGTCCGGTGAACGGTAGAAAATACGAGCAAAGGCCTCAACTTCATTCCAATGGTAAATCTGCATGCCATCCAGGTCATGCTTGATCTGCTCAAGCAAAGCAGGATCGGAGGTTTCTTGTAGACTGGTGGCGTCATAATAAGGTTTGAAAGCCCGGTAAATGTCTTCGGCCTCGTTGACAAAATCCAGCACAAACGGTGCTTCCTTACCCGGCAGCATGCGATTAAGCCGCGACAGGGTTTGTACAGCTTGCACGCCATCCAGACGCTTATCGACATACATCGCCATCAACTTTGGCTGATCGAAACCGGTTTGATACTTGTTGGCGACCAATAACACTTGATAATCGGGTGAATTAAAACGCTCCGGCAATTGCTTTCTCGCTGATCGGTTTACCGGTCACGCATGTCGGTATTCATCCCCGGTTCAGTGTATTCCTGCCCATTATCGGGATCGCAGCACCGTGCCGCTAAACGCCACCAACGGCTGCACATCGTGGTAACCGTGCTGCTCGATATAAGCCTGAAATGCCTGCATGTACTTGACGGCTTGCAAGCGGGTGCTGGTCACTACCATGGCTTTGGCTTGGCCGCCCAAATGATTGCGGACATGACTGCGGAAGTGCTCGACAATAATCTCGATCTTTTGGGAAATATTGGTCGGATGCAGCACCAGGAATTTGGATAACGCCCGCGCCGCCTTTTTCTTCGGCAGATTCGGGATCTTCCTCCATGGCCTTGACCAGCTTGAAATAGGTTTTATAGGTCGTGTAATTCTGCAACACATCCAGGATAAAGCCTTCCTCGATGGCTTGGCGCATGCTGTAAAGATGAAACGGCTCCGGCTTGCCGCTGGCTGCCAGCGCGGCCGAACAGCTCCAAGGTCTTGCCTTTCGGCGTAGCGGTATAAGCAAAAAAACTGAGATTGGGCTGACGGCCCCGCGAGGCCATCACCTGATTCAAACGATCTTCCCAATCGCTTTCGTCCTCTTCACTACCGGAAACAGTGGCACCGAGTATCGCCTTCAATTCGCGCGCCGTTTCGCCGGTTTGCGACGAGTGAGCTTCATCGACAATTACCGCATAGCGCCGCTTGCCGATCTCCGCTTCCCAGGTTTTGGCTTGAGTTCGAGCCATCTCATCCGCTGCATCGATGGTTGTCCAGCGCCAGCGGCATGCAATAAGCCGCGCAACACAAACGGAAACTTCTGCAAGGTGGTAATCACGATCTTGGTGCCGTCGATCAGCGCCGCGCGCCAACTGCTTGGAATCCTGATCAATCGCCTTGACCACGCCTTGTGCATGTTCGATCTGATAAATCGCATCCTGCAATTGTCTGTCCAACACTTGTCGGTCGGTAATCACAATCACGCAATCGAACAGCTTGTGATCGTTGCCATCATGCAGACTGGCCAAGCCGATGCGACAACCAGGAAATCGAATTGGTCTTGCCGCTGCCGGCCGAATGCTGAATCAGATAATTCCGGCCGGGGCCTTCCAGTTGCGCGGCAGCAACCAAGCGCCGGGTGGCATCGAGCTGGTGATAACGCGGGAAAATCACCGCCTCTTTCTGGAGCAAGCGACTGCCGCCCTTGCCGTCGTCGACTTTCTCTTCTTTACGCTCGATGAAAATAAAATTGCCGAGGATGTCCAGAAACTGCTCGCGCTCCAGCACCTCTTCCCAAAAATAGCCGGTACGGTAACCGGAAGGATGCTGCGGATTACCCGCACCACAAATCACCTCGCCCGGATGGCTGCCACGGTTGAACGGTAGAAAAAAGGTCTTGCGCCGGCCAACCGGGTGGTCATGTAGACTTCGTCCGGATCGGCGGCAAAATGCACCAGCGCCCGCTGCTTGAATTCGAATAACGGTGCGCGCGGATTGCGGTCATTGACGGTATTGGTTCACAGCATGTCGCCAGTTGTTGCCCGGTCCAGGGGTTTTTCAGCTCGCAGCTTGCCACCGGCAAACCATTGACGGCAAACAGCATATCAAGGGTGCTGTGATCGCCCGGATGGCAAGGCACCTGCCGCGTCACCGTCAGCCGGTTTTGTTGATAATACGCCAGCACCTCGGCATTCAAGCCGTGCGCCGGTTTGAAATAGGCCAGTCGAAAGGTCTTGCCGTAAAACTTGAAGCCGTGGCGCAGCACATACAACGAACCCTTAATCGCCAGTTCCTTAACCAGCTCGTTGATATCAATGTTTCCAGATTGGCGCCATGCTGACCGCGCATGCTTTCCCAAAGTTGGGTTTGGGTGGCGGCGATAAATGCGTTGAATTTGTGCAGGGAACAACGCCTGATCCTTATCCCAGTCCTTTAACCGAACCGGCCTGCCAGCCTTTGGCCAGCAGCATGTGCTCGACATAGCTTTCGAAGGCTTTTTCGGTGGTTTGGCTCATGCTTAGTCTTGGCCTTGCCGGGCGTCGCGGGTTAGCAGCGCCTTGCTGTAATCCAGAAACTCATCGAGATGCTGGGTAATGATGCTGACGGTGATCGGTAATTGCAGGCGTTGATAGTCGTGCACGGCGATATTGCGAAAACCCACCATGCGCTTAAGCGCTGCGGCCAGTTCGCCATCGATCCAGCCGCCTTGACTGAGCAGTTCGAACACGTCGCGCGCGCTTTGCGGCAGGCCCAGCTTTTCGCGCCGGATCAGGTGCTGGCCCATGTCCAGTGCCGCCTCGCAGGCACGCTGGATGTTCAGGATAGCGGCATCCTGGCGCGTGTAATCCTCGGCAAAGCCGCCGGGATTGGCGGCGTATTCCTCCTTCGCCCGTGCCACGGCGCGCTCGATAGTCGCCGCCTTGTTGATCAATACATCATCGATCATAAATACTGCCCCTTTTTCGAATGTCGTCCAGCAACCCGGCGCGCGCAGTATCGAGCGCCGTTTTCTCGCTCAGGATCGCCGCCTCGTACAGGGCCGCCTGCGCATCCGCCGCCCACCAGCGTTCGCCCAGCGTGATGATCTGGTATTGCAATACCGTCGAGGCGGCGCGCAGGTCCACCAAGTCTACGGGGCAACCGGCCAGGTCGGCCAAGTCGCCTGCCAACACCCACAGCGCGTGCTGATCGGCATAGCCAGCCACCAATACTGCCAGATCCAGATCACTGTCCGGTCCGGCCGTACCCTGAATACGGCTGCCAAACGCGTACACGCCCAGCAGATTGTCCAAGTGTATTCTCAAAAACTCGACGATGGCTTCGCGTTGCATGTTATGCACCCGTACATCGATTTTGCCGGTCACGGCGGCGGTGATCAGCTCGCTGCGGTATTCCTGCAGGCGGGCAATCGCCGCTTCAACCTTTTCGATCAGGCGGTCAATTTTGCCGGTTTCACGATCGAGATAGGCGGCGATGGCGGTTTGTTCAGGATAAGGCGGAGTCACGATTTCAATATTAGCAATATCAATTGTTAAGTATTTCGGTTGTTGTCCGGTCGCATCAATACACATTTCGAATTCAGCAATAAAATAATCGCTAAACAACGTGTAATACAAAAAGCCATGATTGAATCCGTTATATGGCCTGAACCGGGCATTACGCTGATTCAAAAGAACTTTCTCCTCTCCCACATCAGCAATTGCCGCTTTCAACCCTGTGGAAATAATCGGACGAGTGAGTGCAAAAACCATCGTCACCATTCTTAACTGCAAAAGATTTATATTTATCATATAGCTCTTTTGGGACGTATGAATCATCGCTCCAATCAAGCTTTGCTGTTTGGATATTAGAAATTTTTAGCACTCGAATTCCTGATGTTTCAAAATCTGCGCTATTAAATGCAAATCCGGGCGTAATATTCCCTAAATATTTTTAATTTCTTTTCCTCCCACTCTTCAGGAATCGCTTCCAAACATTGAACCACAAATGGCTTGGAATTTTCTGTGAGATTCAAGGCCAAATTCCCGCGCCACATCGGCAGGCAGTCCGCGGGTGACGGTGCGGGAAATCAGCGCGGTGCGTTTTTCCTTGAGCAGTTCGACCAGCTTGCGCTTTTTCGCCACCAGCGTGTCGATGCGCCCGGTTTCACTATCCAGAAAACCAGCGATGGCGGTTTGTTCGATCAAGCGGAAGGATAATGGAGCAAGGATTTGAACCAAATCATGACAGGCAGAGACCATCAAGTTGTTGACCACTGCCATGTTCCGTTTGTTTTGATAGATTGATAATTTAATCTGCTTGCATAATGGCATGTGATAAACCAAATTGAATTCAGTTTCTGAAATAGGCATTCTGCCACAAATTGATCAAACAGCTCGAATGGTAGGTCATAAATGAGCAACGCATTCAACAATTTGGTTTTTCACTTGGCCGACCGGATGTTTTCTACGAGCGAATCATTTCAGGAATCCACTTAGCGTTGCTATTAACAAAGCCCTCATGGGAAATAAGGCTGATGGCTGAGTAATGTAACCATAATTTACAGAGCCTGATTCAGTCATGGAATCATCAACGTCGATCACCAGTAAGCATCATTTGATTTCGTCAGGATCGTTACCGCCGAAGCATTATAAAGCCGTCAGTAAACCACATTTACACGAGATATGGCATCCCAATGCTCCGGCACCTCCCCCAACCATGCTACGCCGCTGTCCTTGTATGTCGGATAAGCCGGATATTTCATCGACAGACGCCTTTGCCCATGTCCGTCGTTCCGGCAGGGATTCGCTTAAGCGCTCTAACGGGTGCCGGAACCCAGTAGCCAGGGAAGGCAGCTGCAAGCTGTCCCCGCACCCTGGATTTCGGCAATCCCTGCCGAAATGCCGGATTACAGAAATTCCGTTCATGCCTCCAGCTCCCGAAGCTGGGTGTCGATGAATTGCTGCATAGCCTCTTTGTCCGGCAATCCAGCAAATATCTGGAATTGTGCCGACAGTGTCTGCACAATTCCGGGATAGGTCCGGTAAAAACGCAGATAATCGTAAAGTTGGCGGCGATTACAGTTGTTGATGCCTTCGAGTTCCGCAGCCAGATTATTCAAAAGTTTTTCGCCATACGCGGCACGATCAGCACCGTTTAGCTGATACGCAGCAATATAAAACCCGACCAGCCAATTGCGCAGCGTCAGGCTGATGTTGACTGCTTTTCCCGCCTGCGCTGTCAACTCGCGATGCGCGCCTTGGATGCTGTCGGCTAATTGTCTGAAAGTGACTTCTTTATTCACGCCGTCACTTCCTTCAATAAGTCGAGAATCTCCCCTTCCAGGGTTTTAATCTCGGCTTCGATTTCTTCGAGTTCGCGCGTTGGTTCGTAGCGATAGAAATGCCGGTTCAGCGGGATTTCGTAGCCGATTTTGGTTTTGCTGTGGTCTATCCAGGCATCGGGGATGTGAGGCAACACTTCGCGCTGAAAGTAGGCTTCGATGCTTTCCTTGAGCGGGACAGTTTCGGTGTCGCGTAAGTCGGCGTCGGATTCGGGTTTGCCTTGTTTGTCGGTGCAGATTTCCGCATTTTCATCGCGTTCCCCCAACGACGCACAAACCGCTTTCAGTTCGGTGGCCGATAAGCGGATATTCATTGCCTGTTCGGTTGCGCGCAAGGCTTGCAAGAATGCCGCGCGATTTAGATACAACGTAGGGGCGAAAGATTTTTCGCCCCTACGGCCAACTCGGCCAACAAATCGCGGATTTGTTGCTGGCGGGCGCGGCCGGCTTCGATTTCCTGTCTGGCGGACGATTTCGTTCTTTTTACTGCTGCCGGCCAGGTTGACGAAGGCGGTTTGCTCTTCCAAGCGAGCGATGCGCTCGGCACTGGCTTGGAAATTGAGCCTTAGCGGTCGTTCGACGGTGATTTTGTGGTATCCGAAGTCTTCGTTATCGAATACCTTGCTGACCACTAAAACTTTCTCTTTGCCATCGAGCGTAAAACGCCGGGTTTCGCCATCGGTGTTTGTGGCATAGATGCGGGTAATCTCGCCGATATGATCCGGGTCTTTGGCTTTGTCGCTAGGGTCGCCGATGCGGCGGCGTTTGTTGCCCAGAGATTTTTCCATAGGCACCCACAGATTACGCGCGTCGATCAGTTGAATTTTGCCTTTGCGCTGCGGCTCTTTGCGGTTGCTGAGTATCCAGATGTAGGTGGAAATGCCGGTGTTGTAAAACAGTTGCTCCGGCAAGGCGACGATGGCTTCCAGCCAGTCGTTTTCGATGATCCAGCGGCGGATTTCGCTTTCGCCGCTGCCGGCATCGCCGGTAAACAGCGGCGAGCCGTTGAACACGATGCCGATGCGACTGCCACCGTCGTCCGCCGGGCTGCATCTTGGCAATCATGTGTTGCAGGAATAACAAGGCAGCCGTCGTTGATGCGCGGCAGAGCCGGCCCCAAAGCGTCCGGCATAACCCAGGGTGTCGGCTTCCTGCTGAATGTACTTTTCTGCTTTTTCCACTCCACGCCAAACGGCGGATTGGCCAGCATGTAATCGAAGGTCCATTGATTGCCGTCGCTGTCGCGGTCAAAGCCGTCACGGGTGAAGGTATCGCCGAGAATGATGTTGTCGGCGTCTTCACCTTTGATCAGCATGTCAGATTTACAAACCGCCTAGGCTTCGTCGTTAAAATCCTGGCCGAATAGTTTCGGCTTGAGCATCGGAATTGAGCTTGCGGATGTATTCTTCGGCCACCGATAGCATGCCGCCGGTGCCGCAAGCCGGGTCATAAATAGTTTTAACGATGTGGCTTTGCGCCAGATGCTGCTCAGGCACCAACAACAGATTGACCATCAATTTGATGACTTCGCGCGGGGTGAAATGCTCTCCGGCTTCCTCGTTGGATTGCTCGGCGCCGATACGGATTAGCTCTTCAAAGACATAACCCATCTGCACGTTATCAACCCGTTGCGGAGACAGGTCGATGGCGGCAAAGGCTTTGACCACTTCAAACAGAATGTTCTTTTCCGCCATGTGGGCAATCTGTTCGCTGAATTTGAATTTCTCCATGATGGCGCGAACGTTTGGCGAAAAACCGTTGATGTAGCTGTTTAGATTGGGGGCGAGATTGTTCGGATCGTTGAGCAGGGAATGGTCGGCATTTTTGTCGAACTGCATGCGCGATAGGTTGTAGAAGCGGTGGCCGATGATGGCTTGCAGCCGCGCTTGTATGACCCGTTCCGGTTTGGTTTTAAGGTTTTGGAATTCCTCGAATGCGGCTTGTCTGGTCGGCTCCAGCAGACAGTCGAAGCGGCGCAGTACCGTCAAAGGCAGAATAACTTTACGGTATTCGTTGCGTTTGTAGGGACCACGCAATAAGTTGCAAATGCTCCAGATGAAGTTTGCTAACTGGCTGTGTGTTTCGCCATTCATTAGTGTTGTTCCTTGTTATCGATATTCAGCTTGCCGTTCCAGGCGCTTGATACGTAAAAAGCCCTACCCGTTTTTGGTTTGCCTCAAATTGTATTTTGATTGCCATCATCGCATCGTGTTTTATGCCAATACTAACTCCCGATCCCAAGTCACCGGTACGCTCCCGTGGTCTACAAAACAGAATACAGAGGCGGTTATCTCAAAAACGGCAGCCCGGAATGCACATCGGCATTTTGCGCCCGCTGCCGTAAAAAATGATCCATCAGCACGATGGCCATCATGGCCTCGGCAATCGGCGTTGCCCGGATGCCGACACAGGGATCATGGCGGCCTTCGGTCACCACTTCAATGGCTTCACCATGCACATTGATGCTTCTGCCAGGCAGGCGCAGGCTGGAGGTCGGTTTCAAAGCAATACTGGCGACAATGTTCTGGCCGCTGGAAATGCCGCCCAAAATACCGCCGGCGTGATTGCTTAAAAACCCATCCGGGGTGATTTCATCGCGGAACTGCGTGCCCTTGCTGTTGATGCAGGCAAAACCGTCGCCTATTTCCACGCCTTTCACCGCGTTGATACTCATCAGCGCATGCGCCAAATCGGCATCGAGGCGGTCAAAAATCGGCTCACCCAGACCTGGCGGAACATTGCTGGCCACTATCTCGATTCTTGCGCCGATGGATTCGCCTTCCTTGCGCAAGGCGTCCATATAAGCTTCCATTTCGGCAATTTTGCCGGCATCGGGACAGAAAAAAGGATTGCTATCGATAATGCCCCAGTCGATTTTTTCGATTTTTATCGGCCCCAATTGGGACAGATAGCCTCGTATTTCAGTGCCTAGCTGCTGTTTGAGGTATTTCTTGGCAATACCACCGGCGGCAACGCGCATGGCTGTTTCACGCGCCGATGAACGTCCGCCGCCGCGGTAATCCCGAAAGCCATATTTGTGCTGATAGGTATAATCGGCATGACCGGGCCTGAAACTGTCGGCGATTTTGGAATAATCTTTCGAGCGCTGATCGGTATTTTCAATCAGCAGTCCGATAGGCGTGCCTGTGGTTTTACCTTCGAACACCCCCGACAGAATCTTGACTTGATCAGCTTCCCGGCGCTGGGTGGTATGTCTTGAAGTACCCGGCTTTCTGCGATCAAGATCGTGCTGTAGTTCCGCTTCGGACAATGCCATTCCGGGCGGACAGCCATCAACGATAGCGCCTAAAGCAGGCCCGTGACTTTCACCAAAGGTGGTTACGGTAAATAATTTTCCCAGGGTATTTCCGGACATATCAATTCAAAGCCGCTTCAAATAATTCGTGATAGTGATCAAGCTGTTCTGCCGTCAGCAAAAATACGCCGTCGCCGCCGCGTTCAAACTCCAGCCAGTAAAAAGGCACATCAGGGAAAGCCGCTTGTAATGTTTCTGCACTGCTGCCGACTTCGACAATCAGGATGCCCTGATCGGTCAAGTGCTTACGCGCTTCCAGCAGAATGCGCAGCGCAATATCCAGGCCGGAGTCTCCGCCTATAAAACCCATATCGGGTTCGGCACGAAACTCGGCCGGCAAACGCGCCCATTCTTGATGACAGACATACGGCGGATTACTGACGATGATATCGTAGCGATTTTCGGGTAACTCGTTAAACAAGTCGGATTGATAGAGCGTGACCGATTCGGCGAGCTGGTGTTTATCAACATTGATTTCAGCGACGGACAGGGCATCTTCCGATAAATCGACGGCATCCACCAAGGCCCCGGGAAAAGCATAGGCGCAGGCAATGGCGATACAGGCACTGCCGGTGCACAAATCCAGGATACGCGTCACCTGTTCTTCATCCACCCAGGGCGCAAAGCGTTGTTCGATGAGCTCGGCAATGGGCGATCTGGGCACCAGCACCCGTTCGTCGACATAAAATGACAAACCGGCAAAAATGGCTTCGTGGGTTAAATAAGCGGCGGGCTTTCTCTCAATGATGCGCCTGTCGATGATATCGATGACAGCCTGACGTTCCTTGAGCGTTAACACGGCTTCCAGAAAAGTCCCGGACAAATTATACGGCTGGTAAAGCGTGTGTAAGACCAGCGCCGCCGCCTCATCCAGGGCCGTTGTCGTGCCATGACCAAACACTAGCCCGGCTTCGGTGAAACGGCTGGCGCCCCAGCGAATATAATCACGCAGGGTAGTTAAGGTCGTTAAAATCTCGGAAGATGGTGTCTGCATAGGGGATGACAGTAGCTTTGGTCTCGACGGAAAGACGAATTTTAAACTAAACTTTGGAAGCTTGTCCCAATATTAAACAATCCCTTCATGCGCGAAACTGATAACGACACCCGCGATACCACCGCAAATTTGGCAAAAAATAAACTGTTAGTGGATTGTTACCAGTATATGCAATCCGAAAAATTGGTCTTGCCCACCATTCCTGATGTGTCATTCAAAATTCGCCGCGCCATTAATGATGACAAAGCCAACAGTAATAAAATTGCCCGTGTCGTCCAGATAGATCCGTCGATTACCGCACGCTTGATAAAAATCGCTAACAGTCCTTTGTATCGAGGCCGTAAACAAATTGAAAGCTGCCCGGAAGCCCTCACGCGGCTGGGTCTGAAAGCTTCACAGGACATTATTACGGCGTTCGCTTTAAAATCGGTATTCACTGCCAAATTACCCGTTATCCGCCGCAAAATGACCGAATTGTGGGCGCACAGTAGTTATGTTGCGGCCATCAGTGCCGTCTTCGCACACAAAATATCGGGCTTTGACCCTGACCGGGCCATGCTGGCCGGGCTGACTCATGACATCGGCATCGTGCCCATTCTGACCCATGCCGACAATCATCCCGATATGATTACGCACCCAAAAGATCTGGTCTGAGACTGTTAAAAAATTGCGTGCTGAAATTGGCGTACAAATCATCCGGCAGTGGGATTTCCCCAGCGATTTTGAAGAAATCGTCATTAACGCCGAAAACTGGTATCGAAATAACAGCAATCCCGCCAATTACTCGGACATTGTCATGATCTCGCAATTACACAGCTTTATCGGCAAGGTTGATGTCAAAAAGATGCCAAAATTGGATGATTTACCCTGCTATAAAAAACTGGCGGGGCATCTGGATGCCAAGGACAGTATTAACATACTCGATACCGCAAAAGATGAAATCGAGCATATCCGGCAAATGTTGGTCTAATTTCTGTGCAAGTGAACATTAAACCGCCCATAAACGGTCCCGGCCAAGCTGCCCTGCCTAAACCTGCGGACACTCTTGTAAATCTGAAAGTGGGGCAAACACTGAATGTCACCGTCATCAGCACAACAAGCTCAGCTGAAGGCCCTACGCTGGCTTTAAAACTGGACAACAAGCCCATCACCCTGCACAGCAGCCAGTCTGTCAAGCTTGATCCCGGACAGGCTTTGCAAATTCAGGTTACCAAAACCACGCCCGCTTTAGAATTCAAGATACTCAATGCTTCGCCGCAGTCAAAATTGCCAGCAGCACTGTTGAGTCTGCAAGCCACACCAGACCAATTACAGGAAGCCGGTAAAAATCTGGAGCAGTCCTTCGATGTAAAACAACAATTGACTGTGAAAATCATCGGGCTCGACGGCAATAAAGTTCAGTTGCAAATTTTGGCCCTGCAGCCGGCATCGCACTATCAGGAAAAACCAGCCGAAACCGTAAAACAGTCCAGCCTGATCACCATAGAGCGCTCTCAGCTGGCAACAGACCCTATGAAAACGCCCGAGGCATTCAAAATCGGGCAAATTTTAAGGTTGGTAGTGACCAATCCAGGCATAATGCCCAGTTTTAAGCTGTTGCCAGTTGCCCTGCCCGGCCCAACGGAAAAAATAACCGAACTGCTAAAGCAGATTTTACCCAGGCATCAATCGGCCCCGGAGTTGCTGAATCAACTAATCAAAGACTTGCCGCAGTTGTTAACAAAGGAAAGCCTGCCTCAATCTCTAAAAAGCAGCATCCTCGCCATTCTGCACAATCTGCCGCAAAGCCAGCAGCTGATGACCAATCCGGGCCTTAAACAGGCCCTGGACAACTCGGGCTTATTTCTTGAAGCCAGACTGGGACTATTGACGGAAACGCCGGAATTGGCACTGGCGGAGGATGTGAAGGCGGATTTTAAAGCCAACCTGCTTAAACTGGTTCAGCTTTTACAGCAGGAAGTGAGCGCGCAGGCTGTCAAAAATCATCAGGACACGGATTTGGCACTGCTGAAAAACATGCAGCAAAAAACCGAAAACACGCTTGCAAAGATTGTCCTGAATCAGTTGCTTTCCCTGCCTAAAGAGGACAATCCAAGACAGATCTGGCATCTTGAGCTGCCGTTTCTTGATAGAGAAAACGCGGAAACGGTGGATCTTGAAATACAGCAGGACAAGGACGCAGACCGGCATCCCGATAACGGCAACTGGTCAGTCAATATCACCCTGACCCCGCCGGGATTGGGCCGCATTCATTGCGCTATTTCCTTCCGGGAGCATATGATCCATACCCATTTTCGCAGCCAGGAAACCCAGACTACCGAACTGATCAAGCGCAACCTGGATTATTTGAAAGCACAATTTGAACAATCCGGCTTAACTCCTGGACAGATGAACGCCCAGGACGGGCTCCCAAAAGCCAAACCGGCTCTGCCGATAGCCGAAGCCAAGCTATTTGATGACAAGGCCTAGTATCATCCCGATAGGTTCTCCCTTTTATCCTTCTCCAGAGGGAGAAAGTGGGAATGAGGGGATTCAAACAGTAACCTATTGGGATCGGTATAATAGCCTAACTGATGCAAGTTAAAATTGAGCTGCCTTGGCGCGCGCAGCCTTGGCGCCGGCATAATCCTTCTGCATCACCCTGGCATTGCCGATCAATAGCCAGCTTTGTTTCTTCAGGGCGGGATTATTGGAAGCCAGCAATGCCGATTTTTTTGCCAGATCTTCGGCCAGGCGAGGTTTAGACTGCTTCAGTCTCAACTCAGCCAATTTATAATACAAAGCAGGATTGCGGGGTTCAATTCTAATCGCCCGCTCAATCGTGGCGACGGCTGCATCAAGATTGCCCGAGGAATGACTCTGATCCGCGGACATCGCCAAAGCCCCTACCGCCGGCTTTACGGTGCCCAAGGATTGCAAAGGTTCCAAAGGTTGTAAAACCTCCACCGGCTCTGGCGGCTTGATCGGCTCTCCTGTGTTGAATGGCTGCGCAGGCGTTACCGGTTGATCGGCTTCCGCAGGCGCCAACGATTCTGCCGGCTCAGACAACTCTGATGGCGGTGAAGACTCGGGAGCAGAAAACTCGTCTACAGGTGGCACTTCGGGCGGCATTTGAATGACTTCAGGAACACGGGCCGATTCCCGTATCGGTTCGGTTTTTAGCACTGGCACAGGTTGTTGAATCCGTTTGGGCTCCTGTTGTCTTGCTGAAGGCTCTGGTTGAATATAAATATCCGCATGGCCATCAAACACAGGAGCCGGCGGTTGCGAACCATGAAATTCAGCGCAACCGGTGATAACCGCAGGCAGTGAACACAATAAAACAAGTCGTTTGGGTGACATCAAATTGATTACAAAAGCTTCTATATTATCGAACGGTAGTGCTGATAAGCCTCATTTCTTGCAAGCGCGTTATCAAGCGGTTTATCTTGTAAAACAGCAATGAAGATCAGCAGTTCTGATTCCGTGGTCAATCGGCCACGGATAGGGTGTTGAATTTATGCCATTGCCAAGGATTATAAAGACCTTCCTGCATTTCTGCCAGCCTGGATAAGCCAAGCAAATTGATTGCCGCTTTGCAGCTTCATCCTCGAATCGCGCACGGGAGCAGTCAAAATCAGGGTTTTAGGAAGACATCACTTGATGATGCCGGTGAACAAGTGCAGTGAATGAAAACGGCTTGCGGTCATAACATTGCCGTCAAGAAAGCAAAGACAGGGCGGTCAAAAAGACCGCCCCACGTTTATTATTCGCCTCTGACATCAAACTCAATTTTCCAGCGGCCGTTATCTTTACGTGATACCGCCTGCAATTCCAGGGTCCCTACTTCGGTGACCGCAGCACAAAGATGAACGGGTACGACTTCACCGGGTCTTCGGCCTTCCTCCGGCAAGCTAATTTCAATTTCATCGAGCTCCTCGAGTTCGTCGTCAGTCCAGTAGTCCAGACGAATACCGACTTTATCGTCGCGCCGGCTGTTGGACGCAAAGAAACGAAACCGAACCGGCTCGCCGACAACTAAACCCAGTTCTTCATCGGGCAGCTCTTCCTGTGTACCCTCTTCCATGCCGAAAGGCGCGATACATAAGGCCTGAATTTCCGGCGCCAAACCGGGTACCGCAGGCATTGCGCTTTCTATGCCGACATAATAAGACGCAGCTGTGCCGCCTTTAATACGTACACCTTTGCCTTTACGCACAAAGCCATAATAGGCAGCGCCACGGGCGACCGCCAGATCAAGATCAGCGCCTTCCAGCAATCTTGCCGGCGGCGCCTTCTCGGCAGTCAGCCAGGCATTCAATACTTCCATCAGGCGATCGGCAAGACCTTGAGCTTTTAGTACACCGCCATTGAATAATACGGCGGTTGGATGCAGGAAAGTGGCATTCTCAGGCAGATTGATATCTTTCAAATCGTCTGTGGCACTTTGCTGTTTGGCCAGAAATGCCGCCAAGTGCCGGGTAATGGCAGCATCCTGGGCATAAGGGAGACCTGCAGTTCTTAAGCCGGTACGCGGGCGGCTGACTGGTCTGTCACTGGCCGCAACACGAGGCAAGAAACCTTCAATCAAAACACTGCCCACTTCCTCGCGCGTCAATTCAGTGCGTAAGGTACCTCCGATTAACGAAGACCCCCGGCTGGCGACGACCAGAGGAATGGTATCCATATCCGGATGCGTGAAGATTTTTTCTTTGGCATCGCGGCAACTGTGCATCAAGGCCTGTAGCTGCCAAGGCTCCAGGCGTTTGCCGTCTTTTTCCAGCTTGGCTTTAACCGTATAGGCCAAAGCCAGATCCATATTGTCACCGCCCAGCAGGATATGATCACCCACCGCAACGCGGGTCAGCTCGAGATTGCCGTTCGATTCAGTAACGGCGATCAATGACAAATCAGTGGTACCGCCGCCTATATCAATCACCAGAATAATATCGCCTACTGTGGCGTAGTTACGCCAGTCGCCTTGACTTCTCTCAATCCAGCTATATAACGCAGCCTGCGGTTCTTCCAATAAAATGGCCTGGCCAAGGCCGACAGCGCGCGCCGCTTCAATAGTCAGTTCTCGCGCAGCCGGATCAAAGGAGGCAGGCACGGTAATTACAAGATCTTGTTGGGTCAGTGGCGCATCTGGATGCTGACTTTGCCAGGCATCGCGCAGATGCTGCAAATAAGCCATTGTCGCTTGAAAAGGGGAAACCCGCTCGACTTCTTCGGGAGCCTCTGCCGGTAAAATGGCTGATTTACAGTCGACACCCACATGACAGAGCCAGCTTTTGGCGCTGGATACCAAACGAATCGGGGTTTTGCTGCCCAGCGTGCGGGCGATTTCACCAACCAGATGCTCCGGCTTGGCGGCCCAGGGCAATGTCGTCGAACCCTCGGCTAGTTCCGCCTCATGCGCCTGATAGAGAAATGACGGCAACTGCTGTTTTTCTTCAACTTCACCGGGCGAGGTCAGCTGAGAGATCGCCATCACCTGCGGCGAACATTCATCATCGTCTAGTTTATTAAGATCGGCATACGATAGAACGCAATGCGTTGTGCCTAAATCGATACCCACCGAAAATCGCGGGCCATCAATTGGATTCGCGACAGCATCTGGCTGTTCTTTAGGGTCATCATGGCTGGTAGCCGCGTTTTCGCTTGATTCTTCACTCATAATTCAACCTCTGCCGCTGCGATAATGGCCGCATTATGACCTTGTGTCAGCTTGGGTAATCTTATGTTTGTCACCTGCCAGCCTTTATGAACCAGGGTGCCGTTAAAAGGCGCGGTGCCGACGATATTGCCGGTTAAGCGTACGGCTGCGGCATCAAAACCTTGGGATAGAGTGACTTTGCTGCCTTCCAGTTCGTTGCGAACGGGTGCCAGGGTGAAGTGTTCATTGATGGCTCTGTTGCAGCCTTCATGCACGACACGTGCGGCAATACCAATATCGGCATCGCCATAGGCCGAAATATCTTCTTTAATAAAGTCGATAAAACGCGCTTCTTTTTGCAGCAATCCCAGTAACTGCAAGGCTGCATCTGGTGTGGCTTCTTTTAGCACGACGGGTTCCGGCGCAGGCGCATGAACCACTTTCTCGACTTCAATTATTTTCTCGACGATTTTAACCTCAGGCTCTGGTTTAATGATAGCGGGCTGAAGTCTCGGTTCGACCGGTTTTTTCTTGCAGCGCATCATGGCAATCACCATCGACAGCAGCACTGCGATGAGAATCAACGATAACAACGCCACGGTACCGGCCAGACACACATGCCATAAATCGAAAGTGGTAGGTTTTAACGATAAATCAATTGCATAGGTAGTATTCATTAAATGACCGTTGGTTCGTTATTGTTGGCCCGATTTGCGGGCGGCTTCGGCAAACATTAAGGACTGCAACGCATTGCGCGTGGTTTGCATGCGTAGTTGTTTTAGATGACGATCGGCAATAACAGCCGGTACCTTTTCACTGATGTAAACTTCGCGCATTTGCGCTAATACCGGCTCGCACTGCTTCATGATGACATCGGTGGCTTTACGTGTATCCAGCTTGGAGTAGTCTGGTTTTTGCATTTCATCGGAGACGCATTTTTTATACTCATAGCTGGCCGCCTGAATCTTTTTAATGGTAGCCTCGGTTAGCGTGGTGTTATGCCATTCGTTTTTGGCATCATCGGCAAGGGCGTTACCGGCAGACAACAAGAGCGTTAGCAAAAGCAATTTTTTCATGGTATTTCTCAATGATTAATGGAATTTTCTGTGTTCGATTTTACGCGAACGGGTTACAAATAAATAACAAAGCCAGATTTTATGACGAAATCGGGGCTTGAGCTCTTTTTTTCAAGCCCATCCAGACAATAAATATTTTTCCGCAATCACCCGCGCCACTTAACCGGATTCATCTGTATAATGATTAGTCAACAATTTCACGAGCCAAAACTCTGGTATGTATAAATATGATGGCCTGGTGATCCACCAAAGCCACGATGATGACGGCATTCTTGAGGTGGTCGAGCAACAGGGTATCCGGTCACTGCATTTTGGTTCGAATTCCAGGCAAAGCAGCCTACTTTTAAGTGACCCTGAGAGACTTTATCTGGACTATGCCCGCGCCATGTGCAGCTGGCTATTATTCAGAGAAAGCCCGGATAACACGCTACTGGTTGGCCTGGGAGGCGGTTCATTAGCCAAACATTTATTGCAGCATTTTCCGGAATGCCGAATAAGAGTCATAGAGTACCGGAAAAGCGTTGTCAAGATCGCGCGCAGTCATTTTGGTTTACCGCTGGATCCGCGGTTAAAAATCATTATCGGCGACGGCGGCCAATATCTCCGCCAGCACACGGAAAGCCACTCCGAACACTACGACTTGCTCCTCATTGATGCCTTTGATCACGAAGGCATGGCGCAATCGATCTGCAGCGAGGCCTTTTTTGATGCCTGCAAAGCCATTTTAATAAAAGACGGCATCATGGCCATCAATCTCTGGGGCACCGATAAGGCTCTGTTTGAACAAATTGCCCTGTGGCTGAGTCGTGTTTTTAACTGGAAAATTTTATTTCTGCCGGTTCGCGGCAAAGGCAATATAATCGGCCTGGCTTTCAATGAAGATACTCCACTGTATTCCCTGCGGGACTTACGCGAACGCGCCAACGCCCTCGAACAACACTACCAAATTGAATTTCCTGTGTTTTTAAAAGATCTTACAAAACACAACAGCCGCTTGATGAGCAAAGTGATAAAACCATGATGTCCCCAACCTTACCTTCAGCACCCAACCTTTTTGGTTACCGCAAATACTGGGCGCAGCGCTTTGGCGTAGCCCCCTTATTGCCTATGAGCAAAGAAGAAATGGATGAACTGGGCTGGGATAGCTGCGATGTCATTCTGGTGACCGGTGATGCTTATATCGACCACCCCAGCTTCGGCATGGCACTGATTGGCCGGTTGCTTGAAGCCCAGGGCTTTCGAGTCGGCATTATTTCTCAACCCGATTGGAGCAGTGCTGACGATTTCAAAAAACTCGGCCGCCCCAATCTGTTTTTTGGTGTGACCGGCGGCAACATGGATTCCATGGTCAACCGCTATACCTCAGACAAGAAAATCCGCTCCAATGATGCCTATACCGCCGATGGAGCAGCCGGCAAACGGCCTGACCGCGCCGTCAACGTGTATTCGCACCGCTGCCGGGAAGCCTACAAAAACGTACCGATTATCATCGGCGGCATCGAAGCCAGCTTGCGGCGCATTGCGCATTACGATTACTGGTCGGATCAGGTACGCAAATCCGTGCTGCTGGATTCCAAAGCCGACCTGCTGGTTTACGGCAATGGCGAACGTCAGATCGTCGAAATCGCCCATCGCCTGGCCGGCGGCGAGGCTATCTCGGAACTCAAAGGCATCCGCGGCACCGTCCATTTTGTCAATCAGATTCCCGCCGGCTGGTCTGTTAAAGACTCGACCGATATTGACAAACCCGGGGCGGTACTGCCGCCCCAGGATCCTTACCAGGAACAACCGGCTTGCGAAGTCAACAACAGCGCCAGCAATACCGGTGAAAAAGTCATTCAGTTTGATAAACATCTGCTCAGAAATCAGCGCGCGCAAACCGTAATTCGCCTGCCCGCCTATGAAGCCGTCAAAGACGATCCGATCCTGTACGCGCACGCATCGCGCGTCATGCATGGCGAAACTAATCCGGGCAATGCCCGCGCGCTGATTCAGCAACACGGCCAGCGTCAGCTATGGGTTAATCCACCACCCATCCCGCTCACCACCAAAGAAATGGACGGCGTCTTCGACCTGCCCTACTCGCGGCTACCGCACAAACACTACGGCAATGCCAACGTGCCCGCATTCGAGATGATCCAGCATTCCGTCAACATCCTGCGCGGTTGTTTCGGCGGATGCTCGTTCTGCTCCATTACCGAACATGAAGGCCGTATCATTCAAAGCCGCTCGGAAGATTCCATCATCAGAGAAATTGAAGCGATACGCGACACCTCGCCCAATTTCACCGGCCATATTTCCGATTTGGGCGGCCCCACCGCCAATATGTATCGGCTGGCTTGCAAGGATGAAACAATCGAGGCCGCCTGCCGCAAGCCATCCTGCGTCTATCCCGGTATCTGCCCGAATCTGAACACCGATCACAGCTCGTTGATTAAACTTTATCGTCGGGCCCGCACCCTGCCCGGCATCAAAAAAATCTTTATCGCCTCCGGCCTGCGCTACGATCTGGCCGTGGAATCGCCCGAATACGTCAAGGAACTCGTCACCCATCATGTCGGCGGCTACCTTAAAATTGCTCCGGAACATACCGAACAAGGCCCTTTATCGAAAATGATGAAACCGGGCATGGGCACTTATGACCGCTTCAAAGCGATGTTTGACAAATATTCCAAAGAAGCCGGCAAGGAGCAGTATCTGATCCCTTACTTTATCGCTGCCCATCCCGGTACGACCGATGAAGACATGCTCAATCTGGCCTTATGGCTCAAACGCAATGGTTTCAGAGCCGATCAAGTGCAGGCCTTCCTACCCTCGCCGATGTCCATCGCCACCGCCATGTATCATTCCGGCAAAGACACCTTGCACAAGGTCAGCCGCCAAGTGGAAGATATCGCCATACCCAAAAGCTTCAAACAACGCCGCCTCCACAAAGCCTTCCTGCGCTATCACGACCCCAAAAACTGGCCCATATTACGCGATGCCCTAAAAGCCATGGGCCGTAGCGAGCTCATCGGCAACGGCAAACAACACCTGGTGCCCTCCTTCCAGCCCAAAGGCACCGCGGATGCCACTGAACACCTTAAGACAGCAATACAACGTTTTAAAACCAAATATACCGGCTTTGAAAATCCCCGCGAAAGCAAAAGCAGCCGCATTGCAGGCAACAAAAACAAGCCCGGAAGAAAGCAAAAATAGTTGTCCAAAACGCTAGGCAAAAAATAATTGTTGTGTATAATGCGCACTTCTTTGCTGGTGTAGCTCAGTTGGTAGAGCAGCTGATTTGTAATCAGCCGGTCGCGGGTTCGAGTCCCATCACCAGCTCCAAGTAAATCAAGGGTTTAGTTAGAAATAACTAAACCCTTTTTTATTTCAAGTCAGAAATACGTCATTCAGTAGAAAAAAATAGACCGCTTTCTTGCTGATGAATATAGGCGCCGAAAAATTCCCCTCTTCCTCCAATTCCTTCAATCAATATTGACCGATCCAAATTTGGATGCGTCTTGATATTTGCCCAGAAAATTCTGGGTGCCTACTTCGCATAGCCACGAGAACTTGGGAGCCACTACTTGGGGCACATGAGAACTTATGGTGGCCTTAAACCGTAAAAGCCCAAATTTGATCTGGCATGTGTTCAAAAATAAGCGGCAATTTCGTAATGCCATAATTCATCCGACCGGGGCGGCTGAAATGGCCCGCTAGGCTTTATTGTGGTGATACTTGGTCAGCCGCAATTCGGCGTCGGGCTTCATTTATTGCCTTGTCTAATAGAATTGGCAACGTCTGCGGCGGACTCTCCATTTTCGTCAATATATCCAATAGCTCTCTTGAGGCTCCCTCTACCTCCTTGTTAGAAATTGTCCTTAATAAGTGATCGAGAAGCACTTTCACATTGCTGTAGTGCCGGACTCCGGAAAGATGCTTTTCCGTTTCGGCTTCGTCTTTCAGAAACTGATGCCATGCGCTTAGAACAGCAGAAAGAACTGACAGGAAGACAACGACAAAGAATGGCGTCGAGCCCATTGCGCCAGTTGGAAGTATTAGTTCGCCCTTGACACTGATAACCAGTTTTGTAGCCGCGCCAAAAGCTGCAGTTCCCACGATAGCCGAAAGTGCAGTGGTAGCCACGCCAAATCGGACTCCGCGTGTGCGATGATATTCTGCTGATATTTCATGAGCAACTTCTTTCAAGTATGCCTCTGCTCTTGACCTGTTGGCGTCATTTCGGACAGTCTGCATTGCTACTCCTCCGCTAGCTTGTAGGGCAATTGAGTGAACCCTAATAAGCAATATAAATTTTTCGCTTATCATCCCAGATCGTCATGCTCTGAGCAATGACGCGGTAATTCCAGAGAAAGATAATAAAGTCACAAAGCAAAGACCTTTGGTTTACCGACGAAAGCGGTGGTCAAAAAAGCGCTGCTAATCCTGCATGTCCAATATCAAAATCGGGTAACCCAAAACCCTAAAAACCCTCGCCTATGATCCGGGCGAGGGTTTGGTTGGGTTCGAGAAGGCCATTCAGGTGAATGCTCACTTCAACCCGTATATTTTGAGCTGGCTGCATACCTTGAGCTGATTATCCGGCGCGCTGCACTGGTTGACGTCTCCGACCCGGTAGATCATCACATAGACCCTGCCGTTGGCAACGACCGGTGGAATCATTTTGGACATGGTTCCAAGACCGCCGTGAACGTCGTCTCCGGTCCGGTATAGACGGTTAAGTTTATTGCCGGGAGCAATAGTCGTTGCATCATAGGCAACCAATTGACCTTCGGCAAAGCCCTTGTTGACATCGCCATATTTGGGATATACCGCCCAGAGTATGGCCGAACCGAAATCTACGGCATAGGGGAATCCTGATTGGGTCGATGGCTTGCTGGATAGCATCAAAAGTCCCCCCGGCATTCCACCCGGTGATTCGGTATTTAACGAGGCTTCATCGACACCTTCGGCACGAAACGCCGGTGCTGTGCCGCGTAAAGCTGAAAAATTGTACGACTTGAGGTTTGAGTTTTCGCCCCATACATAAACAATGCCGCCAAGTTGATTACGCTGGGCAAATGACAACGCATGAATATGATGCATTTTATTGTTTTCAGGATCACCACAGGGGACAAACCAACCGTGATCGCTGTGTCCTCCGGACGGACAAGGCAAACTTCGATTCAGGCGCTGGGCTCTATCCCAGTTCTGCGCGATATCGCCCCCGTTGTAGGATGCAACCAGCGGCGGCTTGAACATCAGTTGATTAAATTTGTCGTTTTTACCCAGATTGAATTTGTCCAGTGAGTAAATGATGCCGTCTTTTGTGCCCTGCAGCAACAAGCTGGAACCGGGCACCAACAACGGCCCCGCTGAACCGAAGTCCCAATCCGCTCCGGCCGCATGCGCCTCTGCGCGGCCGCAAGATACTTCCGAATTATTATCACTCCAAAGACAACCGCTGCCGGAAGTACGCTCATCCATAAACGCCTTGTAATAATCTACCCTCTGCAACACCGGACGCGAACCGGACTGACTGGGAAGAAACCGCAGCTTGATCATACTTTCAGCCAGATCGGCGTCTCCGTTGTTCGAGGTACCATTCGATGTGGCGACATAGATCATATCGTTTTCTGTTACCGGAGCCCCGCCCGCATGCCATATGCCCGCACCCCATGAATTAAACGAGGTTGCACAAAATATCGCCGCCTCACGGGAAAACCCAGGCTGGGCAAGCAAGCCGCGGGTATCATAAGCCACTACAAGCCCATGTGGATTTTTCCGGCCACCCATCAACGATTCACCGTTAGCCGCAAAAGCCAGAACCAGTCCATTATTGCCGGTCAATGCCAGTCCCGCTCTGAGTTTGGGGTAAACATATTGCCGAGTCTGGTTGTTTTCAGTGAACACAGCACCGGAATCGTTGAACCAACAGCCATTACCTTCCTGAGACTGGCCGAAAATGCGTACCGGCGGTGACTTCTGGCTGCCGTCTAGTGGATTTAACGAAAAGACCCAATAGTCGCGAAAACGGTTGTCATTGGCGTTTTTTCTCAGCCACGCTGCCACAAACAAGGTGTTTGTAGAAGTATCCACAACCGGCGTGGCCGAAATACCCCAAGTGGGGGTGTGCTTCCACAAATCCATATCCTGAGAACTGATTTCAGTACCCAGCTTGACCTTATACACGGTGGCGTTAGTCCGGGCATTGATGCCGATCACTTCATTTTTCATCGTGGTGATGATGACCAGATCATCTGAGCCTGTGCCTTTTTCTATAATCAGCGGCTGAGTCTCGACTTTTGCATCAAAGTCATAGGTTTGAAGCAGGCCGAATTGGTTGGGGTTGACGTTTTGCTTGTTGAGTATGAATTCCTGGTTGTTGGCAGCTGTCCGATAGTTATTACCGGCTCGCTCGGTGATGCTGACTGCTTGAATATTGGAAAACGGAATTCCAGTTAAAATGGCAGTTAAGATAGCAAATAGCTTGAGTCTCATATTTTCGCTCCGGATTCAGAAGAGGACGATCGAGACTAGAGTGTAAAAGTGCCGTTTGTCAAGCAGACAAATACTCTAAAATGAAAAACACGGGGGGATCTGCCTTTCAACATTGTGCCTGCTTTGTCAATCATTCGAGTTGCAGCCTGAAATGTTGGGTTGGCAATCCCCAACCCAAAACTAAATTGATAGCTGGTATTGTCGGTCATTAGTTGTATTCGCAATGCATGAGCCGCAAACACCAGCGTGCCTTTGCCCAGTCGATCCAATTAACACAAGATGCCCCCATCAGTGCTCATAACTGCTTAGTGGCTTAAACACTGGCCGGTGAGGTCAGCTATAATTGAAAATACGGCTTGATGTTTACCTGTTGATCTTTTTTTAACGACAATTCACTGCTACGCTATCATCGTTTGGATATCATGAATATAAACCAGTCACAGCAAAAAAAATGGATCTCCGATGCCGCTTATTTCAAGTCATTGGGACGCATTCCAAAACCAGGCCTCGATATTCAGGACTGGTTAGAAGCGGAGCAAGAATTCAGGCAACTCATGAGCAAACGCATTAAAACGGGCCTGGTCAGCATAAACGCGGTCTATCCGGTTGATTCTTAAGACAGCCAGGCACCGAGTTCTCATTTGGGTTCGCTTAGATGCCATGCAAAGTAATAGTAACTAACAACCATACCCTCAGGAACAAGCCATGCACCACGAATTCTGGCACGAACGTTGGCAACTCAACCAGATCGGCTTTCATAGCGAAGAAATCAACCCACACCTGCAACAGTATTGGCCGACATTGAACATTGCCTCAGGAAGCCGGGTATTTGTGCCGTTGTGCGGCAAAAGCAAGGACGTGCTGTGGCTGCTCGCCCAGGGCTATGAAGTTATCGGCGTCGAACTCAGCCCGCTGGCGGTACAGGCGTTTTTCGACGAAAACAGCTTGTCGGCGGCGATTAGTCAGCAAGGCAAATTCAGCGTGAGTGAAGCCGGAGGCTTGCGTATTTATTGTGGCGATTTCTTCGCCCTTACCGCCCACGATCTGGCCGGCGTAAGTGCCGTATACGACCGCGCCTCACTCGTTGCATTGCCGCCGGACATGCGCGCCGCTTATGCCACGCACATGCGGCATTTGCTCGAACCGGGAACGAAAACACTGCTGGTTGCCTTCGACTATCCCCAGGACGAAATGCCGGGGCCGCCGTTCAGCGTGCAGACGCCGGAAGTGCAGGCGCTATATGGCAACTGGTGCGGCATCGAGTTGTTGGTCACCGAGGACATCCTTGATCAGGAACCACGCTTTCGCGACAGAGGTGTGAGCCGGATGCAGGAACACGTCTATGCGCTGACCGTCTTGCAGGGTTCGCATCACGTAGCTTTGTGAGTTTGATTAACCGGAACGCTGTATACTGGCGCGCTTTGCAAACCCAGCGGGGCATTGAAATCAAGCGTCTGTGCTGTATGCACATACAGCACAGATGAACGCCGGCTATTGAAATACAGGGCTGGTGTAAACGTAATCATGATCTTTCATCGGCATATGGCAAGCAAAACAGGTCGTCGATTTTTCCTTGTCGTTCATCACCAGAGTTTTACCTTCCCAATGGCCAAACCCCCAGCCGCCAGTTTCGGAATACTTCTTGCTATCCTTGATCATGGCTTCGGCACCGGCAAACTCGCCGGGAACAACGGCCTGCGGCCAGTTGGGATGGGCTTGCTCATTCCATGACAGCTTGGCGATGATGGTGCCGTCCGGCCAGGGCTTGGTTTTACCTGATCTTGCGGCATTAATAGCCAGATTGTTGCCGAGTATGGCGCGCATAAACTTTTTGTCCAAGCGGTGAGAGACCCCTAATAACCGCCAATCCTTATAATCCCCGTAAACCGGCTTTTCTGCTGGCGCCGGTGTTTCACCCTGTACAGTAGTGGTAATGGTTAATATCGATGCCGCTGCCAGCACCCATCCCCAGCGATTTTTTTGCCTATTTTTCATCTCTATTCTCCGTCATTGCGAACATCAAGCATGGTTTACTCAATCTTCTGAAATCTTAACAGTTTATTTCTTGGCCCGCTAATACGGAGTACAGCACGGGTGCGATTAAAAGTGCGGTTTAAGTTCAAGCGGCTTGACGCTGTTGATTCCAGTATTCATCCCATTTGTTATTGGCTCGACTAATCCTTAAAGCCAACATCGAATCCACGTTATTGGGAGTCCACCATGCGCCGGGTAGCTTTAAGCGTTGCTGAATAATATATCGGTGTGCACTTTCTATTTCCCCAGAACCGATGGGCAAACCTTGAGCCAACGCCGCTTTATAATCTAGCTGATGAGTACGATTTTTGATATACCGGTGGCAAGCACGTATGGGTGCGTTCTGTGATTCTATCGTGCCTGCCTCTAAAAAAGCCTCCAGTTCGTCCAGAACATTTTGGTAATCATTTTGTTTTAAACGATCTTTTTGTTTGTCCAGCCAAGCTTTCTCATTCTTGGACGCACAAGTGTTTGCGGCTGCCGCAAGATAGCCACAGAGATGATAAAAGTCGATCAGGTAACTCCCTTGAGCGCCGAATCGTTCGTCAATCTGGTCAGCTATCCACGTAGCACCATCACCCACGGCGTGTAATTGTGTCTTTTTACCGAATCCCGCTTGCACGGCACAGTGATAAAGCTGCTTTCCTGCATCGGCTACCGTGCCTGAAAAGGTCGCGCCAAAAGTGGGTGTTGTGCTTCCCGCTTCATGGACTAAACACAGACGCGCCTCTTGCCATTGTAGCGTTTTGTTTTTACGTTTATCGTCTGCTTCCCTCGTCGACCTTGACGATAGGAATCATGCTGCCATCGATTTCACCTATCAGAATTTTACAACCGTCAGCCTTGGGTTGATCAGTCATCCATTCTTCAGCTTGATAAATTTGCCCGGCATGGTACTCAGTAATAGCCCGTACGGTACTCGCCGATAGGACGATCCCATAATGTTCCTGTAACTTTTTCGGCACCAGACCAAACGCATGGTCCGCTCCAAAATCCGTGATGACCCGTTGCAAGGTGGTTGAGCAGCTTCGACAATGAACTTCGGCTAAGCTGCTAAAGGGCCGAAATCGGTGCTCAGAAACTCTAAACTCTTGCTCATAAACGGTTATCTCGCCGAAGGTAGTGTGCCACCAGAGTTTTTTTTACCACTCTTTATGGCACTGCGGTGTGCCTTGTCAAAATCCTCTGTAGTTTGCGCTATCTTGTGTTCCGACCAGCAATGAAGGGCTTCGCTGCCCATCTGGCGTAGCTCTTCTATCACGCGCATTTCTGCTTCATTGGCTTTTTGACAATCCCCGGCACTGTCTTCAATGATATTAATTAACAATTCAATTCGGTTTTTAAGCGAAGGATACTGGCTTAGGCGTTGTTCAAGGGTTATATCAGATTTAGCTAAAATCATTACAGTGACTTTCTATCGTAGCAGATTATAAAGATTCTATAATACACTGAAAAACCGTACTTTTAATCACACCCGTACAGTACGGCCATTATTCTGATCGCTGAGACAGGAAAGTTGAAGATCAAAGTTTGAACGCGTGTTTCCGCATTTGATTAAGTGGATCGCTAAATGCTACACGGGGCGCATACCCTACTATACTTTCTAAAATGGCAACTGAGTCCCGCATGGTGCAGTTGCAGGCCAGACATGCATTTAACAAGTTTCCAGGCATTACTAAAAACTAATATTTATTTTTCAATATTGAATATTCGGTACGCACCAATGTTTAGACCTTGCCCTGTACTACAAAATCAGCCGCTCCCGTTTGCCGTTGCCGAGCTGGATTTTCTTAAATGGCTTAAAGCCCTAAGCAGCACGGATGACAAGGCAAGCTGCGAGCTGCTTTTACAGGTATTGCAGACACTCAACCGTACTGCCATGGCCGGCAAAACCCGGTTGCTGTTTCTGGAAAAGCTCGGGGGCTTGGTTTTGCAACTGTCAGACCGGCTGACAAAACTTGCTTTTGCGGAAAATAATGAACTCATGCCGGAAGGCTTACAACAATTTGAAAAGGCCGTCTGGTGCTGTGCTCAATTGGCTGAGGGCTATATGCTGCTCTCTAAAGCCGATGATTTTAAAGATAAGCTCGCTTATTCCTTGGCGCAAAAATCATTGATTATCAGCCGCGGTATTCAGGCCATGAGCAAGGCCCTGCTGTATATAAGCCAAAGTTATACCGTCCCCTACCCTCATTTTTGGCTGTCATGTCTGGAGTTTTATCAACTTGCCCAACAACATCAGTTGACTGATGCTGACAATCCGAGTGCCGACCTCATCAACAATGCCTTCAAACAGCTAGTGGTTTTCAGTCTGAGTAATACTAATCAGTTCTCTCAGCAAGAAATGTCCATCATTTATGATCTGCTACATCAATATTCTGAGTATGTCAGACTGCTTCCCCCTGCTTCAGCCCCCGCCAGCAAGATACCTTTTATCTGTCTTGATAAAGATGCGCCACCGGCCAAGCGTTATCCGGCCGATCATAAACCAACTAGCCGCACTCTTTATATTGCAACAGCTGGTGTAGCCGGCAAGCTGCTTGAGACCATGCCTGACAAAACCCAAGCTCAGAATGCCAATACTCGTCTGATGCTGTTGCGGCTGGTAAAAACCCTGTCCATGAATCAACAAAGAAAGCATACACGCGAACGAGCTCAGGGTGCTTTCTACGGCATAATCGACTTTAACAATATCATCAATTCATTACGCGGTGATATAACGCGGCAAGACCGTGAAGTTGCCCTGAGCGGTTATTTTGATGTGGCCAACCCAGGCGAACTACGTGATTTGAATTTCACCATCGCCAACAATGATGAAGAAGAACTCCGCATTCACTCCAAGCTGAAGAGTCAAAAAGCGAATCCCAGTACCTTCAAAATAATTGAAGTGAATGCTCCGGAGGAAATATGGAAAGAAGAAGCACCGGATCTGTTGGCAGCCAATACCTCGCTAATCGATAAAAGTAAAAAGGGCTACAGCATTTTATCGACGAATTCACAGATACAACCCAAAGTGGGCCATCTAATCGGCTTAAATCACAAGCAACTTGCCTTAGGCATTATCCGCTGGGTTGCCCGCTCTCAAGAGTTCCGCGTGTTGATGGGCATTGAACTATTGGGTGCCCATGCACAAGCTGTGCGAATTTCAAACCCTGGCTTCCCTGACCTTGAAGCTGATGGCATTTATTTACCTGCAGATGAAGCGCTAGAAAAATCCGAGAGTTTGATTCTGTTGAATAGTGCATTTAAACCCGCCGAGTTTTTCTTCATCCTTAAAAAACATCGAAACATCCGCTATCGGATGATAAAGGTTTTGCATTCAACCGCACTTATCAAGCATTTTGAAGTGCTTCGAACTTAATGAAAACTGACCTATAGTTAATAAAAATGAAACAATCTATTAATATTCATGCTTATTGTTAATATTAAGCCACATGCGTATAGTATTTAGCAACTGAATGGAAAAGTAGTTGCCAAACTGCCACTACGAATGAATGTGAATTTTGGAGTCATGCCTGAATGATTTTAATAAAGGCGTTCTGATCGGCCTGATGTTTATTTCTGGCATCTGGGGATTCATCTCCGGCATGTTTACTTTTTCAACCGTATTATTCACCAGCGCTGCGATTTTTAGCACTATGGCAATGATATCCCCGCTGAACAGCTGATCTCGACTCGTTTGATATACCTCCTCATGATGTGAAAAAACGGAACCTACCGTGTCTGTACCCTTCCAACCTCCCTTCGCCTTCGGCACCGGGAGGTTTTTTTTGCCTGAAATACAGTAACAAGCTTCCGGACTCACTAACATTGGGTTTTTAGGGCTTGTCAGGCAGTCTGGCCAGCCAGTCCTGGATTTTGTCGCCCGCTTGCCGTGTCAAGTCTGCAAAAGCACTGACGGCCCCCGCCGCATCGGCCGTCTGCGTCACTTTTTCCAGGCTGATTTCCTGAGCAGCAAGCAGTATTTTATTGTCAGACGCAAAAGCCTCTACATAAAAACGCAGCAGCGCCCGCGCCTTATCAGGTGCGTCAAATTGCTGTTCAAAGTCAAGCAAGCGAATATGCAAAGCATAATTCAGTATTTTTCCGCTAGCAGCAAGCTGCTGTTCAAACAATTCCGGCGGCGGCGCAAGCCAACGATCCAGGGTATAAAATCTGACCTGCGTGGGCGCCGCGTATAGCAGTCGATACCGAATACGAGTGTCCCTTAGCCATTTTGGCGCGTTTACGGTAACCAGCGTATTATCAGCCTGTTTGCCTAACGGCACTGAAACTGACACGCCAAAATCATGCAGCGCTGGTTGTTGCCTAGGCCCAAGACTACAGCCGGCTGCTGTCATGATGAGTGGAATGAGCAAAATTCTAATATTCATCGCGGCTCCTTATAGCCCGGCTCGCCTGGCCCCGGCGCTTGTTGATAAGGGCCGAGCAGTAACGATTGGGGTTCATGCTCCAGCATCTCGGCGACCCGTTTGACCTGGCTGGAGGTAGACTGCAATTCAGCCAACAACTCGTTAATTTTCGGCAAGGTTGTTTGCGTCACTTCATTCCCTGCTGTTTTTCCAGTGTCAACAAGGCTGCCGGCTTTTTTACTAAGCCCATGCACTTCTTTAGTCAAGACCCGCAGGTCTTCAGCCAAAATATCGATGTGTTTTAAGGTTTGGCTGGCATCGCTGCTGAGTTTGGGTATTCCTGCCAAAGCCTTGTCAACGCTAGCCTGCAAGGCATGCAGTTTATCGGTCAACGTTTTCAGGTTGCCCAAAATATCGCCGATATTTTTCTCATTTTCATCACTTAACAGGGTGCTAAGACGCCCCATGAGATGCTCGGCTTTTTTCAGCAAATCCTCGCCGGTATTCATCAGCTTATCGGTCAGGGACGGCGCCAGAGGAATACGATTCAAGGGATTCTGCCCGGGTGGCAATGGCGTGGCAATATTGCCCGAATCTTCCAATTGAATCTGCGTCAAACCGGTCACGCCCTTGTACCTTAAAGTGGCGTAAACGCCGCGCGTCAGGACAATATTTTTATCCACTTCAATCGGCACCAGAATAACGCCGCTGTCATCAGGATCAAACTGCACTCTAAGCACTTTGCCTACGGCAATGCCCCGGTAAAAAACGGTGGATTCAGGATTAAGCCCGGATACGGACTCCCGTGTTGACACCACATAGACATTGCGTTCGCGTTGAAAATTGCCTATCCAATAGACAATTGCCGTTGCCGCCGTCACCAGGCTGATCAAAAACAGGCCGGTAATCAGTGCGCGATTATTTCTACCCATGACTTGCCTCGTGATATTGAAATACCCGCTCTGCGCGTTTGTTGTGAAAAAATTCTGCCACAAAAGGATGCTTGCAGTTTAAAACTGAAGCCAATGTGCCGTAAGCCACCAATTGATTATCGGCCAGCACCGCTACCTGAGTACACAAATCCCGCAATATATCTAAATCATGCGTCACCATCACCACCGTAAAGTTAAGATCCCGATGCAGTTCAGCCAACAAATCAACAAAGTCCTGACTGGAGATGGGATCAAGCCCCGAGGTCGGCTCATCAAGCAGCAGCAGACGCGGCTCCAGAATCAGGGTGCGCGCCAGCGCTACGCGCTTGGTCATGCCGCCAGATAAATCGGCCGGTTTCAGCCAGGCATCTCGGGCCTCCAGGCCGACACTTTCAAGCTTCATGAACACCAGACGCTTAATGAGCTCCTCGTCTTCAAAGCCGAGCTCACGCAAAGGGAAAGCGATATTTTCGAAAACGTCGAGCACACTGAATAAGGCGCCCTTCTGGAACAGTACGCCGCAATTGCTGCGCAGACGCTGCCCATGGCGAGATGAAAGGTTTGTTAATGACTCGCCCATCACGAATATTTCCCCCTCACTGGGGATTTGCAAGCCAATAATTTCGCGTAATAAAGTGGTCTTGCCGCAACCGGATGCGCCGACCAAGCCGAGGATTTCACCCTGTGGTAATGCCAGATTAATGTCTTGATGGACAATCTTGTCGCCAAAACGTGTCCAGATATGTTCGAGACGAATTGCGTAAGATTCGCTCATGGCATCCCCACATCCATGAAGAGAATAGCAAAAACGGCATCGATCATGATCACCACGGTAATCGCCGCCACTACGGAATTAGTGGTTTCGCTGCCCAGACTTTCGGTGTTGGGTTTGATGCGAAAACCAAAATGACAGGCTATCAAGGCAATCATCAGACCAAATACTGCGCTCTTGCCCAGCCCGATAAAAACATTCAGCAAGGGCACCACATCCGGCAGTTTCTGGAAAAACTGCTGGTAGCTGATATCCAGGGTATTTTGCGCCGAGAACATGCCGCCGATCAGCGCCGCCGAGCTAGTCCACACACTCAACAACGGCAAGGCTAAAGTCAATGCCGCCACTTTAGGCAAAATCAGCCGCAGGGAATGAGAAATACCCATAGCCGACAGCGCGTCCAATTCCTCGGTTACGCGCATGATGCCGATTTGCGCCGTCATCGCCGAACCGGAGCGGCCGGCGACCAGAATGGCTGCAAGCAAAGGCCCCAATTCACGAATGACACTCAAACCCAAAATGTCAATTATATAAATTTCCGCTCCAAACAGCTTTAATTGCAATGCTGACAAATAACTCAGCACAATGCCGATTAAAAATCCCACCAGCGCCGTAATACCCAGAGCCCTCACGCCGGCTTCGTAAATCGTGATGGAAATTTCCGACCAAGGAATATCGCGGGGCTGCCGCAACAGGTGCCCTATATCCAGAACCAGTTGTCCCAACAATATCACCAGATCCAGCAGCTGCAGCCAAAAGCCTAGAAGCACATGCCATATATAATCAAAAAAAACCACCAAGCCATGAGCTTTAGGTTCCGGCTCTGCAATTTGCTGGCTATTCCAGCGTTCAAATAGTCGCTGATGCTCAGGCCGCATACGTAATCCGGCGGGTAATTGTTTGCCCCAGTCTTGCCAGAGCATTAACGCGCTGGCGTTGTCCAATACATCAATAGCGCTAACATCCCATTGCACCGTCTTATCTTCAGCAAACTGCCTGATTTTCCGGCGCAATCCGGGTGCCGTCAGCAAACTGCGCAGATTCCAGCACCCGGACAGCCTGACGCATTGTCGCCCGTCTGCTTGCGCGCAGACTTCCAGAGCCGGATCTGGAGCAGTATCGGTTATAGCCATAACATGAAGACTTTCCCTTGCGATATGATGTGGAAATTATACTCTCCCGAGATCGTGAGCCGTGCAGCAATTTATGCGCACACCGAGCCTGGCGCAATCAGGATTGTTACTCAAAGACCTTAACATCCTGACAGGCAAGCCGATTGTGTTCGCTTGATTCTGCCCGATTTCAGACAACAACATAAGCTGCGAGCGCTTCTAAAGGGATAAACGACCCTTGAATCAAAAAATCTGCTGCTGACAAATAGACATACACACCAATCCCTAAAAACAGCCGCCCAAACGTCCACGCGGGAGCCCTTCCCGCATGACGCTCGATAGTAACAAACCTGTTTTTATAGCCTGCTTATCGGGCTATACTTTACCCAGCGCATCTCCAACCCAGCACACACAGGTATCCTGACGACATGAAACACCCGATCAAGCCCCGCCTATTGTTGACAAGTCTGCTTATCTCAGGCGCACTGGCCGGTTGTGCGAGCACGCCCACCGCCGAAACCCGCTCGACTGACCCCTTGGAAGGCTGGAACCGGGGCGCCCAGTCGTTTAACGATGATCTCGATGATGCCGTTTTAAAACCCATGGCCAAGGGTTATCTATGGGCAACTTCCGATTCAGTCGATGAAGGCGTGACCAATTTCTTCAGCAATCTGAATGACATAGGCGTCACCGTCAACGATCTGCTGCAATTTAAAATGCTGCAGGCCGGCATGGATGCCAGTCGTTTTTTGATTAACACCACAGCAGGCGTCATCGGTATTTTTGATGTCGCCCAAAAGCTGGATTTACCCAAACACAATGAAGACTTTGGCCAGACCCTGGGCTATTGGGGCATCCCCTCCGGTCCTTATCTGGTCTTGCCTTTTGCCGGCGCCAGCTCACCCCGCGATGCCGTGGGCATGCTGGGTGATGCCTTGCTGGATCCGACCACCTATGCGTTTTTGCTGTCCGGCGGCGCTATCAACGCCGTCTCGGTGGCTTCGAGCACACTCGACGTCACCGATACCCGCGCCGGCCTGATGACCACCGAGAAAATCGTCGATGAAGGTGCAGTCGATCGTTATGACTTTATCAAGGATTCGTATCAGCAGCATCGCGAATATCTGGTCAATGACGGCAATGTCCCCGAAGATGACGGCTTTGACCTGCTGGAAGAGGTGAATGCCGAAGCCAGCGATGACAGTAAACCGGTCAGCACGCCCGAAAATCCGGCACCTGTTGACAGCACCCCTAAAGCCATCAGCCCGGCTGCAAATTCAGCTCCCGTGGTAAGCAACAGTACGCACTTGCCCCCGCCTGAAACAAATCCCGGCGTGGTTGATCACAGCAGCCGCATCAGCCAAGAGAGCAGCAATCCCCCGCCCGTGACCACCCATTTCCTGGATTTATCGGCGCCCGAAGATCAATAGCGGTGCCTGGCGCAATTCGAAGGTGGTTAAGCCAGTCATTACCAGTTTGAATTGGTATTAAATGTCAGACCAAATCCAGCGTTTTATATGACAATCTCACGCAACACCGAAGTCGCGTAGCTCCCTGCCGGTAAGGTAAAACGCAGTTGCAAGATAGCGTCGTTTATAAATTGCCATTGCAAATCCTGTACACAAACCCGTAACGCACGCCTGTCCATGTCCACCTCAGATTTAAGCAGGCCCTGAACAAGATCAGGGTAGCGCCCAATGACGGCCTGCTCGATGGCCAGTGCATCGGCCGATACGCCCATCTCTCCCCTGCCCCATAACGGCCCGGTCGGGTGAATAACTTTGGCGGCAACTCGATTGATAATGTCCTGATCCGGCTGCTCCGATTTAAAATAGCTGTGTGACTGGTCGAATACAAAGGTATCACCGGCAACGGGCTGATTCCAGTTCCGCTGTTCGACCCGGTACGCCAGCACCTGATTAAACAAATAGGAGCGTGCCGCTGACAGGTAAATGCTGCGTTGCTCACGCCCTGCTTTCATGCCCTGAAATACACTCAGGGCTTTCGTGACATTTTGCCCTTCATGACCAAAGCGCTGGGTACCGAAATAGTTGGCAATGCCGTTGACCTTGATCAATTGGAGTTGGGCAATGGTTTTGTCTTTATCACCCTGCCAGTCCCGAATATTCAGCTCAAAGCTGTTGCCCGACAACACGCCCCGCTTCAATTTTCGGGCATGACGAACGGCATGCAGCACCTTAATGCTGTCTGATTCAAACAGTGACCAGTCGGGATCGGCTTTGCCAGGCAACCAGACGCTGAACCATTGCGTGGTCACCGCATGCCGGTCTTTCAATCCGGCATAACTGACATCGCGCTGCCTGACCCCGGCAAACCTGGCCAGTTGCCGGGCCACATATTCGGTATTTTCGCCGGTTTTCTCTATCTGTAAAAAGGCGTGCTCGCCGGAACCGGATGGCTCAAAAGAGAGATTTTCCCTGACGATAAAATCTTCGGGTATGCTGCGGATCTTGCCCTGGCCGGAAGGTTGCCCGTAGACGTAGGGCCAGACAGGGATTTTAATGGTTTGCATCAGGACAAGCGATCCGGCTAGTTTTTTAATTTTCGAAGGCAAGGACAATTGCCAAGAAGGTTGGTCGTTTCCGGTTAAGAGTCAGAAGGCGATTACTACATTCGTGTAGTATGCTTATTTTCCGATCAAC
>CAVOJU010000004.1:0-25287 GCA_963696315.1 uncultured Gammaproteobacteria bacterium
GTTAAATTTTTCATGAACTTTCAAAAATGATGGCATGATGAACAAATAGCGTAAAAGCCGGAACGCTTACTTAAAATACAGCAGACTATTTTTAAATCATGTTACTGGATTTCTCTTTTTACCAAATGCTGTCCATTGCTCTGGTGTTTGTTTGGACCGGTTTTGTGCAGACAGGGCTAGGTTTTGGTGGCGCCGCTGTAGGATTGCCGCTGATGTTGTTCGTCCAGGATAATCCGCTTTTATGGTTACCCATCATCAGTGTGCATTTGCTGTTTTTTTCTAGCTTAACCCTGAGTACCCGTTTGCATAATGTCGATTGGCAGTATTTGCGGTACTCTTCGATGTACATCATTCCCCCCGCGATCGTAGGCGTTTTCGGACTGGTGAACCTGCCGGTCTTATGGCTCAATAGCTTCATTTATTCGATTACCTTGTTTTATGGTTTAACTTGGTTACTTAACCGTACCATTGAAAGCCGTCATAACTGGGCGGATAGAGTGCTGCTGGTGATCGGGGGATATGTCGCCGGCACATCCTTGACCGGGGCACCGTTGATGGTGGCCGTCTACATGTGAAATGTCAGCAGACACAAATTACGCGATACCTTGTTTGTATTATGGTTCATCCTGGTCAGCATCAAAATGACGACGTTCATTGCCCTATCGGTTGATTTGCATTTTCTAGCGGCGCTGGCGCTTTTACCGATTGCCGCCATAGGTCATATGCTGGGCTTGAAAACGCATAACGCCATTATGCGTAATGATTTGCTGTTTAAACGCTGGGTCGGCGGCGGTCTGGTCCTTATTAGCGTTTTGGGATTATGGAACTTATATGTAAATACGCTCAGGACTCTTTATGAGTGAAAACAAGAACCCCCATGATGTTCTTTTTATCCGGAAATTGGCAATGATCAATTGACGGTCAGTAGTCGGTCGAGTCTGTGTAAAAGCGTAAAAAAACTGGGGCCGGTGGGAAAATATCTAGGGCGAATTCGGTTGATGAAAACCCCGAGGGCATTCAACTTTTGCGCAATGTACCCCGAACAGAACTAAGCTCAATGAGTACTTTAGAGTCGTCGTTTTTGAACGCATTGCTGTTGCAGATTCGCAGGTTGAATCCGGCTCATGTATTCAACTTGGCTTCTATTTTTTGCTTATAGTTCAAATAATGAATGGCTTGCAGCTGGTCCGGCTTGCTGATGTGAAAAGCGGAGAGCGGCAGGTCAATATCGGTAATATGGATCGGATAATCCAGCTTGCTGCGTCGGAATTGCAAAATGTATTGATAGGCCGCATGAAAAATCTGGTTGCCGTAATCCAGCGAGGAGAATTCCTGCTCATTACAATAAATGGTGTAAATCAAGCCATTGTTGACGGCTTCTCCAGTGATGCGAACGCTTAATTCGGCGCGCCGGGGTGACACCTTTAACGCTACCGGACTACAAGACAGCGCACCGGCCGGGTTTTTCTGGATTTCGTAATACTCGATGGGCAAAAGGTTTTCATGGAAATAGCGGCTCAGTACCGATTCCAAAAAAGCCGTGTATTGATTTAAAAGCGGCTCGGGCTCCGCTCTGCTGTGCTGCTGGGTATATAAAGTCCCACGTTCATCAATAATATAGATACACACCCCGGTTTTGTTGTGCTGATAAAAAAGCTGAATCGAGCCCGGCTTGTTTTGCCTGTAAATTAGTGGAATCGGTGTTTTTTCGAGGATCGCCGGATCGAAAAACAATTGGCTGAAGCATTCCTGCGGACTGGCCAATTCTTTAAGCAATACATCTTTTGTCATAATCTTGCGGAAACTGAGCAGTTTATTTGTATCTTGGAAGACATAAAACGCGTTGCCGCCGGGCACAATGTAGCGAGGGGAGCGGTTGCTATGGGTTTTGCCAAACAGTTTGATCAATGTGCTAAAAATCGCCTGCACACGCAAACGAATACTTTTAGCGCGCACCGGCGTATGACAAACAATGGCCAGATCATCGGCTGTCAACGGTTTTCGGCTGCTATTAATGATGTCGGCCAGGCAACTGAATAAGCCGTCTACCCCTTGGTACTCATAGGTGGTGATCTCACTCCAACTGGATATTGAAACCCGGTCTATGGCTTGAATAAAACATTGCCGATCGACGCCGTAGCTTAGCGCATCCGAACGCTCGCTCATGACACGCATGCCGTTGTCGCGCGCACCGGAGGCGTCCATGCCTAAATTAATAAACAACAGGGAACCCAGTACAACCCTGGGAGCCTGGTAAGCCTCCAGCGTGGTTTCGCTGCTTAAATGAGCATTTAAAAATTGCGCCAGGCTGGTTATAATCGCATGCAGTTCTGTCTCGGGGAGCGTTAGCGATTTTGCACTGAAATGCAGCTGCAGTTGCCTCTGATAAAGCTCATTGGCCACTAGCCAGGCAAGGATTTCAATTAAGCTGCGGCATTTTTTAATCGGTTCAAAATCGGCGGCGTTTTCCATCTGAACCTGTTTCAGAAACAGGGCCCATCCGATCTTGCCACCGCTGAACTGGCTTTCCACCACGGATAGCTCATCTTCCTTGACACGTACAGTCGAGCGGGTGGTAATGATTTCAATTTTGCCGGGTCTTTTTTCCAAAAAGGCATGCAGTTTCCGGCCAATAAGTTTTATATCATGGCTATCCCTGTAGTTTTGTTTAACATGATGCGCGGCAAACCCCATGATCATGCGATAGCAATGCGTCAACTGATGCAGAATAACCGCATGTTCCTGCGTGGCCTTTTTGATATTCCAGAATTTTTGCCGCTCAAGATCTTCTAGCGTGCCAGCCGGCCAGTGCCATTGCCCGGCAATAGTTTGCATATAGTGCTCCCGGAACGAACGGGTTTTGGCGTCCATGGTATTATCAGAAAAGCCCATTATCTTTAAATAAAAGCATTGCCGGGCCAACGCAAGTCTCCCGACGCTATGCGCTTGCTGTAAATAAGTTTCGACTTTTTGGTAGATTAGCAGATAAGGGTCCAGGTCAATCGCCGCAAAACTGCCCTGGTAAATAGCCTGTTTAATATCCAGACACAGCCATTGCGTCTTTGGATATTCGCTGGCATAGCATTCCATGAGCAACAGTTTTAACAAAGACTTATGCGGGGCATCGATGGATTTATAAATATGCCAAAGCGTCGCACTGATAAATTCCTCCGCAGGAACGGCATCCAGTCCGCCAAAATCGATGAGTTCATGTTCATAAATAAAGCGCTTATCCTGCAGATGGCTGACGTATTTTGTATAACGGTGTTCTTCATGCGGAGGCACAAGCCACCAGGCAGGACTTTTGCCGGCTATGTAAATGGCGGTACGGTAAAATTCTTCAAGCAGCAGATAATGCTGAGTTTTCCCGCTACTTTCCGGAGAAATTGGCATGTCGTGGCCAAGCCGGAATTGCTTGCTGTCCATCAGGAAGAAATGCACTTCCAGACCTAATGTTGCCGCCCATTCCTCTATAGCCGTGGCTTTTTTATGCAGCTCGCCAAGTTCATGAGGCAATAAGCCGGATTGATGACATAGCCAAATATCCATGTCGCTGGTTTTTGAAAACGCAATACTGCCCACGCTGCCCATTAGAAAAACGGCTTCGATCGGATAGTTATTCAAGGCGCGGGGCGTGTAACTGAAATTTTTTGTGAACTGTTTGGCCGTGCTGATGGTATGGCTGCTGGGTTTGTAGTCGGGTATGCCGGCAGGCGTTTCTGAGGAAATAAAACCGGGCAATAACGGATAGTTGTGATGAAAGAGTAACGGCAATAACTCTAAAAATACCCGTTGCCTGGGCTGTAAAAAATCCTGGACGCGCTGTTCACGCATTTGGTGCAACTGTTTAAAACGCTGTTTGACCACTTGAAGATCTTTAATGCAGATATCTTCGCCGGGCGAGCCCAAATATATGGCGGGGAGTGAGTAATGTTCAGTCACAATGCGGTTGCTTTGAATGTATACCCATCGAAGTATAGATCAAAGCACGCATAAAGCTGACGGCCGGGTCTTAACGCACGAGCGGGCGTCGTTCCCGCTCTTAGGCTTGTTATTTGGCCTGCGTCATGTTCTGCCGGGCTGTCTGGATTGCTTTTGTTACGGTTTCAGGCGCCGTGCCGCCGATATGTTTGCGGCTGCGACCGAGCCTTCCAGGCTCAGCACCTCGAAGACATCGGCGCTGATCATGGCCGAAAACTGCTGCAGTTCGGACAGAGACAATTCGGACAAGTCGCGGTCGCTTTCCAATCCCAAACGCACCGCAAGGCCGACGACTTCATGGGCATCGCGAAACGCCATGCCTTTGCGCACCAGATAATCGGCAAGGTCGGTAGCTGTAGCAAAACCGCGTTTGGCCGAGTTGTACATATTCTTTTTTTTGGCGCGAAGATGGGGCACCATATCGGCAAACGCGCGCAGGCAGTTGATCAAGGTGTCGGCGGTGTCGAATAAAGGCTCCTTATCTTCCTGGTTGTCCTTGTTGTAAGCCAGCGGCTGGCTTTTCATCAGCATCAGCAACGATACCAGATGACCGGTGACCCGGCCGGATTTGCCGCGCACCAGTTCCGGCACATCGGGGTTTTTCTTTTGCGGCATGATTGACGAGCCGGTGCAGAAGGCGTCGGGCATCTCGATAAAATCAAACTGGGCGCTAGACCACAGGATGAGTTCTCGGAAAATCGCGACAAGTGCATCATGATCAAACTGCCGGCAGCGGCAAATTCAATCGCAAAATCGCGGTCACTGACCGAGTCCAGCGAATTGGCCGATGGCCGGCTAAAGCCCAGCAATTCGGCGGTCATAAAGCGGTCGATCGGGTAACTGGTGCCGGCCAGCGCGGCCGCCCCCAGCGGCATGATGTTGATACGTTTGCAGCGATCTTCAAGCCGCTCGCGGTCGCGGCTGAGCATTTCAAACCAGGCCATCAGGTGATGGCCAAAAGTGACCGGCTGAGCTACTTGCAAATGCGTGAAGCCGGGCATGATGGTGCAGGCTTCTTTTTCGGCCAGATCCAGAATGGCGGTTTGCAGGCGCGTGAGCTGGGTGGTGATATTTTTGATTTCGCTGCGAAGATACAGGCGGATGTCTGTCGCCACCTGATCGTTGCGGGAGCGCCCGGTGTGCAGTTTTTTGCCGGCAATGCCGATTAACTCCGTCAGCCTGGCTTCGATGTTCATGTGCACATCTTCCTGCTGGATTGACCAGACGAATTCACCGTTGCTGATTTCCCGGCTGATCTGGGTCAAGCCGCCAATAATGGCATCACGTTCCTGTTCCGTCAGAATGCCGATTTTGCAAAGCATGGCGGCATGGGCGATGGAGCCTTCAATATCCTGCTCGGCCATGCGTTGGTCAAAGTCTACCGAGGCGGTAAAGACTTCAACAAAGGCATCGGTGGCCTCGGCAAAACGGGCGCTGGAAAGTTTGTCGGAATTAACGGTGCTCATGTGTTTTCTATGCGAATTAACTGAAAAGGCCGGATTATACAGCGAAACTGATGGATCCTGAGATTAAAGGCAGGCATGACTTCGCCGTTATTGCTCGGCGAAAATGCTGCCGGCTGTGTTTTTTCTGATTGATCGGCTGTTCTTATGGTTTTGCGCCAGGGCATGAACCCGCCCCTGGTGCTTTGCCGTTGTTGATAAACTTTTCAGAGCCTTGATGGGCAAATGGGCCTCAGTGGCCTTGAATCTGCGGTCACCGGAGAGGTGACCGTCAGCACAAACCCAAATCAGCAAGGGGCTTTCAACCTTGATAGCGCTGCTTGATCGCCTTTGCCAACTGATGCACGGCCATGGCGTATTTGTCGCTGTTGTTGTAGCGCTTGATCACTTTGAAATTGGGAAAAACCTGCCAATATTCGTCGCCGTTGTAGGTGCTCAAGGCAATGGTTGAAGGTGCGCCTTCGGAGCCGGCTGGTCTAGCCACCGGCTGCCTGGATTGCCAGCCGTTGCGGGAGAAATAATGCGCTACACTGCCTATTGCATCCTGGGGATCCCACAAGTTGCGGCTACCGTCGTTGTTAAAATCAACGGCCAGACTGCGAAAGCTGCTGGGCATGAATTGTCCGAGCCCCATGGCACCGGCCCAGGAACCCACCGGGACGAGCGGCTCGAAGCCTTCTTCGCGCGTCATCAGCAGAAAATTTTCCAGTTCCGAAGTAAAAAACCGGCTGCGCCTTTCGGTGTCGAAGGCCAGCGTGGTCAGGGAATTAAAAATGCCGGTCTTGCCAATATTACGGCCAAAATACGTTTCTACACCAATGATTGCCACGATATATTCCGGATCGACGCCATACATTGCACTGGCTCTCTGGACACTGTCGGCATGACTGGACCAGAATTCCACGCCATTGTTAATGTGCCCATCGGTGAGAAATTTTTCCCGGTAACGCGTCCAGCTGCCTGCCCGCGGTTTGGAAGGCCCTTGCGGTGCTTGAGCAGTTTCCAGCTGAATCACAGAGTCCAGCCGTTTGGCTTGAGCAAACAGGCTTTTCAAGTAGCTCTGGGAAAAACCATGCGCCTGCACCATGTGGTGAATAAAGCTCTGAACAGCCGGGTAACTGATATAACTTCCGGTAAAGCTTGGAGCCGAATAATCATACGCTTGAGGCAGGCGCTGAACCGGTTCGGCAGGCCGAGATATTGGCTGCTGGGGCCTTGATTGCACTGGCTTTGACACGGGCGGAAGCGATATTCTGCTTTGTGGTTTTGGCTTGTCCGAATAATCGCTTGCGCAGCCTGTCAGCAGCAGCACTAGAGCTAGATTAAATGTTTTTTTGTACACTGAGTTCATTACGAAAATCTCCTTTTGTCTGGCACAGGGAACGGATTCTCCATCCGGCTTCTTTAGGCATTATTATCATCTATTTCATCTGCATTTTTAAGCCCGCGCTGCAAAAAAACACCCGCTCGCAATGCTGCCCCATCAACTGGGCGGCCCTGCCGGAAAGATCAACAAACTGCCGCGCCAGGGCATTGTCGGGAATAACGCCCAAACCGACTTCATTCAGCACCAGCACCATATCACAGGGAATCAGTAGCACAGCCTCCAGTTCCTGCAATATAGCGGGTTCGGATATCTGGTGATAAAGCATGTTGTTGAGCCACATCGACACGCAGTCAATCAAGACCGGACGGCGGCAATCTTTTAGTGCATGAAAAAGCTTGACGGGTTCTTCCAGGGTAATAAAAGCATCCTGACGGCGTTGCCGATGAATATCAATACGCGCGCGCATTTCTTCATCAAAAAATTCGGTGGTCGCCAGATAGTAGGGCTTGTCCGCACCTGCCTGCTCTAAAATAGTTGCCTCCGCCAGGCGCGATTTGCCGCTTTTTACGCCGCCGGTAAACAGCGTTTTCATGACAACCACGCGCCTGGTGCCAAGAGCCCCGGAGCTATAAAATTGATGCGGGTTTTCATTGTTTATGTCCCTCGCGTAAGCAGCAATGCGATTCTTTTGCAGGCCAGTTCGCCCGCTATTAGGTCGATCAGCCAAGCTGATAAAGCCAGTTCAGAAGTCATCGGTGACAGTACTCAAAAAACAAATTCGCCACGAAGGCCTGAAAGCCGTTTCCAATAGAGGGCAGATTTGTATCCATTTATACCTGCAATGCATTCCAGATCGCTGTTATATCCAGATGTTCCGCGACCATATCGGCAAAGCCCTGTATTTCAGTTTCGCGGTATTGTTGATAAGCATAGCCCTGGTAGCCGGGATGAATAGCTGCGAAATAATCCCGGCGAAAGTCACGTCATCATCAAAAACGCCATGCACATGCGTGCCAGCAATGATTACCTCTCCTGATGATACAAAGGATAATGAGCCATACGCCCGCAATGGATTTCGTAGCCTTTCACCGCCGCATAGGAAAACAGTTGATAATATCCGCGACTGAGTATTTTGGGGCTTTGATAGATCACCGTATCATCAATAAATCCGAAACCGGTTTCCATGCTGGCGACTTCATGCTCAAGCGCGTCAGGATCATGCAGCGTTCGGCAGAGCATCTGGTAGCCGCCGCAGATGCCAAACAGCGGCTTGTTAAATCGCTGAATCTCGGCGAATAAGCCCTGCTGTTTTAACCATTGCAAGTCGCGTATTACGGTTTTGCTGCCCGGCAACAGCACCATATCGAAGCTGTCCAGCGGCCGGCAGGCATGAATCATCTCCACATGCAGCTCGCTATCGGCCATCAGCACATCCAGGTCGTTATAATTGCTCAAGCCAGGATAGGCAATAACGGCGATGCGGATTTTAACCTCGCACAAGCGCTGCTGGTAATTCTGCAAGGACTGCGAGTCTTCCATGTCGATATTCAAAGGCTGGAACGGCAACACGCCTAAAACAGGCACACCGAAACGCGCTGTTATAATCTTTTCGCCCTCGTCAAAAAAACGTCGGTTGCCGCGAAATTTATTGACCACCACGCCGATCACGTTGGCGCGCATGACCGGATCCATCAATTCCAGCGTACCGTAAATGGGTGCAAAAACACCACCGCGCTCGATGTCCGCCACCAGAATGTTTTGGGTACTGAAGGTCTTGGCGATAAAGGTATTGGATAAATCCTTGTGCAGCAGATTCAACTCGACGGGCGAGCCCGCGCCTTCGGCGATGACCAGATCGTAATCCTGCTGGAGGCTGGCAAATGCCTGTTGAACCTGCTGTTGCAAGTTGCCGATTTCTTGATAGTAAGCGGCAACCGACTGGTTTTGATAGACCTCGCCATTGACGATAACTTGCACGGAACCGCTGCCGTGCGATTTGAGCAATACCGGGTTAAACAGAAAGCTCGGCTCCACGCGCGCGGCTTCTGCCTGCAGGCATTGGGCCCTGGAAATTTCCAGGCCTTCCTTAGTGACCGCTGAATTATTGGAGACATTTTGCGCCTTAAACGGCGCGACCCTTAAGCCCCGGTCGGCGAAAATTCGGCACAAGGCCGTCACCAGCGTGGTTTTGCCGGCGTCTGAACTGGTGCCGAATACGGCTAATGGTTTCATTAAGTATCTTTATTAGATGGAATCTATATGTACCACGAAGACACGAAGAGATAATATAAACAACGGCTTCGTGCTCAAGCTTGTGTCAGTCGGATTTCCGCCTCACGGTATTTGGCCGCGCAAAACTCGGCGACTTCAGCGGGTAATGACGGGGCGGGGGCGGTTTTGTCCCAGTCCAGGGTTTCCAGATAATCACGCACATATTGCTTGTCGAAACTGGGCGGGCTGATGCCGACCCGATACTGATCGGCCGGCCAAAACCTAGATGAATCGGGCGTTAAGGCCTCATCAATCAGATACAAAATACCGTCATTGTCCAGGCCGAATTCAAATTTGGTGTCGGCAATGATAATGCCGCGCGCTTTGGCATAAGCGGCGGCTGTCTGATACAGCCTCAGACTGGCATCGCGCACTTTTTCAGCCACATCCCGGCCCATCAATTCAACAGAGGCTTCAAAGGAGATGTTTTCATCATGCTGATCAACCCCGGCCTTGGTTGACGGCGTGTAGATGGCGTTCGGCAATTGCTGTGCCTGCTGCAAGCCTTCGGGTAATTGAATGCCGCAGACAGCGCCTGATTGTTGATAATCTTTCCAGCCTGAGCCAATCAGATAGCCGCGTACTATCGCCTCTACCGGCAAGGGCTGCAATTTTTTAACGACAATCGCCCGGCCTTCAATCTGCGCCCGTTCGGCCGCATCGGGAACAACCTGCTCCAGCGGAATATTGGCCAGATGGTTGGGTATAATAGCTTGCAATTTGGCAAACCAGAAATTGGAAACACTGGTTAACACGCGCCCTTTTCCGGGTATGGGATCAGGCAGAATCACATCAAATGCCGACAGCCTGTCTGTGGTGACTATCAGCATGTACTGGTCATCAATGTCGTAAATATCCCGCACCTTGCCGCGCGCGCGCAGTTTTAAGGAAGACAGGGATGATTCGTAAAGGGCTGTCGGTGCGTTCATAATGCCTCGTTAAACTTATTAATAGTGTCGATAGTACAATTCTACCATTCTTTAACAGCATTAATGAGAGCGCAGACATGGCAACCATTCATATCGTAAAGGCCGATATAACGACATTAGCAGTTGATGCGATTGTTAATGCCGCCAACCATTCGTTGCTTGGCGGCGGTGGTGTTGATGGTGCAATTCACCGGGCGGCGGGGCCGCAGTTGCTGGCCGAATGTAAAACGCTGGGCGGTTGCGCAACCGGACAGGCAAAAATCACTCGCGGCTATGCACTGCCTGCAAAGTACGTCATTCATACGGTGGGACCGGTCTGGACTGGCGGCCAGCATGATGAACCGGCTTTGCTTGCCTCCTGTTACCGCGAATGCCTGATACTGGCGAACGATTATTCGATTCAATCCATTGCCTTTCCGGCTATCTCCTGCGGCGTTTATCATTTTCCGGTGCCACTGGCGGCTAGCATTGCCATCGGCACTATTAATGCCTGCCTGCAAGAACCGCATGCCATTGAAAATGTTTATTTAGTCTGCTTTGGCGATGCGATATGGAAAGCGTACAATGAAGCCAGTAGGCCGATTCTATATAACTGTCCAGTGCAAACTCAAAGCGGGGAAAATCATGACTGATAACAAGTTGACTGATGACGAGCAGTGGCGCGACAAACTCACGCCCGAACAATTTAATGTTTGCCGACAAAAAGCCACGGAGCCGCCCTTTACCGGTAAATACGCCGATTGTAAAAAAGACGGTATTTATCATTGTGTTTGTTGCGGGAATGCCTTGTTTGATTCACGCACCAAGTACGATTCAGGATCAGGCTGGCCGAGCTTTTGGGATGTTCTGTCTGAACAGAGTCTGGCCCGGCACATTGATGCCAGCCACGGCATGCGCCGTGTTGAGGTGGTCTGTAAATCCTGCGCTGCGCATTTGGGCCATGTTTTTGAAGACGGCCCGGAGCCCACCGGGCTGCGTTACTGCATTAATTCCGCAGCACTGGATTTAAAAGAAAGACCATGAGCGCACAACAGCAGGTGCAACAGCTACTGGATTTTATTGATGCCAGCCCCAGCCCCTGGCATGTCGTTAACAGCATGGAAGCGCAGCTAGCGGCAAGGCAATTTGTAAAGCTGGATGAAAGGGAAAAATGGACCTTGCAGCCGGGCGGGCGTTATTACGTGGTGCGTGATGATTCTTCGATCATTGTGTTCATGCCTGGGCATAAACCCCTGTCCGAAACCGGGTTTAAAATTATCGGCGCCCATACCGATTCGCCGGGCTTACGGATTAAACCCAATGCAGCCACTTGTGTCGACGGTTTTTTAAGACTGGCTGTCGAAGTCTATGGCGGGCCGATTCTGGCCACATTTACCGATAGAGACTTGAGCCTTGCCGGGCGCATCAGTTATAAAGATGAGCAGGGCACTATAGCCCGACAGTTAGTCAACTTCGGCCAGCCCCTGCTGCGCTTGCCTAATCTGGCCATCCACATGAACCGGGCCGTCAATGATGAGGGCTTAAAACTGCACAAGCAGAATGAATTACCCCTGATTCTGTCCATGCTGACTCAGGAGCAACTGCCCCAGCCGTATTTTTTATCGCTGTTGCAGCAGGCATCGGGCATCGATCACAGCCGTATTTTATCCTGGGATCTGGCGGTGTATGACACTCAGAAAGGCGTATTCTGGGGTGGTGAAAACCAATTTTATGCTGATAGCCAGCTTGATAATTTAGCCTCCTGCCATGCCGCATTACAGGCCTTGCTCGATGATACTGTATTGCAGGCCGATAGTACCCTGGTCTGCGCCTTTTTTGATCATGAAGAAATCGGCAGTGAAAGCAGCAAAGGCGCCGACGGCAGTTTCCTGCCCGATGTACTTTCCCGCATTGCCTGGACTTTAGCTGCGGATAGCGAAGATTATCAAAGGGCCCTGGCGCAAAGTTTTATGATCAGCGCGGATATGGCCCATGCCTATCAGCCTAATTTTCCTAATGCCTATGATCCGGATCATAAAGTCATTGTGAATAAGGGCCCGGTCATCAAAGTAAACGCCAATCATCGCTACAGCTCGGAAAGTATCTCCGAAGCGCTGTTTGCCGACTGCTGTTTACAAGCCGGCGTGCCTTATCAGAAATATTCGCACCGCAGCGACCTGCCTTGCGGCAGTACAATAGGACCCATGACGTCCGCCAGATTAGGTATCAGAACGGTGGATGTCGGCAACCCCATGTGGGCCATGCACAGTATCAGGGAAAGCGCAGGGGTTCAGGATCACCACTACATGATCAGGGTAATGACACGTTTTTTTTCGGGGTAGTAAAATGCTTACACTAGGCTATGCTTAGCTGACCCTAATTTCACCAGTAAAACACATTGCAGCGTATCTCTTCTTTTTGTCAGCGACATCTAATGATCCAATTTGGCTGCCGAGCCTTACTGTGTCTGATGTTTTTGCTGCCTGCGCCGCCGTTGTTTGCTGATGATGTCAATGTTGAATATAAAATCAAGGCGGGTTACATATACAACTTCACCAAGTTCATCACTTGGCCCGAAGATGATAGCAAAACCTTTAATGTCTGCATTTGGGGTGATGATCCTTTTGGAGATTCAATCAAGCTCATGGAGAATAAAACAGCCCTGGGCCGGCCTATCAAATTATTCAGGTTTAACAATGGCCCTCAGCGTGACCAGCACTGTCACATCCTGTACATGAATGATCCCGGTAACGATACGGCTGCACTGAAAGATGCCTTGGTCATTCGCGATCTTGACAACACATTGACGGTGGGAGAAAGCGAAGAATTTACCAAACAGGGCGGGATGATCGGTTTTGTCAACAGGCAGGACAAAATAAAAATACAGATTAATGTAAATGCCTTGAAGCAAAGCCGCCTGACAGTGAGCGCAAAACTACTGGAAGTCGCCGAGATTGTTGGAGGTACGCCATGATTCCCGCCGTGCGTAACCTGTCAATCAACCGCAAATTGCTGCTGATTTTACTGTTTTCCAGTTTTACCACTTTAGTATTTGCCGGCCTGTTTTTGCTCGTCCTGGAAATTGGCGAGTTTCAGAAAAATATCCGGGATGATTTGTCGCTGATGGCCAAAGGCATCGCCAATCGCAGTACCGCGGCTTTGTTGTTTGGCGATAATCAGTTAGCGGATGAAAATCTGTCGATACTTAACCACCAGCCTTCCGTGCAGACGGCCTGTCTTTATGATCAACACGGTGCTGTTTTTGCGAAATTACTGAAAAAAACCGACACCAAGTCCACATGTCCTTTATCGACTGCAGGGTTGACTACCCGTCTGCATGGCGTTGAATTAACCGTGGTGCAGCCGGTTGTTATTGATGCAGAAAGAATGGGCACGCTGTATTTACATGCCGATTTAAGCCATGAATATTGGCGCAAATTACGCTTTCTTGGGGTCTTGTTTTTTGTGTTGCTGACAACCTCCATTTTGACATTTTTCACTTCAACACCTTTGCTGAAACTGATCTCCTCGCCAATAAAAAAACTGGTTGATGCGGTAAGGCAAATCAGTGCGACCCAGGATTATTCCCTGCGCGCCGTCAGGGTCAATAATGATGAGCTGGGTGTTCTGGTGGATGCTTTCAACGACCTCATTCATAAGGTTAACCTGCAGAACCAGGCCCTGGTTCGGGCCAAAGACCAATATCTGGCGCTTTATGATGATAATCCGACCATGATTTTTAATTTGGCCCAAGACGGCCGAATACTGTCGGTTAATCACACCGCCGCCCAACAGCTGGGATTGCAGGTTGAAGACTTGCAGGGACAGTCGATTTTTGATTTTGTTTACAGCGATGATTTAGCGCTCATGCAGGATTTTATTCAAACCTGTCTGCTCAGGCCAAAGCAAGTGCATAAGCAGGAGATTAGAAAAGTTTGTACCAACGGCCAGGTCATTTGGCTGAAAGAAACCGCGAGCGTGGTTGAAAGTGACAACCCGCAAAACAGCGTGTTACTGGTTTGTGAAGATGTTACCGAAACGCGCTTACTGAACGAGCAAATCGCCTATCAGGCCAATCATGATGCCTTAACCGGCCTGGCTAACCGGAGTGCCTTTGATCACCATATTAAACACGCGGTCGCCCTTGCTCAGGGAGAAAACTCGGAACACGCGCTCTGCTATCTGGATCTGGATCAGTTTAAAGTGGTAAACGATACCTGCGGCCATCTGGCCGGTGACGAGTTGCTGCGTCAGTTGAGCGATTTGTTACGGACTCATGTACGGCGTCAGGATCTTGTAGCCCGTCTTGGAGGCGACGAATTTGGCGTGGTGATGAATAATTGCGTCTTGCCTCAGGCGTTTCAGGCCTGTGAAAACTTGCGCGATGTGATCAACGATTTTCATTTTGCCTGGGAAGATAAAAGCTTTACCGTCGGCGTCAGTATCGGCATTTCGTCTATTAACCACACCAGCGGCAATGCCGTCGAGCTGCTCAAAGAAGCCGACGCCGCCTGTTATGCGGCAAAAGATCTCGGCCGGAACCGCGTGCATGTGTTTCATCCGGATGATCAGCAGTTGGCTCAAAGACAGGGTGAAATGCAATGGGTTGGAAAAATTCAGAGCGGCCTTGAGCAAAACCGTTTTTGTTTGTTCGGGCAGCCTATCGTGGCGCTGGACAATCATGAAGCGGGCCTGCATTTTGAAACTCTGGTTCGCTTCAAGGATAACAGCGGCATTGTTATTCCGCCCGGCGCATTTTTGCCGGCCGCAGAACGCTACAATTTGGCATCCATGCTGGATCGCTGGGTCATCAGCACACTGTTTGAGTGGCTCGCCAATAAGCCCGGATTTCTGGATCAGCTGTCCGTGTGCGCTATTAATTTGTCAGGATTGTCCATGTCTGATGCAAGCATGCTGGCGTTTATTTCAGCAGAATTTTCCAAATGGGCCATTCCAACTCACAAAATATGTTTTGAGATAACGGAAACTGCCGCTATTGCCAATTTGTCATGCGCAACTCATTTTATAAATCATCTTCGGGAGCAGGGCTGCCTGTTTTCACTGGATGATTTTGGCAGCGGCTTGTCATCGTTTGCCTATTTAAAAAACCTGCCGGTCGATTTTCTTAAAATTGACGGTTTGTTCGTTAAAGATATACTTATAGATAAGGTTGACCTGGCCATGGTGCGTTCCATCAATGAAATCGGCCATGTGCTGAACAAAAAAACCATTGCAGAATTTGTAGAAAATGCCGACATTTTCACGCTGCTTGGCACTCTGGGAGTGGATTATGCCCAGGGCTATGGCATTGGCAAACCGGTCCCGCTCGAAGAACTTAGTTTGATCACCCCTGCGTTTATGGCATCACTATGAAAGTCAAATCGCCAATCAGCAAAAACTGTTTCGCGCATTGTTGTTGTTGAGTTCATTTACGGTAGTCGCGCAAGACGATATGGAGTCATTTTTTTCAATGTCTCCGGCTGAACTGGCGAATATCTCGGTCACGATTGCCACCGGCACGCCAAAACCGGTTTTTCAGTCGGCAGCAGTAACCAGTGTGATTACCGCCGAGCAGATTAAATCCATGGGTGCTACTGAACTGCATGAGGTTCTGGAAACTGTGCCGGGGGTTCATGCCAGCCTCCAGGAAGATTATCGGTGATTATAATTACAGCATGCGCGGTATCCGTAATTCGCAAAACTCTCAAATTTTAATACTGTTAAACGGCACCCGTATTACCACGCCTTTCAATGGCACATTAATGGAGGTACGGAGCTGCCTATCGAAGCTATTCAGCGAGTGGAGGTTATCCGGGGGCCGGGCTCTGCCTTGTATGGCGCGGATGCGTTTGCCGGCGTTATCAATATCATCACCAAAAAAGCCAAAGATATTAACGGCACAACCCTGGGGGCTCGCGTAGGTGATCATAGCACACAGAGCGGCTGGGGGCAGTATGGCGCCCAGTGGGCAGGCTGGGATGTTGCGGCCAGTCTGCAATATCAGCATACCAGTGGCGATAATGGCCGGATTATTAAAGCCGATAGTCAGACTACTCTAGATAATGTGTTCGGGACTGCATGCCTCTCATGCGCCAGGCGCAATGAATACACGCTATGAAACTTTCAATGGACATCTGAATTTGCAGCGCAAGCATTGGGATATCGGTTTCTGGGCGTTTAATTCAATTGATGGTGGAACTCGTGCTGGCGTTGCCTCAGCATTGGATCCGAACGGCCGTGCTAATGGCGAGCAATATATGGGAGATATTCGTTTTTCAACGGAAGACTGGTTTGATGACTGGGAGTTCATGGCTCATGCCAGTTATTTGCAGACTGATTTTCAGGCCCAATTTCAGGCTTTTCCCAGATAATGCTGTTTTACCCGTCTCTTCGGAAGGGAATATTGATTTCTCACCTTCCAGTTCATTAGTTTTATTTTCCAATGGAGCCAATTCTGATTTAGGCCGAATACAGAAAATTCCCTCAATAGAATTGAGTTCACTCTATAAGGGTTGGGACAATCATCTGTTGCGCTTAGGCGCGGGCTTTCGGTATGAAGAAATTACTACCAGTGAAAGTAGAAATTTTGGTTATGGTGAAGACGTTGCCCGCAGTAGGTTAATGGCAAATTAATCGATGTGACTGGTACAAAGTTTGTTTATCTACCCGACACCCATCGATCTATCTGGTCTGCTGTAGCACAGGATGAATGGCAATTCGCTGATGATTGGCAGTTGACTGCGGGCGTCCGTTACGATCACTATTCTGATTTTGGCGGCACTATCAATCCGCGTGCCGCACTGATTTGGGATATTAATGAAGAACTGACCAGTAAGTTACTGTATGGCAGGGCCTTCAGGGCGCCCAATTTTTCAGAACAAGGCAATCAAAATAATCCGGTAATCCGGGGCAATAAAAATTTAAATCCGGAAACGATTAATACCATTGAATGGGCTTTTGACTATCGGCCTTTTTCTTCGCTGAGAACAGCGGTCAATCTGTATTTTTATGAAATTAATAATCTTATCGGCATACCGCCAGGAGCAGTTACTTATCAAAACGGCGGCAATCAAGACAGCTACGGCACTGAATTTGAATGGAACTGGCAGATAGCTGAACAATGGAATATTATGGGCAATTACGCCTGGCAAAATGCCCGTAACAGCACCACCAACACCCGAGTCACGGGCGTGCCTGAGCATCATGTTTATACGGCAGTCCGCTGGCAGTTTTTACCGCAATGGCAATTACAGTCACAGATCAACTGGGTGGGCGGCCGAACAAAGTCACCCGGCGATAACAGGCCATTGCAAGATTACGAAACTTTTGACCTGACATTAAAGGGGAATAAACTATTGGGACATCTTAATGTGGCTGCATCCATACGTAATATGTTCGATGCTAACAACTTTGAGCCTGCCAATCCATTGTTGCCGCAGAACATTCCGATGCCTGGCAGAAGTTTTTACTTTGAGGTATCGGCTGACTTTTAATAAAATTAATAAGTCTGATCAATATATATTTTGCAGCAAATGTTGAACTGGCCTAGCGTTTTCATAATGCCTCATTATTTGCCCGTTATTGGTCAGCATATTCCAATAATTTATACTTCTTTTGGCAACGCTATTCAGAAGATCATTTATACATATCACATGGGGTTGCCGCATTCCATAGAAATTCACTGATGGACCAACTCTGACAAAACGTATACCTAATGCCAAACAAATTCGCACTGCTGCTGGCTCCATCAGAGCATACCAATAATGAATGTCATTTTCAGAGCTCATTTTAATGGCACATGCAAACAAAGCGAGTGTCAAGTGACAAAAGCTCCGCCTCTCTTCTTGCCCAAAGTCAGCTTCTGAATCAACATCATAAGTAGTCAATAGATGTTGTTCATTTTTTCTTCGTCTAAATTGTTTCGATACACAAAAACGTGACAACTCAGCCAGATTTTGCCTGGATATGTTTTTTGATAAATTAAGAGCATCAATCTGGCTGTTTATTTCAATTGGAAATGGTTTTTCCAGATTTCTGGCGTCCGGCAGAATAAGGCGGGTAGTTGCCATAAAAAGTCCCTGTTTACGATTGCGGATAAGATAATGAACTGAATGTTGGTCATAGTCGTCAAATTCTATTCCTTGAGGATGATCTGCAGGATTCTTAAACCCGGTTTTATCTCCATTTTCAATGCAATAAACTTGATAACGCAGTTTATACACCTCATTTTTAAGTTCATCTGAAATCGCCGGTACCATCTCAAAATATTCATTAAAATGATCAATAATAGAATTATTGGCTATGTGCTTGCCTCTATTTGATAAGTCGAGCTAGCTAAGCAACTGTTTGCTTCTAAATTTTTCATGGATGCCTTCGAGATATTGAAGAGTGTGTAGCACATTATGCAATCTGAAATTTTTCAATTTACCAAATCATTCTGAGTATCCCGGCATTAAGGTGATAAAAAAAGCAAAAAGCATATGATTCAAAAAGATGGGAGATATAATTATAGTTTCTAATCGTAAAAATTAAAATTTATAGTGCTCTTACGCTTCTAAACAAGGAAAAACAATGTCGAAACCCAAAGGCTATGTAGACACGGAGTATCTCCGCAGATATTGGAAATCTGCTCAATTCCATGAAGCAACGCTCCTATGGCCTCATGCAAATTCAGCCAGGCCATAAAGTGCTGGATTTGGGCTGTGGTCCGGGCACTGATACGATTCCTTTGGGGGCATTAGTTGGTGTGAACGGACAAATCATTGGCGCGGATTACGATGCGGCCATGGTTGCCGAAGCCGAGCGACGTGCTCAGCAAGCTGGTGTAAATACATGGGTCAGACATACGCGCGTTGATGCCATGTCACTGCCCTTTGAAACCGGTTATTTCGACTCCTGTCGTAGTGAACGATTGTTTCAGCATTTACCCAATCCTGCACAAGCTTTATCTGAAATGACCCGGGTAACAAAACCAGACGGATGGTTAGTTGTTTTGGACACTGATTGGGGTAGCTTGTCAACCGATAGCGATGAAACCGATATTGAGCGCCGCCTGACCCGCTTTCTGGGTGAATCACTATTGCATAATGGTTACTCTGGGCGAAAATTATATCGTTTATTCAAACAACAAAATCTGACTGACATTTCATTTGAGGTGTTTCCTGTTGCGACTACCAATTATGCCTTGGCACGCCAGGTAACACAGGCTGAAAGAATCGAACAGGAGGCCCTTAAGGCGGGCGTCATTACCGCTAAGGAACTCCAGCGCTGGCAGTCTGACCTTGAACAAGCGGACTCGGAAGGTATTCATTTTAGTAGTGTAAATCTCATGATGCTTGCCGGACGCAAGAATTGAATTTGCTGAAATTTTCGTAGAGGGTGTGTTTGTTGGGTATCGTTGTCACTCAAGGTGCGCATAGCACACCGTGGAACGGTGAAAAAAATCTCGTTCCCTGTGATGGCGAGCTTTATCTACTCAAACAGTTTTACTCACAACCGGATGCTGACCAGCTATTTGAACGGTTGATAACTGGTCTGCCCTGGCAGGAAGAAACTATTTTTATTTTCGGCAAATGGCGTAAGGTGCCGCGTTTGATGAGCTGGCATGGCGATCCCGAGGCTTTTTATCGTTATTCTGGCGTCAGCCACCAACCCCAGCCGTGGACAGCAGAGCTGCAATCGGTCCGGACAAGACTGCAGCAACAATGCCATTGTGAATTCAATAGCGTATTGGCCAATCTGTACCGGAACGGGGAAGACTCCATGGGTTGCCATGCCGATGATGAAAAAGAGCTGGGCTTAAATCCTCTGATTGCCTCCTTAAGCCTGGGCGATGAACGCGCGTTTAAACTGCATCACAAACAACAAAAACAAAATCTGACTATCAATCTCGGCCATGGCGATTTGCTGGTCATGGCTGGCGCCTTGCAGCATCACTGGCTGCATTCGGTACCCAAAACCAAAAAACCCAAAGCGCCCAGGATCAACCTGACCTTCCGGAAAATAGTCGCTGCACGGTCAGGTGACCTTGAAGATATTGCTCCATAAAACTAACCGTGCGCATGGCTTGGCACGACTAGCCGCAGGGTTTGCTCTTTAGGCCGGCAAGTCCAGCCGATTGCTTTCGCTCGTAGAAAAAATTGGCTTACACAGTATCCGTAACTGTGACTGAATTGAATTTATATCAGTCTTGCTTGTCTCTTTAGCCAGTCACTTTGGCCAACCTCAAAGCATAAGAAATATTCACTCTTTGTTCAGTTGACTTTGGTAACATAACTCACTCTTAATACATAACACGCGTCACTTTAAATACTAACAATCGGGAGTCAAAATGAAAAAAATCAATAAAACACCTTTAGCTGCTGCAATGGGTACCGCCTTTATTTCAACCTTTACCGCAACGGTTGTCAGCGCGGAAACCAATCCATTCGGCATGACTGAACTTTCTAATGGTTATATGCAGGTCGCAGAAGCGGAAAAAGCTGATCAAGCGGAAAAAGGCATGCCCGGCATGAAAGAAGGCACTTGTGGAGAGGGCAAATGTGGCGGCGCCATGATGTCAGCACCGGACACGAAAAAAGCCCAGGAAGGCGCCTGCGCAGGCAATAAACCGGGCGCCAAAACCCGCCGAAGGTGAAGGCAAGGATGCAAATGGCAAATAAACGCTAATCCTGTCTAAGGAGGGCATGATCCTGCCCTCCTGTTCAAACCACTCATACAGCTGTCTTATGGACACAACGTTGAATCTCGTACACGGCGCCGGTCTCGGTCTGCGCCGATCATTTTTGTCTGAAATTGTTATCGAACCGCCGCCAGCCGTCGGCTTTTATGAAGTGGCGCCGGAAAACTGGATCACCATCGGCGGCAAACTGGGCAAGGCATTTCGCGCGATGACCGAACGCTTTGATTTTGTGTGTCATGGCTTATCGCTGTCGCTAGGCAGCACCGATGCTTTGGACGAAAAATTCGTGCATGCGGTTAAAAACTTCATGGCCGAACATCAAATCAAGTTTTACAGCGAGCATCTGAGCTATTGCAGTAAAGAAGGCCATCTGTACGACCTGATGCCCATACCATTTACCGCCGAAGCCGTCAGCCATGTGGCCGCGCGTATTAAACAGGTTCAGGATATTCTGGAACAGAGAATAGCAATTGAAAACGTCTCCTATTATGGCGCCCCCGGTCAGGAAATGAATGAGCTAGACTTTTTCAATGCCGTTGTTGCCGAAGCGGATTGCGACGTTTTAATCGACATCAATAATATTTATGTGAACAGCATCAATCATGGTTACGATGCAGAGGCTTTTTTAAAGGCGATTCCGGCACAGCGCATTGCTTATGCTCATATTGCCGGTCATTTCGTTGAAGCCGACGATTTTCTGGTCGATACCCACGGCGCTGAGGTCATTGATCCGGTCTGGAAACTATTGGGCAAGGCCTATGAGCTTTACGGCGTATTCCCGACCTTGCTGGAACGGGATTTTAATATTCCGTCGTTACAGGAGCTTATCAAAGAAGTGCAGACCATCAGCTCAATACAAATGGCCTGGGGCAATCACCATAACAAACAATCCGCCTGAGTTTGCTATGAGCGTCGACTTTAAAGCCAAACAACTGGAATTCGCGGCTTACATCAGAGATCCAGCAAACAATCCGGCACCTGCCGATATCAAGCCGCAGCGCATGAGCATGTACCGGGAGCTGTTTTTCAACAATGTTGAAAGTTTTCTGTCCTGCAACTTTCCCGTTTTGCGAAAAATCCTCGACGATGCCGCCTGGTTTGAGCTGGTGCAGGATTTTTTTGCCAGGCATTCATGCGAATCACCGTATTTTTCTGAAATTCCGGAAGAATTTTTAGCGTACCTGCAAAATGAGCGTGATAATCCGGACGATTTTCCGTTTCTGCTGGAACTTGCGCATTATGAATGGGTGGAAATGGCTTTAGCCATTGCCAGGGAAGAAGTGGTTATCGCCTCTCAAAACACAGAATTGACGCTTCATAGTAGAATCAAACTGTCGCCTCTGGCCTGGTCACTGGTCTACCAGTACCCTGTTCAGCAGATATCGCCGGATTTTTTACCCACGATTGCGCCCGAACAGCCCACCTTTCTTATTGTTTACCGCAATCAGGATGATGACGTGCATTTTATTCAGATCACGGCACTGACTTACCGGTTACTTCAAATCATTCAAGGCAATGAAGGCATGCCTGCACAAGCCTGCCTGCAGCAAGTGGCCGAGGAATCAAAGCATCCTGAAGCGGCCGTTATTATCGATACCGGTTTAAGGATTCTGCGAGACCTGGCAGAGAAAACAATTATTATGCGAGAAATCTAGCGAATCTGTGCTATTGATTTGCAGGATCTAATTCATTCGCTTAGGAATGCGTATCAAATAACTTGCGCGACTCGGAGAAACAATTTTTTGCGTAGGTGTTTATGATGCGAATAAATTCATACCTACACTTGTGCAACTTATTTCGTGCGCATTACTTATTTGACTTTTCGCCCTGGAGTATAAGCTTGAGTTCACAAGCGTCCGGCGAACAGTTTCCTTGTTAAGCACAAGAAGGTTGGCCCGCCGCTCCCGCAAAAGCCGGCCGCAGCTTTCAAAACAACTCCAAGGCAAGAAATTTAATCAAGACTTATCAAGCACTTGCCGCAGCTGCTCAATTGACTGTGGACGTTTTTCCGGTTGCAACTGCATAGCCCAGTCTATGGCTTTTAACATAACCTCTGAACATTTTCCCTTGAAGGCCTTCACTGCCGGAACCAGGCTATCTTTTTTCGCGCGTTCGATCGACGCCAGTGGCGCCTTATAGCCAAGACAGGCGCGCATACTCGCGCCTATCGCATAAATGTCAGTCCACGGCCCTAGCGGCGCACTCAATTCATGCTGCTCGATGGGCGAAAAGCCCTTGCTGACAACCTTGCTTTGTTTGATTAAGTGCGAGTTTGGGTAATTTTGTATGGCGCCAAAATCCAGCAACAAGGCATCATTACCCGGACGTACCAGAATATTGGCCGGTTTAATATCAAGATGCACAAAATGATGGCGATGAATATGGCCTACTCCGGCCATTAAGGAATTAAATACCGCCAATAAAAAATCTTCACTAAGCGGAATAAGTTTCTTGTTCAAAATCTTATCCAGGGTAATGCCGTAATCGTAGGTCATCACCATGTATACGGTGGAATTGGCCTCAAAAAAATTGATCACTTCGACGATATTAGGGTGCTTTAAGGTCGCCAGCACCTTGGCTTCCTCAAAAAACAAGGCCCGGCCCCGGCGAAATAAGGTCTGGGTTTCCTCGCTATTGGCGATCACCCTATTATTCCAGGTGCGATGGGCAAGCTTGCGCGGCAAATATTCCTTAATGGCAACCTGAACCTGATCGGCCATTTGCCGAGCCAGATAAACCGAGCTGAAACCCCCATGCGCCAATTCCCGTTCAATCATGTAGTGATCTATAATAGTGCCGGATTGCAGGTAGTTCCACTCCTTGGGATAGGTTTCGGGGTCGTAATATTCGGCCATTAAATAAATGCTTGTCGGTCTAAATTCTATAATTATAGGTAAAAAAATGATAAGAAGCATGACCGCATTTGCCGGCAATGAAGCGGAAATCGGTAACCTGACCCTGCAGTGCGAATTGCGCACGGTCAATCACCGCTATTGCGACGTCACGTTAAAACTGCCAGACCGTTTGCGCTTTGCTGAGGCCGATATCCGTACGGCCATTGCGGCAACGATAAAACGAGGCAAGGTCGAATGCGTATTAAGCTATAAAAAGCAGGCCAAAGAAGGGCAAAATTTTACCGTCGATAACAATGCCGTCACCGCATTGCTGGCTGCAACCAATGAAATTGAACAGCTCATGCAGGCCTCGCTGGCCTTTTCGGCATTGGATGTATTGGCGTTTCCAGGCATTCAACAAGAACCCGAAACCGACAGGGAGCTGCTTAACCAAGGCCTGGTAAGCCTGGTCGAGCAAACCCTGAAACAGTTGCTGCAGGTCCGCGAAAGGGAAGGCGCCCAGCTCGGCCAGTTGCTTGAAGATCGCTGCCATAAAATGCAGGAGTTTGTCGTCCAGGCCGGCCAACGCTTACCCGAGGTGATGTCACTGCTGCGCAGCAAACTCAAAGACAGAATTACCGAACTGGTAGCCGAACCCGATTTCGATCGTCTGGAACAGGAACTGGTTTTTCTGGCGCAAAAACTGGACATTGCCGAAGAACTGGATCGACTGGACACGCACATTACCGAAGTATTGAGAGTGCTTAAGCAAGCAGACCCCATCGGCAGGCGGCTCGACTTTTTAATGCAGGAATTAAACCGTGAGGCCAATACCCTGGGCTCTAAATCAGCGGACAAGGAAATGACCCAGATCGCCATAGAGCTTAAAGTATTGATTGAGCAAATGCGTGAGCAGGTGCAGAACATAGAGTGATGTTTCAGGCAGTTTCACACCGTATCAAGATTCCCTACAAGCCACGAACCACGCGGCTTTTTTGTTTCATGCGCTTGCACGCCGAACCACTTGATGACATGTCCAGCGTTTTGACTTGCTTTATTGCAAGATTTGACCCTTTTGCACGTACCGTGCGCTCTATCGCGCACGAATACTCATCAGCCTCAAAGCTTGCTCCTTAACGATATTCATTGGTTGCTCGCTTGCGCGGACACGTCCAAGTGTTCCCAGGTCGGCGTAGTATATGAATCCGATCGCTTCATGCTGAGCGTTGAGAAAATCAAGCCACCGCCTTTGCGCATCACGCAGCTTCGTCTTTTGGTCGTCTTTGAGCGAATTAAGCAGGGCGGTGTAGGAACGATTGAGCTCCGCATCCCAGCGATCACGGCCTTGGGCATAACATCCCATCATACCGGGAGTGGATTCCTCGTCTTCCATGCACTTCTCGACAAGTACATCGATGGGATTTTTACTTAAACCATCCAACACCGGCAACGCCTTGCCGCTCGGTGAATCGAAAAGGACAACTCATGTCTCCTTGCTGTAGCCGAGTATGAGGTCTTTGCTTCGTGGCCATAAATCCACGACCTCCCAAGGAATTGGACCGTAATCAACGCTCAGTTTTCTCCCATCAGCCAGCCACACTTGGCTGGGATCATGGTTCTCCTGGTATTTGATGTTTTCCGACCACTCCCATTTATCGCCCCCGAGCGCTACCGAAGGGATTTCTACGCCAATAAGAACGATTAGCATTGCCAATACCCGGCGAAATAAACTTGGTTTTCTCAGCATTCTCTTCTTTAAGTTATCCACGGGATTCCCCTTTATTTCGAGCATAACTTAGAGTTCAGGCGACTTGCGCGGCCT
>CAVOJU010000005.1:0-174958 GCA_963696315.1 uncultured Gammaproteobacteria bacterium
GCTTTCTGACCTTGATTTAATTGTCAAAAAGCCCTCGTTTTTTAAGCCGAAAATTATACCTTAAAGCCATGCAAATACTTCATTTTTCTTCTATCTGCGCGCTTCTTATAAACAGCCGATACAAGAGCGAGCCGGCCATAAAACCGCCCAAATGCGCCCACCAGGCCACATCAACCGTAACGCCCTCAAACAGCACCGAGGTAGTTGCGCTATGCAATTGAATAATGACCCAAACGCCCAAAAAAGCAATGGCCGGGACATGAATGACAATCGGTAAAAAGAATATCGGGATCCAGACGACAACACGGGCAAAAGGATACAGAAAGAAATAAGCCCCCAATACCCCGGCAATGGCGCCTGACGCGCCTACCACCGGAATAGCAAGCTGCGGATCAAAATACCATTGCAAAAACGTGGCAAAAAGACCGCACAGGACATAAAAAATCAAAAACCGCCCGCGTCCCATCCGGTCTTCGACATTATCGCCAAATATCCACATGAACAACATGTTGATAATGAGATGCCACCAATTGCCATGCAGAAACAAACTGGTAAAAAAAGACAAATAGCCATCAAATGGCAGGCCAAAACTAAAAGCCCACTGCGGGTTTGAATAACGGACAGGCACCATGCCATACAGATAAACCAGCCGATAACTCATTTGCTCCGGGAGGATTTGCATGACGACAAAAATTATGATGCACAGCGACATTAAGCCCCAGGTTACCCAGGGCGTGGAATGACAGGGTGCTGTATCTCGTATGGGTATCATGGATGTCCGCTGTGTTGTAAAGAGAGGATAATTGGTAACCTGACCTAGCTTAGCAGCTTAAAAAACCGATTGGCAATAAATCAGGCGCATGGCGGGCAATTACCAATTGGATACAGAGCATGTCGTAATATAATGCCCGTTGCTTACTATACTCATTTGTAACTTATCAATGGTCAAACACTAAAGGGCTGCTTCTTTTACTGAGGTGAGCCTCTGCTGGCGCGGCCAAAACAGTTTTTCTGGAGGATTCGAGACGGAGGGATGGTTGCAAACCGATTATTTTTCAATTTTCCTAATTCTACAAAAGGGCCGGAAAGGATTTATCCTTCCGGCCCTTGCGCTTCAAGGTACCACTGATCCCAGAGAAGCGCCAACTACATCACCTCCCGCATCCCACCGCGTCCATCCGGCGATTGTCTTGGTACCCGCAATGGCAACAGGTCCTGTAGCATTATTGCCGGCCAGGTTATTCTTCACCCATGCGGCTGTGCCTGTGCCGATACCGGAGCCCGAAGCAACAAAGTAGCGATCCCAATTAACCCCGCCGGAACTCCAGCTGAGCGCGAAAAGTCCGTTTTCACTGCCTACTGCTTGCGGCGTGTCACCGAAGCCGAAATTCACCAAGTTACCCCATGCGGCACCCCCGTTAGCGGTAACGGTGGCACGAACGTTGCCCGTGTTCATATCATTGCCGTAAACAATGGCGTGACCGGCACTCGAGCCTCTTACGAGTAAGGAACTGCCAAGCGTATCGAACTTAGCGATGTGTTTAGGTGTAGACCAGCCTGTTGTCGGCGTAGAGGTCGACAAAAATGCTCCGCTATAGTTTTTCAGATAAATAATTTCCAATCAACCTAGCGAATAAATCAGCCGATAATAGCGAAGTCCTCACGCATTTTTTGCATAACGCAGATAATTTTGCTCGCATCTTGCATATACGATTTGAACGTTTTTACGACTGAATCAAGAAGGTCTTCAAAGGTTTTGAAATATTTCAAGTGCGTTGCGTCACGTTTAGTGTTTTTCCAAAGCTTCTCAATGGGATTGTAATCAGGAGAATAGGCAGGAAGTGGCGTAATCGTAAGGCGATCTGAGTGGAGCGACTTAAATTCATTGACTATTTTGCTGTGATGATAAGGCGCACCATCTTCAACTAGAAAAATTTTACCGTCATAATGTGCCAGCAGTTGCTCCAAAAACTCAATATAACTGAGCCCATTAAATTTTCCCGCTGTCTCAGTATGTTTTAATATCACTTCTTGATAAGTTATCAGTAACCTTTCATCAACGATAGCTTTTAGCGCGTTTAAAAAATCAAATTCCGTTGCATACTGTTCCCCTTTTAACGTTTTTAGCAGGGCAAGTAGTTCAGTGGGCAAATTCGCCTCTTTCAATAATTTTAGTGATTTTGGTTGCAGAGAATAAGCAAGTAATTGTCGATATTGAAAGCTGCCCCCGCCAAGATCAATCGAACCAAACATTTTCAGTCCCTTACGTATCCCTCTGGTTTTAACCGTTGGCTGTTGCCTTATCGGAGCCCAAGTACGAGCTAATGAACCCCACATCGCAAAGGAGACTTCGTCACCAAACAACACCACTGCTTTTTCTTCTTTGGCTTTTTTGATTAGCGCAGGTAAGGTTTCTTCCAGCCAGACTTCTCTAGCCGTTTCATACTTTTCCTCATCCTGACGGTCACTGATGAAGTGGGCCTTTTGGTCATTCCATTACACACAACTTTATATTGCTACGGTAACATAATGAATTTCAACTACTATCATTACCACCGTGAGCTGGGCAGCAGAAGAATTTAAGGGCATAGACTTAGGCGACAAGCGTCTGAACAAACGAGCGTATCTCTTGGCAGAACAATTGGCGGCCAAGCCAACGGCGAGTATTCCTGCGGCTTGCGGAGGATGGGCCGAAACGCAGGCCGCTTATAGGTTTATGGCGCAGGATAAAGTGGAATGGACAGATATTCTGGCCCCTCACATTGCTTGTTCGAAGGCGCGAATGCGGGAGCACGACGTGGTATTGTGCCTTCAGGATACGACAGAGTTGAATTTCAACGGCCAGGACATTGCTGGGCTTGGGCCCTTGAGCTATGAAGCGCAGCGGGGTATGTATGTCCATCCTACTTATGCTGTCAGCGTGTCCCGAGAACCTTTGGGGGTTTTGGATGCGTGGATGTGGGCGCGGGAGCCCAAAGATGAGCGCGGAGAGCGGGACGGTATTCGGGAAAGCGTGCGCTGGACAGAAGGGTACCAACGCCTCGCCGACTATGCCGAAGAATTACCCGACACGAGACTGGTCTACGTTGCGGATCGGGAGTCAGACCTCTTGGAACTGATGGAGACCGCTCATGAATTGGGCTATCCGGCGGATTGGCTCATCCGCTCGAAACATAACCGCAATCTACCGAACGGTAACACGTTATGGCGTGACGTAGCCGATGGCGAGGCATTAGGTGAAATTCGTTTCATCCTGCCATCCAGGCAAAATCAACAGGCACGGGAAGTGCGCCAGCAGGTCTGGCTAAAGCGAGTCGCGCTGCCTACCAAGCAGGGAGGACAACTTGAAATCACCTGCATCATCGCGCGTGAAGTCAATGCACCCAAAGGTGTTAAAGCCATTGAGTGGCGTTTGCTCACCAATCGAAATGCCGAGACTTTTGAAGCGGCTGCTGAACTGATTGACTGGTATCGGGCGAGGTGGGAAATTGAAATCGACCAGCCATATTGCCTCCATAAGAGTGTTTTTAGAAAATCATTGTATCGGTTCTGCGACGGGTTTGACCCAGCTACGTTTTACAGCCCGCAATTTGCGTAATTGCTCCAATTCGTGCTGATTTGCAGTGATGATCCAAATTGATCGCGTATCCACTTCTATCTGCAGGGCTCTTACATGGCCTTTTTTTATCCATGAATAAAGCGTCGGTTCCGGCATTTTCAATTCGTTAGCTAATGCTTTCAAAGTCCACTCATCGTCTCCCCGTGGAATATTCGCAGTATGCTGCTGTTTTTGGGTTCCAATACGTATTCCTTGCCGGTTCAGCAAGCAACGAACCATGGGCGCGTTAAAGGTTTGTCGCCGTTTTGGCGGTTTCCAGCCTTCTGTATTTAATTTTTCAGCGATTTGGGAGGGCGTACGGCCTTGGGATTGAAGTTCTTTTACCCGCTCCATCATGGCTTGATAGTCGGCCATTTGCTCTAATTTGGCTACAGGCCGATCTAGCCATGCCTGCGTTATGTGTCCGCCATACCAGTGAATTTCGGTTTGCACTTTTTCTGTGTTATCAATAACAGTCACCAAAATGCGTTCGATGAGTTGGCGAACTATTGTTTGACGATCCATTGCCGTTGTGGTTTCCGCTTTCCACAAAGTTGGAATATCCTGTGCCAAATGCCGAATGGCAACCCGCTCTTCCTCGGACAAAACGGCTGGCTGTTTAAGCAGAAATTGCTCATATTGCGCCTTAAGCTCTAACTCGGCATTCATGGTTTCTTCCCATTTTCGCTCAAGTGTTCTCGCAACCAAGCGATTTTCAGGCTCAACCGCATGGTATTGGCGAGCGGCACGCTCGGTGTCGATATGCGCTCGCTCTAAACGCTGTAACCAATACTTTTGTTGTTTTTGACGTTCTGCTGCTTGATCTTCGGCTGCCGCCATACTGATTTCTAGCGCGGCCGGTTGTAAGGCTTTGAAAATCTGGGCGGCGACGTAGTCATCCAAGGTTAATCCGGATAGGGATTGGCAAGCCGCTTCGCCATAATCAATCTTCATTCGATCACAGCTGTAACGATATTGGCCCACCTGGTTGCTGTAATGCGGCGCCATGCGCAATCCGCAACGCCCACAAATCAGCAAGCCCGATAAGAGCGCCGCTCCTTTACGCACCACGCCGAATGATTGAGCCGTATTGGCTTGCAATTGCCGAACATTACGTTCATATTGCGACCAACTGATATAGGCAGGATGATGGTCTTTGATCAAAACCTCCCAGTCATTGATCCCCGCTACTGTTCGCCCCGTTGAAGGGCGACCGGGAATTTTTTTACGCGGATCGGTCGGGCGACGTCCGTAAGCGTAAGCGCCGGCATAGATAGGGTTATGCAAAAGATTACTGAGCGTTACCCGATTAGGGCGACGCCAAACCAGATCGCCTTTATTGAGACCACCGGCCACGCGGTGCGGCATTTGGATTTGTTGTGATACCAGCTCAAGCAAAACGCCATTAATCGTTCTTTTTCTTTCGAACAAGTCGAATACCCTTTCAATCGCGCTTTGCGCCTGCTCGTCAGGATCTTTAACGATGAGGCCGGATAACTGCCGAACGAAACCCATGGCGACAGGCATGCCCAATTCGCCACGACGCGCTTTGGCTCGTTTTCCTTCAAGCATGCGCTGTTTCAGGATGTGCAGTTCAGCTTCAGACATGGTTCCCTTGAGTCCTAATAACTGTTCGGCGACAATTACCTTGTCCGGTCGGCGACAACTATCTTGACCGGTTGACCGATACGTAGGACAAAGGTGGATTTCAACTTAATTTGGAGTCCGCCTTGCCTGGAAAACGTATCACTCAACATCAAGAGAGTCTATATATGAGCACGCGTAAACAAGGCCAAAGCCAAGCAACAGCCGCCGCTAAGGCCGCTATATCTGAGCGTTCGGGTCGAAGAATAGAAAAAGGTGAACGACAGTCAATTCCAGGAGAACGCCATTGGCGCACCCGCAAAGATCCCTTTGATTCGGTTTGGGAACAGGAATTAGTGCCTCTGTTAGAAAAAGAACCGCAGTTAACGGGACTAACACTTTGGGAATATCTGGAAGATGAACATGCCGAGCAATTTCCCTACGCGGTATTGCGTACCCTGCAGCGTCGGGTCAAACATTGGAAGGCCACCCAAGGCCCGGATAAGGTCGTTATCTTCCGCCAGTCTGTACCTGCCGGACAGCAAGGCTTATCAGACTTCAGCCATCCGGCTACTATCATCACGATCAATGGCGAAGTATTTACCCATCTCTTGTATCAGTTTCGTTTAGCTTTCAGTGGTTGGCGTTATGTCCAGATCGTTTTGGGCGGTGAAAGCTATTCAGCCTTAGCCGATGGCTTGCAAGCAGCGCTAATGCTGGCGGGTGGCAGTCCTATTGAACACCGCACCGACAGTTTAAGTGCGGCTTTTAATAACCATGCTGAAGAGCAGAAGTTGACCCAATCTTATGAGGCGCTTTGTGCCCATTATAACGTGCGGGCAACGCGCAATAATCTCGGCGTGAGTCATGAAAACGGTGCGATTGAATGTGCACATGGTTCCTTCAAGCACCGTCTGGATCAGGCCCTCAAGCTGAGAGGCAGTGCTGATTTTGTCACCCTCAAAGACTACCAGACGTTTCTGGATAACGTCACCGCGCGCTTAAATAAACGCTGCCAGAGTCGCTTTAAAGACGAGCAACTGGCCTTGCAAGCGTTACCCGGCGACCACTTTATGGACTATAGCGAGCTCAGTCTGAAAGTGACGCGTAGCAGTACCCTGGAAATCAAAAAGGTGCTTTATACCGTGCCTTCCAGAATGATTGGGGAAAACGTTCGCATCCATGTTTATCATGACCGCCTGGCCTTTTTTATTGGCCAGACCTTAACCAGCACACTCGCGCGTATTTACCCGAAAGCCGGTCAAGAACGCGCTCGCTGTATTGATTACCGTCATATCATTCATAGCCTGTCCGCTAAACCTCAGGCGTTCCGGTTTTTACAGTTCCGGGATGAGTTATTACCCACCGATACCTATCGTCAGTTATGGCAACACTGTGATCAACAGTTTGACGCCAGAGATGCGTGCAAATGGATTGTCGGCGTGCTGCGACTCGCCATGGATCATGACTGTGAACAGCGGTTAGGCAACGAGTTATTAGCGGTAGTCGATAACCACCAAGCGCTACCGAGTCTTAAGGCCCTACAAGAGCGTTATTTAGGCACTACACAGGTTCCCATGATACCGGCACGGCAACAGGATTTAGCGAGCTATGACCATCTATTACAGGGTAACTGGCATCTTGCGGAGGCTGTTGCTCATGCCTGAAACCATTGCTTTGTTACTGAAAGAGCTCAAGCTGCCGGCCTTTAGTCGGCATTATCAACGCCATCAAGAGCAGGCGATTGAAAAAGGCTATGGTCATGTCCGCTATTTATCGGGGCTTTGTGAACAGGAAGTGGCGGATCGTTATCAGAAGCGTGTGCAACGTTGGACGCGAGACGCTGGACTACCTGCGGGGAAAAGCTTTGCCACTCTGAAGCTGGCAGAACTCAGCACGTCTGTGCAGCAGCAGGTGATTGCGCTGAAAGAGCAAACTGACTGGGCACACCAGGCCGGCAACGTTTTGCTGATCGGCCCCTCGGGTGTGGGCAAATCGCATATTGCCGCCGCCATCGCCAGTCAGTTAATCGAGCAGGCCGTACGTGTTAAATGGTTCTCAGCCGTGGCACTCGTGCAAAGCCTACAGCAAGCCAAGCGTGATCTGGCTTTAATGACGGCTATGACGCGACTGGATAAATACCAGGTTCTGGTGATTGATGATATTGGCTATGTCAAAAAAACCGATGCTGAAACCCAAGTGTTATTTGAATTTATCGCTCATCGTTACGAAAGCGGGAGTTTGATCATCACGTCTAACCAACCCTTCAGCCAGTGGGACCATATCTTTCCAGACACCATGATGACCGTTGCAGCCATTGATCGCATTATTCATCATGCCAGCATTATTGAAATAGAAGGAGAAAGTTATCGAAAAAAACAGAGCTTAAAAAAGTAACCCATTTTTTTAACTAAAACCGGCCAGGGTAATTGTCGTCAATCGGCCAGGATAGTTGACGCCGGACACCCACATGATCCAGACCTACTTCAGCAACCAGCCGCTGAAATCCTTGGCGACCCGCCATTGTGCTGCCGGAACAGCCCAGATCCTCATCAATAACTTCAATCTCGCCCCGCGACCAACCGAGTAAAACGGCTTTATCTGCCAGTCCGTATTGCAGTCTGGTCGATTCTTGGTGCCGATGGACTTGTTGTAATGTCGATTGCCGGATGTAAATGAGGGCTTTTCGATTGAGGTGTTGAGCCTTAATCTTTCCACTGTGATCCAGTTGATTAATTGTGCGATTGGGTAAGACTGCATTCATGACAGCCCCCTTTCGATTGGGTTGGTTTCGTCAATTGGCGCTGAACCAGTTCGGCTACCAAATTGATCAGATGAGATTTTTGAGGAAGGGGAAGGCTCTGCCAGAAACTGGAATCCAGATTCGCATTCATTTGGCTTGAGTTTTTGACCATGTGCTTGGCTCCATCGGACCAGTGACATGAGTGCATCTTTCTGAATTATTGGCAGAACCTCCTCGTTTGTCAAGAAGTCATTTATAGGTGTTTTTGTGATGGGGTATCGAGTTATTTTTTCATGTGTTAAAGAACGGGTGCCGGGTGGAAGCCCTGCAACTATCAACAATCGAACGTTTGGAGCTGGCGCTGGCTTTTTATATGGTGGTGTCATGGCGAATTGCTCGACTCATGCGTTTAGGCAGAACGTGCCCTGATCTCAATGCCGAGCTTTTATTTGACCGGGATGAGTGGCAGGGTGCTTTCATTCTCAACAAAAAGAAGCCCCCACAGATGCCACCTACTCTGAACGAAGTCCTCAGATTAGTTGCAATGCTAGGCGGATTTCTTGCCCGCAAAGGCGATGGCGAGCCCGGCGTGAAAACCATCTGGCTGGGCTTACAGCGTGTGATGGACTTTGCTGCTGGCCTCAGCTTTGCGCGGCAGATTCACGCAGTGTGACTTGTGTGTAATGATATGAGCTTAACCCCAACTTTTTTAATAAACTGGCCAAATAGTTGAGGTTGTAGCAAACAGAAAATTTGAGCAAAATGAGCTCTGCAATCATGGCACAGTTCCATATTGCGCTAGAAAATCCGTGTATTTCAGGGCCTTCAGCTATCGTAACTTCTCATTACCCACAGGTAGCCGCAGCCCGAATCAAATCAGATAACGGTGGAATATGGCTTTCGCCACACAACCTATCCTTAAGATAATGCCAAAACGAAATCTTGTGCTTTAGGCATGTCTTTTTTAAGCTGGCAAAGGTATCGCGACATCTTCGTCCTGCCTCACTACGAGTGCTACCGCTTATTTTTCGTTTTTTAACGTAATCCCGAATATCGCGTTCGCTCAGGTTGTTGTGGAGTGGTAAATAAGGTTTGTCGAGAACCCGAAGTAATTCGTGTTGATTGTTGCCCATCCGCTGTAGGGCAAGATTCAGTGTTACGTATGCCGTTTTGGCGCCGCACATCGTTTTAAATCGGGATTTGATGTCTTCAGCCTGGATTGCCGTTGGCTCAAGTTTGTAGGCTTTCAGATCGCGGTAAATCTGCCAGAGTTGTTCGCGTGTGTTATCAACGGCTTTAACATGCTCGGCATTTAAGGGAATGAGACGATTGATGATGCGTTCGGCATGAATCCAACACAACGCATGGTCAAAGACATTAAACTGTCCGGCATCATCGCTGACAATGCTGAGGGTAACGGGAATGCCTTGAGCTAATAGGCCCCCCATTAAAGCGCCTTCGGTGATAATTCGCCGATGCCGCTTGGTTTTGATGCCCTGCTGATTCAGCCATTTCTCCCAATCGAGAGCGGTTTCGATACGCACTACCTTATCGGCTGGATCCGCTAGCGGTAGGCTACACACCGCTTCACCCTGAAATTCAAGCTCAAGACGCGCTAACAGAATAGGCGGCAGTTTTTGTTGTTCCATATACGCGAAGGCGCCGGTATTCAGCACATAGAAATGGTTGCTGCCTTGGCCTAAACAGCTGAGGAAGTTAATGCGGCTTTTGCTTTCCGTGCTACTAAACCAGGCAAACAGCTCATTGCCGATATGTGTGCAATAGCCGTTTTTGCCATCATGGCGCGCTCCGGTGTCATCGGTATGTATATACTGCGAGACGGACAATCCGGCTTGTAGTAATTGGTCTTTTTCATCATGGAACAGATCCAAGCCATCGGTGATAAACTGGCTTAACCGGCCGCTGGATAGTTCAACCCCCAAGTCCTGCAATTGTTTCAACAGCAGCGGTTGGGTGACATGTTGATGATGGTATTGATAGAGGATGAAACTGATCAGATCGTTGCCAAAGTGGCAGCCGTTAAGCCCGTCGGGTAGCTGTCCTGACACATAACTGCCATCTGCTGTTTGGTATTGGGCTAAGCGATAGCAGGTATTGAAGGTCTCAAATTTAATATTTTGAATGACCACGTCCCGATAACCCTTAAAAGTTGAGCCTTCTGGAATAGTATCGGGGTGGATGTCGAACGTGGCATCAATCTTAAGATGATCTGTTTTACTGCGTTTCGGCCCTTTGTTCTTTTTAGACTTGTCGCCATCATCGCTGTTCTCATCACCGTCTTCGGCCGAGTCCCCATCCATTTTGCTGGGTTTTATTTTGGGTTTAGTGGTTTCGCCCTTGAGCTTAAGTATTTCTTGCTCCAGCTTATCTATCTGTATTTGCTGCCACGCAAGCAATTCCAGCAGCACATCGACTAGCGGTGTGCGCTCTTCGTTACTGATTTTGGGTAATTGTGGCTTAAGTGAATCCATGTGACTATTTTAACTTAATTCTTAGGTGCTACCCGCAATTAATGAGAAGTTACCAGCTATCATGTCATGCAATTGTTTTTGCTGCGCTTTAGTAAGCTTTTCTTTACGTCCACGCCCTTGGTAATGTTTGCCCATTATCCAGTCTCTTCCTCCGGACATGAATTTTGTTATCCAATTAACGACGGTTTTGAAATTGACATCCAACAGTTTTGCAATCTCGGTTATTCCCCTCCCTTCGCCGTAACAGATCATGGCTATTGCTAATCTGTACGCTTGAATATTTTTTAATCTTAATGCGGCTGATAGACGTTCCCGTAATTTTTCTACAAGAGATTTGGAAAAGATGATTACTGCCATTGATATGCTTAGTTAAGGTTTTTAAATGAGCCTATTCTAAAGGCGTTTTGTCGCGATTTTATTGGGCTTTGGAAATTTAATTTATGAAAGTCTATATAACGTGTCCGATAGACGAAGTAGGCTTTTCCGCCCGCATCGAAACCCGCGCTGGTGGAATAGATTTGACCCATGCCGGCTGTCGAAACAGTTTGCGGCGCACCCCAATTGCCTTGCGCATCGCGGCGGAAGCTAGTGAATCCGAGGTTAAGCAAGGCTTGACCATCGCTGTTTACAAACAGTTTGGCGCTGCCGAAAATACTGGCTCCACTACTAAGGTGATTTCCGAAGAAGATTTTACCCATTCAGGATAGAATTTCATCATTATTTCACCCGCCGAGTGCGACCTTGCGATCTACCACCGAACCTTCTCTCTTGCCCTTGAATGCATACCAAATCGAAGACTTGAAATTAGCGAGTTCAAAAATGTCAGGAGCAGAACGACGAGCTTTCCAAGCCGCGATGACCTTGAAATACTGCCAGGGTAATGCCCGTCTGTCGGAGAGAGTGTTTGGTTGGGGCCGCGCAACTGTGCAGTTGGGGTTAAACGAACACCGCACCGGCATCATTTGCCGGGGGATGCAATCGACTTATGGCGGGGACAAGTTGTGGGGAGAAAAGCATCCTGAGGTGGCGCAAGCCCTGTGGGCGTTGGCGGAATTGCATAGCCAGCAAGATCCGACCTTCCGCACATAGCTGTCGTACACCCGCTTGACCGCAGCGGAAGCTTTGAAGCAGTTACGTGCCCAAGGTTTCCATGAAGACCAACTGCCGTCGCCCAGCACCATGGCCGAGGTTCTGAACCGCAATGGCTACCGTCTACGCAAGGTGCTCAAGGCCAAGCCGCAAAAGAAACTCCCAGAAACGGATGCCATCTTTGCCAACATTAAGGAAAAAGATAAGAGCACCCTGGAAGGCGAGAATTCCGTGGACGGTAGGCAGGTCAAGCGCCTCAGCATCGACTGCAAAGCCACGGTGAATATCGGGGATTACTCACGGGGCGGAAAGACACGCGGTGATGCCCGTGCCGCTGACCATGACATGGGTTGTGAGGAAAAATACATACCCTTTGGCATCGTAGACGAGGACGAAGGGTCGCTCTATCTGACATTTGGAAGCTCCTTCAAGACCAGCGATTTCATCGCAGACAGCTTGATGGGCTGGTGGGAGAAACACCCCTGCGCAGGAACGGGCGGCAATTGCGCATATCCAGATCAAGGTCGACAATGGCCCGGAGAGCAGTGGCGTGCGCACGCAATTCCTTAACCGCATCGTGGAATTCGTCGACCATACCAGAACAAACGTCCAACTGCTGTACTATCCGCCTTACCATAGCAAGTACAATCCGATTGAGCGTTGCTGGGGCATTTTGGAGCAGCACTGGAATGGAGCCAAGCTGGTGACTGCCGAAACCATGCTGGAATGGGCAAAAAGCATGACCTGGAAAGGGATACAGCCAGTGGTCAACCTCAGCAAGACGGTTTATCAAAAAGGGATTTCACTGTCCAAGGTGGCTATGCAGGCGATTGAAGCAAGACTGGAACGTAACCCAATCCTGCCCAAATGGGACATCCTGATTCGACCCGGCTGATGGGTAAATTAATTTCTGGAAATCACCTAAGTTGCGATTTGCTCCATGAAAATGAACCATCAGGTGCTATAACTCGAACTAGGGCTTTAACGCTAAAAGAGCTGCCGGTGCTTAAGGGATAGGTTCTGGGATTGGTCATAACAGCGATGATATTGCCATTACCATCTACGCCAACGCTGGGACCCACTTCAGTATAAACTCCTGCCATCAAGGTATAGCCGGGTGCGCCGGGAATTTGTTCGCCGTGCGGCTGCGGCCAATTATTATTAATCTGCGGCCAAGTATTATTAAAGCTCTCAAAGCTGGAAAATTTTGAAATAGACCCCGTTGCTGGTGCCAGATTATACTCGTTCCAAAATACCGTAACCGTTCCGGATGGAGATACCACCGCACCGGCGTTGGTCGCATCGGTAGGTACATTAGTAAACTCATGCGGGTCGGAACAAATTGGAGAAAAATTAGCTGTCCGAGGAACACAAACCGAGGCAAAAATTCGCTGAATGCCTGTGCCGCCATAGGTGTTGGCCACGCCAAGAACGGTCTCGTCCCATACCACCACTGATGTCCCCGAGGCATTGACAGCCTTGCGAATATTATAGGCCCGCTAGTGTTGCTAAGTGGATGTAAATAAATAACTAGCCGCTTTCATTTCCTTGATAGTTGAGATTTGATGGCATAGTTCCAGTCCTTGCCATGAAACCTAGCAGGCAAGAGGTTGACTCTCTCCATGTCTTCATCACTCACCTTGATCCCAGTTGGGTAGGTATTTTCATCCAACTCAGCTCGAATCGTAAGTCCGGTATCCGTAGTCGTGTGACCAATTAAATTCACAATTACTTCGTGACTGATCAACGGACGCCCTCGCCAATTCTCAGTGATATGACAAAACATCCGATGTTCTATCTTGTTCCATTTACTGGTGCCTGGCGGAAAATGACGCACATAGATGACTAGACCAGTCTCATCAGCAAACTTTTGCAATTCCACTTTCCATAACCGATTGCGGCTGGCATTACTGCCAGCGCCATCCGCAGTGATCAGCAGAGCGTGCGCTTGGGGATAGCACTCTTTGCCCCTATGTTCCCACCAGCGACGGATAGATTCGACAGCAAATTGGGCTGTGTCATGATCAATTCCTACACTGACCCAACCTTGATTGTGCGTGGGATCATACACGCCATAAGGGCAAACCTTGCCCAACTGAGGGTCGGGGAAATCATGAATTCTAACTTGCTCCGGCTGTCCCTGCGGACGGTACTCGCGCCCTGGATTAGCAAAATTCCCTACTGATCACTTGATAGTCCCTCAAATGATTCAGCAGGGTTTGTCGAAACCGCAGGATACGCGCTTCCAATTCGTCGATATGTATCATCAGCTCGCGGATGACAAAACGGTGACTGTCCGACAAATCGCCCTCCAAGGCCTCGCGTAATTCGTCGGGCGTGGCTTTGAGACGCGAATCGGCATGGGTCAACACTTGCTCGGGCGTTTCGCCGTCTAGCAATCCCGTAATCATGGCTTTGGCCGATTTGCCATACACATCGCTGACCACGACGGACAGGCGGATGCCGGCGTCGGTCAACAGTTTATGCAAGCGGTTTTTCTCGCCAGAGGCGATGCCGGTCAACTTTTGCAGTTGCCGGGCGATCAGGCGATAGTCCCGAAACTGTCGAGGCGGTACGAAGCCCCCTCGCAACAAACCGCTTCGGGCCAGAATGGCCAACCACTGGGCGTCGTTGATATCCGTCTTGCGTCCAGGGACGTGTTTGACGTGGCGAGCATTGACCACGGCCAAATTCAAACCATACCACTCGAGTGCCGCATAGGGACTCTTCCAATAAATGCCCGTACTTTCCATCACCACCAGTTCCGGATGAAAGGACGCTACCCACGCCGCCATTTCACGCCGATCCCGTTTAAAGCCACCAAACTCGCGCACTTCAGTGACGACCTCGCCCAGGTCGTTTTCAGACAAGACACAGACGGTCAGCTTGGCTTGGTGTACATCCAGCGCCGCCACACAACGATAGACTGCGGTTAATTCCATCATGACCTCCCAGGGTGTAAACTTGATGCTCAGGGAGGCGGCGGATGTCAGACTGAATTCACCTTCAGGCTTGAACAGCCCGAGGTCTTATTACTGTGCGATCTCTTACGATTTATGCCGGGGTACGAGTCAGTCCGACGGGTCACGTTAGGTTTCAGGATTAAATCTCTAAAAATTTGATCGACCTCTGCCCGCCGCCTCCCGCATAGCATCTTTCATTTTCCGGGGTGATGCAGCTTTTTTTTCATGATCGTTAGGTTGATGGTTAAACGCGTTCTGCGCGTGTGCAAGTTATCCTACGGATTAGCAGGAGTCGGCTGCTGAGCTTGATTTGCAGCTGGCGCTGGCGTTGAGCGAAGCCTGGTTGTAAGAAAGTTTTGGAGCCAGCTGAAAAGCACCGGAGCGGGCCAGTTGCCGGCCTAATGGTTAACAGCCCTGATGCCGGTTAAAAGCATTTTGAACCGACGCGTTACTTGTTTGGTCTTGATTCAGGTTATAATGGACGCCCTTTATTAAGCGCTTGTTCATTTTCATGCGTTTTTTATTTTTAATTTGGCGGATAAACACCGCTACAAAATATGACACAAAAACTTTATATTCAAACCAACGGCTGCCAAATGAATGAGTACGATTCCGATAAAATGCGGGATGTGCTCAAGGCTTCGCATGGATTTGAACTGATCGACGACCCCAAACAAGCCGATGTCCTGCTGCTGAATACCTGTTCGGTGCGCGAGAAAGCGCAGGAAAAAGTCTTTTCAGCCTTGGGCAAATGGCGCCGGATTAAGGATAAACGTCCCGAGGTGATTATCGGTGTCGGCGGTTGTGTGGCCAGTCAGGAAGGTGCGGCTATTCAAAAACGCGCGCCGTTTGTCGATATTGTGTTCGGCCCGCAAACCTTGCACCGTTTACCGCAGTTGCTGGATCAGGCGCGCAATAGACACGAGCACGTGGTCGATATTTCCTTTCCGGAAATAGAAAAATTTGATGCCTTGCCCGAGCCGCGCGCCGAAGGGCCAAAAGCGTATGTGTCGGTCATGGAAGGCTGCAGCAAATATTGCAGCTTCTGCGTGGTGCCTTATACCCGCGGCGAAGAAATCAGCCGTCCGCTGAATGATGTGATCGCTGAAATTACCACTTTGGCCAAACAAGGCGTGCGCGAGGTCAATTTGTTAGGGCAAAACGTCAATGCTTATCGCGGCGAAATGGAGGATGGCGATATTGCCGATTTTGCCTTGTTGCTGCATTATGTTGCCGCCGTCGAGGGCATTGGGCGTATCCGTTTTACTACCTCACATCCGATTGAATTTACCGACAGCCTGATCGAAGCCTTTGCCGAAATTCCCTCAGTTGGTTGATCATTTGCATTTGCCGGTGCAAAGCGGCAGTGATCATATTCTGTCCTTGATGAAGCGGGGCCATACCCGCGCCGATTATATTGAAACCATACGCAAATTGCGGCTGGTACGCCCCAATATTTACCTGTCATCGGATTTTATCATCGGCTTCCCCGGCGAAACCGAGGCAGAATTTGAACAAACTCTGTCGCTGGTTGAGGAGATCGGTTTCGATCTGTCCTACAGCTTTGTTTATAGTCAACGGCCTGGTACGCCAGCCGCTGATATGCCTGATGATGTGCCGGCCGAAGTCAAAAAACAGCGTCTGGAACGTTTCCAGCAGCGTATTAATGAGATGACCGCAGCCATTTCCAGCAGCATGATTGATAGTGTGCAGACTGTCTTAGTAGAAGGGCCTGCCAAGAAAAATCCCCTGCAAATGCAGGGCAGAACCGAGAACAACCGGGTGGTCAATTTTATTGGTCATCCGCGTCTGGCCGGCCAGTTTGTCGATATCCTGATTACCGAAGCCTTGCCCAATTCCTTACGGGGTCGCATGGTTGACTCCTCTGCCGATAAAATTATTTCAACTAACTGATTATATTAATGATTTCTCAGGAAATTTCCCTGTTGCCGGCCGATAACGGCAGGCTATCCAATTTTTGTGGTCAATTCGATGCCCATTTGCGGCAGATAGAGAGCCGTCTTCAAGTTGAAATTGCCAATCGCGGCAATCAGTTTAAGGTGACGGGTCTGGATAGTTCAGTGAAAGCCGCTTGTGCGCTTATGCAAAAATTATTTGCCAGCACCGAAAAAGAATTGCTGACCTCGGAACTGATTCATCTGGCCATGCAGGATGCTTCCATAGACGAAATTCTCGATGGCCCGGAAGCAGCGGCCAAGCAAATCGTCATGATTAAAACCAAACGCGGCATCATCAAAGGCCGCGGCGCCAATCAGCAGGACTATCTGAACAAGATCATGTCTCAATGACATCAACTTTGGGGTTGGCCCGGCCGGGACCGGCAAAACCTACCTCGCCGTCGCCTGTGCCATTGAAGCGCTGCAAAGTGAAAAGGTCAGCAAAATCATTCTGGTGCGTCCTGCGGTGGAAGCCGGTGAAAAGCTGGGTTTTTTGCCGGGTGACATGGCGCAAAAAGTCGATCCGTATTTGCGCCCTTTGTACGATGCCTTGTATGAAATGTTGGGTTTTGAGCGCGTGGAAAAAATGATCGACCGCGGCGTTATCGAAGTGGCGCCGTTGGCGTTTATGCGCGGCAGAACGCTGAATGACGCCTTTATTATTCTCGACGAGGCGCAAAACACCACTACCGAACAGATTAAAATGTTTCTGACTCGCGTGGGTTTTGGGTCAACCGCCGTGGTGACCGGCGATATTACCCAGATCGATTTGCCTTCAGAAAAGATGTCCGGTCTGCGGCATGTGCTGGAAGTCTTAAAAGATATTGAGGGCATCAGCTTTACATTTTTTGGCGTGCGCGACGTGGTCAGGCATCCTTTGGTGCAGCGCATTGTTTCCGCTTATGAAGCTTACGAGAAAAAGCAGACATCCGTATGAACCAGCTGGAAATTCAACGCATTGTTGAAAGCGGCTGGCAGCCGGACCAGCAGGAAATTCAAGCCTGGGTGGATGCAGTGCTTGAAGATTTTGGCCGGGACACTGAAATTGTCGTGCGCATCGTCGACGAGCAGGAAAGCGCTGAACTCAACGCTACCTACCGGCATAAACAAGGTCCCACCAACATTCTCAGTTTTCCGTTTGCAATGCCCGCAGGGTTTGACGCTATCGAGCTAAATCTACTGGGTGATCTGGTGATTTGCGCTGCGGTAGTCGAAAGAGAAGCGTTGGCGCAGGACAAGCCGCTGGCGCATCATTGGGCGCACATGGTGGTGCATGGTGTATTACATTTGTTGGGCTATGATCATATCGAAGATGATCAGGCCGAACTTATGGAAAGCAGGGAAATAGCCATCCTCAAGCAATTAAATATCAATAATCCGTATCAAGAGCGATAGAAAAATGAGCGATGAACACCCCCGAAGTACTAGCTCCCAGCCAAAAAGCTGGATCGATAAAATCAGTCATTTACTGACTGGCGAGCCGCAGGATCTTGAAGATCTGCTGGAAATATTAAGAGAAGCCCGCAGCAATCACTTATTGGATACCGATGCCCTGTCCATGATAGAGGGGGTTTTGCAAGTATCGCAAATGCGGGTCAGAGACATCATGATTCCGCGTGTTCAGATGGTCGTTATCCCCCGCGATGCCGAGCTGGAAACTATTTTGCCTTTGGCGGTAGAGTTTGGGCATTCGCGTTTCCCCGTTATTGAAGAAGATCGCGCCAAAGTGGTCGGTATCCTGATGGCCAAGGACTTGTTGGCGCATGCCTTGGTGAACAAAAATCTCAAGGTCGAAGAAATCATGCGGCCCGCCAACATCGTTCCGGAAAGCAAGCGTTTGAATGTACTGCTCAAGGAGTTCCGCACCAATCGCAACCACATGGCGATTGTCGTTGATGAATACGGGCAGGCTGCAGGTTTGGTCACCATTGAAGATGTGTTAGAACAGATCGTCGGGGAAATAGAAGATGAATACGACGATGAAGACGATGAAGAGTATATTTCCCAGCGCAATGATAATGAGTATATGGTCAAAGCCTTGACGCCAATAGAGGACTTTGATGAATATTTTTCCACTCATTTGGCAACCGATGAATACGATACCGTCGGCGGCTTTATTGTCAATCAGCTTGAACACATGCCTAAAAAAGGTGAAAGCCTGGTCGTGGACAAGTTACGTTTTGAAGTGATTAGGGCCGATAATCGTCGCCTGCACCTGATTAAACTTAAAATACTGGATTAGCAGCCATGCAGAAACAAACTGTGTTAGTTACAGGTGGTGCCGGTTATATTGGCAGTCATGCCTGCGTTGAACTATTAAAGGCAGGTTTTCAGGTCGTGGTGGTCGATAATCTGGCTAACAGCAAGACCGAGTCATTGTCTCGGGTGCAGCAAATAACGGGTAAGGCATTGCAGTTTTATCAGGCCGATATCCGTGACAAACAGGCACTGGCGGAAATTTTTGCCAACGCATCGATAACGGCAGTGATGCATTTTGCCGGACTAAAGGCAGTAGGCGAATCTTGCCAGCTGCCTTTGATGTATTATCATAACAACGTCTACGGAACTCTGGTTTTGCTAGAGGCGATGGCAGATGCAGGCGTCAAGCAGTTGGTCTTCAGTTCTTCCGCGACCGTGTACGGTGAGCCTTCAACGACGCAATATTATGAAGATCTGCCTTTGGCGCCAGTTAATCCTTATGGCCGGACAAAAGCCATGATTGAGGACATCCTGCGGGATTTGTCGGCAGCCGATAAGCTTGGCCAGAACGAAGCCCCCTGGAAGTTTGCCTTGTTACGTTATTTTAACCCGATAGGTGCCCATGACAGTGGTCTGATAGGCGAAGATCCCAATGGTATTCCCAATAATCTGATGCCTTATGTGGCCCAGGTCGCTATTGGAAAATTGCCGCAATTATCGGTTTTTGGTGATGATTATCCGACGCGGGATGGAACCGGCATCAGGGATTATATTCATGTGGTTGATCTGGCAAAAGGCCACGTCAAGGCCCTGCAGGCCCTGCAAGGCGAAAAATTCAGCGCCGGCGGCTGTAAAGCCTATAACCTGGGTGCCGGCAAAGGCTACAGCGTACTCGAGATAATTCAGGCTTTTGAAGCGGTAACTGGCCTGCGCATCAATTACAAAATAGCGCCCAGAAGAGCAGGGGATCTGGCTGAATACTTCGCTAATCCTGCTTTGGCTTTGCAGGATCTCAACTGGAAAGTAGAGAAAAATCTTGATGATATGGTTGCCGACACCTGGAATTGGCAGCAAAAAAATCCGGCAGGATACGCTTAGCTTTTTTTGCTTACTTTTGAAATAATTGGGAAATCGCTAAATAATAGGGCGGCTTTGGTATTTAATCGCCCTGGGCACGCCAGATATTTTTATTAGCAGTTTTTAGTTGGCTGCAATTCTGGTTTTGCTTGTTGTCTTTGCCAGGGTAGTCGCTCTGGTATGGCGAGCAGTTTTGGTAGTGGCGGCGGTTGTTTTGGTTTTGCCGGCAACTTTGGCGTGGCTGGCAAGTTTAGTCTTGCCAACAGTTCCAGGTCTGCTTGTACTTTTAGTGTGACTGGCGAGCCGACTGGCTGGTCGAACAACCCGGCTGTTGCTGAGTTTGGTATGACCCGTGGATACGGGTTTAGCTTTCGCATATCGGGTTCTATTTGCGTGCTTGGCAGGAAGATTGGCGGTTTTGTGTGCGCGCCGCTCGATTGCATATTGGCGTATAGTTGCATGCTTGATAGGATGATAGGCGGTCTTGGGTAGGCTTGGTTCAATAGTCCGTGTGTTTGCCGCTTGGTAAGACCTGGCGGCGCCATTGCCGCAAGACAGTTGATAAGGCGGCTCACTGCTTGAATAAGGGCGAGCATCCGTAATAGTCATAGACGGATTGGCGCTGTAATAATTGGCAAAAGCATTATCCATCATCCGGTTCATTAACTGGTAGCGCTCCTGACTGGTCATTCCTCCCATGACCACACCGATCAGGCGCTGGTCATTTTGATGGGCGGCTCCTATCAGGTTGTAGCCGGAACCGCAGGTAAAGCCGGTTTTCATGCCTTCTGCGCCAGGATACTTGGCGGTAAAGGCATTGATGGCGCGCATCGTTTGGCCTTTGTAATAAAATTCATGGGCAGAGAAATATTGGTAATAGCTGGGGAAATCTCGCTGAATTCTCCACGCCAGCAGGGCCAGATCACGGGATGTTGTCACCTGCCAATTATTGGGGAGGCCGGTTGCATTCATGAAACGGGTATTATTCATGCCTAGGGAGCGCGCTCTGGCGGTCATCATGGCCGCAAAGTTGTCTTCGGTTCCGCCTACGGCTTCGGCAAGCACAACAGCAGCATCATTTGCAGAACGGGTGATGACCGCTAAAATAGCGTCCCGGGTGTTCAGACTTTCCCCGCGCCTCAAGCCCAATTTGCTCTTGGGCTGGCTGGCGGCATGGTCGGAGGCCGTTAATATGCTTCCCAGCTGAATTTGCCCCGCTCTCAACGCCTCGAAAGTCATATAAAGCGTCATTACTTTGGTCAGCGAGGCCGGGTACCAAGGTTGATTGGCTTCTACTTCGTGCAATATGTTGCCAGTATCCGCATCGATAACAATTGCGGTATGGCGTGCATAACTGGCTTCGGAAACCAAAAACAGATAAACAGGCAGCAATAAAAGTAGAATTGATTTCACGGTAGTCAGTTTCGGTAGATTTATTAAGGGGTTCATATATCAGGGTTTTTTTGGGGTCTGTTGGGTCTGATTTGTTGCGCACATCCTGGTTTCCCCACAAAACCCACATGAACAATAAGTGTCATAAATTTGCCGCTAATTATAGTACTTAAGTCTTACTCTGGCGCAAGAGATTACCTATTTTTTTTAACGGCTTACCCCGGACTCTTAAAATCGCTTCTTAGTTATGTCCAATTAAAGATATGATTGTGCCGTTAACTTCTCAGGAGATACTTATGTTGGGTTCAATTGCTGCAATTTTGATTGTGATATGGTTTTACAAAAGCGCATTAGATGCGGGTAAAAATGCCGTATCCTGGGGATGTATCGGGCTTGCCGTTTATTTTATACCCGCACTGGTTTGGTCATACGTGGTTACACCCGGACTCAAGGACGCTTTTGAGCATAACCAAAGTGCCGTGCTCGGCTTTATTGTCAGTTACGCCTACATCGCGGTGGGTGCCGCTTGCGCTACCTGGGTCAGATACAAGCTTTATAGCGCTGATCAAACGAGCTGATTTATCCTTTATCGAAGGCTAAATAATGTATACCGGTTCAAGTTACTCAGAGTTACCCACAAATTCTGTGGATAACTCTGTGCATATGGTGCGAATTATCGCGCTCAGGCCCCGAAAAGAAAGCTTTGTGTTGAATTGATTTAATTTTATACAAAATGACAATCAATGAATTCTACAATATTTCCCGGCCAAATTACGCATCGTTCAATACCAACAGCCAACAGCGTAAAAAATCTGCTCAAAATACCTTCGTCCGGCAGTTGTCAATTGCAGGGGCGCACTGCCTGTGCCCGGTGCATCGTTGCACGCCCAGGCAGGCTTAAAATTTCAGGGAATTCAGGCTGTGTTGTAGTAGGCTATGAATACTCAACAGACAGGAGTGAAAAATTAACTATGACAGCCGATTCCAAAGTACAGCCATTAACCCAGCGCCCTGCCTGGCAGGCGCTGCAGGCCCATTATCAACAGATACAGCCGTTACACCTGCGGCAATTATTCGCGGACGATCCAATCGCGAGGTGAACGGTTCGTGATCGATGCCGCCGGCGTTTATCTGGATTATGCAAAAAACCGGGTGACCGACGAGACCATGCGCTTGCTGATCAGGCTTGCGGATGAATGCGGACTGCGCGAGCGCATCCAGGCCATGTTTAAAGGCGAACTTATCAACGTGACTGAACGCAGAGCCGCACTGCACACCGCCTTGCGCGCGCCTGAAGACGAAAGGATCATGCTTGACGGCGTCGATGTGGTGGCCGATGTCCATGCTGTTCTCGACAGCATGTCGGTTTTTTCTGAGCAGGTTCGTAGCGGTCTTTGGCTGGGATACACGGGCAAACCTGTCCGTAATATCGTCAATATCGGCATCGGCGGATCCGATCTGGGCCCGGTGATGGCCTACGAAGCCCTGAGGCATTATAGCCGGCGCGATCTGACTTTCCGTTTTGTCTCGAATGTGGATGGCACAGATTTCGTGGAAGCCACACTCGATCTGGATCCAGAAGAAACCCTGTTTATCGTTTGTTCGAAGACGTTTACCACCCTTGAAACGCTGGCCAATGCCCGAGCTGCCCGCAACTGGTGTTTACACAAGCTGGCAGACGAGCAGGCAGTGTCCCGGCACTTTGTCGCGGTATCGACCAATGCCGAAGAAGTCAGCAAATTCGGCATCAATACCGACAATATGTTTGGATTATGGGACTGGGACGGCGGACGCTATTCGATGGATTCGGCGATTGGACTGTCGACCATGATCGCCGTTGGGCCGGACAATTTCCGTGCGATGCTGGCGGGTTTCCGCGCAATGGATGAGCACTTTTTGACCGCGCCATTCGAGCGTAATATTCCCGTTATCATGGGCTTGCTTAAGATCTGGTACAGCAACTTCTTCAATGCCGAGTCGGTAGCGGTGCTTCCTTACAGTCAGTACCTGAAACGCTTTCCCGCTTACCTGCAGCAATTGACGATGGAGAGCAACGGTAAGCACATCACGCGGGATGGGCAACGCGTGGACTATCACACCGCGCCTATTTACTGGGGAGAGCCGGGCACCAACGGCCAGCACTCATTTTTCCAGCTGATTCATCAGGGAACCCGATTGATTCCATGCGATTTTATCGGATTTTGCCAAACCTTGAATCCGCTTGCAGATCAGCAGGATCTGTTAATGGCAAATTTTTTCTCTCAAACCGAGGCACTGGCTTTTGGCAAGACAGAAGCCGAAGTCAAGGCCGGGGGCACACCCGACTGGTTGGCGCCGCATCGGGTTTTCGAGGGCAACCGTCCGACCAATACCCTGCTGCTGGAGCAGTTGACACCCGAAGCGTTGGGCAAATTGGTCGCGCTTTACGAACATTGTGTTTTTACGGAAGGCGCCATTTGGAACATCGACTCATTCGATCAATGGGGGGTCGAGTTGGGCAAGGTGCTGGCACAACAAACCGCGGCTGAATTGAAAAGCGCAGATGATCCGCAACTCGGTCATGACAGCTCCACCAACGCGCTGATCCGGCGTTATCGCCGGTTTAAATGACAGACAGCGGGCAAACGCCTAATCCAGCCTGGGACTTTCGCGCGATTTGCACACGGCTACGGGTCTTGGTCTTGACTGAAAGCCGCTGTCTTTTGCCCAACTGCGATTACCCGCCGAACGCTGAGAAATAATTTTCTGTGTAGGTGCGGATTTATCCGCACTGTGTGAATAAATTCGCACCTACACGTGTTCAACGTATTTCGTGCGCATTACTTTAAGGTTGATGCTGAACTTCTCGGGCTGCTGCCCACGTGGATTCGCCTATGCACTTCCGCTTAGTTGTTCGGGGCTGAAATCATCAACGCGAATGGCATTGTGCCGGGCTAGTTCGGCCCGGTTGATTAAATCCGCTTCTTCTTGATTGATAAGCTTAGTTTTAAGTCCTTGTTCGAGCAGGGCAGACAGGCTGCCTTTGGGCAAAACGCCCTGTTTTTGCGCTTCGCGCAGTTTGGCTTCGACCGGGGCGGCTTTCAGCACGGCCTTGAATGCGCTTTCGATTCTGCCGGTGGCATCATTCGGGTCGTTGTTAATGTAGATGCCCTCAGTCAAGCGGTCGCGAGCTGGATTGTCGGTGAGTAATAAGTGCGCTAATTGCCCTACCAATCGGTCTTGCGGCGGAGCACAGGGCTTGCTCAGCGGGAATAACAGGCTGCGTAATAACAGCGCCGGTACCCGGTTCGGCAGCATTTGAAAAACCGCCAGCAGGGATTGTTGGGCGCGGTGCAGGCTGTGTTGGCAGGCCCAATGCAGTAGCGGCAGGTCTGCCGTTGCGCCTTGATTCTCGAAATGTTTGAGAGCGCAGGAGCACAAATACAAATAACTGAGCACATCGGCCAGACGTCCGGAGATGCGCTCCTTGCGTTTGAGGCGTCCGCCCAGAGTCAGCAAGGCAAAATCGGCAGTCAGGGCAAAACCGGTGCTTAGCCGGGTCAGTTGTCGGTAATAGCGCCGCGTGTGCTGGTCGCCGGGTGCCGTGATTAAATGCGCTCCGCCCAGGCCAAAGCAGAATCCGCGTCCCAGATTGTTCAGGAAAAAGCCGATATGCCGCCATAACACGGCATCGAATTGGCTTAGCGCTTGTGACGGGTCAGTTTCGTTCAGCGCATGCATTTCGCTTTGGATAAAGGGATGGCAACGCACCGAACCCTGGCCAAAAATCATCATCGTGCGGGTCAGGATGTTAGCGCCTTCCACGGTAATGCCGACCGGAATCACCTGATACAGGCGGCCAATAAAATTGGCTGGCCCCAAACAAATGCCGGAGCCGCCCTGGATGTCCATGCCGTCGTTAATGATGCGGCGCATGGCTTCGGTCAAATGATATTTCAGAATCGCCGAAATCACCGCCGGTTGCTGGCCTTCATCCAGTGCCGCGCAAGTGACATGACGTGCTGCGTCAATTAAATACGCCGTACCGGCCATGCGCGCGAGCACTTCTTCGATGCCTTCAAAGGCGCCGATGGGCTGGTTGAATTGGCTCGCGTATGCGCGCATACGCGCCGGTGTTGCGGCAGACGAATTTGGCGGCAGCGACGCTGAGGGCAGGCAGGGAAATGGCGCGGCCAGTGGCGAGGCATTGCATCAACATTTTCCAGCCATTGCCGGCCTGTTCTACGCCGCCGATAATCCAGTCCATCGGGATGAAGACGTTCTTCCCCCAGTTTGGCCCGTTCTGAAAGCCGGAGTCGAGTGGAAAGTGGCGTTTGCCGATGGAAACGCCTGGTGTGTTGGTTGGAATCAGCGCCAGCGTGATGCCGATGTCTTCCTGTTCCCCCAGTAAATGCTCGGGATCGAACAGCTTGAACGCCAGACCCAATACGGTTGCCACTGGTCCCAGCGTGATGTAGCGTTTTTCCCAGTTCAGGCGTATACCTAAAACCCGGTCGTTGCCTTCGAAAGCTCCGTAACATACCACGCCGGTATCGGGCATGGCCCCGGCATCGCTGCCCGCTTCAGGCCCGGTCAGCGCGAATGCGGGGATTTCCTTGCCTGCCGCCAGGCGCGGCAGGTAATAGTCTTTTTGTGGTTCGCTGCCGTATGCCAATAACAGCTTGGCAGGGCCCAAAGAATTGGGCACCATCACCGTCACGGCTGCTGTAGTGCTGCGGCTGGCGATTTTCATGATGACTTGGGAATGGGCGAATTCGGAATACTCCAGTCCGCCGTAGTGTTTGGGAATGATGATGCCGAAGAATTTGTGCTGTTTGATGTAGTCCCAGACTTCCGGCGGTAAATCGCGGCGTTTGAAAGTGATATCCCAATCGTCGAGCATCGTGCACAAGGTCTCCACCGGGCCGTCGAGATAGGCTTGTTCCTCCAAGCTTAAACGGGCGGGTGGCAGGTTTTTAAGCTTGCTCCAGTCGGGTTTGCCGCTGAACAATTCGGCATCCCACCAGGTGTTGCCGGCTTCCAGGGCTTCGCGTTCGGTTTGTGACATGGGCGGCAGGGTTTTGCGCATTTTGTTGAAGATGGGGCGGGTGAGCAGGTTGCGCCGCAAGGGGGCGACCAGCAGACAGGAGAGCCCGGTTAAGGCGACTATCAGCATCAGCTTATTCATGGTGTGCTCCAGTGTATTGATAGTGCCAGGGGTCTTGGCCTTGATTGTCGCGGCCAAGGCCCCTGGCACGAGGTTATGCTCAATTCCTGAGCGGCTTCCCGGTTTTCAGCATGTGCTCCAGTCTTGCCTGGGTGCCGGGTTGCTTGACCAGGTATAAAAAGGCTTCCAGTTCTAAATCCAACAGGTTTTGTTCGTTTAATGGCGTGGTGATGTCGGTATTACCGCCGCTTAACACATGGGCAAGTTGCCCGGAGATTTCCACATCGTACTCGGTCGCTTTGCCGGCTTTATGCAAGTTTTGCACGGCCATGTCCATGGCGGCGCGAGCGGACGCGCCCGGTAACTGATACACAAAAGGTTTTGGCGGCTGGTAGCCGGCTACCAAGGACAGCGCCAGGGTCTTGGCATCGGCCAAGAGCCGGTCTTTGTTCATGGTGATGCCGTCATTTTGGGCCAAGTACAACAATTCTTTGGCGTGCTGCGCCGATTGGGAAACCTTGGCAAGGCCAATGGTTTCAAAAGTTTGGGCGATAGGCGGCATGGGGCCGCCGGGACGTTTGGCAAAGCTTAGCCAGCGGCGCAGTAATTCCTTGCAGCCGCCCCAGCCCGGCACCAGACCGACGCCGGTTTCAACCAGGCCCATGTAAAGTTCGGCATGGGCTTGAATGGCGTCGCAGTGCAGCAGGATTTCGCAGCCGCCGCCCAGCGCCAGACCGGAGGGCGCGCCGACCACCGGGAAGGGCGCCAGTTTGAGCATCTGATAGCTAGCCTGGCCGAGTTTGATGATGCCTGCGACTGTTTCCCAGTCTTGTTGCTTCAGCGCCGGGGCTAGCAAGGTCAGATTAGCGCCGGCAGAAAAATGCTCGGCTTCGTTGTAAATAACCAGGCCATTAAAGCCTTGTTTGACGACGCCGATGCTTTGTTGAATCAGGCCCAGGCTGTCTGGATCTAGCGTGTTCATTTTGCTGTGAAATTCCAGGCAGGCAATGCCGTCGCCGGCGTCCCATAGACTGGCCGAAGCATTGCTTAATAAGGCCTGACTGCGGCGTTTAATGCCGCTTAACAATAAAACTCCCTGCTGGGTACTGCACCGGTCGATACTGGTTGGCGGTATCCTTAAATTGCAGTGCGCCGCCTTCGCTGCGGTACAGGCTTTGCCGGTCCGCCAGCAGCGCGGGCACAGGGTGATTGCGGTCATGTAGCTGATCGACGAACCAGTTCACCCCAAGCCGGTCGAGCAGCTCAAACGGGCCGTAGCGCCAGTTATAGCCCAGGCGCATGGCGGCATCGACCGCAATAATGTCATCGGCGATTTCCGGGATCAGCTGGGCGGCATAGCAGAAGGTTTCCGACAATACCTGCCAGCTGTATTGATTGAGCGCATTGGAAGCGGATAAAAAGCTTTTGAGCTCGTCCGGGTGATGGCCGATGCCTTTGATTTGGAATTTCTCGCTGGGCCGGTATGCACCGCTTTGCAAGTCTATGGATTGTTTGATTTTTGGGCCACCGTCCGGCTGCAGGCGGTAAAAACCGCCTTTGCCTTTGCGGCCGGTGTAACCGTCGGCAATCATCGACCGCAACAGCGCCGGCACGGTGGCAATGGCGCGCAAACGGTCATTGGCGGTTAATGTTTGTCTAAAGTTTTCCAGAATATGCGGCAGCAGATCAATTCCGATCAAATCCATCAAGCCGAAAACGCCGGTTTTGGGAATGCCGAACAAACTCATCGCGGCATCGCATTGCTCTATGGTCAGATTTCGGGCGATGGCTTCGAGCAAGGCTGTTTGTATCCAGAAAGTGCCGATGCGGTTGGCGATAAAGCCCGGGGTATCGTTACAGAGCACGCAGCCTTTACCGAGTCTGACATCGGCGAAAGTTTGCAGGCTTTTCAATAAGCCGGGGTTCAGTTCGGGTGAGCTGACCAGCTCCAATAAACGCATGTAGCGTGGTGGATTGAAGAAATGCGTAATCATGAAGCGCCGCTTAAAGCTGTCTGTCTGGTTGCGGGTTAAAACACTGAGCGGCAGCGTCGAAGTGTTGGACGAAATCAGCGTGTCCGGGCGGCAGACCTGGTTCAGCTGCTGATACAAGGCCTGCTTGATAGCCGGGTTTTCGATCACCGCTTCAATTACCCAATCGGCCTGCGCCAGCCGGCCTAAATCGTCTTCGGTGTTGCCGGGGCTGATGAGGCGGGCGTTGTTCGGATGCATAAGCGGCGAAGGTTCGGTGTTCAGCATTTTCGCGACGGCGGCTTCGGCGATGGCATTGCGGTTGTCGCCCTGTTTGGGCACGATATCCAGTAAATCGACCGCAATCCCGGCATTGGCAAGGTGTGCGGCGATGCCTGCGCCCATGACGCCCGCGCCGATCACCGCGACTTTTTCGATGTTCATGATACCGCCTCCAGAATGGTTGCAATGCCCTGGCCGCCGCCGATGCATTGGGTGGCAAGGGCAAATTGCTTGTGCTCGCGTTGCAGCAGGCTTGCGGCCTTGCCGGTAATGCGCGCGCCGGTCGCGCCGAGCGGATGCCCCAAAGCAATGGCGCCGCCGTCAAGATTGAGCTTGTCCGCCGGGACCGGTAAATCCTTTAATACGGCCAAGGCTTGCGCGGCAAAGGCTTCGTTCAATTCGACGAGGTCGATGTCGTCCAGCGTTAACGCCGCCCGCTGCAAGGCTTTGTGGGTTGCCGCAACCGGGCCGATGCCCATGATCTCCGGCAAACAGGCGGATACGGCAATGGCTTTGATGCGCGCAAGCTTGGGCAGGCCGTGCGCGTCGGCATAGGCTTCGCTACATACCAGTACGGCTGCCGCGCCATCGGTAAGCGGCGAGGAAGTGGCAGCGGTAACGCTGCCGTTTTGCAAAAACGCAGGATCGAGTTCGGCCATTGCCTGCAGAGTCGATTCAGGGCGCAGGCAGCCGTCGCTGTCGATGAGCTCGCCTTTGTGCGTGATAATTGGAACGATTTCATCGGCAAACCGGCCTTGCTGTTGGGCGGCATGGGCTTTCTGCTGACTGTCCAGGGCAAAGGCATCCTGTTCGGCGCGCGGGATGTGATAGGTGCGCGCCAGGTTTTCTGCCGTTTCGCCCATGCTGATATAAGCCTGTGGGTATTGCTTGTAAAGTCCTGGATGGGGCAGGGTATTGAAGCCGCCCATCGGCACCCGGGTCATCGATTCCACCCCGGCGCAGATAAACGCCTCCCCGGCGTTCATGTTGATGGCACCGGCGGCAATATGAATGGCTTGCATCGAGGAACCGCAAAAACGGTTGACGGTGACCCCGGCAACACTGACCGGCAATCCTGCCAAATACACGATCATCCGCGCCAGATTGAGGCCTTGTTCGCCTTCGGGAAAGGCGCAGCCTAAAATCAAGTCTTCGATATCGTTAGGATTGATGCCGCTTTTTTCAACCAGCGCCTTGACCACCTGAGCAGCCAAATCATCCGGCCTGACACCGGTGAGTGCGCCTTTGTAGGCCGGGGTAAACGGTGATCTGGCATAACCAGCGATGATGACGTTTTTCATGATGCTGTCTCCTGTGTGGATAGTGCTTGCGGCATTTGGATCGGTGGGGCTGGCTGTTGTCGCCAGCGCTTCAAAAACTCATCAATAACCGCCCAGGTGCCGCCAAGATTTTCCATCAGAATGCCGTGCCGCGCAGCGGTTATGGTGTGCAACTGTTTGTGCGTTGTCCCGAGTTTCTCAAAAACCGACTTGGCGCTTTGCGGTGACACTATCGGATCCTGGTCTGCGTAAAGCAGCAGGGTGGCAGTTTCGATGTCCGGCAGTTGCGGTCTCCAGATGCTGAATCAGGCGGCGCAGTTCGTAGAAGAATTCACCCGAGGCAATGGCGCAACTGAAGGCGCCGGTTTTCTCGAAAATCAGAAATTGCGGAATAAAGGTTTCGAAGCGGGAGAAATGATTGAACAGAAAAATATCGCCTTGCACTATTTGCGTGTCAGCATGCAGTTCGAATTTGACGCTGAGCAGGTTTTTGACGGCACTGAACAGTTTTACCGAGCGATGGTACAGCGCGGTATCGATATCGGGCCAGTTTTCCGGATAGGTCATCTGTTTCATGGCGGCCTTCTGTTTTCAGGGTTGAAAATCTGACACTAACAGATAGCAGTTTGATTACTATTTGTTTGTTGGCCGAAATAGCCTTGCATACCTTACATTGAGTTTATGGCGCGGCATGCAGTAAATGATATTACGCAAACTACAAAATTTTGTAACTATTCAATTTATACAGCAGGCGGGGTTTGGAGCTGCTCTGGACTGGCAAGATTCGCTGTGGAGGCGCCGCCCACGTCGCGGCAGGCGGCTTCAAATCACGATGTAGGCGGCGCCCGGAGGGGCGGTCACTAAGGTCAACTGAAGGCAAAAAGGCTCAGGCAGGATACGCTCAGCGCAAAAGAGGCAGCCCACTTTATTTTCTGGATTGAAGACTGCTCTTTCCAGTGGCGGGTAATGGAGGATTTATGATGTAAGACGGACGCAACAAGCCGCTGTTTGAGCTGATTAAAAAATTTGGGCAGCGCACGCCAGAGTCGATACAGCGGGTAAAGCGCCATGAGCCATAGCAGATAAAAGACGATAATTTGGCTTTGTTGGCGGGTAGTATGAAAGAGATGCTCGATGAGATGCTCAAGAGCCAGCTCGAACCACTCAAAAGCAAAATGCACAACTGATAACACTGAGTGCAATAGCACGTCATAGAACAGTATAAGCATACCGGCCAGTATGATTCGGATCAGTATTTTTCGATTATTTAAGGGAATCATGGTCTACTCCTAAAAATATACCTTACTCAATAAAATGCATTACGAATGCAGCGGCGCTGCCCGCAGTGGTGTTAGACATCAGCATAAAATTTCACTTTTCCGGTTTCAATGTCGTACATTGCGCCGACTATGCCTATGTCACCGCTTTTCACGAGGGCGTCCAGCACAGGGCTTTTGCTTCTGATTTGCTCGACGGTCAGTTGCACATTTTTATCGGCCACTTTTTGCACGACGCCGTCATCATCAGCACTGATTTGTACCGATTCTTCGGCATGAACAGCATCAACAGCCGGTTTTATTTTCTGTAATAGTCCCGCTGAGGTGATCCAGTTCTACATTGGCGCAAGCGCCCTTGATTGCGCCACAATGCGAATGGCCCAGCACCACGATCAACTTTGAGCCTGCCAGCTTGCAGGCGTATTCCATGCTGCCCAGAATGTCGTCATTAATCACATTGCCGGCAACCCGCGCACTGAACACATCGCCCAGGCCCTGATCGAAGATGAGTTCAACGGAAGTGCGTGAATCCATGCAACTTAGAATAATCGCGATGGGGAATTGTCCTTGCCGGGTGTCGTTAACCTGCTCCAGTAAATTGCGGTGTGATTTCAAATTATTAACAAAGCGCTCATTACCTTCTTTCAGCAATGCCAAGACTTTAGCTGGAGTTAAGGCTTGCTGGGTGTCATAGGTGGGCGCGCGTGCGTTTTCAACCGGCTCCAGCACGCCATAACCGCGCAGGTTTTCAACGGTCAGCCTGATGTGCTTGCGTTGTGCCTCGATTTTGAAGTTTTCAATGATTTCGAAGACATCGTAATCAATGTATTTTGAGCGCGTGGCATCAATGACTACTTCTGAATAATCGGGCAGCTGCTCAAAGGTTTGTTGGATATTGGCTTTATTTAAAAACGACACATGTTCGGATAACCGGAGTATGGTTTTATTGCCGATGTGTGACTCATTCAGATAAAAAGCGCTTTTATAATTTTCCAGCAGGATCGAAAACAAGGCGGTGATCAGGCCAATAGCAAGACCAATCAGCAGGTCGGTAAAAACCATGCCCAAAATCGTTACGCAGAACGGAATGAAATGATACATACCGGCTTTGTACATGATTTTAAAAGCTTTCGGACGGATCAATTTATAACCGACTAGCAGCAGCACGCTGGCCAGACTGGCTAAAGGGATTTTATTGAGCAGGTTTGGGATAAAAATGACGGCAACCAACAACAGAAGGCCATAGATAATCCCAGATGCCTTGGATTTTGCGCCGGATTGAATATTAATGGAGCTACGCACAATAACTTGCGCCAGCGGCAGCCCCCCCAGCAAGCCGCTGCAGACATTGCCAATGCCCTGAACAATCAGCTCCCGATTAGCGGAAGTCACTCTTTTATCAGGATCCATTTTATCAACCGCTTCCAAAGACAGCAGCGTCTCCAAACTGGCGACAACAGCCAGGGTTAAAGCGGTCAGGTAAATTGCCGGAATGCCAAGCCGGGAAAAATCCGGGTAATGCAGATGACTCCATAAGTCACTGGGTTGTTGCAGAACCGGTAACATGACCAGATGATTACCGCCTAAGGCCAGCTCAGGATAAAAATATTGCAGGCTTTGATTGATTAATACACCTCCCAAAATTGCCGCTAAAACTCCCTGAAACATTTGGAAAAACCGTTGCCGTTTCATAAACGGCTGTTCCCATAAGATCAATATCGCCAGGGAAATCAGCGCTATGATAATGGCTGTAGGATTCGTAAATTCCAGCATATTCGCCAGTTCAGAAAAAGACGAGTAGCTATCAGTCTGAAAAAAGGCGGTGTCGCCTTCGTAGTCACGGTCATAACCCATGGCATGAGGAATTTGCTTGAGAAAGAGAATGAGGCCTATACCCGACAACATGCCGTTGATCACTGAAGAAGGAAAGTAATAGGCAATAACGCCGGCTTTGGACAGCCCCATGACGATTTGCAAAACGCCGGCCAGGAACAGGGCGAGCAGAAAGCCATTGAATCCCAGTTTTTCAATGGCCGACAACACAATAATGGCAAGACCGGCGGTTGGACCGCTGATGCCCAGCGCAGAGCCGCTTAAAGGCGCCACTACCAGGCCGCTGATAATCCCGGCAATCAGTCCCGAGAACAGCGGCGCACCGGATGCCAGGGCTATCCCTAATGATAAGGGTATTGAGATCAGAAAAACCGCTATGCCTGCTGGAACATCGTATTTCAGGTTGGCAAACAGGCCGCCATTGTTAACTTGGGTGCTTGCATTGATCGGCATTTGTATGGCTGTTGTTTTCATAAAATCAACTTTACTGCTGTGGATGTTGTAGTCGTTTTTGTTGAAACCCCTGCGGGCGCCGTGTTGGTAAATTTACGCATCACCATTTACGTTTACTATCACCATCGCTTCGTATTTATAGATTTTTTCTTTGCCGTGCAGATCAATGACCTTTACAGTTATATTGCCATCCGGCGCGGCCGCCAGGAAATCTTCAATCGTTTCCATAATATCGTGGTCGATAAATTTGGCTTTGCTGGCGTCGATGGTGACTGTGCAGTTTTCCGGAATGCTCAAAATAAATTTCCTTAATAACGCTTTGTTCAGAAAAGAAACGTCCTTGTTCAGTGATAACAGATAGTGCGAGCCATCTTGAATGAGCGTAATGGCGGCGTGATAATTGGCTCTGATGACAAAAAACAGACCAATAACCATGCCTATGGCCATACCCTTTAACAAGTCGGTTATCAGTATCGCAATGACGGTGATTATAAAAGGCAGAAATTGACTCATGCCTTTTTGGTAAAACTTCCTGAATAATGCAGGATTGGCCAGCTTATAACCGGTATGTAATAAAATGGCGGCTAAACAGGCGAGAGGAATATAGTTCAGGTACTGCGACAAAAACATGACGCTGAACAACAAAAACACCCCATGAGTGAAACAGGCGACACGGGTTTGTCCGCCTGCGTTAATGTTGGCCGAACTGCGCACGATAACGGCGGTCATTGGCAAGCCGCCAATTAAACCGCTGATAATATTGCCAACGCCTTGCGCCTTCAGTTCACGGTTCGTGGGTGCGAGACGTTTTAATGGATCCAGTTTATCGGTTGCTTCCAGACTTAACAGTGTTTCCAGACTGGCGATAATTGCAATCGTTACGGCAGCCACATAAACATGCGGGTTAGTCTAGATGGCTGAGATAGCTTGAGTCTGGCAATATAAAGTTATTGAAGAAGTCGGTAGCTTTTTCCGAAACAGGTAAGCTGACCAAGTGTTCGTTCATTACAGCCCATTCAGGAGCAAACTGCTGGGCGATCACGTTGTAACCGACTCCCCAAAGAACTGCAACTAATGGTCCGGGGATTAGTGTTAACCATTTTTGTTTCTTAAACCATGCCGTGCCCCATAGAATCATGATCAGCAATGCCACGGCGCTGATAACCACCGAACCAGGGGTTACACCAATAAATGCATGAAGGAATTCATAGAAGCTCGATTGGGCAGTATCCTGCATGTAGCTCTCATCGCCCTCGTAATGGGCGTGGTATCCCGTGGCATGGGGTATCTGCTTGATAATCAGAATTAAACCGATCGCCGCCAGCATGCCTTCAATGACCGCGGCAGGAAAAAAAGCGCCAATGATCCCGGCTCTCAGAAACCCCAGCACCAGCTGCATAATGCCCGCTAACACACAGGCAACCAGCAAACCTTGAAAACTGCCGAGGGTTTCAATGGCATTAAAAACAATGACGGTTAAGCCGGCCGCCGGACCTGTCACTGCGAGTTGTGAACCACTAAGCCAAGAGACAATAAGCCCGCCGACCAGGCCGCCGATTAAGCCGGAAAACAAGGGCGCACCTGATGCCAGCGCTATACCCAGACACAAGGGTAGGGCCACCAAAAACACCACGATTCCAGCGGGAATATCATCTTTCAGATGACGCAGATAATACTGTTTGTGTTTATGTATCATGTTGATGAGTCCGGTGAAGTCATTTGTTGTTATTGTAAATAGTATCGAATCGAAATTAAAGTATTTTTTACCTAAAGCTTGCCAACCTCGTTTTATAAGCATCAGCCTGGTAATTTGTTGGAGGTTATAGCATTGCGGGTAGTTACGCCGATTTCACTCTAAAACCGTATATTGCCTTTACACTGTGCGCTCTGACGAGTCCTGTCGGGCTATCTTGTCTGATACTTCGCAGTGAAGAAAAAGGCATGGCCCCCGGTTCATTGGCGAGCAGCCATCTTAGCCTCTATTCCTTTCACGAACCTTTCACGGTGGTTATTCCAGTGTGCAAGCTGTTTTTTATAAGCGGCGGATGCTTCGGCTCAGGAATTTTTGGGTGCGCGATTGGGCTGTGGGGGGTATTAAGGGCAAACCCATTTTGCAGCGATACGTCGGAGGCTGGCTTGCCGGTCTAAGCCAAAGTGCTGGCCCGTCTTGTTTGCCAGCGGACAAGCTGGCAGTCAGATGTTTGAGTTTGTGTTGATGATTTTAAAGCGGCAAACAGCCCCACCTTTTGCCATGCATTCCGTGTGCTCAATAGTTCTATCCAGTAAAGAGGAAAGGAGTGTTCTATCAAACTCGCAAATTTCCTCATGTTGTTGAGCCAGATCATGATAGATACAATTGCTGGCTTCGATTGACCTGTCATGGCTGTGCGAATCGGTCACCTTGCATGTCTTAAAACCCAACTCGTCCATAATGTTCAGCAATTCTTCAATTCGTTCATCCGTATTTTTTCCTTTAAAACGGGATAAAAGACTTTCTGACAAATGCTTTCCCAGCCTGTGCATATAGCGCTGAAAAGCTTCGGAACCCATTTCGTTTTTCAGATCGCTAAGCATGAGCTCGGAAAACCAGGCATATTGCTTTGGGAAGCTGTTAATTCCTGCTTGGGTCAAAACATAGCTGCGCACCGGACGCCCTGCAGTTTTATTAAGCACCCCCATCTGGATATAACCGTCTCTCTCGAGCACAGTAAAATGCTGTTGCACAGCATTTCGGGAGATATTTAACGCTGTAGCGATCTCATCAATACTGAGTCCTGCTTTATTTTCCAGCAGCAGATTTAAAATTTGCTGTTGCCGCGATTTGATCTTGTCAGTCATATAACGCCTTTTGTTAATCCGCTGATTAGGGTTCAAAAGTATACCAAAAAACCTACATACAATAGATAGCAATCTTTTAACATATAGAACTTGTATAAGATGTATTCCTTTGTTATCATTTTTCTGTAGTCAACAACGCTTGGTTACATTTTGGCCTTAACAACTAAAGGAAAACACAATGACTGACACACAAAACAATGAGCAAGTACCTGTGAGCAAAGCGCTTTATGAAAGAATAGGCGGCGAACCAGCAGTCAATGCCGCCGTTGATATTTTTTACCGCAAGGTGTTGAGTGATCATCGTATCAATCGTTTTTTCGACAACGTTGATATGGAAAAGCAAGCCGCCAAACAAAAAGCCTTTTTAACGATGGCATTTGGCGGCCCGCATAACTACACCGGCGAAGATATGCGCAAAGGACATGCGCATCTCCTAAAGATGGGCTTGGATGATAGTCATTTTGATGCCGTCGTAGAAAATTTGGGAGCAACGTTGAACGAGTTGAATGTTCCTGAAGAACTCATCAGCGAAGTGGTGGCGATTTGTGAAACCACACGCAACGATGTATTAGGCAGATAAACACAATAACCAGACTCCATTATGCTATTTACCAACATTATGGAGTCCGATTTAACGGAAGCATCATGTTCAAATTAACCATTGAAGACAAGACCTATTCCTGCCGGCCGGATGAAACGGTGCTCGATGCCTTGTTACGTGAAAACGTTACTATTTCCTACGCCTGTAAAAAAGGCACTTGTCATAGCTGCATGGTGCGCAGTCCCGATAGCCCGCCGCCGGAAGCCGCTCAGGCCGGATTAAAGAATACCCTGAAAAAACGCAATCATTTTCTTGCCTGTCTGTGCCATCCAGAACAGGACATGGTTATTAAACTGCCCGACCAATCGGAATTCTATACGGAAGGCACGGTTGTTGTTAATGAAATGCTCAATAGAAATACGCTGCTATTGATCATCGCCTTTAAGGATGCGTTCGAATTTAACGCCGGGCAGTTTGTTAATCTACAGAGGGCCGACGGATTAACGCGCAGTTATTCGATTGCCAATACCCCGCAACAATCCAATACTCTGGAATTTCATATTCGCCGCCTACCTGGCGGCAGATTTAGTGAATGGCTCCATGATGAAATCAAGGCAGGGGACACCATCGCGGTGTCCGAGGCGCGGGGACATTGTTTTTACCTGCCTGAAAGACGTGAACAAGGCATCCTCCTGGTAGGTACCGGCACAGGCTTGGCGCCATTGGCGGGGATTCTGACCGATGCACTGGCGCAGGGTCATTCCGGTCCTATTTATCTGTTTCATGGCAGCCGTGAACTTGAAGATCTGTACCGGATTGACGAGATGCGCCAACTGGCCGAGCAGCATCATAATTTTCATTACATTCCCTGCCTATCGGGCAAGCATGTTCCCGAAGGATTTACTCAAGGGCGTGTCAATGAGGTTGCCTTGGCGGCGCTCGCTGATTTAAAAGGCTGGCGGGTATTTCTCTGCGGTCATCCGGACATGGTCAATCAGATGAAAAGAATGACTTTTCTCAAGGGGGCATCATCAGCCGATATTTATGCCGATGCTTTTTTTGTTACGCCCAGTTGAAAAATAAATTCCAAAAAAGCAAGCCGTTTTTTGCTGGATGATTTAAAGTATCGAATCGATATTGCAATGGCTTTTTTAAACAGGGAGCAAGCCTTCAGATACCTGATTGGAAAAAGCGCAAAGCTGTTCTGCAGAAGGCGTTTTTCCAAGCGCATTCTGGAAAACGAGCCATTAATTCAACTGAGCTAACGATGCTATTTATGAACTTATGAAAATCCATCAGTTTTTTCGTTTTATTACCGTTGACCCGGTCAATTTAAGCATCAAGGGCAAGCTGCTTTCGGTGATTTCAAGCTTTGTGGCTATTTTGGTTGCCGCATGGGTGACTCAGCAGTTCAGCAATAGTGTCGCCCATCCGATCATAGTCGCTTCGATGGGCGCTTCCGCCGTTATCTTATTTATTCTGCCGGGTAGTCCGCTGGCGCAACCCTGGCCTTTGGTTGGCGGGCAAATGCTCTCGGCAGTTATCGGGATCGCTTGTGCCCAAATGATTGCGAATACCGTGTTGGCGTCGGGCTGCGCGGTCGGGGGAAGTATTTTTGCCATGCTGTTGCTGCGCTGCCTGCATCCTCCGGGCGCAGCGACTGCCTTAACGCCTGTCATGGCTGCTGATCCCGGTAATTTGATGAATTACAGTTTTGTGCTGATGCCGGTAGGCATCAATGTAATGATCATGCTGGTGATGGCGATTTTCATCAACCGCTGGGTTTTGCGGTACCAGTATCCTAGCATTCCACATCAAGCCGATAACAAAAAGCATCAACACAGTGCCAGCATCCAACCTGCGCAGCGCGCCGGCATTTCAGAACAGGATTTACAACAAGCGCTGGAAAACATGGATATGTTCATGGATGTCTCTACAGGAGACTTAAGCAAATTGCTTACCAATGCCCAGATGCAAAGTTTTAAACGCTACCAAGGCAATGTCACCTGTGCGGATATCATGGTTAAAAACATAACAACCGTTGAATACGGAACTGAAGTTGAAGATGCCTGGAAGCTTATGCATAGCGAAAAGCTCAAAGCAGTGCCGGTTATTGACAGAGCCAGACGGGTAATTGGCATTGTCACCTGGAATGACTTTTTTAAATTCATTAAAGTTGATGACAATGAAACTTTTAAGGATAAGTTTCGGGCTTTTATACGCCGTACCCCCGATGTGTCGACCGATAAACCGGAATCCGTCGGGCATATCATGACTACTTCGGTGAGTGTCCTGCCGGAAAGCAGCCATGTCGCCGACCTTATTCCGCTGATGTCGAATCAAGGCTATCGACAAATTCCGATTGTCAATAACGAAAATCGCCTGGTGGGCATGGTCTATCAGGCCAATTTGATTGCGGCACTTTATAATGAAAGCCACGAGTATGCTAAAAATCAGCAGTTTTTCGTCTAGATCTTGATTTTTAAATGGTTTTTGCTGCTTGCAACAAGATTGAAAGCAACCAGGCGATTCTGGTGCGGATGAAGTTTGCTCTGCTAAATTACGCAGATAATCCGCAGGTATTCAATCAGAACCAAGTCCTCTAGGGAGTCAGCTATGCCGCGCGTCGCCGCTCTATATCGTTATCCTGTGAAAAGTTTCACGCCTGAAGCCTGCGAAGTTTTAACTGTTCTTGAGGAAGGACGAATTGCCGGTGATCGAGTGCTCGGTATCCGATTTGCCAATTCCGATGTGCCGGATGATGCCTGGAGTAAAAAGCACGAATTTGTCGCCCTGGTGAACACCCCAGGCCTGGCGCGTCTTAAGCTGCGCTTCGATCATTCAGCGCTTCGGTTGCAGATCAGCTTGGAAGATTCAGTGTTGCTTGATGAGGGGCTGGATGATTCAGGCCGCAAGCGCATAGCGGCGGTGATTGAAGATTATGTGCGCCGGCTGGATGACAATCCACTTTCCGCGCACCCTGAGCGTATCCCGCTGCGAGTCGTTGGCGATGGGGTTACCTCCCGTTATCAGGATAACGAGGCTGGCCAGATTACGCTGCACAGCCGCGAAAGCCTGGCAGCAGTGGCCGCTGCCGTCGGTGATACCGGCCTCAGCGAGCTTCGTTTTCGCTCAAACATCGCCATTGAAGGTCTGGAGGCGTGGGGCGAGCAAAGCTGGGTGGGGCGAAAGGTTCGTATAGGCAGGGTTATCTTCGATGTGGTCATACCCAAAGGCAGGTGTCTCGCTACTCATGCGAACCCTCACTCCGGTCAACGGGATTTGCCTATCCTCAAAACACTGACCAGGGCCTTCAATCAGCAAAAGCCGACTTTCGCCATTGGGATGCTTAGCTATGGTGGTGGCGGACAGATTCGCATTGGCGATAAAGTCAGCGTGCTTGCTTAGGAACGCGTGTCAAATAACTTGCGCAACTCTGAGAAACAATTTTTTGTGTAGGTGCGGATTTATCCGCATTGTGCGAATAAATTCGCACCTACACTTGTTCAACTTATTTCGTGCGTATTACTTAAGCAATAGCGGCTTCTTAAGGGCAGTGAACCCCTGCTTTTCGTGCCTAAAATCCAGGCGGATTTGCTCTTAACAAAAGTTAGCCGCACGTGTTTAATCGGTTACGGCAAATGATTTTGAGATGCCTGAGGGCTTTGGCTTTCATAAAATAGAAATCGACAATGCCGTTCAGCGCGTCCGGCTTGTTCGAACCGCGTTAGCGAGCCGAACAGTCATCGGCTTTTAGCCAGTGGTTGTTCAGTTTGCACATTTTGTAAGATACTATGCGACTACTAAACCACTGGAGAAGGAAAATTACTGTCCGTCTCCTCATCACGGCGGTCTGAACGCCGGTGTTTCGCGGAGTTACTGATGAATGTTTTGCCAACTGCAATTGCCGATGTACTGATTTTTGAGCCCCGGGTGTTTGGGGATGCGCGTGGGTTTTTCTTTGAAAGCTACAATGCCGAAAAATTTAAAACACTTACAGGACTGGAAGTGAATTTTGTTCAGGATAATCACTCGCGATCACAAAAACACGTTCTGCGCGGCTTGCATTACCAGATTAAGCAGCCACAGGGCAAGCTGGTTAGGGTTTGCATGGGGGCCGTTTTCGATGTGGCGGTTGATCTGCGCAAAACTTCGCCAAGCTTTGGTCAATGGACCGGCGCCCTGTTAACGGCGGAAAACAAGCGGCAGATGTGGATACCTGAGGGCTTTGCGCATGGTTTTGTGGTGCTTTCGGATGATGCTGAATTCCTTTACAAAACCACGGACTATTGGGCCCCGGAACATGAACGCAGCATCGCCTGGAACGATAAGGATCTGGCTATCGACTGGACGATCGGCGACGCTATTCCAAGCTTGTCTTCCAAAGACCAGCAGGCAAAATCCTTCAAAGACGCCGATGTCTTCGAGTGACTGCGGCCAGTTTTTATAACGCATTGTCGTAGAGGCTTCTGCCGCAACTGTTAAATAGCTTGCCCAGTCATCAAAGCCTTCATGAGTTTAAGTTATGCAATGATCTTGGCTCCTATGGTCTCATTGCTATTGCCCTCAACCAGCCCTAATACTAAAAAAACAGGCTATTGTGAGGACGGGGATTTTTGATAAATTTTCATGTCTTTAAAAGCAGTTGGTTAATTAAGCTCGTCTCGGTTGAGAAGAAGCCTTTTTTATGATGTAATGACCTCCGTTTTACGTCTTAACGTGCCTCTTGTTTTTGCGGTTTTTAAATAAGGGCAAGTTCGCCGCAACTTGTTTGGAGAGCAGGCTTATTAACTATGCAATTTACTATTAAAAAAGGTTTGGACCTACCTATCACCGGAGGGCCTAAACAAGTTATTGAGGATGGCAATAAGGTTAAGTCCGTTGCGATTCTGGGGATGGATTACGTGGGCATGAAGCCTACCATGATGGTTGCTGAAGGCGATACGGTCAAGCTTGGCCAGGTGCTCTTCAGTGACAAGAAAAATCCTGGCGTTCATTTTACGGCACCTGGCGCGGGCGTTGTAAAATCCATCAATCGTGGTGCCAAACGGGTTCTGCAGTCTGTTGTTATCGAACTAAAAGGCAACGAGCAGGAATCCTTTGCAAAATACAAAGCTACCGAATTAGAGGGCTTATCAGCAGAGCAGGTTAAAGAAAACCTGTTGGCATCGGGCTTGTGGACAGCGTTTCGCACACGTCCTTATGGCAAGATTCCAGCTGTTGACAGCAAGCCCAGCTCTATATTCGTTACTGCTATCGATACCCGTCCGCTGGCGGCCGATCCGAGCGTTATCATCAAAGCGCGTGGCAATGATTTTGCCAATGGCTTGGCGGTTATCTCCAAACTGACAGACGGCAAAGTCTACGTTTGTAAAGCTACCGGTGCTGATATTGCGACGGGCAGCACTGCTTCCGTGACTGTTGCCGAGTTTTCGGGCCCGCATCCGGCAGGTTTGCCCAGTACGCATATCCATTTTCTCGATCCAATCAATGCCGAGAAATTCGTTTGGCATCTGGATTATCAGGCAGTAATGGCCATTGGCGCATTATTTACCACGGGCAAGATCAATGTAGAAAGAGTGGTGTCTCTGGCCGGACCTACGGTTAAAAATCCACGTTTAATCCGTACCCGAGTCGGCGCCAATACTGACGATCTGGTCGCAGGTGAGCTGGAAGCGGTTGAAAGCCGGGTTATTTCCGGATCTGTCCTGTATGGCCATCGTGCTACTAACTGGGCTGCCTATTTGGGTTGCTACAGCAACCAGGTTTCCGTGTTGCAGGAAGGCCGTGCGCGTGAATTGTTTGGCTGGATTGTGCCGGGTAAAGATAAATATTCAGCACTGGATGTTTATATTACCAGCCGGGAGGATCGTAAAAGCGGCCGTAAATTTCCATTAACAACCAATAAAAACGGCAGTAACCGGGCGATTGTTCCAGTGGGTATTTACGAAACTGTCATGCCTATGGATATCTTGCCGACACCACTGCTCAAATCCTTGGTAGTGGGCGATACCGATCAGGCTCAGTTGCTAGGTTGTCTGGAACTTGATGAGGAAGATGTTTCCTTATTTACTTTTGTTGATCCCGGTAAACATGACTTTGGTCCTGTACTGAGAGCGAATTTAACTAAAATTGAGAAGGAAGGATAATGTCGGCTAGAGAAATTTTAGATAGCATAGAGCCGCATTTTACAAAAGGCGGTCGATTTGAAAAGTATTACGGTCTCTACGAGATGGTTGATACTTTCATTTACACACCCGCCGATGTAACACGCGGTACCACGCATGTTCGTGATGGTAACGACCTGAAGCGAACCATGACTTTTGTTGTGATAGCAACATTTTTCTGTGTTCTGATGGCCATGTATAACACAGGCTATCAGGCCAATTTAGCCATGGAAGCAATGGGACTGACAACAGCCGATGGCTGGCGCAGTGTTCCGATGATGATTTTTGGCTATAACCCCATGAATCCTTTGTCCAATATGGTTCATGGTGCGCTCTACTTTCTGCCAATCTACATTACTACTTTAGCGGTCGGTGGTGTATGGGAAGTTTTGTTTGCCACCGTGCGCGGACATGAGGTTAATGAAGGCTTTTTAGTATCTTCAATGTTGTACGCGCTGATTTTGCCGCCAGACATGCCATTATGGCAGGTTGCTTTGGGCATTTCTTTCGGTATTGTTTTGGGTAAAGAAGTTTTTGGCGGTACCGGTAAAAATTTCATGAATCCTGCCTTGGTGGGCCGTGCTTTTCTGTTCTTTGCCTATCCCGCATCGATTTCTGGTGATGCCGTTTGGGTTGCCGTGGATGGCTATAGTGGTGCGACGCCATTGTCACTGGCATCTGCAGGCGGACTGGATGCGATCTATGCGGCAAATTTAGGCTGGTTTAAAGCCTTCTTTGGTTTCATTCCTGGATCTTTGGGTGAAACATCAACCTTGGCCTGTTTGCTGGGCGCGGCATTTCTGATGTACACCCGCGTTGCTTCCTGGCGCATTATAGTCGGCATGTTTTTAGGTATGGTGGTTATGTCAACAGTGCTGAATATGATCGGCAGTCCGACCAATCCCATGTTTTCGATACCCTGGTATTGGCATTTGGTGCTGGGCAGTTTTGCGTTCGGGATGACTTTCATGGCAACTGATCCGGTTACGGCGGCCAACACGGATACCGGGCGCTGGATTTATGGCGTTTTGATCGGTGTGATGGTAGTCATCATACGGGTTATTAACCCAGCCTTCCCTGAAGGAGTAATGCTGGCTATTCTGTTTTCCAACATGTTTGCGCCACTTATTGATTACTTTGTCGTTCAGGCAAATATTAAAAGGAGGTTGAAACGTCATGTTTAATGCAATCAAAACACTCTGAACAATATCGAAAAATTTATCATTTATCGGGACAAGGTTCTTGCCCTGAATAATGACAGTTTGGAAAAAACCATCGCGATTGCTTTATCGCTATGTCTTATCTGTGCAGTTTTGGTGTCAATCGCAGCGGTTGCTTTAAAACCACTTGCAGATTGATAATAAATCGTTTCGACATGAAGAAGAACATTCTTGATGTTGCCGGCTTATTAGAGGCAGATACTGACGTAAATCAGGCTTTCGCTGAGCAAATTGAGCCTAAAGTTGGTCGATATTGAAACCGGTGATTATGTCGAAGGCATGGATATTGAGGCCTATGATCAACGTAAAGCGGCAAAAGATCCGGCGCAAAGTATTGCCATCCCTGCTGATAAAGATATTGCCCATATACGTACAAAAGCCAAGCTGGCCAAGGTTTATCTGGTTAAAAAGGGCGATTCGATTCAATCCATTATTCTGCCCGTCAGTGGTTATGGTCTGTGGTCAACCTTATATGGCTTTCTGGCTTTGGACGCGGATGGCCAAACGGTACAAAGTATTAACTTTTATGACCAAGCTGAAACACCGGGATTGGGTGGTGAAGTCGTCAACCCTAACTGGCGCGCGCTGTGGAATGGCAAGAAAGTGTATTCCGAGTCAGGCGAGCCTGTTTTAACTTTGATTAAAGGTGTTGTGGATACCAATAAAGCAGGTTCCGAATACCAGGTTGACGGTTTAGCCGGTGCGACATTAACCAGTGTAGGCGTAAGCAATCTTGTTAAATACTGGATGAGCAACGAAGGGTTCGCGTCGTATTTAAATAAAATCAAAACGGCTGGGAAGGGTTAAATTATGAGTGCAATATTAGATACTGAAACAAAAAAAGTATTGACGACGCCTTTGGTCGAAAACAATCCGATTACTCTCCAGGTACTCGGTATTTGTTCTGCCTTGGCGGTGACATCACAAATGTCTACGTCTCTAATTATGGCGGTAGCGCTGACTTCAGTAACAGCCTGTTCAAGCGCGGCGATCAGTGCCATTAGAAATCATATCCCGGGCAGTATTCGGATTATCGTACAGATGATCATTATTGCTTCGCTGGTTATAGTGGTCGATCAAATCCTGAAAGCGGTTGCTTATGATGTCAGCAAGCAATTGTCGGTGTTCGTGGGCTTGATTATCACCAACTGTATCGTTATGGGGCGTGCTGAAGCGTATGCAATGAAGAATCCCCCTTTAGCCAGTTTCATGGACGGTATTGGTAACGGTCTGGGTTATAGCTTGATTCTTGTGATCGTGGCTTTTTTTAGAGAAACACTGGGTTCCGGCAAATTGCTGGGTATCGAGGTCTTTCATTTGGCTAAAGATGGCGGCTGGTATGTGCCTAATGGTTTAATGCTGTTGCCGCCCAGCGCATTTTTCATTATTGGTCTGATTATTTGGACATTCCGTCAATACAAGCCTACTCAGGTTGAACATGCGGATTACAAAATCATGGATATTGCACATGGCGAAGGGGGGCATCACTAATGGAAGCTTATCTCAATTTATTAGTAAAAGCGGTTTTCATTGAAAACCTGGCGCTGTCCTTTTTCTTGGGAATGTGTACATTCCTGGCGGTTTCCAAGAAAATTTCAACCGCTATGGGCTTGGGTATAGCGGTTATGGTAGTGCAGACCATAACGGTTCCGGCCAATAATGTCATTTACCATGCCTTGTTGAAGGAAGATGCTTTAGCCTGGATGGGCATTAACCGGTGTGGATTTAAGCTTTCTGGCCTTGTTAAGCTGTATTGGCATGATTGCCGCTCTGGTTCAGATACTGGAAATGATTTTGGATAAATTTTTTCCAGCCTTGTATTCTGCATTGGGTATTTTCCTGCCGCTGATTACGGTGAATTGCGCGATTCTGGGCGGTAGTTTGTTCATGATTGAGCGTGACTATAACTTCGGTGAAAGCGTTACCTATGGTATCGGCAGCGGTTTAGGCTGGGCTTTGGCTATAACCGTCATAGCCGGTGTGCGTGAAAAACTGAAATACAGTGATATACCTGCCGGTTTGCAAGGTCTGGGTATTACATTTATTACAGCTGGTCTGATGTCGCTTGGCTTCATGGCTTTCTCTGGAATCCAACTATAAGAAGGTATCGTAATGCTGGAAATCGCATTAGGGATTATTATTTTCACGGTCATCGTGATTGCGCTGGTATTTATTATTATCGGTGCCAAAAGTAAACTGGTTGCTGCCGGGGACGTGGAAATTCTGATCAATGACGAGAAGAAAATTCATGTGCCGGTCGGTTCAAAGTTATTAACGGCTCTGGCTGATAATGGTTTATTTGTGCCCTCTGCTTGTGGCGGCGGCGGTACTTGCGCCCAATGCAGAGTAAAGGTGCATTCAGGCGGCGGTGAAATTCTGCCGACTGAAACTTCGCACATTACCAAGCGTGAAGCAGCAGAAGGCGAACGTCTGTCTTGCCAGGTGACTGTCAAGCACAACATGAGTATTGAAGTTGAAGACGATGTATTCGGCGTAAAAAAATGGGAATGTACCGTTAAATCCAATCATAACGTGGCCACTTTCATTAAAGAGCTGGTTCTTGGATTTGCCGCCCGGTGAAGAAATAAAATACCGCGCCGGTGGTTACATTCAGATCGAGTGTCCGCCGCATGTGGCTAAATACGCGGATTTTAATCGTTGAAGAAAGATTCCGCGATGATTGGGATAAATACAATTTGTGGCGTTATGTCTCTGACGTAAAAGAACCCGCATTGCGTGCGTATTCGATGGCGTCTTATCCGGAAGAAAAAGAAATCATGCTGAACGTGCGTATCGCGACGCCCCCTCCCGGTGCTCCCGATAGCGTGCCGCCCGGCATTATGTCCTCCTACATTTTTAATCTGAAACCAGGGGATAAATGTATTATTTCAGGACCTTATGGCGAGTTCTTCGCTCAAGAAACCGATAAGGAAATGGTGTTTATCGGTGGCGGCGCAGGTATGGCGCCCATGCGTTCGCATATCTTTGATCAATTACGCAGACTGAAGTCAAAACGTAAAATGTCTTTCTGGTATGGTGCACGCAGCAAACGTGAAATGTTCTATGTGGAAGATTTCGATATGCTGGCCAAGGAAAACGATAATTTTGAATGGCATGTCGCTCTGTCGGATCCCTTGCCCGATGATAATTGGACCGGTTACACCGGATTTATTCATAATGTTCTCTATGAGGAATATCTGAAAAATCATCCGGCGCCTGAAGATTGCGAGTTCTATATGTGCGGACCTCCAATGATGAACTCAGCAGTCATTAATATGCTGCTGGAAAACGGCGTTGAACCGGAAAGTATTTACCTGGATGATTTTGGCGGTTAATTAACGGCCTTGCATTTCGCTCTTGAGAAATGAATTTTTTCCAGGGGTGGAATCAAAGCGAATACCGTAGTCTCTAAACGAGGGGCAACACTGCTTGCTCCTCGTTTTTTGTTTTTGGCAAGCGACAATACTACTGGTGAGAGCAGGTCTCCAAGGATTCGGCCAGCTTTCACAGATTTGAATGAGGTGAAATCATGACTTATTTTTTAGTGACGTTCGTTTTTATGCTCGTGGTTATTGCGATCATGGCAATTGGGGTTATTTTTGGCCGGCGCGCCATTAAAGGTTCCTGCGGCGGCGCAAATAATGGCAATTGCGTCTGCGTTGAAAAATGTGATAAAAGAAAGAAAATGGAAGCGGAAGGCAACGCTTAACATCATAATTCAGGGATGATTCAATAAACTGCAAGTTCCTGCAATACACACAATACAATAATAAGGAGTTAGTGATGCTGGCAAAAATCACAGTGGCAGACTATATGGCAAGGCGGTTGGTTACGCTGACCAAAGATACCGACGTGTTTGAAGCCATCAAGAAACTGCTCGATCATAAAATTACCAGCGCACCGGTAATTGATCAGCAGGGGCATCTGGTGGGCATGTTTTCAGAAAAGGACGGTCTGAAAGTTTTTCTGGAAAGCGTGTACAACCAGGGCGTAAGCGGAAAGGTCGGTGATTTTATGGCGGTTGACATCATCAGTGTTGATGTCGATACCACTATCGTCGATTTGGCAGAAAAATTTCAACAGTCTTCAGTCAGGAGCTTTCCTGTCTTTGATGGGCAAGATTTTGTTGGCATCGTCAGTCGTGTCGATGTAATGAAGGCCTTGGTGTCAATTAAATAAGACCTATTTTGGTGGCTGAGCGCCGGGTAAATGTTATGGAAAATAAGGGGTGACAACTAAAACCTTTTATTGGCATGACTATGAAACATTCGGCATCGATCCCATGCGCGACCGGCCTGTGCAATTTGCCGGGTTGCGCACCGATTATGACTTCAACATTGTAGACGACCCTTTCGTCGTTTATTGCCGGCCCTCGGCTGATTACCTGCCGCATCCCGATTCCTGTCTGATTACCGGCATTGCACCTCAGCTTGCTGAAGAAAAAGGTATTTGCGAAGCCGAATTTATTGGCCTGATTCATCAACAATTGGCTCAGCCCAATACCTGCACTTTGGGCTATAACAACATCCGCTTTGATGATGAAGTGACCCGCGTCTGCCTGTACCGGAATTTTTATGATCCCTATGCCCGAGAATGGCAGAATGGCAATTCCCGCTGGGATCTGATTGATGTGCTTAGGGCGGCGCGCGCGCTTCGGCCCGGCGGCATTGTCTGGCCAGTCAATGACGAAGGCAGGCCCAGTTTAAAGCTTGAAGAGTTGACTAAGGCTAATGGCATTGAACACCGTGCGGCACATGATGCCTTGTCGGATGTATATGCCACGCTTGCCATGGCCAAACTGCTTCGGCAGGCGCAACCCAGGCTTTATGAGTTTTTGTTAAAGCACCGGATTAAAAGCGAAGTTGAGCAATTGCTCCAACTGGGCTCTTTTCAACCAGTAGTGCATATATCGGGCAAATATTCGGCCCTAAAAAATAATTTGGCTATAGTGCTGCCGCTATGTAAACACCCTACCAACAGCAATGGCGTCATTGTTTACGATTTGTCAGTAGACCCTGAACCCATGCTCAGCTTTGCCGGCTGAAGAGATTCAACAGCGAATCTTTACTGCAAGTGATGATCTTCCGGAAGGCATGGACAGGGTGCCTTTGAAAACCGTTCATATCAACAAATGTCCCGTGTTAGCGCCGATAGCGGTTATTCGTGCCCAAGATGCGCAACGGCTTGAAATCGATATGGCGGCCTGCCTGGCCAATATTAAAAAAATTAAAGCAGCGACTGGTTTGGCCGAAAAGTTAGCCCTTGTTTTTAGCCGCGGCTTTACAGAGCAGGCATCCGATCCGGATCTTGAAATTTATAGCGGCGGGTTTTTCTCCGACGCCGACAAACAAAAAATGGCCAGGATTCGAGCTATGCCGGCAGAGCAATTAGCCGGCATGACGATTGATTTTAGCGATCCGCGTTTGCCTGAAATGCTATTCAGATACCGGGCCCGCAATTATCCCTGAAACCTTGGATGCCGATGAAAGACAGAAATGGAAGGCATTTTGCGCGGATCGCTTAACAGGGCGCACGCTAGGCGGAGGCATTACCCTCGATGCTTATTTCGAGCGCTTGCATACACTGAGAAATGGAGAAAATGTTAATCAGGCTATGCTTGATGCGCTGGAAGCCTACGCACTTGAGAAAATGCAACAACTGGACATCAAGCCGATACCCTACAATTAATTCACTTGAGGTTCAGTTCAGGCAGGCAAAATCAGCCGAAGCGTAATGAGATTAGCTTATCAAGTGCGCTAACAGATGCGGGCACTGCCTAGTTGGCATATAATGCTGCGCTTAGTTTTTATGTTTTTAGATTAGGAAGAGAATATGAAGAAAATTGTGTTATTTATTTCAGGCTTATTTTTCTTTTTTGCGGCAGCGGCCAATGCACACGGTCCTGTACGTCAAAAAACCGAACAAGAAATCACCATCAATGCACCCGCAGAAAAAGTCTGGTCCATCATCAAGGATTATGGGGATATGTCCTGGCATCCCGCTATTAAAAGTGTCACCAATGATGGCGGCAATAAAAAAGGCGCAGTTCGCGTTTTGTCACTGAAGGATGGCGGCACGATCACTGAAGAATTGAAAAAGTATGATGAGGCAAAAATGTCTTATGCCTATAAAATCACCGAAATCAGCACACTGAAAACCATCACCCATGCCGGCGTTGAAGAGAAAGTGCCTGTTTTGCCGGTAGATAACTATGCCGCCAGCATCGAAGTGGAACCCAAAGGCGATACCTCGGTTGTTTCCTGGAAAGCCGGCTATTATCGCGCTTACATGAACAACAACCCGCCTGAAGAGATGAACGAGGAAGCAGCTAATTCTGCGGTATCGGTTATGTTGAACTCAGGTCTGGAAAATCTGAAAGCCCTGGCCGAAAAATAAGGTCCGGTTAATGTTCCAAGTGAACCTTATAGCTGTAGCGACGACCATCGTTACAGCTTTTTTGTCTGTGCCGCTGGCAGCCGAGCCTTTTGCCTATATCAGCAATCAGTTGGGCGATAGTGTTTCTGTTATTGATACGAAAACCCGGCAAGTCGTCGATACCATCGCCGTGCCCGGCAAGCCGGCGGGCGTTGCAGTTTCCGCGGACGGCAATGCGGTTTATATCAGCACGCCGGAAGCCAAGGGTTTTGCCGTTATAGATGCCAAGACACATAAACTCATTAGGCAGGTGCCTCTCAGTAACGGTTCTCTGGGTATTACCGCAGACCATGCAGGCAAGCGCATTTATGTGGCGGACTGGTATAACAACAATGTCGCGGTGATCGATGCCGATACTTTGAAAGTTATTGAAACCATTGCCGTAGGTCAATCGCCTTCCGGCTTGGTGGTCAGTCCTGATAATCGCTGGCTGTATGTCGCCAACCGGCTTAGCAATTCGGTTTCCCAAATCGATTTAAACAAATTCAGCATAAGAAATACCACGCTTGTAGGCACACATCCCTTTGGTCTCACCATCGATGCCAAGGGCGAACGGATTTATGTCGCCAATGTGGAAAGCGATGATGTGACCGTGCTGGAAACCCGGCATTTAAAGCGTGTTGGGACGGTAAAAGTTAACAGCTTGCCTTATGCGACGGCATTAGCGCTTCATGACAGGCTTTTGTTCGTCACCAATCAGGATGACGGTTCGGTGTCGGTTATCGATACCGCTACATTGCAGGAAATCGCCTTGATTGATGTAGGTCAGAAACCTGAAGGCATCAGCACCCATCCCGATGGCCGCCATGTCTATGTGGCGAACTGGTTTGACAATAACGTCTCAGTGATAGACGCTGAAACTCTCAAAGTTGTCGATACCATCAAAGCCGGCGAGGGCAGTCGTGCCTTCGGTCAATTTATTGCCAGATAAGCCTGCTGGCAGCTAAGCCAAGCGTCGGCAACTCGCTCAGTATGAAACAAGCAACCCAGCGGTTAAAGCTTGCGCTCTGGCGTCTTATGCTGAAGAATTTTCCCTAATCTGCAGAAGCGCTGCATAAGCTTGTTTGCGCATTTGGCAGACATTGATAAACTGTTGGCAGAAAACTGAACCCCCTGGAGATAACATGGCTGAAACAGTAGACGAATTAACGGTAAGTTATGAAGATGGCGGCATTGAAACCGTTAAGGAACTGGATAAAAAGGTGCTTACCAAAGGCGCCTGGGCCACGGTAATGTTCCGTTACCAGGACTGGAACCGTGCCAAGGAAGAATACGGCCCCGACAAATACACCATCCGCCGGTATCAAAAACGCAACGGTGAATACCAGCAAAAATCAAAATTCAATATTTCCAGCAAGGAACAAGCGAAAAGCATCATTGCAGCACTGGAAGAATGGATCGAAAAAGAATAACTATCATCTTGTCTGCTCGACATTTTCAGTGCGCTTGCTCAAGAGCAAGAAGCTTGAATCTCTGACTGTCTGTCCTTATCGATTGACACCATTCGCTTACCTGCTCAGGCACCGAACTTCCTTCTATCGCTGTTCGGGGTTTTGACTCATTTTTCGCACAGCTTTTCTTTTCCAGATTTAAAAAGTATCTCCGGTTTGGTGTCATCCCATCACTTTATGACGGCATGGATTCAGCTTGACCTGATTAAGTTGAGCTTCCGGTCAGACTTTTATTGGCCTCAGGGCAAGAGCCGCGCGGAATTCACAATCTGTATCAATTCGGCTGCGATGCTGACGGCGATTTCCGCAGGCGTATGACTCTGTATAGGCAGGCCGATAGGGCCGCGGATTTTATTTAGGGCATCAGGCGTAAGACGCGCGCCGAGATTATTTTTAAGTTGGGCAATTTTTCTTCGGCTGCCCAGTACGCCCAAATAGCGCACATTTTTTTCGGCCAAAAGTTCGGCCACTTTTTCGTCGGTTTTGTGGCTGTGCGTCATGATGAAAATAAAGACCTGATCGCCATCCGGCACGGCTTGTTGTATTTCCCGGTAAGGAATGTTGAGTTTCCGGCGGGCATCGGTATTGCGGTTTAATGTGTCCAGGTTCGGGCGCTCATCGATCACGGTAATATCAAAATCGAGGGTGGCCAGAATCCTGGACAGTGCCAGACTGACATGGCCGCCGCCGATCAGATAAGCCTGTTTGCAAACGCCGACCGTTTCTTGATAGCTCCAATCAGTATCGCTGAAGCGGTTGAATTCTATCGGTCCAGGCGGGACTTGCGGCGGGTTTAATAATAATCCGGCCGGTGTCAGCTGAAGCACCACCGGAGCGTGATTGAGAAAAGATTCGGCTAATTGCCGGCACAGCTCGCGATCGCTGTTCCGGCAGCGATACAGCAAGACGGTTTGTTCACCCCCGCAGATCATGCCGGAAGCCTGACCTCTGCCTGATAAAGCATGCCGCTGAAGGCTTAATTCTGTCGTTGATTGGCTCTTGAGACAATAAGGCTTGCGCGTGCTTAACCATGGCGTATTCAACGGCGCCGCCGCCTATCGTGCCGTAGTGTTCGCCCTGTATTGGTCACCGCCATTTTAGCTCCGGCTTTGCCCGGTGAACTGCCGGTGCTGCTGACGACGATCATCAGCATGACTGCCACTTCTTGATTCCAGCGCATCGGTGAGCCAGTGCCAGAAATTAGCCTGATCAGTCAAAGAACACCTCGCTTAAGGCATAGTACAAAGCCATGACGGACAGAAAACAACCGCGCTGGCGAGAAAACCGCCATTTAAAGTGGGAAGGTTCTGAATAATGTAATTGACCAAGAGCGCAAAAGGGACGACTTCCACGAAAGACTTCAGGCCAATGTCGATTAAATTGCCAGTGTATCGCCTCAGAAATGTCCGTGAAGAATAAGTGTATTAGCGCTGATATGCCGCGCAATCCATAGCGGGTTGAAAAATACCTGGGCCAGCAGAGCACGCGTGAATCGACCCCAAACATTCGATGGCTTGATATTGCGTTCTATCAAGGCGAAATAGCGAGGAATTTCATAGGCGTAAAGAGTTCCGCCTAACAGCATCATGCCGAGCATGCGTGAGATTTGGAATTCATGGGTTAACAGGCTTGCTGCAGTGTCTCCGAAGCCATATATCAGGGCGCCGCTGAAACTGTCGCGTTTATTCAATAGGTCACGACACCTAGTCATATAACGCCAGCAATACTTTTTCCGGTGTCATCGGCGCGCAATATTCAGGCTGCCAGTCCCGATTGAACGCCTGTATCGCCTTGGCCAATGCAAAATAGGCGCCTATGCCGTACATTAAAAGGCGGTTCGCCGACTGCTTTCGAATGCATGACGCCGGCAGGCGGATCTTCATTGGGCAAAAATGCGGCCTCGATAGGCGGCGCGAAATGAATGTCCGGTATTTTGTAAGCGGTCAGATTATCGGTCAACAGGCGGCCATGCTGATCATAAATGATTTCCTCCAGCGTCATCCAGCCCAGACCCTGAACCACAGCCGCCCTCGATTTGTCCGAGGTCTATCATCGGATCCAGGCTTTTGCCAACGTCGTGAAAAAGGCTGACTTTATCGATCGTATAAGTGCCGCGCAGGCAATCGACCGTGACCTCGACTGCGGCGCAGCCGTAAACATGATAGGCGAAGGGCTGGCCTTTTTCTTTTGTCCGGTCGAAAAACACGCCGGGCGTGGCGTAATGTGCATGAGCCGATAGCGGTATTCTGGCGAAATAGGCCTGGCTGATCAAGGCGCTCCATTCGATAGCCGTAGGCTGGCCGTTTGCATAGATCTTCCTGATTACCCATAAACCTCAGCCAAATTCAGCAAGCGCATCGGCATAGGCGGTGTTCGGGCCGCGACGTAGCACAGGCGTGGCAGCATATCCTCCAGCACAAAACGCCGATTGAAGCGATAACAAAACTCGGCCAAATAGCGCGGCAGGTGTTTGTGCTGGATAGCGTGATAGCTGCCGTTAATCGACCTTTTGACATTGCCGATCATCGTATTAACCCACGTAAAAGTCTCCAGCGTTACACACGCCGGGCCGCCCCCGGTGACGATAGCCGTATGTTGACAGCCCGCTTCGGACACCGCCGCAAAGCAGGCCAACCCATCCGAAACTACGAGGCTACCGGCGCTCAGATGGCGCTTGGCCCACTTGGCGATCGCTTTGGAACGAAAGCCGTCGACGACATTCATAGCCATAGTCACTGGATGGCCCTTTTCGTTGACGGACACGGCCGCCACAAAGGGTGTTTTGTTGGGCGAGCCACGGCCGCGTTTACCGCCCCGCTGCTCACCGCTCCAATACACGTCATCCAGTTGGATGATCCCGGCGAGCGGCTTACTATCATCGCGTTCCATCATCACTTGCATCAGCTTGTGTTTGATGCTCCAGGCGGTGTTGTAGGAAACTCCCAATTGGCGGCGCAGTGACAGGGCCGAAATGCCGGTTTTAGCCTGTGTAATCAAGTGGATCGCCAGAAACCAGAGGGCTAACGGTAGCTTCGTGGCCGAAAAAATGGTACCGCTAATCAGGGAGTGTTGGTGATGACAGTGATTGCACTGATAAACCGCCCGCGTTTTTAGAGTGCAATAACTTGCTCCGCCGCACTCAGGCGACTTTGAGACACCAAGCTGTTTTATTTAGTGTCTAATTGTTGTGTATTTATTGGTTGAGGTTCTCCTGAACGTTAATGGGCGGATTGATCCAAACGGCTTTTGGCAAGCTGGGTGGCAGCGGGCACTTTCCTTTGAATCGCTTTGGATTGGCGAGGAAAGCAGTCTCCAGGATTTTGGCCCGTGCTTGGTATACCGTAGCGGCTTGGCCGAAGTGGACGGTGGCCGGGGTCATGTAAGCGATGCCCGAGTGGCAATGGGACTGGTTGTACCACGGGAAGAACCGTTGGCAATGGCTGCGGGCATCCTCAATGCATCCGAAGCGGTCCGGGAAATCAGGCCGATACTTCAGCGTTTTGAACTGGGCCTCGGAATAGGGGTTGTCATCCGAGACATAGGGTCGGCTATGGGTCTTGGCGACATCCAGATCGACCAGCAAGGCAGCCACGGGCTTGCTGCGCATGCTGGAACCGCGATCGGCATGCAGCGTCAGCGTGTTCGGCGGGATGTTGTGCTTGGCCACCGTCTCGGCGATCAGCTGCTCGGCCAGTTCGGCGGTTTCCCGCGGAGCGACCATCCAGCCGACGACATAGCGGCTGAAAATATCCAGGATCACATACAGGTGGAAACAGGTCCATTTGGCCGGGCCTTTGAGTTTCGTGATATCCCAGCTCCAGACCTGGTTGGGCGCGGTGGCCAGGAGTTCCGGCTTGGTGTAGACCGGGTGCATCCGTTGGCGCCTGCGCTCCGCCGACTGGCCGTCCGCCTCCAGGGCGCGGTACAGGGTGCGCACCGAGCCGATGTAGCGCCCCTCGTCCAGCAGGGTGGCATAGACAAAATACGGCGAGCAGTCGGCGAAGCGTTCGCTGTTGAGCACCTCCAGCAGTTGCTGCCGCTCATCGGCCGAGAACGCCAGCGGGGCAGGCGGACGGGCTGCCAGCGTTGCCGTCGCGGGCAGCAGGAGGCGCCGGCGGGCATCCTCGCGATAGACCGAACTGCGGTTCAGGTTCAGGGCGGCGCAGGCCGGAGCCAGGCCGACCTCCGGGGCCAACTGGTTGAGGGCTTGCATCAGCAGCACTCGCTCGGCGTCTCGTCCGTCGGCAGTCCGAGCAAGGCGCAAAGTTTTTTTTGGACATCAATGATGGCATTGGCCTGGGCCAGTTTGCGGCGCAGGCGGTCATTTTCCTGGGTGAGTTGGAGTACACGGCGATCCTCGGCCTGTGCGGGATCGGCCTTGCGCCCGCGCTTGTGCGGCGCCAACGCGGCGCGCTCATCGGCAGCACGCTGCCTGCGCCAAGTGGACAGGTGGGAGGAGTAAATCCCTTCTTTGCGCAACAGGGCTCCAATCTCACCCGGTTGGGTACAACGATCAGCGGCCTCCAGGATGCGGCGCTTGTCGGCGCTGGTAAATTGTCGGCGCCGGGCCGTGGCAACCACCTCCGGGTCGGGCCGCGCGCCGGAGGGCGCGTTTCCAGCCGCCCTACGGGCGTCTTCCAACGCGCCCTCCGGCGCAGTTAACTGTGATGATTCCATTGTCTCTGCTTTCGATTTGTTCATGATTCTGATCTACCTTTATACTCTAATTTCCGAGGGGTAGGTGTCTCAGGTGGACACACATAACCTTGAGGCCAGCGCCACTGAAACAGGGCTTGTCGGCATTGCGCTTCGGTGCCATAGTGTTTCATGAATTCACTCAGACTATAGCCTTTTTGGAATTGGACTTTGTTTTTCATGACCTTACCCTCATTGATGTGCCGGAATCGCTGATATAGACAGCTTTTAACAATGGCTGTTCATTGTGGGTAATCAGGAAATACTTTAAAGCGGCCGCAGGCAATTATCCAATTCAAATAGACCGACCATCAGGTATCGACCCGTTGGGTGCGATTCAAACTGAGGCGTTCATTCAAGCGGCCTTCCTTGCTTGATTCCAATAGCTGTCCCATTGCCGGTTAGCCCGATTCAGGCGCAAGGCCAGCATGTGATCGGCGTTGGCGGCGCACCACCACGACCCCGGGAGTTTGAGCCGTTTCTGGACGATGTAGCGATGCGCACTCTCAATTTCCCCTGAGCCAATCGGCAAGTCGTTTGCCAATGCGTCCGGGTAGTTGAGTTGATCCTGGCGGCGGCTCAAATAGCGGTGACAAGACCGTACTGACGCTTTGCTATCAGGCACGTCATCGGCCTCAAGACACCCTCGCAGGGACTCGATGACGTCGGCACAACGTCCGGCTTTAATAGCCGCCTTCTGCTGGCTGAACCACGCGTTGGCCGCTTCTATATCAGGATGGATCGCCGTGGCGGCAGCGCTCAGGTAATCGCAGACATGATAGAAATCGACCAGGTATCGGCCTTGACTACCGAACCGCTCATCCACTTGTCGCGCAATCCATTCGGCGCCATCCCCGACGGCATGAACCTGACTCGCCTTGCCGAAACCCGCGCTACGGGCACAGCCAAAGAGCTGCTTTCCCGCCTCCCCAACATCGCCTTGTAGCGTCCCGCCATAGCTCAAGGTTTTACTGCCCGCCTCATGCGCCAGACAGAGTTTGGCTTCTTTCCAGTGCAAGGTCTTGCCTTTGCGCCGGTCTTTTTGCGCCGCATCCGCTGCGACAATCGGCACCATGCCGCCATCCATTTCAACGATGACCGTCCGGCATCCCACTTCATCAGGCCAAGCCTCATCAACCTGTGTCTTCGTGTAGATGTTTTCCGCGTGCAATTCGGTCACTCGCCGAATCGTGCTCTCGGGGAGGAGGATCCCGTAATGCTCGACCAACTTATCCTCGACTTGGGCGAAGGCAACATCGGCCCCAAAGTCGGTCACAACCCGTTGCAAAGGCCGCGAACACCCCCGGTGGCGCACTTTGGCTCGATTCACAAAGGGGCGAATAGGGTGGTTTCCTCGCCGATACTGAATCTCTTCTATGGTGATTTCACCAAAGGTGCTGTGCCACTGGAGTTTTTTTTACCCCCGCGCCATACCCCGCTTTCTTGTCCAGCCAGTTCCGCGGCCTTGACGGCTTGCCCGGCCGCCCAGGCTTGTAACGATTCTTGGCCCATCCGCCTCATCTGTTCGATAAGCTGCATTTCCGCCGCATCCGCCTCTTGCAACTCGCCCTTCTCGTCCGAGACCACCAGCAACATCGATTCCACCTGTTTCCGTAACCCGGGATGTTCGTTCAGGCGATCCAGCAAGACTTCATCACTCAATCCCATGTTGTCTCCTCTCTTATCAAATCAGTGGGTAAGGGGGTAGATTACACCACCTCAGTTTGAATCGCACCCCGACCCGTTGCAGCCCTTGAAGATTAATTTGAAAAGACAAAAAATGGCAAATAAGCTGCCATTCAAAATTTAGATGCGATTAGCTTGCGTTACGGTTTGATGATGCGGGGCATCTGGGTACTATGTTCTGACGCAGATCGCAGTATCAATGAAAAAACTTGCGGTTCAACTATGATTTTTTTCGTTGATTATTTCTATTGGGAATTCGCATGCATCAGAAAGTTTTATGTTTGGTATTTTTTGTGATTTGCTACTTGAACGGAAATTCCGCCTACGCCAGTGATGGCGATGTGTGCGATTCATTTATCAGAGCTTTCGATGCCGGCAAAGCAAGTTTATTCGAGCTTCCAGATGCACCCTCTTTGCTGGAGAGGTTTTCGAAATTCGGTGATAAGCCTATATATACGGTGAAAACAGATCTAAATGGTGATGGCGTAGAAGAGATATTTGGTTCATTTCCCCATGATGTTTCTAACGGGATGAATTCAAAATTCGGTTTAGCTTTGTTAAAGTCCGATCAGCTAAGTAACGATGAAATTCCGATTGATGCTGATGCCGATCCAATAAATCCAATTACTTTTGATTCGCGCGAAAAACGGATTTTTAAAATCAATGGATTTTCTTATGTCGTTGTGTTCAATACGATTTATTTATTTCCAAAGCCAATTAAAACATTGAGGACTGTCTGGCGAATAAACAGTAACTTTAAACTTGCGGTTGAATGTGAGATCGGTCGATTCGTTCGAGAAGACGGCAAAACATATCATCGAATTTTACGTAGTGATGAACGCATCTTAAGACAAGCGAAAGAGCTGAATACCGATCCGTGGGATTTGATTGTCAATTTGCCGGGTATCGCCGCATTCGAAGCCGTTGTTTCTGCCGGTTGGAATTTGAACGAACCTAAATACGCTTGGGTTAAAAATAGACCATTGTGGGTAGCGATCAAGGCTGATCGACTAGATTTGGTGAAAAAGTTTCTTTCAAATGGTGTGTCAGCTAACTTACCCGAGAGAAGTGAGGATCGGAATGCTCATTCGCCAATCGAGTATGCTATTTGGCAACAAAAACAGCAGTTGGCTGAAGTTCTTATCGAGTCCGCCGGTGCTAAGAATTTAACTTGCAACATGTTCTCTAGTAGTCCTTTAGCAGAGGCTATCGTGTATGATCAATTAGGTATCGTCAAAGTTTTATTGGACAGTGGCGCGGAAGTGGATGGTTCAGCGATACGCGATTGGTTAGAGTTTAGCCGCGATAGGAACTCAGCCAAGCAAATGTTGGAACTTTTGATCGCCCACGGCATGGATTTGAACAAAAGTTATAAATTTAGTTTTCCAGCAAGTGGTATCAGCCGAGTTAATGCAGATACTGTTAAGGTCGGTCCAGAGGTTTTATTTATCGAAAAGTATTTAACCCCTCTCCAATATGTACAAAATACACGCAATAAAACTGCCGAAATACTTTTGATTCAAGCTGGGGCAAAGTAATAGCCCGGTAGGGTGGGCACGGCTTTTTGTGCCCACGCGGGTTGCAATGGTGGGCAAATTTGCCCACCCTACATCTGCTAAAAGCACTTAACCGGACGATCAAAAATTTAAAGGGCCGTCCGCAATTGGCCGAATCTGTGAATTCGCCAATCTCGATAGCTGACGTTCAAAATTTGAATGGACTCGACGAAGCCAAAGTCGCTATCGACCCGTTGCTGACTCAGGTGTTTGAAAATGGTGCGTCAAGAATTGGTTGACAAGCAGTCTTTCAGGTTATTTTAGATGCGCGATTGCAAAACCTGGTCCTGTTTTGCTTAAAGTATTTGTTAATCCCAGAAAAATTTCAACACGGATCACAGAAATTGAAATGGTCGAACAATTAATTGTGATATTTCAAAATGTTTAATAATTTTCTAATATTTTCTTAATCTTAAATTAATTTTATCCGGCTATGCTGTATGTTGTCACGAGTTTGATCCGTGACATTTACAAACAGTTGATTAGCTATTTTACAGGATGCAGTTGTATTGGGCCCCCCGAACTAATTTAGCTTTTCAAGCGGTAAATAACGAGATTAAGGAGAACAATATGACAACACCCAGCGTAAAACAATGGCTGTCCGCCATACCGTTATTGCTGTTGATATTCCAAGCTCAGGCTGCCTCATTATCGACATCTTCAGTCACTTTGGTGGTCGGTAGTAGCAGCTCTATCCAAGTAAAAGAAATCAAAGGTACTGCTAGTTTGTCCAATTCCAATCCCAATGCTGTCGATGCCAAATTAGTAACATCCGGTTCATACGGCACTATCCAGATGACTGGTTTAAATCCGGGTTACGCCAAGTTGACGCTGAAGGATAGAAGCGGAAGTAAAACGGTCAACGTAACGGTTAAGCCCGCAATGACCGTGTCGCTTAATTCCCTTAACTTAGTGGTCAAACAAATTGGCATCGTACAGGTCAATAACCCAACTGGAGAAATAAGAGTATCCTCGAGTAATACCGAAGTTGCCTCTGCTTCTGTATCGGATAGCACTATCAAGATCGAAGCCAAATCTGTTGGTTCAATCATTCTAACCATTCGTGATAACTACACTACCGTAACGGTTACGGTAACCGTAACATCGGGCTCCAATCCTCCACCTCCGACGGGTGAAAACACTGATGGACGACTGCTGGCCAGCAATTGCTTTCAATGCCATGGCACCAATGGCAGTGGCGGTGTTGACAAAATCATGGGCGAAAGCGATCTCTACGGCGAATTACAGGAGTATCTAAGCGGCACCGAAGATCCAGACAGCATTATGGCGGCCCATGTCAAAGGTTATACGCCGGAACAATTACAAGCGATTGCCGACTATCTGGCCAATCTACAATAAGGAGAAACATCATGAATCGTAGAAATTTTATCAGCACGATGGGACTGAGTGGATTGGGGCTTCTAACGCTTTCGTCGCTTCCTGCCTTCGCGGAGGAATTCATTGCCCCGGTTCAATTTCCGGTGCCCACCAATACCGGAATCAGTGGTAATATCGTTGTAGTGGGTGGCGGCATGGCCGGCGCAACAGTCGCGAAATACCTGCGTTTATGGGGAGGTGCCGACGTAACAGTTACGTTGGTAGAAAAAGAGTCCGAATATATTTCCAACATCATGAGCAACACGGTGTTGACTGGCCAAAGGACACTAGCCAATCTGAAATATGCCTATAGTGTTCTGACGGGCCACTATGGGGTCAAATTGATACGGCAAGAAGTGACCAAAATCAATGCCGACTCAATTGAATTGGCCAATGGCATCACCAAATTGAATTTTGACAGATTAATAGTGGCCCCCGGCTTGGATTTTGACCTGATGCCTGGCATGAGTTTACTATCCGAATACGAGACTTTAATCCCGCATGCTTGGAAAGCCGGTCCACAAACCACCCTGTTACGCAATCAATTAGTTAGCATGACAGATGGCGCGCCGATTGTCATTACTATCCCTTTGATGCCGTTTCGTTGTCCGCCTGGCCCCTATGAACGCACTTGCGTAATTGCTGATTGGCTCAAAACAAACAAGCCGAACAGTAAAGTAATTGTATTGGATGCCAATGCAAATATTGTTGTGGAAAAAGATAACTTCTCCAATGCTTTTACTGGAATCCACGCCGGTTACGTTGATTATCGCCCAAGCTGCACCATCACCAACATTAATAGCGCGACCCGTACGGTTAAATACACGCAGGGGTTATCAACAGATGTTAAATCGATTACTGCTGGCGTACTAAATCCAATTCCACCGCAACGTGCGCCTAAACTATTGGTGGAGGCTGGTTTGGTTGATGGACGCTTTGCACCCGTCGATGTGTTGAGTTACCAATCTACGAAGAGCCGTAACATCCATGTCATTGGTGACGCCAGTCTTACTACGATGCCTAAAGCGGGCCACATTGCCAATCAGGAAGCCAAAACCTGTGCGGACGCCATTTTACGTCTGCTGCAAGGCCAGGATCCTGATCAAGCCCCCGTGACCAATTCGGCATGCTTTACCCCTATCACTGCAACGGAGGCTACTTGGTTATCTGCCGTATATCAATACGATCCCGATGCTCAAAAAATGGTCATTCCAAGTCAGCATAATGGGGGTACCCCAATCGCCGCAACGGCGCCCAGCACCAAAAATTATCAGGAAATGCTTGGCTGGTTTGATAGTTTGATGGGCGATACCTTCGCGTAATCGCCATTGACTCGGCCATCCCGTTTTTCCGGCGGGATGGCTATTCTTTCAATAAGCTTTCGATAAATCGAAGATTGTCTCTCGCTGGTCAGAATCAGCCAAAGGGGTCAGGTCTTACAATCAAGCATCTATAACTAAACCGACCGGCTGATATACATTCAAGTGCTGTCACCCATAGGTATAACATAGCAGTCCGGAATTGGCCGGTAACAGATATTCATTTATTTAATCTTTCGCTAAAGTCGGCATAAGTCTGAATTCGATTTCATTTAAGTCAGATCAAGTCTGAACTAATACAATCAATGCATTGAAGCTTCGTGTTCTTCGTGGTTAACTCTCTAATATCGAATATTTTCATAGCCTCAAGTGGGATGCTTCGTTTATCAGCGTTCTTTCAGCATTTCCAGCATCATCTCCCGCATCTTGTATTTCTGCAATTTGCCGGTGACGGTCATCGGGAAAGCCTCGACAAATTCGATGTGTTTAGGGATTTTGAAATGCGCCAGATTGTCCTGGCAGAAAGCCTTGATTTCTTCGGCAGTGCAATCGGTATCGGCATGGAGCTGAATCCAGGCAACGACTTCCTCGCCGTAAAACGCATCGGGTATGCCGAACACGGCAATGCCCGCCACCTTCGGATGGGTAAAGATAAAATCCTCGATTTCACGCGGATAGATATTCTCGCCGCCGCGTATGATCATTTCTTTCAACCGGCCGGTAATGCTCAGATAGCCGTCTTCGGTCAATTACGCCCAGATCGCCTGAATGCAGCCAGCCTTGCTTATCTATTGCTTGAGCGGTGGCTTCGGGATTATTGGTAATAACCCCGCATCAGATGATAGCCCCGGAAGCACACTTCGCCGACCTGGCCTAAGGGCAGCGTTTGCTCGCCGGCAATATCGATAATCTTGACTTCCTGATGCGGTAAATTGCGGCCTACGGTTTGGGTGCGTCTTTCAAGGCTGTCTTCACGCGTGGTCAGGTGCGTTAGCGGCGAGGCTTCCGTTTCACCATAACCAATCAGAATTTCCGGGCAATGCATCGTCGTCATGACCCGTTCCATCAATGCCGGCGGGCAGGGCGCCCCGGCCATAATGCCGGTGCGCAGCGATTCCAGCCGGTAATGGTTGAAATCCGGATGTTCAAGTTCGGCAATAAACATGGTTGGTACGCCATGCAAGGCGGTGCAGCGTTCCTGTTCGATCGCTTTCAGCACGGCCTCGGCGTCGAAATGCTCGCAGGCAATAACGGCTAGTGGCGCCCACCGAGAAACACAACAGATTGGCCAGCACCATGCCGAAACAGTGGTAAAACGGTACCGGAATGCACAGCCGGTCGTCGTGTGTAAAATGCATGGCCTGAGCGGAAAACCAGGCATTATTCAAAATGTTATGGTGACTGAGCAGCACCGGTTTGGGAAAGCCCGTAGTGCCCGAGGTATACTGGATGTTGATCGGATCATCCCTATCCAGGCCGGCAGTCATGTCATCGAGTTGCCTCAAGGAGATTTGTCCGGCGGCTGACATCACGTCCTGCCAGATACTAAAGCCTGGGCCGGGGCGTTGGGTATTATCGGGATTATACGGATCGTAGACGACCACGCGCCGCAACTCGGGAAAATTGCTAGCGGCGAGATGATCTGTGGTGTTGGCGCCCAGCTCCGGCAGCAATTGGCCAAGCATGCCGGCATAATCGCTGCTTTTGAAGGCTGGAATGGTAAACAGGCACTGAATCCCGGAATTTTTTAATACATAGTCCAGTTCATGCAGCCGGTAGGCCGGATTTATATTGACCAGAATAGCGCCGATGCGCGCCGTGGCCATTTGCAGCAAAATCCATTGCAGATTATTGGTCGACCAGATGCCGATACGGTCGCCTTTGCCAAAGCCCAAGGCAATCAGTCCGCGCGCCAGTTGATCGATTTGCCGGGATAATTCCGAATAACTCAGCCGTTGCTGCTGCGGAATGCACACCAGCGCTTCATGATTTGGAAAACGCGAGACGATGCCGGCAAAATGCTCGGGAATGGTTTGACCCAGCAGCGGACTTTCGCCGCCCCGGTGACAATAGCTTTGTTTATAAGCCATGAATCAGTCTCCGTCGACCGCTTGCCAGTACTCGTCTATGCGCTGCTGCATTTCATTAATCATCGCCTCGTTACGGACAGGCGAGAACAAATGCGCGAAGCGTCCCTGTGTTTTCAGATAGTCTTCGACCGGCATCCGGTCGCGGGGGATTTTGGTGTGCACCACCTTGCCGTCGATATATTCCTTGAGCGGCCAGATGCCGGTCTTAACGGCCAGTTTGCCGATTTCGGCGGTTTCTTGCGGATCAAAGTCCCAGCCGGTGGGGCAGGGCGATAGCGCGATAATCAGGCGCGGGCCTTTCAGTTTTGTTGCCTGCTCGATTTTCCGGGCCAAATCCAGAGGTTCCGCGCCGATGACGGTCGCCACATAGGCCGGCTTGTTGGCGGCCCAAAGGGAAAATAAATCTTTTTTATAGCCGGGATACCCCATCGGGCCCTGGCTGGTTGCGGTTTTGGCGGCATGCGGGGTAGCGCCTGAAAACTGTTGGCCGGTATTGCCGTAGCCTTCATTGTCGTAGCAGATGTAGAGAAAATCCAGTTGCCTGTCTATGGCTGCAGACGTTGCGGAAAGGCCCATGCCGTAAGCGGAGCCGTCGCCGGTTAACACCACCGTCGTTAAATCTTCGTCGGGCGTGATGCGTTTTTTCTCCAGCAAAATATCCAGCGCATCACGGACGCCCTGAGCGCCGGCCGGGGCCGAACCCATGGCGGTATACAGCCAGGAACCGCGAAACGGTGTAAAGGGATAGATGGTGAGCAGGGTCATGCAGCCGGCTGCATTGATGAACACGGTCTTGTCGCCCAGGATGTCGTAAATTTCATGGAGCACCTGGAGACCGCCGCAGCCGGCGCACATGGCTGTGCCTGTGCCCAGCAGATGGGTCGAAGGCAGATCTTTCATACGGGCGAAGCGGGTTTCAGTCATGATGGCGGCTCCTTGAGTTGCTGTCTTTCGACGCCTGCGATGGCACGCAGTTTCTTGAGTTCTTTGAATTCGTGTTCGGTATACAGTAATTTGGGCGGCGGGGTTTGCCCGGTTTTGACGGCATCAAGCAGATTTTCAGCGATTTGAAAAAACTCCTGCTGGGAAATATCGCGCCCGCCCAATCCGCCGATAAAACTGGCGACAATCGGCGGGGCTTCTTTCACGCCATACAGGACAGATGTGAGTTCCGCATGCAGTATGCCGCCTTTGCCCATCGACAGATTCTGATCGATCACGGCAATGCCTTGTTTGCCGCTGACAGCGGAGATGATGGCCTGGCCGGGAAATGGCCTGATCAGGCGCGGACGGATCAGGCCAATTTTAATGCCGGCTTCGCGTAATTTGATGACCGCATCTTTGGCCTTGGTGGCAAAACAGCCCATCATGAAAAACACATAGTCGGCATCCTCGCATTGAAAGCACTCCAGAATGCCGTGAGTTCTGCCGAATTGTTGGTTGAATTCCTCGGCGATTTCCGGATAGATCTTCAAGGCTTCCAGCATCGCCAGATGGGTTTCATAGCGAAAATACGAATAAGGCGAGCCCCCCAGCACCGCCACCGCCTGGCTTTCCGGCATGCTGGCGCGGAAGCGGATATTGCCGGGATCAAATGCGCCGACGAATTGCCTGGCGGCGGCCTGACCGGGAATTTCGACCGGTTCGCGCGTGAACGACAGATAAAAGCCATCCATATTGACGATGACCGGCAGGCGGATGCCTTTGTGTTCGGCCAGCCGGTAAGCCATCAATATCGTGTCCAGGACTTCCTGACAGGTCGCGCAGTGGATTTGCAGGAAGCCGCTGTCGCGCGCCGCCAGGACATCGTTATGGTCGGGTTCCAGGGTAATCGGGGTGCTGAGTCCGCGCGACACATTGACCAGCACAAAAGGCACCCGCCAGCCGGTGACCGCGTAAATCATTTCCATCGCATGCAATAAACCCTGGCTGGAGGTCGCGGTGAAAACCCTCACGCCGGTGGCGGCAGCGGCGCCCGCAGCGGTTATCATCGAATGTTCCGATTCCAGGACGGTCATGCGGCCTTGAATGTCGCCGCTATCAAACCAGCCGGACAGCGTCTCGATAATTTCAGTCTGCGGGGTAATCGGAAAGGCGGGCACATAATCGATATCGGCCAGCCGGGCTCCCCAGGCCGCGGCGGCATTGCCGGTTAAGAGTTTTCGGCTCATGGTTGCTCTCCCAGTTGTTCCTGGCGCTGCGCTTCAGCCTCGGGAACGGTTGCTATCGCATGCGACGGGCATTGCGCCACGCAGATCATGCAGCCTTTGCAATGCTCGTAATCGATCACCGGGAAACCGTCTTTGCCGATATTAATTGCGCTGTCGGGGCAAAAACTGCTGCACACCCACCAGCAGCGATGACAGCTGTCGTAATCGATAATGGGGCGTTGCGTGCGCCATAAACCGGTTCTGACCAGGGTGCTGGTTTGAGAACCCTGGATGACCGGCGCAGCCAGTTCGGACGCTTCCAGCGGCAGATCGATCCAGTCGGGTTGTTGGTAGTTTGCTAGGGCTGCGATTTCGGTTTCTTTAACCAGGCCCTTATAATTGCTCATCCGGTCGTAACTTTTCAATGCAACGTGCTCAGATTTTCATTCAGTACGTCCGGCCCGAGTTTGCCAAGTTCATCCCCGAGCGCAGTTATCAGGGTTTCGCGGCTGATGACGCCGGTCAGTGCGGCGGCGGCACCGGCACAGGCGGCGCTGACGAGCGCGGTTTCAGCGCGCCCGCAATCCAGGGGCGGAATCACCAGAACAGGGCCTTTGAGATTAAGCCGGTTGCGCCAGGTGGCTTCTTGTTCATGACTGACAATCAACAGTACCGTGCTTTCGGTGATGCCGGCCAATACGCCGGCCGCCGGGATCGGCACTAGGCTGTCATCGGCAACAATCACCAGACCCGCTTCTAAAATAACGCCTCTGGCATTGATGGGTTGACGGTCGGCCCGTACATACGCGGACATCGGCGCGCCGCGGCGTTCAGCGCCATAGCGGGGCGCATCCTGGACTTCAAAACCGGCCAGAAAAAATGCGCTGCCTAACAGGCGGCTGGCGGTTTTCATCCCTTGGCCGCCACGACCGTGAAAGCGGATAGTAAACATGTACTTCTCCGGTGGACTAAATAAAGCCCGGCGCCGACGAAAACAGCGACCAGCGTCTGAACGACATGGCTTTTTTAATACGCCCGGAGGCCAATTCTATGGCCGCTTCCCTGGGCGGAATGTTTTTCTGCCGTGAGATTTCCAAAACTTTTTCGGTGTTGTGGCTGATTTTTTCCTCTATCGCCTGCGATACGGCTCTTGCCGTTGCACCGTGATATTCCATCGCGGCACTGATAACGCCGCCGGCATTGGCGATAAAATCCGGAATGCAGACCACGCCCTTTGCGAACAACAATTTCTCGGCGCCGTGAGTAATGGGAATGTTGGCGCCTTGCACGATCAAGCGGGTTTTCAGCCGGTGCACATTATTTTCATCAATAACATCCGGGCGGGCGGCAGGAATCCAGATATCACAGGCGATATCGATGATTTCGTCGCGTTCCAGAACCTTGCCGCCGCCAGCATATTCGGCGACACTTCTGCCTTCTTCCTTAAGCTTGAATAGGGCGTCGATATACAGTCCATCAGGATTGTAAATCGTGCCGCGGCTGTCATTGGCGGCAATGATTTTTGCACCCTGTTCGGCCAGAAAACGGGCGGCATGCTTGCCGACCGAACCGAAGCCCTGAATTACCACGCTCGCGTTCGTTAAATCGAAATTCATGCCCCGCAAGGCCACCTCGGTGGCATGACGCACGCCCCAGCCGGTCGCGCCGATTTCATCCAGAGGAATGCCGCCAAGCTCCCTGGGCAAACCGACCGAGCGGCCGTTTTCATCCCTGACCCAGGCCATGCACTCCTCATTGGTGCCCATATCCGGGCCGAAGATATAATCGTCTTCATTGCGTAACGAGGCCGCTGCGGCGCGCATGAGCTGTTGCTTTTGCTCCCTGGGCATTTTGGGATCGCCATAAATAACCATTTTACCGCCGCCATGCGCCAGTCCGGCGGCGGCGTTTTTAAAGGTCATCGCCCGCGCCAAACGAAAACATTCCTCAACACTCACATCAGGAGCAATGCGTACCCCGCCAATGGATGGGCCCATCGCGACATTATCGACGACCAATATGCCTTTCAGGCCAACGGCCGGTTCATAGATATGAATGATTTTTGCTGGACCGAATTCATCGGCATATGTAAAAAGATCCACCTTGTACACCTCTGTTTTTATTGTTTACCGGTAGTTATAGTCTTTTTTCAATGAATAACGAAATCTGAAACAGCCTTGCGCGAACTGTAAAAATCCCGATGCCGGCACCGGCGCGACGGGATCAGGGGAAAAGCGCAGTTTGATCCTGCATCAGTTGCGCCAGACTGGCTTTGGGCAAGTGAAAAACCGGCTTAAAAACCCGGTTCATGACCGATGCCAGCTGACGGAATTTGTAAGCACTGTGGTGCGAGTCGCCCTTTTGTTCGGAGCTGTGCCAGCTGTGTTCGTCCGAGATGCGCAGTTCAACAACCAGGGTCTGCTGCTGGGTTTTTTTGTGGAGCCGGTTTCTTTGCGCGTAGACCGGCGTGCCTGGAATCATGATTTTATGGGTGTCGGCGGCGCGGTGTATGGGCAGCGGAAAGGTGATCTTGCACTGGAATTTTCTATGTCCCAGCGATGAATGCTGGTTGTTCGCCGTATTCACGCTCAGCGCTTCATAGAAAGTCCTGGCGTTGGCCAGCAGAGCGGCGTGGCAGGGTGTTTCAAAGTGATAGGCACTTTGCGCCAGACTGACCATCAGCCGTCTGACTGCCTCTATCATGCTTTCCGGATCATCAAACAGGGTTTGGGTGATGGCGTGGGAGGCGGTGTATTCCTGCAGAATCACGCCTCTTTTCTGCAAGGCGTGAAAAAGCTTCAGGGTGTCGTCTTTTTCTTTCAGAATAAAGGTGATCGCCAGGATGTCGCGTATTTCATAGGCTTCACCCTCCACATCCTTGCCCAGTTTGGTGAACATGCTTTCAGGGCTCTTGATTCTGGCCTTGATATCGGCAATATCTACTTCAACACCGTCGCCGCTGTTAAAAACCAGGCAATCCTTATCGGCATCCAGGCTTATGAATTGCTTGAGTTTGTGGAAAAACGTCGAAATCTTTACAAAGGCCAGTTGTGCCGGTTCGCTTTCCGGCAGATGTATTGGATGTTCCCAGTCATACTGATACAGCGCATCCAGATTTTGGCCTTGTGCCGCCAGAAAAAAACCAAGCTGGGCATAATCATTGATGTCCTGGCTGTCTTCTTCGATGGATTTGATCAGATGACACATCTTCAAAAGGGCGCAGCCCATTTGCTGCCACGCCGGCGGTATGTCCTTGTTGTTGCCCTGATAGCCATGAAACACGGTGGGATACTTGGCTGATGAAGCCAGCAGAAACAGATGGCGAGGATCTTCAGTCACCAGCTGATGAAATTCGGCATGGTTCAGGATCGATATGATCTGCTCAATAGTTTGCAAACAGCGATCGTAAAGTTCTGCGTTGGCGGAATTCAGGGCGAGCAGGCCCTTCAGTTGCTGGCTTACGAACGGAAACATGCAGTTAAAAAAATAGCGGTAAGCGTGTTCAATATAACCCTGGGCTCTCGCCTTTTCACTGTCTTGCAGCTCATCGTCGCCGGTAATATCGAAGCCCCGGTTGCCCATCATTTTCACCGCCTGTTTCAGGGCTGTCGCATAATCCTTGGCGGACAACAATAAATAAGGCGTCATTTCGGTTCGATCCAGGATGGAACCGAAGATTTCATGGTGCAGTTCCTGGCGGGTTGAAAGATGGTCCATGGTGATTCTCTGCGGTGGGGGCCTAAGCGCCTGGCGATAAAATGGCCACTATGAATGTTCCGGATATTGGCGTCAAGCCCCGCCCCTGGCGCAACTGGCCGTGGGGATTTAGGGCGTTGCCGCATCCATTAGTTAATGGACGAGGCAGTGCCAGTCAACAACCTGTTAACGCCGCCCGTAAACAGCATCACATCCTCCGGAAAAAACTGCCGCCCCAAGGTATTGACATCGGCGTCTTCAGGCAGACGGTAACAGCGTACATCATCCTCGGCGGGTTCAATCAACAGATTGATGCGCTCCAGCAAACGCACTAATGCCTTGCGTTTCAGCACCACGGTAAATACCGAATACTGAACCGGCAAACCCTGTTTTTTCAGGCTTCGATGCACCCGCGACAAGCGCCGGGGGTCGGCAATGTCATAAGCAATCAGATACAAAGCGTCTTGACTGTCTGCCATTAGCTTACGGCCAGTAAAAATTGATGCAACTTGTTGATCGTGCTTCTGAACAACAAATAAGACCGGTCTGCGCGCTGTTGATAAAGCCTGGCCATCTCCGGCAGGGCCTGCCGAGTATCGTCCTCGGCCATGGCCAGCAGCGCTGGATAAAAATCCCAGACCAGCAACTTGCTTAAATCGCTTGCCAAATCCAGATTACTGGATAAAAGCGCTTCATCATCGCTGCAAAACCCGCAATCCGGCAGCCAAGTCAGCAAATCGCCCTGCAACAGGCTTTGCAGCAAGTTGGCACGCTCCCGCCCATCGCTGGATAAAGCCAGCGCCAATTGCCGGCGCAACGCATTGATCGACACCTCCCGCCAGTTCTCTATGCCCATGCGACGGGAAAAGCTGCGCGCCACCAGCTTTTCCATCGACAAATACCAGTTCTCATAAAGCGGCAAGCCATCGGCGCGCGCCAATAAATCCACCAGCCGCTGGGTAAGCGATTGCCTGCCGCCGCCCCGGCCCAGCCAGCGCGCCCGCACTTCGCCGTTTTTTTCCAAAAACAGCAGATTGATGCCGGTATCCGCACATGCCAGCAGCGCGGACATCGACCATTCCACCACGCCTTTACAGACCACGCGCGAAATCCGCGACAACGGAAACAACTGATCAGCCTTGTCCGGCACTACCACGCGCAAGGCCGGCTCATCCAGCACCACCCGGCAACCGGGCGAACCATCAATATACAAAGGCCGCATTGACCCTCCTTCCAGTCAAGCATTGCAGATGCGAGCCGCAAGCTGTTTTGTTGATAACTATTTAAGCTAGATTGTCATTCCGAGCATAGCGAGGAATCTAAAGGCTAAGCCTTATTCCGGCGCGTAAAAGATTTCTCCCGATGGTCGAAATGACAGCACAATTTTTGCGAGAAAACGCTGAATAGTTAAATATGTTAAAACCATTTGTTAGAGCCATTTGTAGGAGCGACGCCCTCGTCGCGACAAGCCCAAGCTTCTGCGAAGCTATTAATCGCGACGTGGGCGTCGCTCCCACCAGGCCGCACCAGCCCACCTCAAGTCTCAGCCGCCATCGCCTGATAGCGCTTGGCCAGTGCATAACCATAGCGCCTTAACAAACGCCGCGCCGCAGCTGCCTGCGATTCATAGCAGCCATAAAAACTTTGCCGACCGGCTTTATTCATCTGGCAGCGGCCGTTGTCATCGCTGAAATGCTCGCTGCGTAACTGACGATCCCGGAACATCTGCCACACCCAGCGATCCATCAGGGGCCGCAGGGGCTCCATCAGATCGCAGGCCAAAGACTCCCGGCCAAAGCTGACATCATGAAAAAACCCCAGCATCGCATCCAGCCCCACGGTATGACAGGCGCGCACCGCATCGTAATGCAGCAGGGTATAACCCAGCGACAAACAAGCATTCACCGGGTCCGGCGGCGGGCGTTTTTTACGGCCGTTAAAGTTCAGCGAATCCGCAAACAACTGCGTAAAGCCGGAAAAATAGGCGGCTGCCGCTGCGCCTTCGAAACCGCGTAAACTGGCCAGGGAGATTTCAAAACTGTCCTCGCGCAACTGGCCGATAATCCCGTTTAAAGTCTGCAAGGCCGACAGCAGCGGATAGCGCAAATCCGCCCTGGCCGCCAGCGCATCGCGCAACAAACGCTGTTGGCCGCGCACCTTGACCAGCACCAGCCAGCGCGCCAGCGGCAGGCGCAGCGCTTCATCCAGACTGGTCTGATACTGCCCCAAACGCCTTGACGTATCGCCATGCGAACGGGCTGCCAGCATCGCCGTGGCCTCGGTATTGCGGCCGGACAACACCAGCAAGCCGATATTGCGTTCCGACAACGCCCCCAGCACCCGGCTTTCCAGTTGCACATTGCCGCGCAACACCACGCGCTCAAGCAAATGCAGCGGTACCGTGCCTTTTTTAACGCCTTCTTCATACAAGGCCAGCGCCTGTCCATCGAGCTTGACGGCCAAATTTTTTCGATCCAGATACAAACTGCTCATGCCTTACCCCACATAAAAAAATGAACCATCCTGCGGACACACCGCCTTGCCCAGCGTACGAATATGCTTGGCGCCCGTCAGCTTCAGCAAAATAAAGCGATCCTCAACAGGATCAATGACCAGGCCGATCTGATCCAGCAACTGGGCTTTTTCGGCGGGCGTTAAAAAACATTCAAACACCGACTTTTGCCCGCCCGAGGCAAAACCGCGCAGCACGTACAGCGCCTTGCGCAAGCGCCGGTTACAGGAAATATCGTATGCTGCCAGATAAAGTTGCCGATTGCTCATGGCAGCACAATACAGCGGGAAAGCTTTCTTGGCTGGACTGACAAGCTTGTCAGCCATGGCGTCCAGTGAAATTGCTGGTGGCAGCTATTTGAGGGAGCTGTTTTGAGGAGGTTATTTTTTGGGAGGTTGTTTTGTGGGAGCGACGCCTACGTCGCGGTTAAAGTGCGTCGCTCCCGGTGCGTTAATTTGTCGTGAAAAGCATCTCTACAACTCATCCCCCGGGAGCGGCTGGCGTTTGGCGACTTTATTCAGAATGGATTCGAATGCCGCTTTATCGGCGCGTTGCGCCCGGGCTTGCAAATACTCTTCTGTGGCAATTGCCGAAACTTTTTCCGCCACTGCACTGGCGATGAACTGGTTGATGGAAACACCTTCTTTTTGGGCAAGTTCTTTAATATGCCGGTGTACGGAATCCGGCAACCGCAGACTTAATGCGCTCATGTTAATCGCTCCAGCAAGGTTTTTGGGGTAATTGCTTCAACACCGAATTTATCGGTGCCGGCAAAATCTTTCAAATTGTGAGTGACAATGGTGTCAACCTGACCAGCCGCCGCCAACTCAAGAACCAGATCATCCTTGGCATCCGGTAGATAAGGTCGCCATAAAAAATATACTTTCTGGTGTTGACTAAACGCGCAAAGGTTATCCAACACTGTTTCTATTTCGGCATTGTCCAGGCCGAGTAGTGACTGCTTGCGCTTCAAAACATCTTCATATTCAAACAACAATGGTGTTGATAGCACCATTTGTAAATGTCCTGCTGCTAAATGTTGCAGTATTTTAAACGATGCGCCACTGGCCGAGTAAAGACCCGCGAACAGAACATTGGTGTCCATAACAATTCTTATCATACCGTATACAGTATCATGAATTGAGTGCAAGTAAAAAGATGAGGATTACAGGTAACTTTGTTGTAACTATTCAGCGCTTTCTCGCAAGATGCTTGATTATGCTGTCATTTCGACACTTGACTCAAATAGCACCGGGAAAATATTAGTTTTAATCCCTTCTTAATAAGGTCTCTGATTTATAGACTGAATTGCACTTGCAATCAGCTTGCTAATTCCAGTCTTAATCCCTTCTTAATAAGGTCTCTGATTTATAGCACATAAAAGGTCATGGTGTTAAACTTCTTTAGGTCTTAATCCCTTCTTAATAAGGTCTCTGATTTATAGAATTATTGTAATGTAACTACTGCTCGTGGTTTTGTGTCTTAATCCCTTCTTAATAAGGTCTCTGATTTATAGTTAAAAGCATACATTAATAATCCAGCGGTTATAAGTCTTAATCCCTTCTTAATAAGGTCTCTGATTTATAGCCCCAACAAGCCCGATCAGTTCAAACCTAGTGCCGTCTTAATCCCTTCTTAATAAGGTCTCTGATTTATAGCGGTGACACTCACCATCAATGCACCATTTCCGTCTTAATCCCTTCTTAATAAGGTCTCTGATTTATAGATATACAGTGCAAGCAATAAAACAGTGAGCACTGTGTCTTAATCCCTTCTTAATAAGGTCTCTGATTTATAGAAAAAAGGTAATGAATTTACCAAGCGCTAAGATGTCTTAATCCCTTCTACTCCCAACTGATCCAAAAAACGTGTATCTTTAAGTTGCTGAAATATCAACTTTAAGGAGGAGGCATGATTCGCAGACTACGCCTTCAGCGCCTGGCGCCTCACGATCAGGAAGCTTGGCAGAAGCAGTATTACGGCCATCAAAAGCATTGGCAGCGGAGACGGCTTTTGGCACTGAAAGCCATTTGGGATGGGCAGAACCTGTCCGAAGTGTGTCGCGAACACCAAGTCCGTCGGCAGACCCTGGTGTATTGGCTCGACAGCTATTTACACGGCGGCTTTGCTAAATTGCTTGAGCGCGCGCCGGTGCAGCGTGAGCAGCGCTTGTCTGCACAGCGCCAACGTATCGTGCGATACATGATGCTGCATAAAACCCCGGCTGATTATGGTATCGACAGCTATCAATGGACGGCAGGCCGCATGCGCACAGTGATTGAGCAAAAATGGCACATCCAAGTAAGCAACGCTCGGTTGTATCAATTGTTCGCCCAATGGGGCCTGTCGTTACAAAAAGTGCACCGCGACTATGGTCCTGCCAATGCCCGCGCACAGGCTGAATTTATCGCCGACTTTAAAAAAAACGGCACAAATCAGTGAAGATACTGCCTTGATTGCCCTCGATGAATTTGCGGTGCAGAGTGTGCCGTACACACATTACGCGTGGGCTCAGAAAAACACCAAGCCCAAGATAACGAGTGATGAGCGGCACCGGCAAAAACTGAACGGCTTCCTGACCGTTGATGTACAACGCGGAACCACGCGTGTTGACTTTAACAGCTAAAAGTACCACTGAAGAAGCCGTCATGATCGTCGTCCTCAACGTGTTGCTGTACCTGCAAAAAGGCTTCAAGCAGTTAACCTTTTTGTTGGATAACGCCAGAATTCACGGCAAGCGAATGGAAACCGGCGTACATGAGTTACTTGCCGAAATCGGCCGGCAGGTGGTCCTGCCAGAGTTTAGCCTGAGCTTTTGGCATACGCCCAGTTATTCGCCTCGGCTCAATCCGGCTGAGTATGTGATTCACGAAGTACGGCGAAACGGTTTATATCATGTGCCCTGTACAATAACCGTGCGCGAAAAGGCTGAGCGCATTCAAACTCAACTGGCACGTAGTTCGCCCATGACCGATTGGCAAATGCGCAGGCTAATCGACTTTATAGGGCGCTCTAAAGTTAAACGGTTTTAGGGTAAGAAGGGATACTTGTAATAAGGTCTCTGATTTATAGGTATAAACAGTATCATCATCAATCAATCGCCGTCAGTCTTAATCCCTTCTTACTCCCAACTGATCCAAAAAACGTGTATCTTTAAGTTGCTGAAATATCAACTTTAAGGAGGAGGCATGATTCGCAGACTACGCCTTCAGCGCCTGGCGCCTCACGATCAGGAAGCTTGGCAGAAGCAGTATTACGGCCATCAAAAGCATTGGCAGCGGAGACGGCTTTTGGCACTGAAAGCCATTTGGGATGGGCAGAATCTGTCCGAAGTGTGTCGCGAACACCAAGTTCGTCGGCAGACCCTGGTGTATTGGCTCGACAGCTATTTACACGGCGGCTTTGCTAAATTGCTTGAGCGCGCGCCGGTGCAGCGGGAGCAGCGCTTGTCTGCACAGCGCCAACGTATCGTGCGATTTATGCTGCTGCATAAAACCCCGGCTGATTATGGTATCGACAGCTATCAATGGACGGCAGGCCGCATGCGCGCAGTGATTGAGCAAAAATGGCACATCCAAGTAAGCAACGCTCGGCTGTATCAATTGTTCGCCCAATGGGGCCTGTCGTTACAAAAAGTGCACCGCGACTATGGCCCTGCCAATGCCCGGGCACAGGCTGAATTTATCGCCGACTTTAAAAAAAACGGCACAACTCAGTGAAGATACTGCCTTGATTGCCCTCGATGAATTTGCGGTGCAGAGTGTGCCGTACACACATTACGCCTGGGCTCAGAAAAATACCAAGCCCAAGATAGCGAGTGATGAGCGGCACCGGCAAAAACTGAACGGCTTCCTGACCGTTGATGTACAACGCGGAACCACGCGTGTTGACTTTAACGTAAAAGTACCACTGAAGAAGTCGTCATGATCGTCGTACTCAACGTGTTGCTGTACCTGCAAAAAGGCTTCAAGCAGTTAACCTTTTTGCTGGATAATGCCAGAATTCACGGCAAGCGAATGGAAACCGGCGTACATGAGTTACTTGCCGAAATCGGCCGGCAGGTGGTCCTGCCAGAGTTTAGCCTGAGCTTTTGGCATACGCCCAGTTATTCGCCTCAGCTCAATCCGGCTGAGTATGTGATTCACGAAGTACGGCGAAACGGTTTATATCATGTGCCCTGTACAATAACCGTGCGCGAAAAGGCTGAGCGCATTCAAACTCAACTGGCACGTAGTTCGCCCATGACCGATTTGCAAATGCGCAGGCTAATCGACTTTATAGGGCGCTCTAAAGTTAAACGGTTTTAGGGTAAGAAGGGAGTAATAAGGTCTCTGATTTATAGGCTGTTAAGAGCTTTGGAAGAGCTGAAAAAATCCAGGTCTTAATCCCTTCTTAATAAGGTCTCTGATTTATAGAGATCATGTTAATGAAGTAATCTAAAGCTGTTACTACGTCTTAATCCCTTCTTAATAAGGTCTCTGATTTATAGATCTGCATTAAGTCAATGATCATGCCATAACACTAAAGTCTTAATCCCTTCTTAATAAGGTCTCTGATTTATAGGTTTACAGTAAAGCACTGTGAATTGTGCAGCGTAAGTCTTAATCCCTTCTTAATAAGGTCTCTGATTTATAGCATCTAAGCGAATGAAAAACACACATGATAAACTATGTCTTAATCCCTTCTTAATAAGGTCTCTGATTTATAGAGATGCATTAATGCAGATATTGTATAGCCGTAAACAATGCGTCTTAATCCCTTCTTAATAAGGTCTCTGATTTATAGCGATAAATGCATGTAATCTCAAATGACAGTCAAGAATTTGTCTTAATCCCTTCTTAATAAGGTCTCTGATTTATAGGTCTATGAGCTTAATGCATGAACAATTAAAGCTAGTCTTAATCCCTTCTTAATAAGGTCTCTGATTTATAGTATCTAATCTGCATACATAGTGACAAAATTTGTCTTAATCCCTTCTTAATAAGGTCTCTGATTTATAGTGCTCGGCATTTATTTCTCCTGGTTTTCAGTAGGTTATAGGGGTGGTTGACAGGATTTTGCATTTTTAAAAAGTTATCTCTCATGGGTCAGCCAGTTTTGTAAATGTTGCTGCAAATCACGCAGTCTGGTATGGCAACACAGTTCAATTTTAAGCTCTTTAGCCCGGGCCCGGCTGGCTTTATCAAGTTGATTAAAACTAATCAGCATGGCCCGGCCTTGCAGGCCTCCCATCAAGTCGCGGAGGCTGTCCAGTTTATACAATACATCCGCGTCTTTGTCTTCCTTAAATTGCCTGGTTTTACATTCTAGCAGATGCAGGCGGTTGGCTTTGATCAGGCCGATGTCAATTTCGTTTTTGACCACCGCGTGCTGCCCGGCCGGCTGCCGTTTGAGGTTAATATTGCAGGCGAGATCCTGCAGGTCGAGGGTTTTTTTCAAGTTAAGGCACAGGGCGTAGGTATGCATTTCCAGCCAGCCGCCGTTGGCGGTAAAGCGGGCGCTTTCATCGGCAAAACGCAGGCTGTGGCCATTGATTGTGCACAGTCCCTTATCTTCAAACAACTCCAACAATTTCCATAAATCTGGATTAGTACGTGGTCCGGCTTCAATTTCAATGGTTAATCGGGGGTTATCGGCTTTTTGTGCCAGATAATTGAGCGTGCCCAGTTCGTCGGCATAGCGATTAAAGTCTGATAAAAGCTGTTGGGTTAATTCCCGAATGGGCTGTTTGACGCCGCTGCGATCGAGTTTGTCTACCGGGCTGCCATAAGCCATCAGGTAGTCTTCAAGCTTTAAGCGGTCGGACAAATCCACGTCCGGCAGTTTGGGCGAGAGCCAGATCAGGCGATCGTGTTCGGGATGGACGTAAAAAACCGGCAGCCCACAACTGCGAAAGGCCTCGTAGGCGGCAATGCTCATCAGTTTGGTGCCGCCGGTGGCATTGAGGGCAATGCCGCCGTCCGGATAGCGGGTGAGCAGCAAGTCCTCCACTTGCTCCCTGATGCGATCGGCATCCCAGGGATTGTCGAGCTGACAGCGCTCGACGCTGATGCCGCGCGGTTTGCAGATATTTTCCAGGGCTATGCTGCGTTCCTGCATGTCGCGGCTGACCAGCATGATGACTTTTTTAGGGTGCAGGCTGTCGTCGAGGATGGGCGTTAAATTGGGTATCGGCTGGGCGGATACCAGGATCAGGTGAGTGGTGATGGTCATGGTGATTTCTCTGTAAGGAAGTTTAGCCTGGTGGGAGCGACGCCTACATCGCGACTAGGAGTAACCTTGCGGGCATCGCTAGTCGCGACGTGGGCGTCGCTCCCACAGGCGCTCCCACAGGCGTCGCTCCCACGGCTTTCGATTCCACTTCTCTTACAAGCTCTTACAGCCATAGCGCATCCCAGTGCGGGTAATCGCCAATCCGCTCAACCAAGCCGGCGCGCAGTGGATTGGCGATGATGTAGCGGGCAATGGCCTTTACATCTTCTTCTTTGCGTAAGGCATGGTCATGAAAACCGGATTGCCATATGGGCCGGCCAAACTGTTTGGCCGATAGGGTTTTAACACTTTGCAGTATTTTGGCCAATTCTGTTGAGCGGGTTAATTGCATCAGCCAGTGCAGGTGATCGGGCATGATGACGAAGGCCAAGGTGTTGGCTCTTGCTAATTTTTGTTCTGTTTTGAGTGTGTTAATGAGGATTCTGGCCGCATTAAAATCTTTGAAAACGGGTTCGCGGTTTTCGGTGACGGTGGTGATTAAATAAATGCGATTGGGCTCTGAATGACGGCCTTTGCGCAGGTCTTTGCTGTGGGGGTTGGGTTTTTTGGGGGGTCGCGACGTAGGCGTCGCTCCCACGGGCTCGCTCCCACGGGCTTCGCTGCCACGGGCGTTGCTGACACAAGAGTTGCTGCTACGGTGGGAGCGACGCCCACGTCGCGACTAGCCAATGCCATCGGACTCACCTTAATTTATAGATTGAGGGCAGTTGAGGCGGCATTTCTTTTATCCCCACATGCGCCGCTTCGGCTAACAGCATGGGTATAAAGTGCTGCTCCAGCCAGGGCTGAATGACTTGCCAATCGCCAGCTTTAACCGGCTCAAAACCATGCGCCAGGATGGAGCTGTTACGGATTTTAAGATGGTTGAGCAGGTTATTTTCTTCGTTTTGAATAAATCGGGCTGCTTCGCCTGTGGTTTTGTGCTTGACCAGTTGCCAGGCTGCAAATAATCCGGCTTGCCATTGTCCGTCTCTGTTTTGAGTAAGCGTGATGCCTGTGGGAATGGCAGCTTCATCGATGTTGGCGGTATCAATGCCGCATTGGCTTTTTAGCAGCCATTGCGCGGTCCATTCAATTAACCGGTACATGCGGGCAATGGCATCGTCATAGCGGCCTTGGGCGGCGCGGCGCTGGGCGTTGAGGTATAAGTCAAATAGCTGTGCCGCCTCGCGCTTGGCAGGATTTTGATCGTTCAGGCGCATGATGACATTAAGATGGATTTTTAATTCTGGCGGCAAGTTGGGCGCGTAAGGCTGAATGATGTTGAGCGCTACAGGATGATTGAAGTTGTCCCATTCGGCAAAGGCGCGGCTTAAATCCCTGAATTTGCTAAATTGCCCGCGGCTCACGCTGTTGCGGGGCGCGCTCATCAGGCTTAATCCGGCTTCGGCTTCGCTGTAGGCAAAGCGCGTCCAGGCATGACGGTACGGTGCCAGCAGGCGTTCGAAGCGGACTTGCTCGATATTGGCGCAGGCGGCGTATTGTGAGCCGTCATGGACTTTGATCAGGTCGCCCCGGCTGCCGGTGACCAGTTGCAATTCTATGTTGGGATATTCCAGGGCCGCCATGACCAGGCCTGCACTCATGGATTTGGTGCCGCCGGTGTAATCGGCAATGATGCTGGCGTTTGGGAAGCGCTCAAGTGCCGAATCAATGGCGTTGCTGCAATCGAGGTAAATCCGGTCAAGGTCGTCGGATAAGGTAGAGCGCACTTCGTATTGTCCGGCTGTTAAGCCGGTTTGCGTGGGTATGTTAGGCAGGGTGGGCTTATCATCTTTTTGCTCGGCCTTGATGCAGTTGCCAATGCCTTTGATTTGGCTGATGGAACCCGGCCGCCCGGTGGCCGGATCTTTATCGGTACAGATAAACATCACATAGTCGGGGCGCTGTTCTTTGATGGCGCTGACAATCGGCTGATGGCTGCCGCCGACGGTGCAGATTAGTATGTTGGCCATGGTGGTTCCGTTAACAATTTCGCCGATCTCAATGAGGATCATGGCACTGGATGTATCATCAATGCGCGGTATGGTTTGCAAAAGTTCAAAGGCCCATTGGTAAGGCCGCATGGCCTCAATCAGGTACGCATCAAGCCGGGCAAGTTTTTGCTCAAGCATAGTGACGCTTTCGTGTAACTCAGTCAGAACAAAAAGGTGGCGGGGCGACAGATCACCCTCCAGCGACGCGGCAAGGTCTTCTCGTTTGTTTTTCAGACTGCCTCGCGCCATGCCGAGCAATTCGCTTATCGGCTTGCCCGCGACCAATCCGGACACCATGGCTCGGGCTGATACGCCCTTAATATCAGACACAACCGCGCCTAATTTTATGCCGCCATCATCCAGTATCTTGTGCATGCGGTTGGTTTCGCTCGACAACATTTGTGAGAGCTTGCGGCGATAACGTGAAATCAAGCGCAATTCACGCAAATCTTTGGGCGGTATGAAGCTGCCGCGCACCAAGCCAAAACGGGCGAGTACTGCCAGCCATTCTGAATCGCCCATATCGGTCTTTCGGCCTGGCACATATTTGATGAAGTGCGCATTGACGACCATGGCTAAAATGCCTGCCCGCTCGATGTGGGCATGGGCGCTTTTCCAATAAATACCGGTGCTCTCCATGACAACCAATGAAACCTGAAGCTCCAGCAACCAAAATGCCATCGCTTTCATGTCCCGTTTAAAACCGCCGAATTCGCGCTGATGTTTGATGATCGTTCCGTCATCACCTTCAATGAGCACGGTCACAACATGCAGCATACGATGTACGTCAATTCCGGCGACCCGTTTATGTAAAGGGGTAAGTCCGTCCATAAAAAATCTCCCGTTATGAGTTAAGATAAAAGTAAGGGAGAAGTTGGGGCGGCGGACTGGATGATCCTCAAAGGGTCTCTTTACCGTGCGTCCTACTTGTCAAACAAGTGGTACAATCTGGGGTGCGGGCCAGTCCAGTTAGATCAGGTTAGGAGTCGGGGTCGAATCACAGTTAGGATGTGGGAGCGACGCCTACGTCGCGACTAAAGCTTGGCTTGGCGCTAGTCGCGATGTAGGCATCGCTCCCACGATCAGCTCTTTAAAATACATTGCATAACCAGGCATTAATAATGGTACCGGCACTGAACAATTGTGATAACCGTTGCACCCGTTTTGTAAACCAAGCGATGTTCACGATCGATACGTCGAGACCAATAACCGGACCAGTTGTGTTTTAAGGGTTCCGGATCACCCATGCCTGAAAAAGGATGGCGTTTAATAGCCTGGATCAGCGTGTTGATGCGTTTTAAGGTTTTCCTGTCTGTTGTCTGCCAGTACAGATAATCATCCCAAGCGTGTTCTGCCCAGGCCAGAATCATTCTTCAAGCATCTCATGCTGGATGACTTGACCGGCTTCGACCTCGGCAATGGCTTGATTCAGGCGCAGTGCATTATTCGGGCTAGCCATTAGATAAGCGGTTTCCTCGAAGGATTTGTAATCTTCTAACGAAAGAATTACCGCCGGCTTACCGTTTTGCCGGGTAACCAATACCGGCACATGATCGTCGTTGACTTTGTCGAGGACGCTGGCGAGGTTGCTACGGAATGTCGAATAGTTGATGGTATCCATGGTTGTTATCTCTCTGTGGACGAGGTTTTAACATTCTAGTTGTACTTATTATTGTACGCAATGAGCTTATTTAGCTGATAACTCCGAGCCGGACGGGTTTTGTGAACCCGTCCGTAATATTCATGCAACGCCCACGCTATCGGCACGGTTTGACATGTTTTGAAACATTAGGGACGGAGTTGCAAACTCCGTCCCGCTCAGGCCTATGACTGTGTCGCCGACCTAGTCGTTAATGTCCAGATGGCCAAGCTGGCGGTCAACGGTAATACCTTGCAGTTGCGCCCAGGCAATAGCCCCGGGATGGCGGGTGATGAAGTAGGTGGTCATAGTTATTCTTGCAGATATTTCAGCACTTTTTGGCTGCGTTCTTTCAGTTTAAGTTTTTTGTCATTTGTGCCAGCAAAATCAGGCAGCCATTTACCGGCTTGCTCCATTAAGGCTTTAACTTTTTGCGCAACGGCTTTGGCATCGGCACCTTGCCACTTGCCATTTTCCAGCTCTTGCAACAAACGGGTATCGTGTTCCTGTACTTGAATCGGTTTGAGGAAGGCTTCAATTTCCTGGTCAATGGGGCTAAGACTGGCCAGGCGTTGTTGTTCTGCTTCTTGTTTTAAGCGGATTTCTTCGACTATTTGCAGTTCCGCCTCCCTTTTTTCTAGCTCTTGCTGTTGCCGTAATTCGGCTTGTTGTTTAAGGGCGTTTTGTTTGCTTAGCTGCTGTTGCATCCAGGCGGTAAAATTACTGTTGCCATTTTCCAGCCATTGCTGGAGTTGGATGTCAGGCGACTTAGGGTCGATTTCCACCAACAGCCAGCCAAAAGGTAATAGTGATTGTTTGTTACTTATATCATCAGCTGCCAGCCACCAGGTAAGGGGTTGTTTTTCCCATTTTGGCCGCTCGCCACGGCCTTGCATAATCTTGATACTGCGCACACCATTGAGCGTCAAGGCCTCGGCACCACTGTGACGGCCAACCCTAAGCAAAAACGCATCGCCATCATCTAAGCGTTTCAACAAACCGCTTCCCAGCAGTTGTTCCATTTGTTTTATCCAATCTGTTTTAAGGTAATTGCGCTCTTTCATGGCATTTAACTCTTGCCAAAATAAACCCATGTAAAATGCATTACAGGCTTGAGCTATGGCTTTAGCAGTCCAGTGAAACTGCTGTTTGGGCAGTTTAGGGTTATTTGACCCAAGCGATTGGGTATTGTGCAGGGTTATACTGCCAGTAAAGCCTTGGTAATGATGTGGCGCTATGCATTCCAGTAATTGATAGAGATTGCTGGCCTCGGCTTGCGATTGCACTAACTGTCCGTTTTTGATGACGGGCTTGCGTTTACGGTTGACGGCAAACTGTACCTGGCAAGCGGGGTTGTCAGCATTGCCTTGCCAGCCGGCATCAGCGATAGATACCAGGCGCATGGGGTCGGTATGAAATTTACCCTCGAACAAACGCTGCTGGAGTTGTTGGTTGCGTTCATTACGATCAATCAAAGACTTTTCATGATTAATTCCATCCAATAATGCCGTGCGAATAGCGCCTTTGACACTACTGCCGGGTAGCAAGGGCTTACCGTCAAGCGGATTGTAAAAGGTGCGTTCGATTTCCAGTTTATTGATCACCCTTCTGCCATGGCCTTCCTGCTGGGCGGTCTTGCCAATGCGTTTTTCATACAGCGATTTGACGCCACTGGCAGTAGGAACGGGCGGCATGGCAAAGGCCAGCAATTTTTCCCGGTGATTATGGAAAAACGCCTGCACCTTGGTCAGCATACTGTCGTCCGGCTTGCCATTGACGATAGCCAGTAATTGTTGTTTATCGCGGTCGCTCAAACCTGCCAATGCGGCTTGGCTGTCGAAGCTGTATAAGGCACCGGTTTCCTCATCAATCACATAGTTGCCCGGCTCATAGCTTTCATCGGCGCCTATGTGCAAGGGCGACAATGGTGTGTATTTAAGCGTGTAGTTTTGTAAGAAATTGCTCATCTTGTGCCCGCTTTTGTGGGAGCGACGCCTACGTCGCGATTAGAAATGGCTGGTTGTCGTTTGTCGCGATGAGGGCATCGCTCCCACCTGTTGCGGTCAGGTTTACGCCGATTACCGGCGCATAGCCCTGGTGTACGGTGGCCTTGAGTGTTTTGGATAGTTCGCCATTGCCGCCAATGCCTTGGCCAATAAAACCGGTTTTTGGGGGCGTCGTATAAAAAACCGCGGCGGTTTGCGCCAATAGAATCGGATTCTTAAAGGGCTTGCCTTCCTGGTGGACGGCTACATCTCCATGCCGGCCGAAACGGGTAAACAGTTGGTAATAGCTGTGCTGGCTGTCGAAGCCCAAGCCTTGCGGTGCGCATGGGGCGAGGGTTAAGCAGGCGTTGGCATTGTTTTGTGCAGGTAAGGGATGTTGCTGGAAGTCTTCGATTTTAAATTTGCCCATGCCGATGCTGGCATCTTTACCAAAGCCGAAATCGCCAATGTCGGTCAGGCACTGTTGACAGTCTTCTGGGCTTAATCGGTTGGTATCCAGTAGTACATAGATTGTCCAGCGCAAGCCGGGGATAAACCATTCCTGTTCAACACTGTAAGGCGCAAAGCCGTTCTCGCCAGTGGTGTTGGTTTGGCGATTGATGGTGTTGTGGGGTTGCGGGTGTTTTTCGCTGAGGTTTGATGTGGTTGGTCGCGACGAGGGCGTCGCTCCCACGGTTGCGGCATATCTGTCGGAGAGGTGTTAGTGGGAGAGGTTTCGTGGGAGCGACGCCCACGTCGCGACTAGCGCGAGCATACTGCAACCATTCGGTTAGCGGTTTGTGCAGTTCGGATTCCGGCAACCAGGCACGCTTTTTAACGGCTTTGCGGTCTTCGCCTTCCGGGAGTTGATAAAAACAACCCGGTAATTTCGGCAATGGCAGATAACCTTCTGGAAAGGCATCGGAAACTACGGCAAACGGCGGTTGACCGTTGGTATAGCCTTCCAGGCATTGATTCAAGGCGTTCTTCGCCCAGGCGATTACGAATTGCCCAGCACAGTTGCCCGAACAGGGTGTCGCCTTTCAGCGGCGTGGCAAAGGCGGATTGCAGGCTTAATGTGATTTGGTACGAGTCCATTTAAATCTCCCAGTCAACTAAGCGTAAACCCTGAATGCGGCTGAATTCACGGGTGTTGTGGGTGACCAAAGTCAAATCGTTGGCAAGCGCAATGGCGGCAATTTGCACATCATAGGGACCAATGGGCAGGCCTTGACGTTGCAGATTGGCGCGGATTTGGCCGAAGATGAGGGCGGCTTCATCACCAAAAGGCATGCTGGGAAATCGATCGAGAAAGTGCCGTTGCTTCGCTAACGTTGCTGTGGGATAGTCACTTTTCATGGCACCATAATACAATTCGGCTCTCACGACAGCGCAAATCACCATAGACTGTGGCTCGTGGTTGTGAATGGCATCACGGATAGCAGGCAAACGTCCTTGTAGATAACGAATGCACACATTGGTGTCCAGTAAATATCTCACGCTAATGGCTCCCGTTCTTCATAATCGCCCTGCCATTCGCGATCTGGCAAATCGGGGATGGAACCGAAAGTTTGCTCAAAAAAACCGATGGGCCAACCGTTGGCGTCGGTTGTTTCTGTTGGCTCCCGGTTGCTCGGCCAATGGCCAGATAATGATCTCTACCGGTTGGTGGCGAAGCGACTCCGGAATAGTAATGCTATCGGGCGCATCTTGATAAATTTGACGTATCGGTTGCATTAGGCGGCCTCTTTTAGGTTGAGTTGATCCAGTTTGCTTTGAATGTCTTGACCTTCCAGTTGTAAACCAAGAAATTTGATTTTACCGTAGCCGCGCGAACCGGAACCACCCAGGCCCGTCAGTTCCAGTAATTTCAGCCCAACCAGGATGGTGTCGGTCAGATCTTCGTTATCGTGGACGCGGATAGTCAGATTAAAATCAAACCTGGCTGTCGCCGGAACCCGCTCGGTGTTGCGTGGATGCTCGGCAGTGCCTTTGATGCGGTCAATGGTGTTTTCCATTTTGACTTCGGTGAGCAGCAGGTTTTTCTTATCCATCTTTTTAACCCATTCCGGATCAAGCGAGCAATCCCAGAATGCCAGTCGGCTGGGACCGATTTCGGCTAGCAAATCTTGAGCGATATCGCCATCGGGCGCGCCGCCGAACAGTTTTATCAAGCGATTTCGCTTTTTCCAGTACCTTGTTATCCAATTTTTTTAAGGTGCTTAAAACTTAAGGGTTGACCATCAGTTTGTCCGACAACGCCTAATTGCCATTCCAGCAAACTGCGCATTTTGCCTTTGATGCTGGAGCCGGGAATATAAGGTTGTTGGGTGATCGGGTTAGTAATTACAGGATTATCGGTGCCGCCGATATGAATTTCAGTGTTGCCGCTGCCGATATGCAAGCCACTGAGCAATTCGATTTGGCCAGTGATTTTTTGAATGTGAGTTAATTTCATGATTTTGCTTCCTGTCAGTTAGGGCGTTCTTGTTTGTAAAAGCCCATGAAGGCTTCCATGAACAATTTGAAGGTGTGCAAGGTTTCAGGGTTAATAACTTGCTGCAAACCGTTATTAAGTAGCCTGACAAAATTATCATCTACCAGTTTTCGACCTTTTGCATAGGCAGCTTTAGCGTTGAGCATGCGTATAAATGGCAGGTATTCGTCGAATTTTTCAGGATGCATTAGCACTTTGTTATCCCACAGAACAATTTCGTCATAAAACTTTCTTAATTGGGTGGGTTTGTTATCCGTTTTTCTGGGATCATCGCCTGCGATACGTTGAGCGACTTGTTGGGCAACGGTGTTAAATAATTCCGGGTCAAGTTTGTCTCCGGTTTTGCTGAGTTTGATGTTCATGTTGTTTTTCCTGTTGTTAGTAGTTGTTTTAAATCGCGACGAAGCGCGTCCACAAATGTTGCTCCCACAATTGGGCTCGCTGATGTGGGAGGACGCCCACGTCGCGACTAGCGTTGCTGGTACAAATGGCAAAACAGCGCCACACGGTAATTCCCACCATGCCGGATAATACCGGCATCGGCAATTTCTTCGGCGAGTTCTGCTTGCCGCCGTTTACGTTGTTCTTTGTCGAGTTGCTTGTTGCGCTCCAGCATGCGCACGGTGCGATAGGCAAAATAGCTGTGCCAGATGGCGTTTTCGGGTTTTTCATTGACCTTTTCCGCCATGTCGATCAGGTTGAGCAGGCCATAGACGTAACCGGTGCTTAGGCTGTTGTCCTGGCTCAGTTCCTGTAAGCGGGTGAGCCGGTTGCTAGTGAGTTGGCTAAATTCTTCCCAGAACATTTGCTGGTTAAAGCAGCTTACGGCGTTTTTGGGCAAGCGAGTTAGTCGCGACGTGGGCGTCGCTCCTACCGGCTTCGCCGTTGCTTGTGGGTTATGGGCTTTGGCCTGTTCTAGCGCGGTTTCCGCCATCTCGCCCAATTGATTGATCGGCAAACCGGGCTTGGTGGTGCTGATACCTGCGGAAAAGTGTACTTCAGGATTCCCGGCTACATAATCTTGAAAAGCTTGCCGCATTTTGTCGGCCAGTTTGATTTGCGAGAGCCACGGGCCGATCAAGAAGAAATCATCGCCTCCAGCAAACACGGTGTAGGTGTTGGGATATTCGGTTTTACACAGCCAAGGCAGATAAACGGTAAAAAAAGCGTTGATTTGCCGGGATAACGCAGCGGTTTTGCTGAAGCTGACATCGTTGCCCAAACCGGATTGAAAGATCATGCCGAGATTGTCAACATCGCCTTTCAAGGTGGACAGGGCGCTGATGCCTAGCCATTGATGATTTTCCTGCAAGCTTTGGTCTTCACAGGCAATATGATTGAGGGTCTTCGCTTCGCCTATGTCCAGCTTATCTTCACCAGAATATTTACCTAATGCGGCTTCGGCCTGGGCTTTGTTATCAAATTTTGGCACATAAGCGTTGATAGTTCGTCGGGCATAACCGTTCCATAGCGCTTTGTCAGCCGATTTGGGCAAAGAAAAGTCCCAGGCTCTGAGCAAATTGCCGTTTTTGGCATCCGCACCGAATTTGCCTTGTTCTATCTTCCGATTTTCGGCAAAGCTAATGTGGTAACCAAAAATTGGATTTTTAAAGCGGTATCCATGCCCAGCGATTGACGGGTGATCAGGATGCGTTCCCGTTCTGAGTTTGCCAACCAGGTGCCGGTGTTATTTGGTCAAGGGCAAGTTTGCTCATGTCGATGCCATCCTTATCGGTCAACTTTGCTGGGGAGCGTCCGTCGATTTTGCAAACCCCTTTTTCATTATCAAAGCTATCAAGAAACTCGTTCGAAAACAATCGGTGCTGCTGAATTTCCGCACAGGTTTAAGCGTTGGTTTTTAATAATCTCCAATTGTTCAAATAGTTTCTTGATGAGCTTTTGGTAGGGGCTGGCTGTTTTTAGTCGCGACGAGGGCGTCGCTCCCACGGCGGGATCAATATCGGTGGGAGCGACGCCCTCGTCGCGATTACCATGGTGGCGGCGAAAATCATTGCAGGACGCTTCTGTCCAGGCCAAGCCCACTCCGGCTTGTCCCCAGCTGTGCTGCAAAAACCAGCTATTCAGTTCCTGTTGCACCTGTTGCAACTTTTTGAGGGTTGCGGGGGTATTGGGCGCAACAATCATGAATTTGCCAGCAGCATTGATGACCTGGCTGGTAGATGGCAAATCCAGGGCATCCAGCACTTTTAATGCCGCACATTCGCTGAGCAGCGACACATAAAACGAGCGACCGCGCAGTAATTTGGCCGCGCGTTTGTTGGTGTCGCCGCCGCTGGCAAAGATGAAATCCTGAATGCCGAAAAAGTCGCCTTGGATCAGCAAGAACTTTTTATCTTCCCAGCTTTGTTGCTGGGCTTTTAGTTCTTTGGCGGTAGCTTCGCCAGTTTCGCCGCGTTCATGGTGATAACGCCATAATGCCGTTGCCAAGGCCGCCGCAACTCGGGAATGGTCGTACAGCGATACATCCGGGCGGATATTAAATGCAGTGGCTGACGGTATCGCCTGGGTATAAACGCCCCACACCGTTTCAAAATGATCCAGCCATAACGACCAGTTGTTGCGGTGTGATTTTGGCATAAGCTTTAAAGCATCGGTAAAGCCTTGCCATAACTCGTTGTATTCTTTTTGCGCGGCTTTATCGTCTTTGCCTTCGCATTGATTGGCTTTGACGGGAAAGATGCTGGTTGGGGATAAGGGTTTGAGCGGATAACGGTAAGCGTATTGTTTGCTTTTCTTTCGCTATCCAGACGGATTTGTTCAAATAATGGCAACTGCCGGGCAGTGTAATGGTTTTTGCCTGTGGAGGTGCCTTCGTCTGCCTCGTTGTATTTCTCAAATTCTTCCCGATCAAAACCCGATGCCACCCGATCCGCAGTGGCGATAATCCATTGCAGAAAGGTTTCCGGTTTGTGATGCTTGGCAGCGGCATTGATAAACGAATCATCGGCCTCTTGGGTTTTCCACGAGCCGAAGGGGGTAAAATCCGCGCCTTTCAATTCGGGCATGGTGTCTTCAATCAGGTCCATCGCCAAGCCGGTATAGGCGGCATGCACATGGCTAAACCAGCCTTTGTCATCTGTGTATTTTTTACGATGCGGGCAATAAAGCTGTTTGTTGGCATCCAAGGTTTCCTGAGTAACCGGGATTTTTGCCCGTTCAGCGAACTTGCCCAGATCATGTAGAAATGCCGCTAACGCGATGCGACTGGATTGTTCGAGCAATGGCTTGTTGGTCATCCTTTATTCTCCTGTTGATATTGAATCTGATCGGCATCCAGCATTATCCGATAGCGGGTGTTCGGGCGTTTGCCCACCGGACTGATCAAATAAGCCGAAGCGGCATGTGACAATGTTTGTTGCAGTGTTTTGTTAATGCGTGATTTGCGCTGTTCAAAAAAGGTTTTGCTCATGCCGTGTTGCAGGGTCTGGTGGGTGCGGTCGGCGCCGCCCATTTCGCCATTGATCAAGCGGTATTCTTGCAGGTATTGTTCGGCATAACCGTATTCCGGTGCGCCATCGTTGGGGCAGGTGGGCGATGCTTGTCCAGCCAGCTGGCGTTTCAGCAGCCAGCTGTAAAATGCCAGATCGGCAGGAATAAGCTTGATGACGGTATCCTGGGCTTCGATGCTGCGCTGCTTGAGATCAAGGCTTAAATGGACAGGGCCCAGGGCTTGCTGGGCTTTGGCGACCGATTGGCTGAAGCTGCTTTTGCCTTGCAGCAAGGTGTTATCCAGACCGTGACGCAGGCGCACAAAGGCGATCTCGGCCAGCATGACTTCGGCATTTTGCGTGTCCAGGGGTTTGCGGGTCGGATCGTTGCCGTAGATGACGTGCGAATAGGGCGTCGGATAGTAAAACTGCGGATGCGATTCGTAGTCGGCGGAGACCAGCACATGGCTGAGGCGGTCTTGCGCACGGCCATACAGCGACAGGGCGTAACCGGCATAAAAGCCCATGGTTTTGCGGCCACCGGCGATGGAGACATGCAGCGAAGTATCCGGGATCGGCGGTCAGGGTTCTGATCCATTCGGTAATGCCATCGGCCATGGCCTGATTATCGGCTTGCGTGCGGATGTCGGCTAAAGGCTCGCCATTGGCGTGCTGCAGGATATGGATATGGCGTTCGGAAAAATCAGGCGGGTGGCAGTTGGTAGTCATGGTAAAACCGCGCCAGCCAGCCGTCGTTGATCAGGGTTAGCCGGGCACGCTGATAGCCTTCGGCAGTGGTAAGGATGTGAATTTGCTCAGGCAAAGTCTGGCCTTGCTGATGCAGTGCATACAGGGTCTCGGTAACCACTTGCGGGGTGAGGCCGGTGACGGCGAGTAGAATTGATTTTGTATCCATCGTGATCGTGCCGGTTATTCAGTGCAGTGGGGTGGGAGCGACGCCTACGTCGCGACTTGAGCTGTCAGTCGCGACGTAGGCGTCGCTCCCACGACTTTGTAAGTTTCGGCTCTTTTGAATAATTTCAGGCATTTGGCAAGCTTGCCGGCTTGATCGAATAGGCGCCCATGCCCATGCTGGTGCCTTTGCCGACATGAGTCCATTGCCCCAGCCAGAGATACGGCCAGAATTCCTCCAGACCTTGCATGTTCAGCTCTACGCTGCCGATCAGGCCGCCCATGTTCATTTCGGTTTGTTGCCGCGATGAATAGCGGGTCCAGTCGTACCATTTGAGTTGTTGCGAGGCGAATTGCACGGTTCTGGCCTGGGCGGTCAGGGCGGCGAAATCGGTTTCCAATGGGGTGTCCGTATGGAAGTAGCTGATCATGGAGATGCGTCTGAGCAGCGTGCCGAAAAATGCGCCAAAGTTGAATTGCCGGCTGGCGAGATTTCTATTGTCCTGTTTGATACGCAGCGGGGTGTGAAAAGTAATCTTAATGTGTTTGGGCATGGCGGGAATCGCTGGCAATACAGCGGGCAGGGAGGGTTTGAGTTCGCCATTTTTGTAGATGGTTTCGGCGGTTCCCCGGTCATCGATGCTGGCGATTGTTTGCAGACCAAAAACCTGTTGATGACCGCCAATACCGGCGCGACCGGCTGTGTGCAGGGCATGCACCATATAGGGAAGATAGCGCTGGCCATGACCAAACAAAATCACATCCAGCGGGTATAACGAGTCTGCGCTGGCGGCCGTCACAGGAAATTGCAAGACAAACGGATGCGGCGCCGCCGTGTATTTACGCATTTTTTCGGCATTGGCTGGCGGAGGCGTCTCAAACACGACGCTGTAGGCGCAGGCATTTTTCAGCAGGCACTGGTTACAGGGCGTGTTGCGCACGACGCAGACGGTCTTTTTTAGCGCATGCCCGAAGGCGCCACGCCAGGCCGAGCCCGGATATTGTGGCAATGTGACGGGACCCTCAACCTCAAAATAAAAACGATAGGTATTGATGGGGATAATGGATTCAAGAATTGACATGTTATCTGTACCTCCTTGTAGTAGGTTAGCGACTTTGGCAGGGAAACGGATTGTTGACAAGCTTTTGATCATGAGTGCACAGCATAGCGTATAAACGTGGGGTTTGCCGGTCAGGAAACATCCACAGACCATCGCCTGCCAGTTCGTTTTGTTCAAAGTTTGCGCATACAATAGGCTTTGGGGTTTAAGTCAAAGGCCTAGAGTCCCTGATGCGTGCAGGCAAAAGTTCGAAACTTGCCTTTTTGAAAAGTGGCAACAGCCGTTTTGCGAAAGGCAGGAATTAACAGCAACACGTTCTCGCTTGGCTGCCGTTTGATAGCTTTCGTCCAGTCGATGTCGGCGTTGCATGATAACTCGACATGTTTAGGTCTTTCCGGCAAGCTGAGTGCTTTTACAAAAAGGAAATTTTCCTATGATCAAATTCGCAATCAAGGAAGACAATGATGCCTTTAGCCAACGCCCAAACAACATGAGCCTACGTTACCAGATCAACATCAGGATCCTGTTTTTTTCCATCTGTATATTGATACTCGGCGGTTCGATAGCCATTTGGCAGGCGCGTAATGCCGTTAGCAAGGAAGTGGACTCTTCCATTAACATGGCGTTACAGCTGATAACACTCGGTTTCGCCCAAGCACCCTCTACAGTCATGAATGAATCCGACTGGCTGTATCGACTGGGCGCTTTGAAAGAAACCCGGCATTTGAATATTCAGCTGAAACAACCTTCAGGGCAAGTGCTTGACATCACTCAGAAAAATCAGCAGATGGGGCCGCAGGAGTCTCCGCCGCGATGGTTCATCAATCTGGTGGTCAGCGAGTATCCTGAAGCGGAGCATCAAATAACCACTTTTGACGGTAAAGCCATGACATTGATTATCCAGGCCAACCCTCTGGATGAAATCACTGAAGTCTGGCAGGAAACCATCGCTTTTTTTGTTTCGATCTGTCTGCTCGCGCTGCTGACCTTTCTGGCCGTCCATCTGGTTTTTAACAAAACGCTTAAAGCCATCAACACCATCGTCGACAACCTCAAACTTATCGAAACCGGCCAGTACCGGCAAAAATTGCCGGCCTTTTCAACGCTGGAATATGACAGCATTGCCAAAGCCATTAATCATATGACCGATGTTCTCGATGCGACCCAACAGGAAAACCGGGCGTTGACGCAACATTCGCTGCACATACAGGAAGAAGAGCGGCAACGGCTGTCTCAGGAATTGCATGACGAACTCGGCCAATCGTTGACTGCCATCAAGGTGATGGCGGTCACTGCGGCCCACGAAAAAGCCGATGTCAAGAAAATCACCGGATCGATGGTCGGCATTTGCGATCATTTGATGGGTATTGTGCGTTCCATGATGCATCAGCTGCACCCCTTGATACTGACCGAACTCGGCTTAAAAGCCGCGCTGGAAGATATGGTGCATCACTGGTCGGAACGTAATCCCCGGATGACCCTGAACATTCTATGTTCAGATGCGGCCGATACGCTGGATCCGAAAATCAGCATTCAGATATTCAGAGTGATTCAGGAATGTCTGACCAACATTCTCCGCCACGCCCAGGCCCGGCACGTCAATATCGTATTGACTACCGTTGATGCCTCTCCCGGCCTGTTACTGTTGAAAGTCTATGATGATGGCGTCGGCTGCAATATTAACAGTGTGTGTTCCGGATTCGGCTTGCGAGGCATGCAGGAGCGCATCAAATCGCTGGGCGGCGAACTGAGCATCCACTCGCAGCCGGGGCAGGGCATGCTGTTAAGCGCAGAAATACCGGTGCAATGAACACTAAAATCAAGGTGATTCTGGTCGATGATCATGCCGTGGTGCGGGCCGGGTTCCGGATGCTGCTGGCTGCCAGTGAATCTATCGAAGTGATTGCCGAAGCCGAACGCGGAGAACAGGCCATTCAATTGGCGCAGGAACACTCAGCCGATGTGATCGTGATGGATTTGTCCATGCCCGGCCTGGGCGGACTGGAAACCATACGCAGGATTTGTCAGCGCGATGAACAGGCCAAAATATTGGTGTTCAGCGTTCATGACGAAATGGTTTATATCGATCGCGCCATGGCCGCAGGCGCCAGCGGTTACATCAGTAAAAACAGCGCGCCGGCGATGCTGCCTGAAGCGATTGAAAAGGTCGCGCGGGGGGAGCTGTTTATTGAAGCAGGTCTGGTCAAAGAGCGCCCCGGTCAAGCGGAGGCAATCGATTACCAGGCGATTATTAACGCCTTCACGGCAAGGGAATTCGATGTTTTTTGCCTGCTCGCCAAAGGTCTGACGGTGCATAAAGTTGCCGATGAACTGTGTCTCGGCTACAAAACCGCTGCCAATTACGGTACCCAGATCAGAGCCAAACTGAATGTCTCGACGCTGGCCGAACTGGCGCATATAGCTGTTATGTTGGGATTGTTGCAGAAGTGATTCAGCCGCCGCCGGACAGTCCGTCCAGCTTCGCTTGCTCGATGCTGTAGGCAATTAAGCCAGAGCTTTTAACCCATGCAAGGGTTCTGCGCGGCTCTCGGTTGTCTATAGGAAATACAATGAAAACCCCGTTTCGACTTGGGCGAATTGAGTTTAACTTTTTGAATTACTTAGGAAACGATGGTGCCGAGGAAAGGACTTGAACCTTCACTGGGTTGCCCCAACTAGCACCTGAAGCTAGCGTGTCTACCAATTTCACCACCTCGGCGTGAGGATTGCTGTAACAGCGGAGTGAGGGCGCATTATACCGGCTGGCTATGGCTTGTCAACTACCTGCAGTGTTAAATTTTTTGAAGAAAATCTTCCATGAAAGGCATAAACTTTTTCTGTTTCAGTCCTCTAATAACGGCTAAGTGATGTATCATATATATACAAAGCCTTTCTTTCATCATCTTGAAGTACATTATTTAAATGACATCGAAGTCAAAAAAAGACGTTGATTTTAGTTCAACAAAAGACCCATACGCTCAGCGTGAAGCTGCCAAGTATGAAAACCCCATTCCCAGCCGGGAGCTGATTCTTCAGCTCATTGAACATGCCGGCAAGCCTTTGCTGCGTAATGAAATTGCAGAAGCATTTACGCTGACAACGGAAGATCAGTTAGAGGCGCTGCGCCGCCGCTTGCGCGCCATGGAAAGGGATGGGCAGTTGTTATTCAATCGTGCGCAGAAATATTGCCTGGTCAATAGCCGGGACTTATTTGCCGGCCGCATTATTGGGCATGCCGATGGATTCGGTTTTATCAGGCCGGATGATGGTTCCGATGACCTGTTTTTATCGCCCCGGGAAATGAATCAGGTGCTGCACAATGACCGGGCCGTGGTGCGTGTTGCAGGGGTAGATAGAAAAGGCCGCCGGGAAGGCGCCATTGTTGAAATTCTTGAACGCAATACGCAGCAGATTGTAGGGCGCTTATATAAGGAAGGCGGTTTTACCTATGTGGTGCCTGACAACAAAAATATCGCGCAAACTGTCTTGATTCAACAAGGCGATGAGGGTAAGGCCAAACTTGGTCAAATTGTTATTGCCGAAATTCTCCAACAACCCACCAAGCTTCGTCAGCCTATAGGACGCGTGGTCGAAATTCTGGGCGATCACATGGCGCCGGGTATGGAAATTGAAATGGCGATTCGTTCCTATGAGCTGCCTCACCAATGGCCGGATGAGTTGCTGGAAGAAATTAAACCGCTCACCAGCGAGGTGCCGGAATCGGCAAAACAAGGACGCGTGGATTTGCGGGATACGCCATTAGTGACCATTGACGGCGAGGATGCGCGTGATTTTGACGATGCCGTTTATTGCAAAAAAACGCCAAAAGGCTGGAAGTTGCTGGTAGCCATCGCGGATGTTTCGCACTATGTGCAAATAAACAGCGCATTAGACAAAGAAGCCCATAAACGCAGTACCTCGGTGTATTTTCCAGAGCAGGTCATACCCATGCTGCCGGAAATCTTGTCTAACGGTTTGTGCTCGCTCAATCCCAATGTCGATCGTTTATGCATGGTCTGTGAGCTGTTCATAGACGAGCAAGGCAAGGTCAGCCGCTCGCGTTTTTTTGAAGGCGTTATGCGCTCCCATGCCAGATTGACTTACACGGAAGTGGCAAAAATGCTGGTGGACGGGGATATCGCCAGGGATGGTGTGTATGCTGCAAGCCAGTCGGGAGCTGGCGAGGCGAAGGCATTAGCGAAGAAATACCAAGCCTTGATGCCGGATCTGCAGGAGTTGTACGCGCTTTATAAGGTCATGCGCGTTAGCCGGGAGCAACGCGGAGCTATGGATTTCGACACCCAGGAAACCCGCATTATTTTTGGGGCCAATCGCAAAATTGAAAGAATCGTGCCGGTCGTGCGTAATGATGCGCACAAACTGATCGAAGAATTTATGATCACCGCTAACATGGCAGCGGCAAAATTTTTAAATGCCAAGAAAATGCCCAAACTGTTGCGCATACACGAAGGACCGGTTGCCGACAAACTGCTTAATTTAAAAACTTTTTTGGGAGAACTGGGCCTGTCACTGGGCGGCGGCCTCAAGCCCACACCGCTGGATTATATGCATCTGATGGAGTCAGTCAAAGACCGGCTTGATGCGCATTTGATCCAGACCGTTTTGCTACGTTCGATGTCACAGGCTGTTTATAGCCCAGAATTAAAGGGCCATTTTGGTTTGGCTCTGGAAGCCTATGCGCATTTTACCTCGCCTATTCGCCGTTACCCGGATTTGCTGGTGCATCGCGCTATACGGCATTGCTTGCAAGGCAAATCAGCAGAAAGCTTTTTTTACGGCATTCCCGATATGGTGAGCCTGGGCGAGCATTGCTCTGCCAATGAGCGGCGCGCTGACGATGCCACGCGCGATGTGGTCAGCTGGCTCAAATGTGAATACATGACCGATAAAGTCGGCGAGGAGTTTTCCGGCATTATTTCAGCGGTCACCTCATTCGGTTTCTTTGTTGAACTGGCCGAGATATATGTCGAAGGCTTAGTGCATATCAGTAATCTGGGGCAGGATTATTTTCATTTTGATCCGACCAGTCACCAATTAAAAGGCGAGCGCACCGGCACTAATTTCCGTTTGGGCGATAGTGTAAGAGTCAAAGTTGCGCGGGTTGATCTGGATGAGAAGAAAATCGATTTTGAACTGGTGCAAAAAGAGGGCACAGCCAGCAAAGCCAAGAAAAAGCGGCGTAAAAAATGAGCAAAGCAAAGTTGTTCGGCATTCATGCAGTGCAGGCGGCCCTGGATTATTCGCCGAAAAAAATCGATATGGCCTGGGTTGATACACATCGGCAAGACAAGCGCTTGACTCAACTGGTTGACGATTTATTGGATTTAGGCATAGAGCCAGAAAAAGTTGACCGGAAGAGACTGGATCGATTTGCCGATGGCAAAAACCATCAAGGCATAGTTATCGAAGTGGACATGCCGGCAGCGCAATCAGAAAACGACCTGAAACAGGCGGTAGAGTCACTGACCGAAAAGGCTTTATTTCTGGTCCTGGACAATGTGCAGGACCCGCATAACCTCGGGGCCTGTCTGCGCACTGCCGATGCTACCGGCGTGCATGGCGTTATTATTACCAAGGATAATGCCACGGGCATTACGCCAACTGTTTGCAAGGTTGCCAGCGGCGCGGCAGAAACCGTGCCGGTTTATCAGGTAACCAACCTCGCCAGAACCTTGCGCTGGCTTAAAGACCATGGCATCTGGGTGATGGGCGCCGCCGGGGAAACCAAGCAAACGGCCTATCAGACCGATTTTACCGTGCCGCTGGCCATTGTGATCGGAGCCGAGGGTAAAGGCATGCGGCGCCTGACCAAGGAAGAATGCGACTTGCTGGTGAAGCTGCCCATGCTGGGGCAAGTGGAAAGTCTTAATCTGTCGGTTGCCACCGGTGTCTTGCTCTATGAAGTTGTGCGCCAACGCTTAGCCACTATTAAATAACCTTATGCAATCAGCACGATGCCCATGACGCTTACTTTGTCCGTGGTGTCAGCATTGATTATCGTGTAAGCCCCTCAAGCCATGGAAAATACATCAACTCATTTTCTGCAAGGCACGGGCTTAAGTTGCATTCGCGACGAGCGTGTGTTGTTCGAAGAGCTGGCTTTTGAGATCGGCCCTGGTCAGGTTTTATTGCTGGAAGGCAAAAACGGCAGCGGCAAGACATCATTGCTGCGCATCTTATGCGGTTTCAGACAGCCCGATGCGGGGCAGGTTCGCTGGTGCGGGGAAGCGGTAAATGACAGTCAGTTTTACGCGCGGATGGCTTATGTCGGTCACCTGGACGGCATCAAAAAAGAGCTGACGGTGCTGGAAAATTTAACGATGGCGCTGGCATTGAGCCTCCCCGGGCGGTACACAATCCAACAAGCCTTATCCCGGGTGCATCTGGCGGGCTATGATGATATGTTGGTGCAGACCTTGTCGGCCGGACAAAAAAGGCGTTTGTCTTTGGCCCGATTGTTAGTGACGGAAAATGACTTGTGGATTCTGGATGAGCCTTTTACGGCACTGGATAAGCAGGGCATTGCCCTATTTGAATCGTTAATGAGTGAACATTGCGCGAACGGCGGCATGATTGTTTTAACATCGCATCATGATGTAGTCTTGCACGGCGTCGATGTCCAGCGGATTCATTTATCCTGATGTCTTTATCCACAGCCTTCTTTGCCATTATTCGGCGCGACCTGGTTTTGGCGCTGCGCCGGCGTTCTGAAGTGGCTAATCCGTTGCTGTTTTTTATTCTCGTCATCACCCTGTTCCCTCTGGGTATTGGCGCCAGACCGCATCTTTTACAAGCTATTGCGCCGGGAATTATCTGGGTTTCTGCATTATTGGCGGCCATGCTTTCTTTGGACAGTCTGTTCCGGTCAGATTTTGAGGACGGTTCCCTTGAACAGATTCTGTTAAGTCCCCATCCTGCCTCGGTGCTGGTTTTGGGCAAAATTATTGCCCATTGGCTGGTGACCGGCTTGCCGTTGCTGATTGTCGCACCCTTGTTGGCGGTTTTATTGGGACTGCCAAATCATGCTTTATCTGTTTTGCTATTGACGCTGCTGCTGGGGACGCCGGTGCTAAGTTTGATCGGCGCTATTGGTGTAGCCTTGACGGTAGGACTGCGCCGTGGCGGCATGATTTTATCGTTGCTGGTGTTGCCTCTGTATGTTCCGGTGCTGATTTTTGCCGGCAATGCGGTAGAGATGGCCAGCAGTGGTTTGCCTGTCGATGCGCAGATCAATATCCTCATTGCCATTTTATTGATGGCTTTGGTATTGGCGCCTTTGCCAACCGCAGCGGCATTAAAAATGAGTATTGATTAATAATATCCCGTAAAATGACGCCTTAAATCATATCAAGCAGGAATAAGGCATTATGAGCTCAGCTAAATACCGTTCGGTCTTTTCCACCGGCTACCGAACAAGATCGAAAGGTAAACTTTGAACATTACTGGGTATTTACGCATCACCATGGCGGAGAGTTGTTTGAGAATGACAAGGATTTAGCTAAAAAGTGATTGAACGCAGCAGTTGGATTCCTTCCTACTGCAAAGCCTAAAAACAGGCTGTAGGGGCGAATTCGTCCCTACAGCTTTTTCGTCTTGAACCTTTCGCCTGATTTTCTATGTTTTTAATTCCAGATCCGGTCGCTAGATTCTTCCATCGCATGGCCTCTCCGCCGCATTTTTATGTCTTTAGCGGGCGCTTAATGCCCTGGCTGGTGTTGATTTTTGTGCTGCTGACCGCGGCGGGACTGTATGGCGGCTGGTATTTGGCGCCTCCCGATTATCAGCAGGGCGACAGCTATCGTATTATTTATATACATGTGCCCAGCGCCTGGATGTCATTATTTATCTATGTGGTCATGGCGGCAGCAGGCGCCATAGGGCTGGTCTGGCGCATCAAGCTGGCCGAGATTATGGCCATCAGCAGCGCGCCGGTCGGAGCCGGTTTTACCTTTATTGCTTTGGTGACCGGTTCCTTGTGGGGAAAACCCATGTGGGGAACCTGGTGGGTTTGGGATGCGCGCCTGACATCGGAACTAATCTTGCTGTTTTTGTATCTTGGCGTTATCGGACTGTATGGCGCGATCGACGACAAGCGCACGGCTTCCCGGGCGGTGGCCATTTTAGCCCTGGTCGGCGTGGTCAATATCCCGATCATTCATTACTCGGTGGAATGGTGGAATACCCTGCATCAGGGCCCTACGGTCTCCAAAATGGACAAGCCGTCCATTCATGTCAGCATGCTGATTCCCTTGTTACTGATGGCGTTGTCGTTTAAATTTTATTATCTGATTGCCTTGTTGCAGCGGGCGCGCATTGAGCTTCTGTTGCGCGAGCGCAATGCCCAGTGGGTCAAAAATATGGTTTTATTTGGAGAAAATCGATGAACTGGCAGGCATTTTTTGCCATGGGCGGTTATGCCTTTTATGTCTGGACGGCTTATGGCATTACCGTGCTGGTATTGGTGGCCAATATCATTATTCCTGTCGTTCAACGCAGACAGTTTTTACGCCGTCAGGCTTTAAAGCTTTCGCGATCTGCCGGTGCTGGCAAGCACCATCGATCCAGACAAACCAGAAACGCTGAGGAAGTATGAAGCCTGCCAGAAAACAACGTTTGATGCTCATAGCGCTGATGGTTATTGGCGCAGCTGGTGCCGCCGCATTCGCACTGAAGTCATTCAATGAAAATTTGATGTATTTCTTTTCCACCACGGATGTGGTGGACGGCAAGGCGCCCGAAGACGCCTTGTTTCGTCTGGGCGGCATGGTCGTTAAAGGCTCCGTGCACAGGCCAGACGATGGACTGATGGTGCGCTTCAAGTTAACCGACTTCAATAAGGAAGTGACCGTTGAATACACCGGGATTTTGCCGGATTTGTTCAGGGAAGGGCAGGGCATCGTGGCGCACGGCCGGTTAAATCAGCAGGGCGTTTTTATTGCGGAAGAAGTGTTGGCCAAACATGATGAAAACTATATGCCGCCGGAAGTGGCGGGTAGTCTAAAGACCCAAGCAATGCCAGCGCAGGCCGGGCAATGATTCCTGAACTCGGTCATTTTTCACTGATTTTGGCCTTGTGCATGGCTCTGTGTTTTAGGAACCCTGCCCATTATCGGCGCTGCCCGCAGCATTACCGGCTGGATTGCGGTGGCCAGACCGGCCGCATTTGGCCTGTTTTTATTTATGGCGGTGTCCTATGGGTGTTTGACTACCAGTTTTTTAAGCCATGATTTTTCCGTCGCCTATGTCGCTCAGAATTCGAATACAGCACTTCCCGTGTTGTATCTGGTTTCCGGTGTCTGGGGCGCCCATGAAGGTTCATTGTTGCTGTGGGGGCTGGTATTAGCCTGCTGGACAGGGCTGGTCGCGCTGTTTAGCCGTGCCATTCCCGATGCTACTGTGGCCCGGGTTTTGGGCGTCATGGGCCTGGTCGCCATCGGTTTTATTCTGTTTTTATTGCTGACCTCCAACCCTTTTGAGCGCCTGTTTCCTGCCCCTGTGGAAGGGCGCGACCTAAACCCTTTGCTGCAGGATCCCGGTCTGGCGATTCATCCGCCTATGCTTTATATGGGCTATGTCGGTTTTTCCGTCGCCTTCGCTTTTGCCATTGCCGCCTTGCTGGAAGGGCGTCTGGATGCGGCCTGGGCGCGCTGGTCAAGACCCTGGACGAATATTGCCTGGATGTTTCTAACGCTGGGCATTGCCCTGGGCAGCTGGTGGGCTTATTACGAACTGGGCTGGGGCGGCTGGTGGTTCTGGGATCCGGTGGAAAATGCCTCGTTTATGCCCTGGCTGGTCGGTACGGCGCTGATTCATTCCCTGGCGGCGACCGAAAAACGCGGCGTGTTCAAGACCTGGACCGTATTGCTGGCGATTTTTGCCTTTTCTTTGAGCCTGCTCGGGACATTTCTGGTGCGTTCCGGCGTACTCACATCGGTGCATGCCTTTGCCAGTGATCCGGCCCGAGGTTTGTTCATCCTGATTTTTCTGGCTGTTGTCGTGGGCGGTTCCTTGTTGCTGTATGCGCTCAGAGCGCCCACCGTTAAGAGCAGTGCAAGTTTCGAACTGGTTTCCAGGGAATCGGCAATTTTGCTGAACAATGTCCTGCTGGTGGTGACCGCCGCCAGTATTTTGCTGGGCACCTTGTATCCCTTGGTTATTGACGCCTTGGGTCTGGGCAAGATTTCGGTCGGCCCGCCGTATTTTAATGCCGTGTTTATTCCCTTGATGGCTCCGCTGGCTATCGTCGTAGGTCTGGGCATGTTGCTTCGCTGGAAAAGAGACAATATCGAGCTGATTGGCCTGCGCTTGCGATGGCTCATTTTAGGCTGCGTGGGCGGCGGCTTGCTGATGCCACTGCTGATGCCGTTTTATTCCTGGGGCGCGGTATTGGGCACCACGCTGGCGTTGTGGACAGCCGCTATGACGGTCACCGCTTTTGTCGACCGGATGGGCGTGCAGGGATTCTCATGGCACAGGCTGCAAACAGTGCCGGCCGGGTTTTACGGCATGACCCTGGCGCATTTCGGTATCGCCGTATTTGTGATCGGCATTACCTACACCAGCGTTTATAGTATTGAAAAAGACGTGCGCATGGCGCCCAACGATACGCTGGATATGTCCGGGTATAGCTTTGAATTTCACGGCGTCAGGCAAACCCAAGGGCCTAATTATCTCGCTGAACAGGCGTTTGTTACCGTCAGTCACGAGGGCAAGCAGGTCGCCAAACTCGAACCGCAAAAACGGGTTTATCAGGTGCAAACAATGCCCATGACCGAAGCGGCCATTGATGCCGGTCTATTCAGGGATTTATTCGTGGCCATCGGTGAACCCCTGGGGGATCAGGGCGCCTGGAGCCTTAGAATTTATTACAAGGCTTTCATTCGCTGGATTTGGCTGGGTGCGGTATTCATGGCGCTGGGCGGGCTATGCGCGGCTTGCGACAGACGCTACAGGGTCAAGATCAGCAGTGAAAACAAGTTGCCCGTTTCACAACTGTAGGGGCGAATTGATTCGCCCGGCTTTGTTATTGGCAGGAACACATTGATGCTGAAATACATCATCCCCTTAGTCTTATTTATTATTCTGGCGGTGTTTCTGGCGCTGGGTTTAAATCTCAATCCGCGTGAAATTCCGTCGCCTTTGCTGGGTAAACCGGCCCCGGCATTTTCCGCACCCAAACTTGACGAGCCTTCAAAACTGTTAAGCCAAAGTGATTTAAAAGGCCAGGTCTGGCTGTTTAATGTCTGGGCATCCTGGTGCGCCTCTTGCCGGTCCGAGCATCCGATACTCAATCAGTTGGCACAGCAAAAAGCCGTTGTGATCATCGGTCTGAATTATAAGGATGAGCCGGAGGCGGCAAAGAACTGGCTGGCGCAATTGGGCAATCCCTATGACGTCAGCATTATGGATCAGGACGGCCGCATCGGCATCGACTGGGGCGTATACGGTGTGCCGGAAACCTTTGTCATCGACAAACAGGGCGTAATTCGCTACAAACACACCGGGCCGGTTACCAGCTGACGATGTGCAGCAAACCTTCCTTCCGCTGATTGCTCAATTACAGGCAGAACCTTCATGAAGACTTTAACGCTGCTTTTTTTGCTGATGACGGCCAATGCCGCGTCGGCTGCGGTCGAATACCGGCAGTTTGCCAATGCCGAGCAACAGCAGTCTTATCAATCTCTGATTTCGGAATTGCGCTGCCTGGTTTGTCAAAATCAGACCATTGCCGATTCCAACGCCGATTTGGCGCAGGATTTGCGCAGACAGGTCTATGAAATGCTGCAACAGGGCAAACAAAACAGGAGATTGCCGATTTTATGACGGCGCGTTATGGCGATTTTGTTTTATATAATCCGCCTTTTAAGGCCAAGACCGGCATACTGTGGCTGGCGCCGGTGGTTTTTTTATTGATTGGCTTGATGGCGGTATTTTTAATTGTCCGGCGCAAAAAGACGGCTGCGGCTGAATTGAGTCCGGAAAAAAAAGCGAAAATCCGCCGCTTATTGGAAAAGGGTGACGCCTCTTGATCACGATATTTTGGCTGCTGGTCAGTGCGCTGATTCTGATCGCTTTTTTGATTATCCTGCCGCCGCTATGGCGCAAACGCGCTGTTCCGGCCGACGATCAAGACCAACGCAACATTACCATTGCCGCGCAGCGGCTGGCTGAACTTAGAGCGCAATTGCAGGCCGGCGCTTTATCCCAGGATCAATACGATGAGCAGTTTGCAGAGCTTGAAGCAGCGCTTAGTGATGATCTGGACATAGCGCATCCGGTAAAAAACGTCCGTGTCACAAGGCCGGTGGATTGGGTTTGTGCTGGTTTTGGCATTGCCTTTGGCGGCACTGTCACTTTATGCGGCACTGGGTAATTATCGGTGCCTTAACCGTTTCGGCTGCCGCACCCACGCCCGAACTGGCCGAAATCAATGTCATGGTTACAGCACTGGCAGAGCGCCTGAAAAAACAACCCGATGATGCCCAAGGCTGGATAATGTTAGGCCGATCCTACAAGTATTTGCAGCAATATCCTAAAGCCGTTGAAGCTTTTGAGCACGCTTACAAGTTAATAGGAGACCAACCAGAGCTTATGCTGCTTTACGCCGAGGCGATGGCTTTCGCCAATAACGAACAACTCGCTGGAAAGCCCGCCGAATTGGTGTTTAAAGTCCTGGCGATGGAGCCTGACAATGTGAGCGGGTTATGGTTTGGCGGCATGGCGAAAGCGCAATCAGGCGATTTTGTTGAGGCAAGGACTTTGTGGACAAAACTGGAAGCACTATTGCCGCCAGATTCAACGGCTCGGCAAGAAGTACAAGGCTTGCTGGCAAAGCTTGCAACTGAGATACCGGAAGGAACCCCGCAAGCGGAATCAGAATCTCTGCAACCAGCTAATAAAGGCCGCATAGATTCCCAACAGCTTGCGGGTATTGGTGTTCAGGTGAGTTTGGCGCCCGAGTTTCAGGTATTGGTCAGCCCTGATGATACGGTTTTTGTGTATGCCCAGGCATTATCAGGCCCCCAAATGCCATTAGCCATCGTGCGCAAACAGGTCGCTGATTTGCCGATAACAGTCAGCTTGAATGACAGCATGGCGATGATGCCGGCGATGAAATTATCCAACTTCGAACAGGTTAAACTGGTGGCGCGTGTTTCAAAATCAGGCAACGCCGTTCAACAGACTGGTGATTTGATCGGCATCGTCGAGCCGGTTGTGGTAGCCGAAACCGGCATCAATACAATAGTGATTAAAGACAAAATAAAATGATGGATCAATCAATCAAATTCGACCTCAAGCTGATTCATCGCTATGACAAGGCGGGACCGCGTTACACGTCCTATCCGACGGCTTTGGAATTGCACGAAGGCTTTGGTGACCAGGAATACCGTCAGCACATCGCCAAATCCAATGCCGCGGGCGGGCCCTTATCGCTGTATGTTCATATTCCTTTTTGCGATACCGTGTGTTTTTATTGCGCCTGCAACAAAATCATTACCAAAAACCGCAAGCATGCGGAGCCGTACTTGCATAATTTGTTCAAAGAAATCGCCATGCAGGGCGACTTGTTTGACCGAAATACGAATCGTCAACCAATTACACTGGGGCGGTGGTACGCCGACTTTTTTAAGCTCTGAGCAGATGCAACAGCTAATGGCGGTGACCCGGCAGCATTTCTCGTTAAGAGATGACGATCTGGGCGAATACTCTATTGAAGTCGATCCCCGGGAAACCCATTCCCAGACTATCAAACATTTGCGGGAACTGGGTTTTAACCGTATCAGCTTAGGGCTGCAAGACTTTGATCCGGCCGTACAAAAAGCCGTTAATCGTCTTCAGAGCGAGGAACAGACTTTTAGCGTTTTAGAGTCCGCGCGCGCCGAGGGCTTTCGTTCCACCAATATCGATCTGATTTACGGCCTGCCGTTGCAAACGGTCTCCACCTTCGCGAAAACCCTGGATACCATACTGGCTGTTGCACCGGATCGCTTCTCGATCTTCAATTATGCGCATTTGCCTTCGCGCTTTAAAACCCAGCGCCAGATCAATGATGCCGATCTGCCCTCTGCGGAGGTCAAGCTGGATATTCTGCAAATGGTCGGCCAGCGCCTCACCGAGGCTGGTTATGTCTATATCGGCATGGATCACTTCGCCAAGCCCGACGACGAGCTTGCCGTTGCCCAGCGTGAGGGCAAACTGTACCGGAATTTTCAGGGCTATTCCACGCACTCGGATTGCGATCTGGTCGGCTTGGGCATTACCTCAATAGGCCGGGTCGGGGATGCCTATATCCAGAATGTCAAAGAACTGGACGATTATGACCGGCTTATCGCACAGGGCAGGCTTCCGGTATTCAAAGGCGTTGAGCTAAATGAAGATGACAAACTGCGCCGCGCCGTGATTACGCAATTAATTTGTCATTTTGATTTGAACTTTGCCGCTATCGAAAAAGCCTTCGGCATCGATTTTGCTGCCTACTTTGCCGACGAACTCAGCAGATTGGCGCCGATGCAGACTGATGGATTGTTGAAAGTAAGTGCGCAGGGCATCCAGGTCCTGGGGGCAGGCCGCTTGCTGATCCGCAATATTTGCATGGTCTTCGACCGCTATCTGGCGCAAAAACAGCAGCAGTTTTCAAAAGTGATTTAAGCTGAAGATTTATTATGATCTAAGCAATTTGCAATCCAAGGACTTCGTCAACTTTCTTTTCATAAGCAATCAACATGAGGCCTGTAGAGCCAATGCCAGGGATAATGAATCATACTGCCATCGTCTCATGGCTATTCGGCATTGGTTTTATACTACTGGGAAGCTCTTCTTTTGCCGAACCCCTTGCAGTTGAAGACGTCTTGAGCGCGCTGGGATTGAATGAAGATCAGATTGTCGAGTTGGCTCAAGGCCACCCTATAAGCTATGACTTGAGCGAAGGCCGCGATGATGAAATAGCGGCGGGCATCGCCTGGTATCTGCCGGTTCCTGTGGCCAAGGTAACTGAACATTTGCGGGTGGATAATCCAGATTTGCTGGATTTGGGCGTCATTGCTCATGGCATGATGACGAAAAATAGCAATGTGAATGCCTTGTCATCTGCCTTTCTATCCCAGCAAGAAGCCGATAAGTTACTGGACGCCGAGACGGGCAGGCAATTCAATTTGTCGAGCCATGAACTCGATAGCATCAAGAGCCTAAAGAGGGTGCATAGTGGAAAGCCTGATAAAATCCTACGGCGTATCATCGAACAACGTTATCGTGAGATTATTTTCGAACGCTTTGAAGCCTATCGGCGTGGTGGCGTGGATGCGATAGCACCTTATGCGCGTGAGGCAAATGTAAATTCCAAGCCTTCCACGGAACTTCGCCAGGCTGCGAACGAAAGTATTTTTCTGGCGCGATTTGCACCTGTGTTGTATGAAGCTTGGCTAAATTATCCCAAAGCTTTGCCGACAGGGACAGACGAGGCTTTTCGCTGGGTGGAAAAAGACGTGGAAGGCCGACCAGCGACTATCCTCAGACACCGGATCAATAGTGATTGGAATGGTGGCGTTTTGCAGTTGACACGGGAGTTCTATGCGCCGCATTCCTACAATTCCAGTCAATGGATAACCGGCTGTCTTCCGTTTCGCACTGGTACGGTAGTATTTCAACAAGTGCGCAGTTTCACCGATCAGGTATCCGGAGTCGCCACTCAAATCAAGCATTTAATTGGACGAAAACTACTCAAAAACAAAATGCTCGCGTCTTTTGAAAGGCTTTGCGAAGGCTTAGGCCAATGCCGTTGATTTAGGGCATTCCCTCTTCAATCCACAGGAATCTGCCGGCCATCTTTCTTCAATTAAATGCATTAGCAAGACTACAACAGACAATTTAAACAAATTCTAAGAAGCCAAGTTTAATCGGCTTTCCCAAGCCAGGGTCGTGAATACGCATTGATTGAAAGCAAGAAAATAGAGGTTGCCCAGAGGCTAAAGGCCTCATCCAGCTTGTCGACACCATCAACTTTTGAATTGTGGAGCCCGCTAAAGACGCTATCTCCAAATTAGTTATCCTGCCGCCGGTTTAACGGCACGCATTCGATGGTCATTGGCGTTCCTATAGGGCATCGCCTAGCTCCTTTCGAAACTCGTCGAATTCTTGCTTCCAGGGCGCTTTGTTGTAGCCCCACAAACCCTCTGCCAAAAGCTTCTCCCCCAATGCGAATTCGGTTTTTACCTGGCGTAGGCTAGCTTCTTCGCCTGCATTCCAGAGTGCCTGAGCATAAAACAGGTGGTTGAGCGGATGCCCTGGATGTTCCTTGACCGCTTTTTCCAGCAGCTCCAGCGACTTGTCGAGATCACCGATGCCATTGGGCCAAGCCGGGGCTTTAAGATAAAGCGCCCCCAAAAGGCGCAGCGGGCCGCCGTAATCGATATCCGGGTTCAAGGCCACAGCCTGCTTCATCTCGTTTTCCAGCCGGTCAAGGTTCCCCATGGCCAGGGTGATGTGTTCGCGCACCGCCAGGCCAAGATTGGCTGCGAGGTAGTAATGTACCTCCCCGTCTGCGCTGCCCCCTTGCGCCAGGGCGGCTTCGGCAAAGCTCACGCCTTCGGAGGCGAGTTTCTCACGGTTTTCCGGGTTGGTTTCGCGTTCCGCCAGATGCAGACATAGCCGGCTGCCCAGCGCGGTGCGCCGGATTACCGGGTCTTGGTTGTCACGCAGGACCGCCAGCGCACATTCCAGGGTATGCGTGTCGCTCAAAGGGCCAAGTTGGTTTTGTTGGGCGACTACCGTGGCGGCGGTCTGCATGGTGCAGTCGGAAAGCCCGTCAAGCTTGACATGGTCCCGCTGGAGTCCGGCGCAGCCGGTCAGGAATGCCAGTATCGAAACGGCCCAAATAAGTTGTATCCTGCGCAAAGTCCTAGTTCCCCTCAGCCCACAGTTTGACCATGGGCTCGAACACTGCCGCGTCCACGGTGGCGAAGGATTCCACTCCGAACAGGTCGCACAGTTTTTTGCCCTCGGTGTCGGTGCACATTCCCTCCAGCGCCTTGCCAAAGCGAGAGCGTTCTTCCGCAGTCGTGGTGGCGCTGTTGGCTACTACTCCCATGAGCGGGATTTCCTCGGAGGTGAAGACAGCTTCAAGCGGAGTCTTCATCTGCAGCGAGGCGAGTCCGCCGAATTGTTGTTCGTTCAAAATGACGGCGTCAAGTTCCCCTTTGTCCAATGCACGCAACGCTCGGATGGCCTGATTGGACGATTTCAGGACAAAGAAACTGGCGGGGTCGTATTTTCCGGCAAAAATGATCTTGCCGACGAAGGATGGCTCTTCCAAGGGCGTGCCACCCAGGGTATTTTCCTTTCAGTTCGTCCAGGCTCTTGTACTTGCCCTTTTGGGCCATTACCCGGTAACGTTCACTGGTACTGCCTTTGATCTTGGGCTGGACGACCGGTACCAAATTATGTTGGCTGCGCAATTCCAGATAGAGGCCCAGGGAGGTGATGGCAAACTTGGGTTTTTTTTCGGCAATCTGTTTTCTGCATTCGTCCGATTTGACGGTGAACAGGCTGTTGAAGCTGTTCGCTTGCCACTGGCCGACACGTTCCACCACCCGCAGCATGGAGCTCATCGCCCCGTTGGCATCCTTGGCATTGACGGAACCGCCAGGGTAGCACACCACGATCATTTCGGGATTGGGCGCGGCATTAACAGTAATCGGGGCCAACAGGCAGGCAAGTATAATAAGGGTAGTTTTTTGCATTAGGGTTTTCTCTTGTAATCAAGTAACTGTCCGATGGCCGGGGCCACGAAGAGGGTTGCGGTCAGGCAGCACACCAGTCCCAGGGTGATGCTCACACCCATGGAGGACACGCCCCGGTAGCTGGCCAGGGTGATGGCGCCCAGGCCAGCCAATTCGGTGCCTGCGGCCAGTCCGATCACCTTGCCGGCAGCCAGGCTGACTTGCAAAGGCGTATGGTCCTTCAATTCGCTCCAGCGATAGCTGAACCACACGCCGTAATCCACCGCCAAGGCAATCACCAGGGGCAAGGCAACGATGTTGGCGAAATTGTAGTGCATGCCGCCCAGGGCCATCAGCCCCAGCATCCAGCCGCCGCCGATCAGCAAGGGCAGCGCCGCCAGCGCGAAACCGCGCACGCTGCGCGTCGCCGCCATGATCCAGAGCAGGCACAGCACCAGGGCCAACTGCGTGCCGTGAGTGAAACCGTCCACCACGGCTTTGGAAAATACCTGATGTGTGGTCGGGAAGCCGGTGGCTTCCGGCGAGACGCTGTACACATCTTTTATCAGGGCGTCGAGGTTGTCGGGATCGTAGACGCTTTTAGCCGGGAAGGCGTACACCGCGATGCTGCCGTCAGCGCCAAAGAAGCGGTCGCGCAGGGTGGGCGGCAACTGCTCCGGGGTGAGGGGCTGGGCCTGCCGCCAGGCGTCGATGACTTTGAGCCCGGCATCCGCTTCGGACAGCAAGGCTCGCAAGAAAACCTCGCTGCGCACGCGGCCCTGTTCGCCGTTTGCGGCAAGCCTGGCCGAGATGTCCAAAAGTTGTCCGCGCACTCTTTCCAAACTTTCGACCAGGTTTGAATGTCCTGCCGAGAATGCCTGTTCCTGAGCTTCGTCGATGATGGCGGTGGCATTTTCCAGCACTGCCCGCAATAACTCGAATGATTTTGCGGACAGGCCGGCACGAGAGAGTTCGGCGACCTGACTGGCGTAGTTTGTCCGGGCGAATGACTCGCCGATGCTCGCGGCTTTGTGGAGGCGTTCGTCGGCGTCCGCAGGGAACAGGCTGGTCAGCGACTGCGCCTGGGCAATCGTAGTGAGCTTGCCCGCCTCGCTGGTAATCCGCCGCGCCTCGGCCATGTCCTTGGCGGTGAAAATGATGACTTCGGCCTGATAGTCGCTTTCCGCCACCATGCGGCGTTGGTAGTAGGCCGCCTCCGAATCTTTGGGCAACATGCCCAGCAGGTCATAATCAAAGGGGATGCCGAGACCCTTCACTCCGCCGATGACAGCGCAGCCTATGGCCAGCGTAACCAGGGTTACTGCAACCGGTATAGGAAAGCGCCCCCCTCGCCCAACTCTCTCCTGAAGGAGAGAGTTTCGTACGGCTAAGTCAACAGCTTTGATTTCCGGCGCCTCAACCTCAGGGTGAAGCGCTGGTATAGGCTTGTCTCTGAGCTTGGGCGGCAGCAAGGCGTAGAGCGCGGGCTGGACCATCCAGGTGCTGATCAGGATCAACAGCACGCCTTTGGCCGCCACCACGCCCAGCTCGGCAAAGCCGGGGAAATCGACCGTAGCCAAGGCGCTAAAGATTAGAAGCGAGGCGCCGCCTGCGGTCAGCACTGCTATAAAGGATGAGCCGATGCCGGCCCCGATGGCTTCCACCAAAGGCTTGCCTGCCCGGCGTTCCTCGTCAATGCGCGAGGAGGTGAAGATGCCGTAGTCCGCACCCAGGCCGAACAGGATGGCGATAAAGGCGGCGGTGATGATGGTCAGATGGCCGACGGTGACCAGGGCCAGGCCCAGACTCCACAGCACACCAAGCCCCATAGGGATGAAAATCAGCGCGGCCCAGCGTAGGCTGCGCACTACCAGCAGGATCAATGCGGCGATCAGGCCGGCGGCGGTGAGTATCACCATGGTGATATCCTTGCGCACATTGACGTATTCCTCGTACTCGATGGCCGGTAAACCGGTCAGGCCCACGGTGGGAGGGGTGCGGCCAGCGGCTTTGGCTTGTTCGGCCAAGTCAGCCGACACCTGCTTGACCTTGTCGACGAAGGGGCCAAGGTTTTTGAAATCCCCGGAAGAATTTTTCGGGTGGACGAACAAAAACAGCATCCGCCCGTCATGAGAGGCAAAGTAGCCGTCGGTCATGCCCATCGCTCCGCTTTTAGCCAGTAACCGCTTCCAGTCCAGGCTGGTGGGCGCTGTTTCGTCGGACAGCCAGCGCTGCCATTCTTCCAGGAAAAACTCCGTCAGATTCAGGCTGGCTTCGGCGCTTTTCAGGTCGGTGTCCGTGCCGCCCAGCGGCGGATGATCTTTGCTCCAGTTCAATGCTTTGCGCAGGTTTTCTTCCAACCCGCCGGCGCTCAGGATAGGCTGGCTCGCCATTGCTGCCAGCTTGTCCAGTCCCTCTGCCGGCATCAGCAGGTAGGCGTGCTGCAGGAAAAACGTCATATCGAGCCGGGAAGTCGCCTGACCAATCTCGGGCTCTGCCCGGAGCTTGGCGGCCAAATCGTTGGCAAAGGATTCCAGCTCGTTGCGCGGGGCGCCTTCCAAAACCACCATCAAATCCGAGGCGGCGCCGAAATTGTTCATGAAATCGTTAAAGCGCTTCGCCACCGCAGTGTTTTGGGGAAGCAGCGCCTGCCGCGAGGTGTAAATCGGAAGTTGCGCCGTCGCCCAGCCGGCCAAAATCGACAGCACCAAGGCCAGGCCCAAGATCCGCCAAGGATTTCGAGCAAAATATTCGGCGAGCTTGGCGATGCGTTGGGTGAATTTCATAGGCAGGAGATTCCGTTAATCAATCAGCGCCAGCAACCTGCGCCGCTTCCTTCCTGGTCAGATATTCCTCCCACTTGCGCGCGGTTAGCCGCTGAAACATCGGCACCACGGGATTAAGTTCGATAGGCGGTTCATCCCAGTAGGTTTCGTAGGCCAGCATCTCTGCTTCCAGGGCGACGCCGTCTTCTTTGAGTATGGGTTTGAATACCAGGGGTTTGGCGATATTCAGCACCATTTGGGTCAGCCACTTCGGGGTTTTCATGGAAATCAGCGGAATCGTCAGGGCATCGAAATAAAACAGGAAAAATACCCGGGTGGTCCGCTCGTCGATGGGCAGCATAAACGACCAATTCTTGATGCTGTCGCCCGTATTGGTCCATTGATAGGGATATTCGTAACAGAGCTCGATGGAACGGGTATTGACCCGGTTGCGATCAACGAAAATTCCGGAAATCCGGCCGCCGGCCATGTAAGCATCGTAAGTCAGGTATACCTTGTCGTCATCGGCCTCGTGGTGGGTCAGTTTGGCATCGATGAAGGGTTTGTACTTGCGGTGCAGAAAGGCATGGGAGAAATCGCAGATATTGTCCATTACCATGGAATGGTGGGTGCCCCAGGTTAAATCCGAGACAAAATTGGCCCAAGGGTTATCCCCGGTAAGTTCGGGAATTTCCGGTATCTTGCGCTCGCCAGCCAGTTCCGGATCACCGGGGAACAGCCAGATCAGGCCATAGCGGACTTGCACCGGGTAAGTTTGCAGTTGTCTCTTGATGAGTGGCTTGCCAAAGCTGTCATGGGAGTAGTCCTCCAGCAAGCCGTCCCTGTTGAAGGACCAGCCATGGTAAGCGCAACGCAGATTGCACTGATCCACCGCCCCATGGGTGAGCTTGAGCTGGCGGTGCGGGCAACGGTTCCGCAAGGCTGCCAATTTGCCGTCATCACCACGGTACAAGGCAATGGAAGTATTCCAGAAAGTGACCTCTTTCACCTGTTCTTTTTTAACCGCGCTGTCGTATTCAACCACGTACCAGCGATCCGGGTCCATGCCGGCGGCGCGGGCTTTTTGCCGGGGATTCTTGGCTTCCGCAAAGGCGGGAGGCGGGGATTTCGTTTGCGCGCTGTTCATGATTGGGTACCGGTTTGTGAATAAGGTAGGCTAGATTGTTTATTTGGCAGGGACGATCAAGCCCCTGCGCACGAAGTCTTCGTAGGCATCCCGCACCGCTTGGGACAATTGGGTGGGCTGGTAGCCCAATTCCTGTTTTGCTTTTTCGTGATCTGCCCGGCGCCGCATTTGGAGCAGGCGTACCGCTCCCGGCGTAAAGCGCCGGGGCAGGTTGGGGAACGCCCGAAACCAGGTCTTGTCGGCGACTTCAGCCAGCGCGGCCATCAGCAACGGCGATAGTCGCAGCCGTGGTAAAGGGCGGCCGGTGACTTCCCGGAACATCGCCATCAGATCGTCGACGCTGGCGTAGGCGGTACTGAAAATATATTTTTGCCCGGAACGTCCATGGCGCATGGCTAACACATGGCCTTCGGCGATATCGCGGCTGGATACGAACTCGAAACCGCCGGGAATGTAGGCGCGCAGAGAACCGTGTGCGTAATCAATGAGTACGCGTCCCATACGCGAGGGTACGTAGTCGTGGGGGCCGATGATGGCGCAGGAGGTGGCGACTACCACGTTGAGGCCATTGGCATGGGCCTTGAGGCATTCATGTTCGGTGAGGTGCTTGGTAAAGCCGTAGGGCAAATGGCGATCGAAGGGATAGAACGGCATGTCCTCGTGGCTGGAACGATCAGGCTCATAGCCGGTGGCACTCAGCGAACCCGACACTACTAATTTATCGATGTTGTGGCGCTGGGCCGCCTGGAGGACATGGATTGTGCCACGGACGTTGGTATCGAATACTTCGCGCTTATGGGCTGCGTTGCCTTCGATAGTCGAGACCTTGGCAGCGCAATGGTAAACACGGGCGCAGCCGCGCACGGCGGCGGACACCGCCTCGGCGTTACGCAGATCAGCGAACACACGCTCCACGTCGAGGCCGTCCAGTGCGCCGTTGTCGCGTTCGGCGCGCATCATCACTCGCACTTGCTCGCCCTCATCGAGCAGGCGTCGAACCAGGTTAGCGCCAAGGTGACCGGTGGCGCCTGTAACGAGGGTTATGCCAGCATTCATCGTATTAATCCGATCTGGCGCCACCAGGAATGGAGACGCAAAAGAGGGGCGAGCAGTCCGGATGTCATAGTCCCTGCTTTAAATAAGTCTGGCAAAACATCAGATGCATTATTCATTCGACTTTAGAACCTACATTAAGGCCTTTGAATGCTTGGGCCTTAACCGAATAAGCAAGAGATTTTATTTTCGCGGTATGCTTATGAAAAAATGACACTAACGGAAGCTCGTTTATTAACAATGGCTTAATGATAGAAATCGCATCAGAAAGCAGTTTTATTGCCTTGGGTAAATTCGAAATCTTTTGACGGAGTAAATTGCTGGCGCCGAACACCGCCAAAAAACAGAATTGTTTTATCAAAGAAACATGTTTCCTGTTCAAGCCTGCCAAAACAGCAATCGATTCCTGCGCGTTAGCGCCGCCACGCTGCAGGAATTTGAATACAGCCATTTTAAGTAAATCGTTGGACATAACTGCGTACAGCGCGTTGGCCAGAATATTAAGGTTGGCATTGGCTCTCTGCCTGTCACGGTAATAGGCTTCGATTTTTTCGTGAATCAAATCGGTATTTTTGAAATCAGGCATGGCCAATAAATGAGCGCTTAATATTTGGATATCCGAGAATACTGCGGTCAATCCGCCGCCCGTTAAGGGATGGCGCATATTCAGAGCATCGCCAAGCATCACCGCGCCTTTCCGTATGATGGGTTTTGCTGCCATGTAATGGTTGGGCATGACCTTAAACCTGCCTTCTTGCAATGCTTGGGCATAACTGTTGCGCATAGATTCGGGAATATAAGGCGTTACGTTGACCTCTAAATGCTCCTTAAGCAAAAAGTTTCTAGGCAACTGTTCGCCTGGAAAATCGATCAACAGTCTGACTTCAGTATTGGAAATCGGATAACAAATAAAGGGTGTCGGTCCCGATAAAAACACATGCCCATGTTGCGGAAAAGGCATATCACAGTCTTTTAATATCAAGCCGATAAAATACGATGTTACGGTTTTTTTATTATTGCTGAGATGCGCCCTGAAATTTGAAAAAAAGCCGTCGCTGGTAATGGTTAAGGGGGCATGAATGGACTTTATCTGGGAGGTGAGCGATTCCCGGTAACTCAGGCCAATAATTTCATTGCTGTCATTTTCCAGCAGGTGCAATGCCTTGCCATGTATTTGGGTAACCGATTCATTGTGCAGAGCGGAGGCTCTTATTTGCTGCAAAAACCTGCCATTATGCAAGCCGATTCCGGTATGACGGCGCGGATAAGCAATGGTAGTTTTTTCGTTACCTTGCAGCAGGGCGTAACCTTTGACCGTTTGCGCCTCAAAACCATCCAGTAAATGCCTGAGACCCATTTGCTCAAGCGACAATACGGCGCCTGGTTGCAACAATTCACCTACGATACGCTTTTTCTCTTTATAGCAATGATCGATTAAAGCGATCTTAATGCCTTTGGGAGCGAGATAAGCTGAGATGGTAGCGCCCGCCATGCCTGCGCCGATAATGCAAATATCGAACTCTGATTTCATAATGAGCTAGTTGACCCGCATACTTTAAACTGTGTTGATGCTTTTATCATTTGTAAACATACCGGCTACGGTATCGACTTAACGCCCAGATAGGAAATATATTTCTGTAATTAGCATAGGTAATCATGCAGTTATAATTAAAAACGCCAGAGATACGTTCCTGTGGCCAATCGCCCATGTCGGTCTGTCTGTTCAACAACACATTGAGTCCTGTTTCGATAACTTTTTTATCGCCAAAATCAGCAGCCATCAGGGCTCAGCAAAGCCCACGCGGTATTAACCACTTGTGATGTCGCCGCCTCCGTATAAACCAGTTTGGAACACGATTCGAAAGTCTCCCCCCAGCCGCCATCGGCTTTTTGCTTGCCGGTTAAAAATGTGCAGGCTTTGTCGATGCTGGCCATTAAAACTCCATCATCATAATAGCCTTTGCCCTTGGCCCTAGTAGAGCGCTTCCACGCCGAACCAGGTCGCATAGGTAAAACAGACCGCCCAACCACCGTACCAGGACCCGTCCGGTTTTTGTTGCTTGAGGATAAAGTGCAGTCCAGCACGAATTGCGTTGCGTATTTCGCTGTTTTTATAAGTTGGATACGTTTCCTGAATTTCCAGCAAAGCAATCACACAGGCCGCCGTACATTCCGTCCATGAATAATCAATCATGATATCGGCGAATACTTCGGAAGGATTGAGTTTTTCCAGCCATTTTGGTGCACGTGACAATTCATAAGTTGCCCAGCCGCCATCGGTATTTTGGTAAGAAAGGATAATATCAACGGCTTGTTTAATGCGGTGTTCGTCAATTGTCGGTGTAACCAGGCCTGAGTGATGAATAGCCAAAGTGGCGCTTAAGCCTTCCGCCGTGCAATCGGCAACCGGCCAGCCTTGCTCAGCCGTTGAAAAAGGCCAACTGCCTATCATGGGATGACGGAAAAACTCGTTATGCGTCGAATGTTCAGTATCGATTTGCGAGTGGTCGATAAATTGATAGCTTTTTGCAATAGTACCAGGAAATAGCTTACCCAAGTCGCTTTCCAGCATGGCGCGGCTTGCAAAAGCGGCATCCCAAAGCTGTGAGCCGTTGTAGCCATTCATTTTCATGCCGTCTTCGGCAACCCATAAATAATCATACCAACGCGCGACATGCTTTTTAAATTGCGCCGAGTCCTTGCCGTAAGCGTGCCAGATGCAAATAGAATTGATGGCTTTATTGACGGGGCCTATATCGAGATAGTTGCTTTGCTCATCCTCAGCATTGAGGTATTTTAATATGTAGTCGGTTGACTTTTTCCTTAACCAGGTGCATTTAAATTTTTCATAGCTATTGGTGAACAAATTCATCCACTTCAAAACAGGAGACAAAATGGTGTAGCTATCTTTTTCGCACAAGGCATTACGTTGTTCCGGCCAGTCAATAGCAGCAAAATCTTCGTTATAAATTTCCTCTCTTAATGACAAAATCAGTTTGCTTTCGGGTGCTTTGATTCGCTGTGCGTAGCAATAGGCCATCGGCAAGTAAACCATGCGCGTGTGACACCAGTAGCGCCAGGGATGCACCGGCAGCCATTTTGGAAATAGCCACATTTCCGGAAACAGGCTGTTAAAACCTTGCCAGTCATAGAGATTCAAAACCGCCAGATAAAACTTTCCCCAGGAGGGTATGCCGGTGGCACCGCCGTTGTTGTTGATCCACGCCCTGGCCTTGATCAGTTGCTGATGACTCTTATCCACTCCCAGAAGTCGCAAGGACACGTATTGCATGACGGTGCCGAACATGGTCGACTGTCCTTCAATATGCATGCCCCAACCAGCATCTTCATTTTGATGATTGAATATATAAAGCTTCATCATTTCCCGGTGCGCTTTGGGAAACGGCGTATCGGAAATATACGAGGCAATCAGCAAGCCGGGTAAAAGAAATAAGGGGCCGCCATAATCGCCAGGCCAATGGCCGTCTTCGCTTTGCAAGCATGAAAAGTAGTTAATGCCTTTGATCAGCGCATCGGTGACTTTTTGCGCTTCGGGGTTTGCTGACTGCGGTATTTGGCCGGTAAATTCCTGGAACTTCGCGTTAATGGCGGCGTGTCTGAAAACCTTATCGCCGGAATTTGGATTGTTGCCTTTGTCAAACTTAAAATCTTTGGCAAACTGGGCAATTTCTTCATCAGTAATGCTATCGGCATTTTGCAGATGTTCATTGATATTGTCTGAGGCGGGCTTGAATGCCCACATTTGCCGGCCCTTATTAGTGAGCAGTTGCCAGTGTTTCCAAGAAGACTTTACATTCAACATAGATTTATATGAGATTCCTTTTGCTCGGTTAAGCAACGTAATCCAGCTATTGAAGGCAGGATTTAGTAAATTTGGAATTTATTGATTAAACAGGGCAATGCGCACCATTGCCATAAAGCCTTTCAGTTTTTTCCATAAAGTTGGCTGTTTGCGCAAACGCTCATGGCCGGGCAGCAATTGCCCTTTGGCCAATTTGCCTATTTTTCTTTTCACGGCCGGGTCGAGTTTGCCGTCGGCAGCTAGTTCAAAAAACAAGGCCTTCACATTGCCCAAATCAAAAAAGTCCCGTTGCCATTCCCATTTATAATTGCCGCCATAACGAAACCAGGAACCGCCTATACCCGCGACTTCATAATGCGTGCCGTCTTCACGCAGCGCAGGCGACACTTGCCGCCATAGGCCAATCACTTCACCGATTTTTTCATCGATTAAAATGCGGTGATAGGGGTAGCGCCATTCTTCAAAGCCTTCCATTTGCACACCCAAGGCCCATTCTTCTATCTGTTTACGGCTACGCGCCACAAATTCCTCATTGGGGCCGATATTCCAGCGATATTCTGCGTCGTCGGTATACATGGCGCCCAAGTATTTGGGCCAGTTACCCTCTTTTTCAGCATCACGATTTGCCTGCAGCCAACGTTCTACCATTTCTTCAAGTTCTGCTCTGGGATATGCGGCCATTGTTTGTCTCTTAAAGTTCGTATGTTCAGTTGAGTTCGATCTTGATTGCCTTGGTCGGGCAATATTTTTCGGCTTGGCGGGCTTTTGCCAGCAATTCCAGCGGCGGGTTTTCTTGTAAAACGGTGACATTGCCTGCCTCGTCTACGTGAAAAAGGTCAGGCGCTTCAGCCATGCAGGTCGCATGACCCTGGCAAAGTTCCCTGTCGATTGTTATTTTAAAGCTCGGGCCGGTTTGTAAATTTTCCTGTGCGTGAGTTGCCGATGGCTCAGCGGCGGCTTGTTTAATGTCTGTGCGTTTTATGTAGCGAACACGGCAGGGTGACGCAGGCTGCACCACCATTTGAGTGAAATCATCCTGATAGGCGTCTTTGTCGTCAATCAGTTCAAAGGTGTAGCGGCGTAATAAAATGCTGAAAATCGCTTTCAGTTGCAGCATGGCAAACGCATTGCCGGAACACTTGTGTTTACCGCCGCCGAAGGCAATCCAGGCGAAAGGCTTGGCATCTTCCTGACGTGCTTCCGAATAGCGCTCAGGATCAAACTTTTCCGGATCCGGGAAAACCTCGGCAATGCGATGCGAGACGCGCGGCGATGTACAGACGTATTTGCCGGCCTTGACCGTATAGCCTTTAAAATGAAAATCCTGCATCACCTTGCGAATCAGGAAAATCAGCGGCGGATGCAGGCGCAAAACCTCTTTAATCACATTTTCCAGCAGCGGAATCTCGCGTAAAGACTGAAATGTGACTTCGCCATCGGCGCCGAAGTGCGTATCCAGTTCGTTCAACACCAATTCCAACTGTTCAGGCCGACGCGCCAATTCCAGCAAGGTCCAGGCGGCCGTGCCTGCTGTGGTATGATGGCCGGCGAAGATGGTACCGATTAACATGCCGGTGATTTCATGCGCGGATAAGGAGCTGCCATCGTCATAACTGGCTTCAATGAGAATTTGAAACGCATCTTCGCTTTTTTCCGGTTTCTGCGCCCGTTTGGCAATGATGCCCGTGACTAATTCCTGCAGCCGGGCGCGGGCTTTATCTCGGCGGCGAAATACCGGCAAGGGCAGATAGGGAAAAACAAAGGCCAGAGGACTCAGGCCCTTTTCAAGATCGTGATAAATTTTAACAAATTCATCATTCAGTTCATAACGGAATTCATCGCCAAGCAGGCAGTGGCTGGACGTATAAATGGTGAGTTCTTTCATAAACTCAAGCAAATCAATTTCGCCCGTATCGCCCCAGCTGGCAATCATCTGCTCGACTTCCTGGACGATCACTTGCGCATAGCCGCGCATCGGTTTGTCGCGCAATACCTGCATCAGCATTTTAAGCTGCTGGTCTTTTTTATCAGGCGGCGCATCAAAAACCACGCCTTTGCCAAAAATAGGCGTCATGATTTTATAGGCCTGACTTTGATCCAGCTGGGCGTCAGGCGCGCGAAAAAAAGCTTCATTGGCTTCAGGACCGGTCATCAGCACCATTTTTTGATGAAACATACGGAATTCACCGATTTCTCCCAATGTATTTCTGAGTTTCATCATGTATTCAAAGGGGTTTTTACCAAATTCGAGCATATGCCCTAAAAGCGGCAATGCGCCAGGCATTTTCGGCGGCTCTTTGCCTGGTGAAACGGTTTTTTCTATATTCGTCGTAGTCATAACGTGATCTATAAATGTGCAGTAAGGAGCGCACATGTTGTAGGTTCCAGGTTCCTTAGAGAGCATTAGCCTTTGAATACGACCATAGACAGATGCCGGGCAACCGTCAATTTTACGCAGTGCTTAGCTAATACACAAAACTTTCTGGATGTTCATGGGAACGGCAGCGAGCCCTATTCTGCCAGTGCTGGACGACCCTAAAGGCATTAAACCCCCCCTATTTGTTCAGCCATGCATGAATAATTTCCCTTTTTTGCTCAAGCCACCCTATGGATAAACTGTGTTCTTAGCCAAGCTTTTCCAGCTTTCTCATTTCGACCGGGGAAACCCTGCCTTTCGAGGAAACCTTGTCGTATACCTCATCGAAGGCTTGCCGGCAGTACGGCAACCGCTCCCGCAAAAGGTCATAGCCGGCATGATCGAACATTGTTCTGAAATCCTCTTCGCTCATCGAGGTTCTCGCATACAAGGCTTGGTAGCCCCGGTGTTCAATAACGAATTTTTCCAGCAAGGGCAGGGCGGCAGCGTTATCGAAACCCGCCTTGCCCGGTGTACCGTAGGCGCCAATATCCACGTAGAGCTCGTCCACGGTGCCTTCCTGCGTCCTGAAAGGGTGCACAAAACCAGGCTGTCCGCCGTTATCCTTGATCGCCATCGGCGAAAGCCATAAGGGATATAACTGGAAATGCTCATCGAAATAGGCAATAGACTGCTTCAGATAGCGGATCGGCATGAGCATGTCCTGAACCACATGATATTTTTCCCGAAGCCGCCGGGTGGTTTCGGTTTCCGTGTATTTCAATAATTCAATGCGGGGCGGCAAGGCCCAGCCCAGCAATGCCCTGAAAATGGGGTGATTTCCGAACGGAATGATTTCCTCCATGGCCCAGAAATAACCGCGGGTATGCCGGTGATAATAATCCCGCACCGGCAGATATTCGACACCTTCCTTTCTTTGCTCCAGGTAGGTTTGGACATGTTTATAAAACCAGGGTTTATACCATCGCCCAATGGCATTCAAAGATCCGTCCGGGCCTGCGATATCAGCGAACCTGCCAACCATGATGACCGCCTGGTCTCGGCCGTATACCAAACCTTCCACGAAGTCGTTGTTTTCGGTATCGCGAGATGCCTGCTCGAAAACGCTGACCATAGTATCAAGGCTATAAACAGGCTGATAGTGAAGCCGGACATACTTTTTGACCGGAACGATTTTTAATTCGGCAGCCACCAGAAAGCCCAGGGTGCCATGGCTCCACGGAATCTGGTAAAAGAGCTCGGCATTTACCGAGGGACTGCATTTCACCAGTTTCGCTTCCGCGGTCACAATCTCGAAAGATTCGCAAATATGCTGGAATAGCCCATATTTATGGCTGCTGGTTTCCACACCGAAACCCATAATCAAACCGCCGACCGTCAAACTGTCCAGTTCCGGCACTACTGGCAGCGTCCAGCCTCGAGATATAAGGCTACTTGTAATCTGGCCCATGGTCGCCAGCGGTTCCACCCGGACAGTTCCGCGCTGTGCGTCGATTTCAAGTATGTCGTACATTCCAATATTGATCTTGCGATGAGAAAGCTTGTACTTGGGCACCAGCTCGCTCATGGTTTTCCAGCCCGACCTCGCGGTACAAAGTTTTTGCTTCGCACCTTGGCTTTTCCAGTCCGCGATTTGCCTGATCACCGCTTCAACTCTGGCATCGTGTTTGGCGGGGGCACTGTTGAGCTGAAATGAAATCCAGTTACGGATGCTTGCGTAAGCACCATAGGCTGCCGAAACGGGCAGCAGGAAGAGGGTGGCGAATATTCCGCGGTAATGGGTCAGTACGTGTTCGAATAATTGCTCGGGTTTTGTCATTGGATTTATCCTAATTTAACAACCACGCGCGTAAAGCGGATGGCTTCGAATTGCGGACTGAAAGCCCGGATATGCGCCGACTTCAGGTAGCGTCTTAATCGGCTTCCATTTTAAGGTTAACATTTGGATTCGGTGCAAAATGATACTCCAAATAGTGCTTGATCATCTCTTTCGTCAGGCTGCCCAAGCGTGGCAAAAAAATGACCACGCGCTCATGAACGCCGCCCACACTATCATTTCTTCAAGTACGTAAATTAGCTTGAAAAACACCGCCTTTGATCCCTCTCATGTTTTCACTAGGCGGCTGTCCGAGAAGAGAAATAACCGTCCGACTGCTTTTTCTAGTATTCCAGGCAACAATAGCTGTCAATTCAAGTCTTCACAATTAACGCTAAGTCCTTATTAGATATTACTTATTTATCAAATATCCGCATTGACTTTGTTGGAATAGTTTTATAAAGTGCATCTGAAATATATGTTTTTAAAGTTTCTCTCAGCCAACAAGCGTGATGATCGTCTAAATTTTGATCGAAGTGACAAAGGAATTAACTGAAACGTTTCCCTGTAGGCGATGGATGGCTATATGAACACTGGCAGCAGATATGTTTTCCCTGAGACTGTCTGGGAGTTCGAGTTTTTTAATGTTTCTTTCTAATTATAAAAATCATCCATTTTTAAAGTGGAATAAGGATAGTTATGTCTATTATTGAAAACGTTAGGCCCGGGCAGCAAACCCGTGCTTTAACGTTGAGTACCATCGCCTTTACTATTTGCTTCGCGGTTTGGACCATCTTTTCCATTATCGGCGTGCAAATCAAACAGGAACTAGGACTCAACGAAACCGAGTTCGGCTTGTTGATAGGGACGCCAATCCTGACCGGATCATTGATCCGGCTGGCGCTGGGCGTGTGGACTGATCAGTACGGCGGGCGCGTTCTGTATACCGGCGTCATGCTTTCAGCCGCATTGGCGACCTTCCTGCTGACGTTTGCCGATACCTATATTACCTATTTGATCGCGGCCTTGGGTGTCGGTATTGCGGGCGGCTCGTTTGCGGTCGGTATCGCCTATGTGTCGCGCTGGTACCCTATCGAGCGGCAAGGCACGGCGCTGGGTATTTTCGGCGTCGGCAATGTCGGCGCGGCGGTGACCAAATTTATTGCGCCTTTCATTATGGTGGCTTATGGCTGGAAAACCGTTGCCCTGATCTGGGCGGCGGCTATTGCCATCATGGCTATCGTATTTTGGTTTTCAACCGAAGATGATCCGGTATTACGTGAGCGCCGTAGCCAAGGCGCTGCGCCCACACCCTTTTTGCAGCAACTGCTGCCGCTCAAGGATATTCAGGTCTGGCGTTTTTCCCTGTACTATTTTTTTGTGTTTGGCGGCTTTGTCGCCCTGGCCCTATGGCTGCCGCGCTACATGGTAGGCGCCTATGCCCTGGACATTAAAACCGCGGGTATGCTGGGCGCCATGTTTTCGATTCCGGGCAGTGTGTTTCGCGCTTTCGGAGGCTGGCTATCGGATCGTATCGGTGCGCGCACGGTGATGTACATGACGTTTATCGTGGCTGCCGTGATTACCTTCATACTGTCCTATCCGCCAACCGATTATGTCGTGCATGGCGTTCACGGCGATATTCGCTTTACTCTGAGCATAGGCCCAGCCGGCTTTACCGTATTGATCTTCATACTGGGATTTTTTATGTCCCTGGGCAAGGCGGCCGTATACAAACATATTCCGGTGTATTATCCCGACAACGTCGGCGCGGTAGGGGGGGTGGTCGGCATGATCGGCGGCTTGGGCGGATTTTTGCTGCCGTTGACTTTCGGCATGTTGAATGACGTTATCGGTATCTGGAGCAGCTGTTTCATGCTGATGTTCGCCGTGGCAATAATTTCCTTGTTATGGATGCATTTCGCCATTCTTCACAGGGAACGCCGCATCGTTTATGGACTGCCGGACATAGCCAAATATCTGCCTGAATTCCCGCATCCGGCGCCGCGTCTGTTAACCGAATGGGAGCCGGAAAATCAGGATTTCTGGGAAAAAACCGGCAGGCGTATTGCAAACCGCAATCTGTGGATATCCATTCCGGCACTTGCTGCTGTCGTTTGCCGTGTGGATGGTGTGGAGCGTGGTGGTCATCAATTTGCCCACTCTCGGCTTCGGCTACAGCACCAACCAGTTGTTCTGGCTGGCGGCTTTGCCCGGATTGTCCGGTGCCACTCTGCGTATTTTTTATTCCTTCATGGTGCCGATTTTTGGCGGACGCAAATGGACAGCCATTTCAACCGCCTCGTTGTTGCTGCCGGCACTGTGGATTGGTTTTGCCGTACAAAATCCGCAAACGCCCTTTTTAGTGATGCTGGTTCTGGCACTGTTATGCGGTTTCGGCGGCGGCAATTTCGCTTCCAGCATGGCCAATATCAGCTTCTTTTTTCCGCAGTCCCAGAAAGGTACGGCCTTGGGATTAAATGCAGGCCTGGGTAATCTCGGCGTCAGTACCGTGCAATTTGTGGTGCCGCTGGCCATCACTGCGGGTATTTTCGGCTGGCTGGGCGGTGAGCCGCAAACAATGGTGCAAGGCGAAGTGACCAAGCAAATCTGGCTGCAAAATGCCGGCTTTATCTGGGTGCCTTTTATTGTTGTGACTGCCATAGCAGCCTGGTTCGGCATGAACGACATCGCCTCGGCGCAGGCCACGTTTAAAGATCAGATGGTGATTTTCAAGCGCAAGCACAACTGGCTGATGTGCTGGCTTTATACCGGCACCTTCGGGTCTTTCATCGGCTATTCGGCAGGTCTGCCGTTGTTGATTAAAACCCAGTTCCCAGACGTTGTGCCGACCCAATATGCTTTCCTCGGGCCGCTGGTAGGCGCGTTGATCCGGCCTGTGGGCGGCTGGCTTGCCGACAAGCTCGGCGGCGCACGCGTGACCTTGTGGAATTTCGTGGTCATGGGGGCGGGTGTTTTTCTTGTGCTGCAATTTTTGCCACAAGACGGTGCAGGCGGAAATTTCTGGGGCTTTTTATTCTCCTTTATTCTGCTGTTTGCCACGACCGGCATCGGCAATGGTTCGACCTTCCGCATGATACCGGTGATTTTTCTGACCAAACATCAACGCGCTTTGTCAAACCCCAGCGCCGATGTTGCCGCACTGGCGCGCCGCCTTGCCGCCAAAGAATCGGCGGCGGTGCTGGGCTTCAGTTCAGCGGTCGCCGCGTATGGCGCATTCTTCATTCCCAAAAGTTTTGGCACATCCATCGCCGTTACCGGAGGACCGGAAGCCGCGCTGTATGCTTTTTTGGTCTTTTACGCCAGCTGCATCGCACTGACCTGGTGGTTTTATGCGCGTCACGATGCCGAGATGCCCTGTTAGTTAGTATCGTTAGCGGATCGGGCTGGTTTGCTGCCGGCCCGCCATGTCGGGCGCACCTGCCCGGTCGATTTTATGAGGTAAACCCATGAGCCAATTCCTAGACCGTTTGCTGTTTTTTAAAAAGAAAGTCGCTAGTTTTTCCGGTGATCACGGCGTTGTCACCAACGAAGATCGATCCTGGGAGGATGGCTACCGGCAGCGCTGGCAGCACGACAAGATTGTCCGCTCCACGCATGGCGTCAACTGCACCGGATCGTGCAGCTGGAAGATTTATGTGAAAAACGGTCTGGTCACCTGGGAAACCCAGCAGACCGACTATCCGCGCACCCGCCCCGATTTGCCCGACCACGAACCGCGCGGTTGCGCGCGCGGCGCCAGTTATTCCTGGTATCTGTACAGCGCCAATCGCTTGAAGTATCCGATGCTGCGCGGCTATCTGGCCAAACTGTGGCGCGAGGCGCGCAAGACACTCGAGCCGGTAGAGGCATGGGCGTCGATCGTCGAAGACCCGGTCAAAGCCGCCGGCTATAAAGCCCGGCGCGGTCTGGGTGGATTTATCCGCACCGGCTGGGAGGAAGTCAACGAGATCATTGCCGCCGCCAATATCTACACCGCGAAGCAATACGGGCCAGATCGCATTATCGGTTTTTCGCCGATTCCGGCGATGTCGATGGTGTCTTATGCGGCGGGCTCACGTTATCTGTCGCTGATCGGCGGCACCTGCATGAGTTTTTACGACTGGTATTGTGATCTGCCGCCGGCTTCGCCACAAACCTGGGGTGAACAGACTGACGTGCCGGAATCCGCAGACTGGTACAACTCGACCTTTTTGTTGCTGTGGGGCTCAAACGTTCCGCAAACCCGTACCCCCGATGCGCATTTCTATACCGAAGTGCGCTACAAAGGCGCGAAAAGCGTGGTGATCTGTCCCGATTACAGTGAAGCCTCCAAGTTTGCCGATCTCTGGCTGCACCCCAAACAGGGTACCGATGCGGCCCTGGCGATGGCGTTCGGCCATGTCATCATGAAAGAGTTTCATATCGACAATCCGGATCCCTATTTCACCGAATACGCACGGGAAAATACCGATATGCCGATGCTGGTGCGTCTGACGCCGCATGGCAAAGGCTACGCCCCGGAACGCTTTTTGCGTGCCGCCGATCTGGACGGCAATCTCGGCCAGGACAACAAGCCGGAATGGAAAACCCTGGCGTTCGAAACAACCGGCGGCATTACCGTGCCGCACGGCTCTATCGGTTTCCGCTGGGGCGAGCAAAGCGGCAATCAGGGCAAATGGAACCTGGAGCAGAAAGACTCTGATGGCCGTGCGGTAGAATTGTGCTTGAGCCTGATTGATGTGAAAGATGCAGCGGTCGCCGTCGCTTTCCCCTATTTTGGCGGCGCAAGACACGACCATTTTGCGCATAGCGAGCATGACGAGCTGCAACTGCGGCAGGTGCCGGTGAAAAGACTGGTGCTTGCCGACGGTACAGAAGCGCTGGTTGCGACGGTATTTGATCTGATGGCGGCCAACTATGGCATCGACCGCGGCTTAGGCGGCGGCAATACCGCAGCTTCCTTATGACGATGATGTGCCTTATACGCCGGCCTGGCAGGAAATCATTACCGGCGTACCGCGCCGCGACGTGATTACCGTGGCGCGCCAGTTTGCCGATAACGCGGCCAAAACGCGCGGCAAGTCCATGGTGATCGTCGGCGCCGGGTTGAATCACTGGTATCACATGGACATGAATTACCGCGGCATTATCAATATGCTGATGCTGTGCGGTTGCGTCGGTCAATCCGGCGGCGGCTGGGCGCATTACGTGGGTCAGGAAAAACTCAGGCCGCAAACCGGCTGGCTGCCGCTGGCCTTCGCGCTGGACTGGCACCGTCCGCCGCGGCAGATGAACAGCACCTCGTTTTTTTATAGCCACACCGATCAATGGCGTTATGAAAAGCTGTCCGTGCGCGAAATCCTGTCACCGCTGGCCGATCCCAAGGACTGGACGGGCAGTCTGATCGACTATAACGTGCGCGCCGAGCGCATGGGCTGGCTGCCATCGGCGCCGCAGCTGGGAGCCAATCCTTTGGATGTCTGCCGGCAGGCGGAAGCTGCTGGCAAAAATCCCGCAGAGTATGCGCTCGAGCAAATCAAAAACGGCACGTTAACCTTCGCCTGTGAAGATCCGGATAACCCGCAAAACTATCCGCGCAATATGTTTGTCTGGCGCTCCAATTTACTGGGTGCTTCCGGCAAGGGCCACGAATATTTTCTCAAGCATTTGCTCGGCACCAAACATGGCGTGCAGGGCAAGGATCTGGGCGAGGAGGGCGGCCTGAAGCCGGAAGAAGTCGTCTGGAATGATCAGGCGCCGGAAGGCAAGCTCGATTTGCTGGTGACGCTGGATTTCCGGATGTCCACCACCTGCATGTATTCCGATATCGTGCTGCCTACGGCGACCTGGTACGAAAAGAATGATCTGAACACTTCGGACATGCATCCTTTCATTCATCCCCTCTCCAAAGCGGTTGATCCGGCCTGGGAATCTCGCAGCGACTGGGCGATTTACAAAGGCATCGCCCGCACATTCTCCGAGCTCGCGCCTGGCCATCTCGGTGTGGAAAAAGATCTGGTGTTAACGCCGACCCTGCATGATACGCCTAGCGAACTGGCTCAGGCACTGGATGTAAAAGACTGGAAACGCGGCGAATGCGAGCCGGTACCCGGCAAAACCATGCCCAACATGGTGGTGGTGGAGCGCGATTATCCCAACACCTACAAAAAATTTACCGCGCTCGGGCCCTTGCTGAGCACAATTGGCAACGGCGGCAAGGGCATTGCCTGGAACACCGAGTCTGAAGTCGCCCAACTGGCGGCCTTGAATCGGGTGGTCACCGAAGCAGGGGTCAGCAAAGGCTTGCCGCGCATCGATTCGGATATTGATGCCGCCGAAGTGATCCTGATGCTGGCTCCCGAAACCAACGGCCAGGTCGCCGTGAAAGCCTGGCAGGCGCTGAGCAAGATTACCGGACGCGAACATAGCCATCTGGCTTTGCCGCGCGAGGACGACAAAATCCGCTTCCGGGACGTGCAGGCGCAACCGCGCAAGATCATTTCCTCACCGACCTGGAGCGGTCTGGAATCCGAGCATGTGTCCTACAATGCCGGTTATACCAATGTCCATGAGCGTATTCCCTGGCGCACCATCACCGGCCGTCAGCAGTTTTATCAGGATCATGCCTGGATGCGGGCGTTTGGCGAAACCCTGTGTGTGTACAAACCGCCGGTCGATATGCGCACGATAGCGCCGATGCTGGGCCAAAAACCGAACGGCAACCCGGAAATCGTGCTGAATTTTCTTACCCCGCATCAAAAATGGGGCATCCACAGCACCTACACCGATAATTTGCTGATGCTGACCTTGTCGCGCGGCGGCCCCATCGTGTGGATGAGCGAAAAAGACGCCGTTAGTGGCGGTATTGCCGACAATGACTGGATCGAGGTCTTTAATGTCAATGGCGCCATCACCGCGCGCGCCGTGGTCAGTCAACGCGTACCGGAAGGCATGGTGATGATGTATCACGCCCAGGAAAAAATCGTCAACACACCCGGTTCGGAAATCACCGGCACGCGCGGCGGCATCCATAATTCGGTGACGCGGGCGACGCTCAAGCCGACGCACATGATCGGCGGCTATGCGCAGCAAAGTTATGGTTTCAATTACTACGGGACCGTCGGCAGCAACCGTGACGAGTTTGTGATCGTGCGCAAAATGCACAAAATAGACTGGCTGGATGATACGGCTGCCACAACTCAAATTCTAGCGGAGGTAAAGCCATGACTACTGTTGTCAGAAACAAATTCGGAGCGCGAAGCGGGCCCCGAAGGGGCGAAAGCCAGGGAAGGAGTTCGCAATATCCGTGCGCAAATCGGCATGGTGCTGAATCTGGACAAGTGCATCGGCTGCCACACCTGTTCGGTGACCTGCAAAAATGTCTGGACCTCCCGTGAAGGTGTGGAATACGCCTGGTTCAATAACGTCGAAAGCAAACCCGGCGTCGGTTTTCCCCATGAATGGGAAAATCAGGACAAATGGAACGGCGGCTGGGTGCGTAAAGCCAACGGCAAGATTGGACTCAAGGCCGGCGGCAAGCACAAAATTCTCTCGAATATTTTTGCCAACCCGGATCTGCCCGAAATCGACGACTACTACGAGCCCTTTGATTTTGACTACGCGCACTTGCAAAACGCGCCCGAAATGAAGGACATGCCGACGGCAAGACCGCGATCGGTCATCACCGGCGAACGCATGGAAAAAATCGCCGGCGGGCCTAACTGGGAAGAAATTCTCGGCGGCGAGTTTGCAACGCGCAGCCGCGATAAAAACTTCGATGACGTGCAAAAGGAAATGTACGGCCAGTTCGAAAATACCTTCATGATGTATTTGCCGCGCTTGTGCGAACACTGTCTCAACCCCAGCTGCGTGGCGTCGTGCCCCTCCGGCGCGATCTACAAGCGCGAGGAGGACGGCATCGTGCTGATCGATCAGGACAAATGCCGCGGCTGGCGCATGTGCGTGTCCGGTTGTCCGTACAAGAAAATTTATTACAACTGGCAGACCGGCAAATCCGAGAAATGTATTTTCTGCTATCCGCGCATCGAAGCGGGGGAGCCTACCGTGTGCTCGGAAACCTGCGTGGGCCGCATCCGCTATCTGGGCGTGCTGCTGTACGATGCCGACCGCATCGAACAGGCGGCCAGCGTTGAAGGTGAAACAGACTTGTACCAGGCGCAGCTGGATATTTTTCTCGATCCCAACGATGAAAACGTCCGTGCCGAGGCGCGTATGGCCGGCATTCCCGAAGCCTGGCTGGAGGCGGCGCAGCAATCACCGGTTTACAAGCTGGCGATGGACTGGAAACTGGCATTCCCGCTGCATCCTGAGTACCGCACGCTGCCGATGGTCTGGTATGTGCCGCCGCTGTCGCCGATACAATCTGCGGCGGACAGCGGCGACATCGGTGTCAATGGCATGATGCCGGATGTGCGCTCTTTGCGCATCCCGCTGAAATATCTGGCCAATATGCTCACTGCCGGCGATGAAGAGCCGGTAGCCCTGGCGCTGGAGCGGATGCTGGCGATGCGCGCCTACCAGCGGCAAAAACACGTCGAGGGTGTGACCGATGTCGAGGTGCTGGAGCGGGTAGGCTTGAGCGAAGCGCAGGTGGAGGAAATGTACCGCTACATGGCGATTGCCAATTACGAAGATCGTTTCGTGATTCCGACCTCGCACCGGGAATACGCCAGCGCTACCTACGATGCCTTCAGCGAGCGCGGCGGTTGCGGATTCAGCTTCGGTAACGGCTGTTCGGACGGCACCAGCGCCGTAAACCTGTTTGGCGCCAAAAAATTGACCGAACGCAAGGCATTTCCGATCAAGATCAGCGTAGAAAAGAAGGAGTAATCATGTTGACATTTAAAGTCTTGTCGGCCTTGCTGTGCTATCCGACAGAGGAATTAATTGCAGCACTGCCTGAACTGCCATCTGTTATCGAGCAAGAGTCGGTGCTTGCGGATGACCAGCAGGCGGCTTTGCAGGCCTTGATGGCGGATCTCGGTCAGTCCGATTTGATGGCCTTGCAGGAACGTTATGTGCAGATGTTCGACCGGGGGCGCGCTTTGTCCTTGCATCTGTTCGAACATATCCACGGCGAGTCGCGCGACCGTGGTCAGGCCATGGTCGATTTGAGCCATTTCTATGAAGCGCACGGTTATCAGATTGATGCGCGGGAATTGCCCGATTATCTGCCCTTGTTTCTGGAGTTTCTTGCGCAAATTCCGGCAGCCGAAGCCTTGCAGCAATTGCAGGATACCTTGCCGATTCTGGCCTTGCTCGGCGCGCGTCTGGCTGAACGGCAAAGTCCGTATGCCGCGGTTTTCGATGCCTTGACGTATCTGGGCGGTATAAGCGAAGCATCCGAAGCCCTGCGTGCAGCGGTTGCCGCCGAAGGCCCGGACGAGTCGCTGGAGCGTATGGATGAGATTTGGGAAGAAGAAGCCGTTACCTTTATGGCGGCGCCAGGAGCCTGCTCAAACAAAGACACGCAAGTTCATCCGCTGCGCTTCCAGGAACGCGCGGTTAAAACCCAATCACCTATTCCTTGAGGGAGAAACAGATGTCTTATCTCAATACTTTTTTATTCGGGTACTACCCGTACATTGCCGGAACTGTGTTTCTGTTGGGTAGCCTGATTCGCTTCGAACGCGATCAGTTCACCTGGAAAAGTGGCTCCAGCCAGATGCTGCGGGCGGCAGAATTGCGTAAGGGCAGCAAACTCTTTCATTGGGGAATCTTGCTGCTGTTCATCGGCCATTTTGTTGGCTTGCTGACGCCGCCGGCGCTTTATCATGCGATGGGCTTATCCACCTCGGCCAAGCAAGTTCTTGCCGTGATTGCGGGCGGTGTGTTTGGCGGCATGTGTTTTAAAGGCCTGTTCATCCTGATGTGTCGGCGTTTTACCGATGCGCGCATTCGAGCCACCAGTACGCGCATGGACATGGTCATCCTCGTGCTGCTGATGGCGCAACTGGTGTTGGGCCTGCTGACGCTGCCGATATCCCTGTTTCATCTGGATGGCAGCAATATGCTGCTGCTGGCGGAATGGGCGCAGCGAATCGTGACTTTCCGGGGCGATGCGCCGGATTATGTGGCCAATGTCAGTTTTATATTCAAGCTGCATCTGTTTTTAGGCATGACGATTTTTCTGGTTTTTCCGTTCAGCCGTCTGGTGCATATCTGGAGCGTGCCGATCGGTTATATCGGGCGTTCCTATCAAGTGGTGCGGCAGCGCTGAGTCAGGCGACTTCAGAACAGGTTACGCCGGGGATAAGCCGCTGAGACTGAAAATATTCAATATAAAGCTGATACCACGAAGGACACGAAGAGCACGAAGTTTCAATAGAGCGTCTACATATGGAGAACACAGATGTACAAAAACATTATTCACGCCGCATTGGGCGCCGCCATTCTCGCGCTGAGTGTATCGGCTTTAGCGGCCGATCCCGGCGAAAAGGCCTATATCGCGCTGGAAGGCGAAGGTAAAATTGCCGTGCTCGATACGCAGACGCGGCAAGTCATCAAGCAGATTGATCTGGCCGAATCGGTAGACGGCATGCCGGTCGCTTTTGCCCCGCACAATGTGCAGGTCGCCCCCAACGGCAAGACGGTTTGGGTGACCGCCAATGTGCATGGTCATCATGAACATGAGCAGACCGGACATGAAGACATGGCGCCGGTTGCCGCCGATCAGCTGATTGTGATTGATCCTGTGGCAGACGTCATCACGCGACGCATGCCGATTGCCGCCAGGGCGCATTTGTCGCATGTGGTGGTGACGGCTGACGGCCGTACCGCTTATGTCAACGCGCAGCAGCAACAGCGCATCTACAAGATAGATGCCGCGGCTTATCGCGTACTGGGTTTTACCAAGGTTGCAGACCAGGGTCCGCATGGTATCCGGCTGGCGCCGGACAGCAGCAAAGCTTATGTCGCCATGATGCAGGGCAAAAACCTGGGCATTATGGATACGGCCTCCGGGGGCATGCGTTATGTTTCCCTGGGCGGCGCGGCGGTGCAGTCAGGCGTAACAGCCGACGGTAAAATGGTCTTCGCTTCGTTATTCGACACCAAACGGGTAGCCTTATACGCAACCGAAACCGGCCAGCTCGATTTCGTCAATTTACCTTCGGAAGCCAAAGGGCCGCTGCAATTATATGCCACGCCCGACTCGCGCTTTGTCTATGTTGCCGACCAGGGTTATTACCTGGATCAGCCGGTTGGCGAGCACGTGTACAAGATTGATTTGGCCACTAAACAGGTTTTGGCCACTATCAAGACAGGAAAGGCGCCACACGGCGTGGTCGTTGCCAAAAACGGCCGCCTGGTTTATGTTACCAACTTGCTCGGTGACGATATTTCGGTGATCGATACAGCAAGTGATCAGGAAATTGCACGTATTCCCGTCGGCAAAGAGCCCAACGGCATCAGCCTTTGGTCTGCGCAATCCGGCGGGACGCCATAAGCCTAGCAATGCAATTAATTACTGTAGCGGATTTGTTTATCAGGATTTATCACCACCAAGAACACGAAGGTCACGAAGTTTTAATTTTTCTCCTGGTGTCCTTCGGAGGTGCAAAGAATTCCGAAAACGAGCCTGTAGAGTCTGACGGGCAACTTTTTATAATCGCTCATTCCCCATATACGGAGGATCCAAGCTAATTCGACCGCACCTAATGCACCCGAAACTGATTGCCCTGGAAAATAAGTTTCAACCCTCCCTGTTGAGTAGAATTGTTGATCCATGGCTTGAACGCCAGCAGATTGAGCTCTGGATCAAACGCGATGATTTGATTGACCCGGTTATTTCCGGCAATAAATGGCGCAAGCTTAAGTATTATCTGGATCACGCCTTGTCATTGAAAGCCCATGGGCTGATCAGCATGGGCGGCGCGTATTCCAATCATCTGCATGCCTTGGCGTATGCGGGCCAGCAGTTAGGATTAAAAACGACAGGATTGATCAGGGGCGAACGCCCGGATGATGTGAACCCGACCCTGCGTGATCTGCAGAACTGGGGCATGGAATTGAAGTTTGTCTCCCGTGCCGATTACCGGCTGCTTCGGCAGTATAAGGGCTGGCAGGATTTACCCGGCCTGGAGACGGGGCACTACTGGCTGCCTGAGGGCGGCGCGCATAGCCTGGCCTTAAAAGGCGTAGCCGAGCTGGTTGCGGAAATTGTTATCGATTACGACGTGATTTGCGTGCCCTGCGGTACCGGTACCACTTTGGCCGGTATGGTAACGGCCGTTCCGGAGCGCGTATCGGTACTGGGTTTTGCGGCCTTCAAAAACGCCGCTTTTTTGCAGGCCGATGTTGACGCGCTGCTGAACCGCCCATATCCTAACTGGGAAATTAATCTCAATTATCATTTTGGCGGCTTTGCCCGGGTCAATGCTGAATTGTTGGCTTTTACAGAGGCTTTTGAGTCCACTACCGGTATTGCGCTGGAGCCCGTCTATACCGGCAAAATGCTGTACGGGCTTTATGATTTGATAGCGAAAGGCTATTTTAAACCCGGTCAGCGTATTATTGCCGTTCATACCGGCGGTCTGCAGGGAAAAAGGGGGTTTGAGCAATGAAACGAGTGTTGGAAGCCGAATTGATGGAAGATGCCGCTCAGGTCAAGGCCTATGCCGAAGCGGACTTTGAAATACCACACAGTCAGTTTATAGAACGCCTGACGGCTTTTATTAACGAGCCCGATTTCAGCGGTACTGCCCTGGATTTAGGCTGCGGCCCCGGCGACATCAGTTGCCGTCTTGCCAGAGCCTATCCTTTGTCCAGGGTGCATGCCATTGATGGCTCTACTGGCCATGTTGAACTATGGTAAATTAGTAATGCCTGAGGCATTGGCACGGCGTATAGACTTTATTCACGGTTTACTGCCCGATCTAAGCTTGCCGCAAGCGGCCTATGACATCATTTTCAGCAACAGTGTGCTGCATCATTTGCCGGATCCTGGGGTGCTGTGGCGGGTGATTCAACACTATGCCCGGCCGGGAACCCGGATAGTAGTCATGGATTTATTGCGCCCGGCAAGCATCGAAGAGGCCAGGGCGATGGTGCGGGCTTATGCGGGCGATGAACCTGAAATCCTGCAAAGGGATTTTTACCAGTCTTTGCTGGCGGCGTTTCGCAGGGAAGAAATTGCTGAACAAATCGCCCAAGCGGGTCTGAATCTGGGCATCGAGCAAATCAGCGATCGACATGTTTTTATCACAGGCGTTGCGTCCTGAAAGCTTAAGGTAAATTATATTAATGGACATCAATCAAACAGACGAAAGCATAGACCTTAAAAAACCCGAGCTTTATATCAACCGCGAGCTCAGTTTACTGGAATTCAACAAGCGGGTGCTGGCGCAGGCTAAAGATGAAAATGTGCCGTTACTGGAACGCCTCAATTATCTGTGCATCTCCTGCTCCAATCTGGATGAGTTTTTTGAAGTCAGGGTAGCCAGTGTGATTCAAATGGCGACCATTGATCCGAAAGCCGTTGGTTCGGATGGTTTAACGCCAAGAGAGCAGCTGGAGCTGATTTCAACGCATGCTCATGAATTGGTCAATGAACAATACCAGGTTCTGAACGAGGTTCTGATACCTAAGCTCAAGGATGAAAATATCCGCTTTATTCGCCGGAAAAAATGGACTGAAGCTCAGCACAAATGGCTGGCAAAATATTTTAATGATGAATTGATGCCGATTCTAACGCCGGTAGGGCTGGATTCGGCGCATCCGTTTCCGCGCATACTCAACAAGAGTTTAAATTTCATCATTTCTCTGACCGGCAAGGATGCCTTTGGCAGAAATAGCGGCCGCGCCATTTTGCAGGCACCAAGGGCTCTGCCGCGCATTGTGCAACTGCCTGCCGATGAAACGGAAAGCGGCCCGGCCGATTTTGTGTTCTTATCGTCGATCATTCATGCTTTTGTCAACGAGCTTTTTAATGGCATGACCGTAAAAGGCTGTTATCAATTCAGAGTTACCCGGAACAGTGATTTTTTTGTTGATGACGACGCCATTGACGATTTGTTGCTGGCCGTGCAGGGCGAGCTGGCCATGCGTAACTACGGCGATGAAGTGCGTCTGGAAATCGATGCGAATTGTCCCGAGGAAACGGTACAATTTTTATTGGGCCGTTTCAGCTTGACCCCTGATCGATTGTTTCTGGTCCATGGCCCGGTCAATCTGAACAGGGTTCAGGCAATTATTGATCTGGTGAACCGGCCGGATCTTAGATTCAGTCCTTTTAAACCCAGCGTGCCGGCGCAAATGGCCAGGAATAAGGAAATATTCGCCGCTATCCGGCGGCAGGATATTTTACTGCATCATCCGTTTGAATCGTTCTCGCCGGTGGTCGAGTTTTTACGGCAGGCTGCGGTTGATCCCGATGTACTTGCTATTAAACAGACGCTTTATCGCACGGGCTCCGATTCGCCCATCGTCAGCGCTCTGGTTAAAGCGGCAAGAGCGGGCAAGGAAGTGACGGTGGTGATTGAATTGCGCGCACGTTTTGATGAAAAAGCCAATATTGATCTGGCTTCCAAATTACAGGAAGCTGCTGTGCATGTGGTGTACGGCGTAGTCGGGTACAAAACCCATGCCAAAATGTGTCTGGTGCTCAGAAGAGAAGGTAAGCAGTTGCGTAATTATGTGCATCTCGGTACCGGCAATTATCACCCCAAAACCGCCCTGCTTTATACGGATTACGGCTTGTTTACCTGTGATAAGGAATTGGGTGAGGATGTCCGGCGGGTGTTTGCGCAATTAACCAGTCTGGGCAAAGTCACCAAATTAAATAAATTACTGCAATCGCCATTTACTCTGCATAGCGGAATTATGGAAAAAATTGAAAGGGAAATACGCCATGCCAAAGAGGGCAAACCCGCAAAAATCATCATCAAGGTCAATGCCGTAGTTGAGGAACAATCCATACAGGCGCTTTACCGGGCTTCTCAGGCCGGGGTGGAAGTTAAATTAATCGTCAGAGGGGTTTGTTGTCTCAGACCGGGTATTCCGGGGATTTCTGAAAACATCGAAGTTCGCTCCATCATCGGACGCTTTCTGGAGCATGCCCGTGTTTACGCCTTTGAAAATGCCGGCGATTCCGAGGTGTATGCCGCCAGTGCCGATTTAATGAACCGCAATATGTTTTGCCGCGTTGAAACCTGTTTTCCAATTGAAAATAAAAAGTTGCATAACCGCATCATGCATGATCTGGATTTGTATTTAAAAGACAATAGCCAAGCCTGGCTGCTGCAGGCCGATGGCAGCTACCGGCGTTTGCAACCCGCCCCGGATGTCGAGCCGCTTCAGGCGCAGGCGGCCCTATTGTCTGAATGGGGGTGAAGCAACATGCCTGCAGAGATTGCCCAGTTAGGGGCGAAGGTGCTAAGACAAATCGCGGAGGCAGTGGACGATGTGACTGCGCTGGAGATCCGGCAGATCATCGAGGCCATGCAAGATACCCTGGCAAGTACACAGGGTGTCGGTATCGCAGCCCCTCAAATCGGTGCATCAAAACGCATTATTATCGTCGCCTCACGTCCGACCGCACGTTATCCTTACGCGCCCCATATGGCGCCGACCGTAATGATCAATCCTTCATTTCAGGCCTTGTCCGAAGACAAGCAAAAGGATTGGGAAGGTTGTTTGAGTATTCCCGGCATACGCGCCCGGGTACCCAGATTCACCCGGATCAGGATCCGTTATACCGATCAACAAGACGGGCTCATTGAATTAACGTTGGACGGATTTATTGCGCGGGTTTTTCAGCATGAATTCGATCATCTCGAAGGCCGCGTATATCTGGATCGCGTCGAGGACAACCGGGATATTGTTGCCGAGAGTGAATATTTAAAACTGATTGCGGATTAAACCGCTCGCGGTTTGAGCATCCTGCGAATTGACAGACCACTGTGCTCGCATGTGTTTGTTATAATCGCATTTCCAACTTTCACTTTTCCAAGGTTTATGCATGTCTATTTCCCCTAGTTTTCTTGAACAAACAATTCGCGATGCCGGCGCGATTGCCATGGCCCATTTTAAAGATCTGAAAAATCTCGAAGTGAGTAAAAAAAGTTCTCGCGATCTGGTGACCGAAGCGGATGTGGCCGTTGAGGCTTATTTAAAAGCAACTTTTGCTGAAGCATATCCGCAATACGGCTTTTGGGGCGAAGAGAGTGGAAAAACGGAAAATCAAAGCAGTCGCTGGATAGTCGATCCCATTGACGGCACCCATTCGTTTTCCAAGGGACAGTATTTTTGGGCGGTCAGTGTGGCTTTGGAGATTGATCAGGAGTTGGTATTTGGCGCTGTCTATGCGCCTGCCTTGAATGATTACTATGCGGCGGAAAAAGGCAAGGGGGCCTGGAAAAATGGCCAGGCGATCACGGTGTCTTCTGAAACCCAGCTGGCATCAGCGATGATTGCGACTGGCTTTGCCTGTTTGCGTTCGTATCTGCAAGACAATAATTTGCAGCGCTTTTGCAGAATCGCGGAAGTCACCACCGGGCAGCGGCGGTTTGGCTCGGCGGCATTGGATTTGTGCCTGGTGGCGGATGGTCAGGTCGATGCCTATTGGGAACAGGAATTAAACTTGTATGATGTTGCCGCCGGGGCATTGATTGCCCTCGAAGCGGGCGCGACGGTAACCGACTTCGCCGGCCACCACGGCATAAATCCCAAACAGATCCTGGTGACTAACGGCAAGATTCTTGATCAGCTGCTACCTTTGATGTAATTGTCTGATTGTTAGGGCGCTTTTGAATATTAGGCGCTGATCAGATCGCATTGCACAGCCATCACCATCAGCTCCTGGAGGCTTCCAGCCTGCATTTTTTCCATGACATGGGCCCGGTGTACGTCGATGGTACGATTGCTGACGTCCAGTATTTTTGCCGCTTCCTTGTTGGAATGACTGGTGACTATCAGGGTCATGACTTCTTTTTCACGCACGGTTAAATGCTTGAAGCGATCGAGAATTATCTGTTTGTCACTGCGTTGCTGCCGGGATGTTATGTTCTTGTCGATGGCTTCTTCGATACGTTGCAATAAAGTTTCATTATCGAACGGTTTTTCCAGAAAATCGACGGCGCCAGCTCTAAAGGCTTTTGCCGAATCCGGGATATCGGCATGGCCGCTGATGAAAGATAATGGGCAGGGTGATGTTTCTTTTGAGAAGTTCTTCCTGAAGTTCCAGACCAGTCATGCTGGGCATTCTAACATCCAAAATTAGGCAGCCGGCTTGGTTCGCATCATAGCTTTTTAAAAAATCGGCCGCCGATTCGAAACTTCTGACGTTTTGCCCGCGTGATTCGAGTAAAAGCGTCAGCGAATCGCGTACTGCAAATTCATCATCAACCAGGTACACCAACGGTGTGGACGGTTTGTTAAAGGTCATTCGATTTACTCCGTGCCGGGAGCGTGAAATAAAAAGTTGAGCCTTTTCCGGGTTTGCTGTTGAAATACAAGATGCCTTCATGAGCTTCTACCAGGGAGCGGCTGATGGAAAGTCCCATGCCCATGCCCGATGTCTTTGTGGTGTAAAAAGGCGTTAAAATCTTCTCCCGCTCGGATTGATCAATGCCGGGCCCGTTGTCCTTGATCTGGGTTGTTATGATATTCGTGTCATTCAGATAGGTGCGGATTATCAAAAGCCGTCTTGTATTTTCCGGCAAGTCTTTTAAAGCATCAATACTGTTTCTGAGCAGATTCAAGATAACTTGCTCGATTTGCACGTAATCGACATAGACAGAAGGCAGGCGATCTTCCAGCTCGAATTTTAGGATGATGTTGTTTTGTTTAAAATGATCTGCACATAAACTGGCTGCCTCGTGAACCAGGGCATTAATGTCGGCGGCTGTGCGGTAAAATTTTTTGGTTCTGAGAAAGTCTCGCATGCGATTAATAATCTGCCCTGCTTTGAGCGCCTGTTCATTGGTTTTTTGCAAAATTTGCGCAAGTTTTTCCAGATCCGGGTTTTCGGCTTTAATAAAGTGCAGACAGGCATCGGTGTAGCCAGCAATGGAGGTCAGCGGTTGATTGACTTCATGAGCAATACCGGAAGCCATCTCTCCCATCAGTCCCAAGCGAGTGACATGTGCCAGTCCTTCCAGATGTTCTTTGTCTTGCTGTTCCTGGCGTTTACGCTGGGTTACGTCCCGGACAATGCCGGTAAAGTAACTGATGCCGTCAATTGAAAATTCGGCTATGGAAATATCCAGCGGCACTAGTGATTGATCTTTGCGCTGCCACTCAACCTCCCTGACCTTACCGGTAAGTTCGGATAGATGGGTGGGGAAGTATTTTTTTAAAAGCTGAGTGTGGCGTTTTTTTTGCGATAAAGGAATGAGTTTGCTGATACTGTGGCCGATAAGTTCGTCTTCGCTATAGCCAAAAATGGTTTCAACGGCAGTATTCACAGAGACGATGAGGCCGGACATATTAATGGTGATAATGCCCTCTATTGAAGCATTAAAAATGGAATTGAGTTTTGCTTCACGCTCCATCAACTGGTGTTTGGAATCATTGAGTTCGGCGATTTTTTTCTGCAAATGGCGATTGCTTTCACTCAGGTCGCGGGTCTGTTGCCGGACCTTTTCTTCCAGTTTTTCATTGAGCTCGGCGATGGCTTGATCCGCTTGTTTGCGGTCAGTTATATTGTTGACTGACAAACATATTTCAATCTCATTCTGGCCGTTGAGACTGGCCTTGCCGCGGCATTCCACATAAATGCAGCCAGTTTTGTGATTTTTAAGGCGGATATCCAAAATGGCGTCATTAGGGACGCAGACAAGGTGCTGAATAAAACTACGATAATCATTCAGGTCGCAAGGATGGATATAATCCTCCAGCATTTTCTGGATAAGCTCACCCTGGCTGCAAGCCAGCAACTGGGCGCCGGCCGGATTGATCTCTTGTATGGCACCAGCGGTATTGAGTCTGATATAGCCGACCAGGGAAAGATTATATAACTTTGCAAAACGTTCACGAGATGCGCTCAGTTCTTTATGAACACGCTCAAGCTCCTCATTCTGCAGTTGAAGCTTCATCTGATAAGCCTGAAGTTCGAATAGCATGTTGCGAATACCCTGATTCGGGAGTCAGGCAAGGCCAATGCCGCTTTGTTGAGGAGCGTTTTTGTCGGTGTGCGCATGTTGTCGCGGTGCTGATTCTGTAATATTTTTGACTAGGTAACGGTAGCTATGGACGTGTTCAAGAAAATCGAAGTGCTGGTCATTTTTATTGTTCATGGTGCGTACTCAATCCGGCTTGTTAGCAATCATGGTTTCGTTGAATGGGCATGAGCATGGAATGGTGTGTACCCGATTGGCTACCGGTCAATGGTTGAAAATGCTGTTTACTTGCTGGCGGGTCAAGATAACAAAGCTCTTAATTGATTAACAATGCAACGCTGTGCAACTCTTGTCAAGCAATAGTTATAGGTATTATTACTTAGGTAGACGTACGAATTTGCCAGCCAGCATATTTGTATTCTAATGAGCTGGTGAAAACTTTTAGATGCTAAAAAGCAGGTAAAAAAATGAGCATTAAGCACCAAACCGGTATTCCAGGCAGCAAGGAATCCTATAAAATTGCCGTGGATGAGGTTGAGTTTACGGAAAAACAGTTTATGGATGATGAATTTCAGTATTATAAAACCATAAAAACCAAGCCCAGGAAAAAGACCCATTCAGAGCAAATAAAGCGGCCTGACCGGCAGGATAACTAGAGCAGCAATTATAAGGGCTGAGGGTAGCGTTATAACAAGTGGAGATGGTAAGTTTGAGTTATGCAAAACAATAAAGAAGCAGGCAGGCCATGTTCAGTAACTCAGTGGATGATCGGCATTTATTGGCGCTGCCGGATGTTCCGTTTAGCAACAGTTACTCAGGAGTGAATTGCTTATGGAAACTTTAGCGTTTAGCTGTGCAAATTATCGAAGCTTATTCGAAAGCATGGATCAGGGCGTTGTCTATGTGGATCCTTCGGGTATTGTAACTGCCGTCAATCAAGCGGCGACGCATTTGCTTGGTCTGCTTGTGGACCAGATTCAAGGGCAGAGACTGGTTGATATTTGCGGGACATGCCTCCGCCAGGATGGCTCGGTTTTTCCGCATGAACAGCACCCGGCCACAGTGGCTTTGCAGAGCTCAAAGCCTGTAGAGGAAGTGGTGATGGGTTTGTTTCACGCAGAACAGCAAAGTTATACCTGGGTCAGTGTTACTGCTGTGCCTGAATTCAGGCAGGGAAAACAGGAGCCTTATCAAGTCTTGGTTATTTTAAAAGATATTACCCAGTTGAAACAGGCCGAGGAACAGCTGAATCTGGCGTCGGTGATCGTTAATAATGCCGGGGAAGGCATATTTGTCACCGATAAAGACCATCAGATCATATCCGTGAATCAGACCTTTACAAAATTAACTGGTTTTACGCAACTTGATGTGCTCCATAAAAAAGCTTTCATTTTGCTGGCAGGGAATAATGCGCCAACAATTCAGATTGAATTACAGAACAGTCCAGAACATAACTGGCAAGGTGAAATAGTCTATCGCCGTAAATACAGACCAGCGTTTTCCTCTTGGACGATAGTTAATCCAGTCAAGGACTGCACCGGTAACATCAGCCATTATGTCTATGTGTTTATTGATATAACAGCCCTTAAAAAAGCTCAGGATAATCTCGATTTCCTGGCTTATCATGATCCGCTGACGCAATTACCCAATCGGTTATTAGTTAAGGATCGTATCAATCATGCCCTGCAAAATGCCCAGCGTGCTGGAACCCAGGTTGCTGTGTTATTTCTTGATCTTGACCACTTTAAAAGTATTAATGACAGCTATGGCCATGCTGTCGGCGATAGTCTGTTAAAGGAAGTCGCCAAACGTATCAAAACTCTGGTCAGAAAAGAGGATACGGTTTCACGTTATGCGGGTGATGAGTTCATTGTGTTCATGGAAGAGATTTCAGACACCACGAACCCTGCGATCTTGGCACGAAAACTGATCGATACCTTCAGTCTTCCTGTTTATATCAAAGGTCACTGGCTGCAAACATCCATCAGTGTAGGTATCAGCATGTTTCCCAAGGATGGCCGCGATACCGACACCCTGATCAGGCATGCCGACATCGCCATGTATCGTGCCAAAAAAGAAGGCAGGAACAACTTTCAATATTACAGCTCCGAGTTGACTGTTGCCGCTTTCGAGAAAATGGCCATGGACAGCGCATTGCGTCATTCAATAGACAGAAACGAGCTAATTTTGTATTACCAGCCGCAGGTGTGCCTCAAAACCGGAAAAGTGGTCGGCGTCGAGTCTTTAGTACGCTGGAAACACCCCACGATGGGGCTGATATCGCCAGACCGGTTTATTCACTTGGCCGAGGAAAACGGTTTTATTGTGACCCTGGGTGAATGGGTTTTGAACAATGCTTGTCTGCAAATGCGCCATTGGCTGGATGACGGCATACCCGTAAGGAAAATGGTCATCAATGTCTCGCCCATACAGTTTCTTCGCTCCGATTTTAGCGCGGCAATCACACGGGCCCTGGACGCCAATAAGCTGGAGCCGGACTATCTTGAGCTGGAAATAGCTGAAAGCACGCTGATGGATCAATCCGGCCACACTCTCGGCGCATTGACTCAATTGGTTGCATCAGGCATTGATGTAACCATTGGCGATTTTGGTACCGGCTGTTTTTCATTGAATAACTTAAAACGCATACCGGTTAAAAAATTGAAAATTGATAGTTCCATCGTCTTCGATGTTTTGCATAACTGCAATGATAAAGATATTGTCCGTTCAGTGATTGCCTTGGGTCATAGCTTGCATTTACAGGTGATTGCTGAGGGAATCGAATCGAAAGCCCAGCAGCAATTGCTTTTGGAATTAGGCTGCGATGAAGGACAGGGATATTTGTACTGTCCACCCAGTTTACCGCGATCAGGTTTTTTCCGCCAAATGCAGTCCTAAACGCCAGCTTTTCGGGACATTTAGACGGCCTGGGTTGCCACCTCAGCGAGGCGGCAAGCTATGTTTGCCCAAAAATAAGTAGTCGTACGAATTGAAAAGCTGTCATTTTATGCATATGATGCGCAGGAGTTATCTTTATATAGATAGCCGTGTTATTGAGGTGGCGATGATGACAGATAGTAACAACAACGCAAAAAGTGAGTCCTGAACTGATTAGCCCCGAGCAATTTCGAGACTTGGTTGCGGAGCGGGCTTATCATAAAGCTGAAAAAAGAGGCTTTGTAGCTGGTCATGAAATGGAAGATTGGCTTGAAGCCGAAAAGGAAGTCAGCAATCAATATTTCTATTGGACGCATCCGCGGGACTGATTTTTAATGTGACCATTTTTACATCAGCAGGTGCTGATTGCCCGCTTGCGCGCGCATATATTTCAGCGGACAATAAAAAACAGTTTTAGCTTTGAACAGATTGTTGCGGTGCGTGAGCACTAGGCGCTCTGGGTCAGGCTAATGCCGATAATAGGCTATCTATTTCATTTTTAAATTACATATTTCGATCAGTCTTTAGGCTGATACAAGAGGCGTCGGCGCGATGGGTCATTCAGAGAACAGCATTCAAAAGCTAGTTATGGGTATATATATGGCGTTAAAGAATTTTCTAAAAACCCTATCAGGCTTTTTTTCCAAACGTGAACCCCAGGTTGAAGTCAACAAGCCGTCAGAGGGCAGTAGCCTTTTTCCCCAGTCATGGCGGATTGTTGCTTATGCCTTGTTACTGATTATGATCCTGTCAATAATCAATAACCTTAGCGGCATGCAGGCGGATGAAATTCCTTTTAGCCAGTTTCTCAGCTATGCAAAAGAAGCCAAAATCGATAAGGTTGTGGTAACTGAGCGCTATATCAGCGGCAGCCTTAAATCCGAGGATCCGGACAAGCCCGGCCGGCATTTTGTGACTGTGCCCTTGTGGCAGCATGACTTGGCCCAGCTGCTGGAAGAAAATAAGGTCGAATATGTCGTCAGAAGCGGTGAAAATTGGCTGAGCAATCTGTTCTTCAACTGGATCATTCCGATTCTAATCTTCGTGTTTATCTGGACCTGGCTTTTTCGCCGGACAGCAGGCGCAGAGCGCGGCTTTCTCAATTTGGGCAATAAAATCCGCATACATCCGGATACCTTGCCCAAAATCACCTTTGCCGATGTCGCCGGTGCCGACAGCGCCAAACAGGAGCTCAAAGAATCCATCGACTTTTTAAAAGCGCCGGAAAAAATCCAGAAACTGGGCGGGCGCATGCCTAAAGGCCTGTTACTGGTGGGGGCGCCTGGAACCGGTAAAACACTATTGGCGCGTGCCGTATCCGGCGAAGCACAAGTGCCGTTTTTCAATATCAGCGGTTCCGAGTTTATAGAATTGTTTGTCGGTGTCGGCGCGGCCCGGGTCCGGGATCTTTTTGAACAGGCGCGCAACAAAGCGCCTTGCATCATTTTTATTGACGAACTCGATGCCATTGGCCGTTCGCGCGGCGGTCCCATGGTTATGGGCGGGCACGACGAGCGCGAACAGACGCTGAACCAGCTGTTGACCGAAATGGACGGTTTTGATACTTCGGCCGGCGTGGTGGTGATGGCGGCAACCAATCGGCCGGAAATTCTGGACAAAGCACTGTTGCGTGCCGGACGGTTCGATCGCCAGATTGTCATCGATAAACCGGATTTACACGATCGCATTGAAATTCTCAAACTGCACACCAAGCCCATGACATTGGCCAGCGACATTGATATTACCGTGATCGCCAAACGCACGCCGGGTTTGGTCGGAGCCGATTTAGCCAATATTGCCAATGAAGCCGCCATCATAGCGACGCGGATTGGCCACAGCAGTATTGAAATGGCCGATTTTGAAGCCGCGATAGACCGCATTCTTGCCGGCCCGGAAAAGAAAAATCGCGCCTTGAATCCGGAAGAAAAGCGCAGAGTCGCTTACCATGAAGCGGGGCATGCTTTAGTGGCGGAAAATGTGCCCACTGGACAGCCGGTGCATAAAATTTCCATTATTCCCCGCGGCGTGGCAGCGCTGGGCTTTACCCTGCAATTACCGGTGGAGGAAAAATTCTTATCCACTGAAGATGAGTTGAAAGATCAGATTGCCATTTTGCTGGGTGGCCGCATTGCTGAAGAGATTGCTTTGGGAACTATTTCCACCGGCGCTCAAAATGATCTGGAAAAAGCCAGCGAAATTGCCCGCAATATGGTGTGCACTCTGGGCATGAGCAAGAAACTGGGCCCATTGACCTACGGCAAACGCCAGCAACTGCAGTTTTTGGAAACCGAGGTGTCGGAATACCGCAATTACAGCGATGAGACCGCGCGCCTGATCGATACCGAAATTATGGCGCTTGTGCAAGACGGTGAAACCCGCGCTCGCGAGATTCTCACGGCAAATAGAAAGGGGCTGGACAAGCTGGCCAACTTGTTGCAGGAAAAAGAAGTAATTAACCGGGATGAAATGACAGCCTTGCTGAAGTGATTGTCTTCAGTGTCGAAAAACCCGAATTATGGCCCCTTATTTCAGCCATAAAATATGCTGGGTTTCCAGAGGAATCAGACAGTCGGGATGGTGAGGCCGGATTCTTGGGGTGTAGTCCGAAATCGGCCGGGTTGCCGGAATGCTCAGGCTGTAAATATAGCCGTTGACAGCCCCTGGCAACGGCTGGTCAATGTGCATGACATGGACGTTTTCAATATCGCTGTGCGTGGGTTCTGAATATACCTCCACAGTGACATCCTGTGCCGTTAAATCACCCAGATAAATCTGCAGGCTGAAACAATGCAGCGACTCGCGTTGTTCAATTTCAATATGGGCAACATGAATTTTCGGCCATAAATCATCCAGGCGTGCCAGCCATTTGGTCAGCGACACTCCCAGTTCCGCATTGTTGGCAGTTCTTGCATGATAATTTTCCGCTAACGGCAGATAGAAGCGTTCGGTGTATTCACGCACCATCCGGTTGGCTGAAAAGTAGGGCGTCAAGGTCACCATGCTGGCGCGCATTTTGGCGACCCAGCGCTCAGGAATGCCGCTGGCATTGCGGTCATAGAAGGCCGGGACGATTTCGTTTTCCAGTAAATCCAGCAGCATTTGCGCCTGCTCATGGTCGCTATGTTCCGATTCCAGATCATTGAGTGACCAGCCAACTTCAGGGCTATAGGCTTCCGCCCACCAGCCATCGAGTTCCGACAGATTCAGGCCGCCGTTGACCAGTATCTTCATGCCGCTGGTGCCGCAGGCTTCCCAGGGTCTGCGCGGGGTATTAATCCAGAGATCAACGCCCTGCACCAGGTATTCTGCCGTGATCATGTCGTAGTCACTTAAGAATATGGCGCGTTCGCGTATATCGGGACGCCGCATGAATTGAAGCCAGGCCTTGATTAACAATTGGCCCGGTATATCCGCGGGATGCGCCTTGCCGGAAATCACCAGTTGTACGGGCCGCTCGCTATGGGTGAGCAGGCGGGCCAGGCGGTCGGGATCAGTCAATAGCAAATTTGGGCGTTTGTAAGTGGCGAATCGCCGGGCGAAGCCGATGGTCAGCACATTAGGGTCAAACAGCCGCAGCGCCTGGTTTTCCTGCTCGCTTTCTGACAGGGCGGTGTGGATGTTCAGTTCTCGTACGTATTCGTCCCGGACATATTGCACCAGCCGGTTTCTGTTTTTAGCGCGCAGCTGCCATAAGTCCTGGTCGGTCACCTGCTGAAATTTTGCAGATACCTCCTGCGGATCACAAAGCCAGCGGTTTTTACCGCACAGTTCAGTCCATAAGGCATCGGCTTCCATGGAATCCCATGACGGCACATGAACGCCATTAGTGACATGGCTGACGGGTATTTCATGGATTGGCCAGTTGGGAAACAATGGTCTGAAAATCGCCCGGCTGACTTGTCCATGCAAGCGGCTGACGCCATTGACTGCGGCGCTGCCGTGTATGGCAAGATAGGCCATGTTAAAAGCTGCCGCAGGATTGTTGTCGTCTGGACTTCTGCCCAGGGCCAGCAGGGTGTTGAGATCAATATCCAGGGCTTTCGCATACTGGCCCAGGCTGTTTTTAATCTGCTCGGGGCTGAAGCGATCAAAGCCGGCCTCTACCGGTGTATGCGTGGTAAACAGATTGCCGGCACGGCTTACCGTTAATGCGCTGGCAAAATTGATGTGATGCGTGCGCATCACATGCCGGGCCCGTTCCAGTACCAGAAAGGCAGCATGACCTTCATTCAGATGGCAAACATCCGGGCTGATGCCTAGTGCCTGTAAAACCTGCCAGCCGCCAATGCCCAGGAGAATTTCCTGTGACAGCCGCTGTTCGGATCCGCCGCCATATAACTCGGTGGTAATGCAGCGGTCCAAGGGGTGATTGACCGGATCATTGGTGTCGAGCAGATACAGTGTGATACGCCCGATCTGCGCCTGCCATACCCGTATCCATAACTTTAAGGGCGTTTGCAGATAAATGCGCAGCCATTCATCATTGGCATCGCGCACCGGGCAGACCGGCAAATCGCCTGTATCACTGTTAGGATACAGCGCAATCTGATTGCCTTCGGTATCAAAGGCCTGGCGGAAGTAACCGTTTTGATACAGCAGGCCCACGCCGACCAGCGGCAATCCCAGATCGTTGGCTGATTTCAGATGATCGCCGGCCAGCAATCCAAGGCCTCCTGAATAAAGCGGCAAAGCCTCGCTAAGACCGAATTCCATGCTGAAATAGGCGACTTTGGACAGTCCGGTATCTGGCTTTTGTTGAAACCAGCGCTGCTCGGATAAGGCTTTACGATGGCTCGCTACAATGCTGGACAGCTTTGCACAGAAGGCTTCGTTTTTGGTCAGCTCCTCCAGACGGGCACGCGAAATGGCTTGCAAAACCATCCAGGGGTTTCGGGTCTGTGCCCAGAATTCGGCATCCAGTTCGTGCCATATTTCATCTGCGCCATGCGCCCAAGAAAAGCTGCAATCACGGGCCAGATCGGCTAAGCCCTCAAGTTTCTGCTCAAGATCAGGCCGGAAATAACGGGGTGAGGTCATGATTACAAGCTCCGGTTGGTTTGAGTTAATTCTCTGATTTGCCGATAAAGTCCTTTTTAATCGTGGTGAATTGCAGGAGTTGGGCTTCAATTTTGCCGTTTAATGAAGCCGGCGGATAGCTGCCTTTTTCATCGGCAACGCCTGCCTCCATGCCCGTGAGCAATTCCAGGGCATCGTCGACAGTGGTGACCGCATAGATATGGAATTGACCCGCTTCCGCGGCATGGACGACATCCCAGCGCAGCATCAGATAGTTGATGTTGCTGGCCGGGATGATGACGCCTTGCGTGCCGGTCAAGCCTTTTTTTACACAAATATCGAAGAAGCCTTCAATTTTTTCATTGACGCCGCCGATCGGCTGAACTTGCCCGAGTTGATTGATGGAGCCGGTGATGGCGAGATCCTGCCGTAAAGGCGCTTGGGCCAGCGAGGATAAAATCGCACACAGTTCGGCCAAAGACGCGCTGTCGCCATCGACATGGCCATAGGATTGCTCGAAAACCAGGCTGGCAGCCAGGGAAAACGGCGTGTTGCGGGCATAGCGCGCGGCAATCAGGCTCGACAGTATCAACACGCCTTTGGAATGAATGGCGCCGCCCAATTCGGTTTCGCGTTCAATATCGACTACTTTGCCGTTGCCCAGGCGCGTTGTTGCGGTGATGCGCGACGGCTGCCCAAAAGCAAACTCACCCAGCTGCAACACGGAAAGACCATTGACCTGGCCGGTTACCTGGCCTTCGGTATCAATCATTACCGTGCCGCGCTCAATAGTTTCATAGAGTTTCTCCCTGAGCTTGTCCAGCCGGTGGGTCTTGTGATCAATAGCCTGCTGGACATCGCTATTGGCGATTTGGGAATGGCCATTATCTTCGGCCCAGTAATTGGCCTCGGTTAATAAATCCTTGATGCTGCGCAGATGCGTCAACAGCTTTTCGGCATCGCCGGTCATTCTGGAACTGTGTTCAATGACACGGGCGACGGCATGTTGGCTGAGCGGCTTTAGCTTCTCGCGCCGGGCAATGGTAGCCAGCAAACGGGCATATTCGTGACTGCGGTTCTCCCGGATAACGGACTGATCAAAATCAGCGGCGACTTTAAAGAGATCGTGGAATTCAGGGTCATAGGCACTGAGCAGGTAATAGATCAGCGGGTCGCCAAACAGAATGATTTTTAAATTCAGTGGAATGGTTTCCGGCTCCAGTGACGAGGTGCTGATTAAACTGAGTGCCCGTTCCAGAGGTTCAATACGGATTTCACCGGCTTGCAGGGTTCTTTTAAGGCTTTCCCAGGCATAAGGCTGAAACAGGACTTTGCGGGCATCGAGAATCAGATAGCCGCCATTGGCTTTATGGAATGCGCCAGGTTTGATCATGGTGAAATCAGTCACTAACGAGCCCATATAGGCCTGATGATCAATGTGGCCGATGAGATTGCTGTAACTGGGCGAATCTTCGTACAGCACCGGCGCCGAACGCTTGTTGCTGAAATCCACCATCAGGTTGACCTGATAGCGTTTGAGAGGATTGCTCTCCTGCGCCAGCTGGAGCTCCATAAAAGGACTGAATTTATCGCTATGGGGCAGAAAATCGCGGACGTGCTCAATAATATCCTGTTTGACATCATGCAGATAGCTGAGCACGGCTTTCTGCTTGCCATATTTTTCGATCAGATCATCTATGGAATGATTGACGGCCAGCTCGGCTACTTCCCGGTTCAGGGCCTGCAGCTTGCGTTTGGTTTCCTTGCGCCAGAGCGGGAATTTTTTCAGCAGCTTCTGCAAGCGTTCCTGCAAATCAAAAATGGTTTTTTGAATGCTGTGTATCTTGTCTTTATCAAGCTTGCCAAACTCCTCGGGACTTAAGGCTTCGTTATTTTCATTAGCCGGTGAAAAGGCGTAACCGGTGGCCGTCTCGGTGAGAATGATATGGGCATTGGCGGCCTCATCGCGCAATTGGCTGAGTTCATTGATTTCCCGCTGGCGCGATTCACTCTCAAGTTCTCCGGCTCGGGAACGGTATTCGTCGCCATCAAAAGCCGCCGGTATGGCAATACTGAGCTCGTCTATCAGTTGCTCCATATCTTGCTGGAAGACTTTGCCTTGCCCCGGCTGCAATTGAATGGCGGCAGGTTTGGCGGGCTGTTTGAAATTGTTGACGTAACACCAGTCAGAAGGAATCGCCTGGTGGCTGGCTTCGTGTTCGGCCAATTGCTGGATAGTGGTCAGTTTGCCGGTGCCGGAGGGCGCCATGGCAAAAATGTTGTAACCTTTTTTGTGGATGCGGATGCCAAATTTGACTGCTTCGATGGCGCGTTCCTGGCCCACGATAATATCGATATCTTCAAGCTCATCGGTGGAAGTGAATTGTAATTGATCGACGGTGCAAGGTTTATAGAGTTGGGAAGGCGGCAGTGGTGTGTGTTTCATGTGTGGGCAGCTTGCTTGGGAAGTAGGGAGTATTTAAATTTTTCGGGAACTTCTCAGCGTAAAGGAAAAATCCCTTCTCCCTTCGGGAGAAGGTTAGGATGAGGGGATCAAAATAGGCAGTTTTCTTTATTTTGATTCTCCTCACCCTACTCTCTCCAGCAGGAGAGGAGCTAGGTGCTTCTCGCTGAATAGTTACCCTTTTAAGTTTGATTATAGCGCTGTTTCTGAGCCGTGGTTAATAGATGCGAGCTGGAAAGCCTAGCCTTAGGAACGCGGATCAAATAACTAGAGCAACTTTGAACAACAACTTTTTCCGTAGGTGCGGATTTATCCGCACTGTGCGAATAAATTCACACCTACACTTGTTCAACTTATTTCGTGCGCATTACTAAGTCAGGCAGTAGCCAAAGAGTTGTATCAAGAAGTCCTTACGGATGACAGGCAGACGAGCTGAGCATGTGGAATGATGGGAATGAATAATTAAACTATGTTATTTAACACAGTATTATTGGGTTATATCACGCATTTTAATTCAGAAATGGCCTGGAAATTTTGAATGGACTTGCGTTGGCTGGGCCTTAAGTCGTTGGCATGAATAGTGCGTTATTCATCGAATGGGCAGTTTGTTGGATGCTCATTTTGAAAAAAAGTTTTGCTAACAATAAAAAAATGTCCTAAGGAGGACTCATGACAAAACCAATCAGCTTACAAAAACTGGCATTGTGCTCGCTGAGCACTGCAGCCATCGTCGTAGCCAGTCAAGGCGCTTTTGCTCATACCCGGCTGGAAAAGCCGGTCGTCATGGAGGGCACCTCTAATCCCACAACCCACGCTCAAAGCAATAAGGTCCATAACTATGTAACCGTTGGGCACGGGTGCGATGGAGCAGCTACGATGGGAACGAGCGTAGTGTTTCCGAATGCCATTAGTTATACGCCTGTGATAGGTGTTGATTCAACCAGTGGCAAGGGTACCGAAAAAGTGTTTACCTCCAACCCGGCTTCTGATTATTATTCGCCGCTGGCAGGTATTGGCGCGCTGATTCGAACTGGCGTATGGGAATTTAGCGGTGTTAAAGTAGATGAATTAAGGTAATAAAGATGGATTCTGGGCTGGTGGGAAAGCTTATGATCAAAGTGTTTCCACCGCCATTAATGTAGATTTCTACACGAATACTGTCACTATTAATCCGGAATCATGTGCCCGTTCTGTGACATTCGTATTGGCTATTGCGGATTTTTGCGATATTTCTATTCCGGGTTCTGCTGCTGCGGATGACCAAGTCCAGATTTGGTCGCCTATCCCCAACTTTTCTGGCGTGCCCGGACAGCCTTTTGAACCTCTGTCGCAGATCCTACCCGCCCCAATATTCCTGTCGGCCCGGCTTATTCCAATTATGACGGCTATAAAGACGCCGCCCACACGATTGCGGGGCACGGATGGAACTCACCGGCTACTCTGAAAGTGACCAGAGACCTGGTGAATAATCCGCTTCCAGCAAGCTGCACAGGCAATGGCGGCCAGGGTGATGATGTGTTTGTTTATCCATCGGCTGAACAGATCAACAAGGAGTTACCCGTATGGTCAAATCCAGACCAAACCGGAACTAATTATTGGCAATAATGCTTGATAAGTTACCCGGCGGCAATTTGCTGCTCGTGACCGGCCGGGTTGCGTCTGTAGTTGGTTTCAGTTCCCTCGATTTTTACAGGTGTGGAAGCTGAGATTTTTGTCAGTCTACGGCGAGGGACTCGCCGTAGATTTTAATGCTGGATTCGCGTATGGTTGATTTTTTGAAATAGATTTACCTATTCCTGGTTTCTGTCTAGCTGAAATGCTGATAAACATTTAACCAGGCCAAAATTAACATTAGGCATAATTTTTTCTGATTATAAAGATGCTTCAGCTTCGTCATGCCGGCATGGACTGCCGGTATCCATATCATATGGATGTAAAGTACATGGATGTAACGGTTGCAAGCTTTCCCTGGCGACTAGGGTGCCGGCAAGCCATGCCGGAACGACGTAATTTCCCCATCAGCTGAAGCATCTTTCTAATCAGGTAATTTTGTGCAGCTAGCCGGGCGCTTTCACTATGAAAATATTTTATTTTTCGGTTAGGCTATTTGCTTGAGGAAAGTTGACTGCTCATGTTTGCCGTATCTTTCGCGCGAGGCGCTGCCTTGAGTGCAAATAAAATCTGGCTAAGCTGGTTGGTTCTGGCTGATGCCGGGGATGTTGTGCGCCGCCGGGCATGGCAATAGCGTTGATGCCCAAACCATTCAGGTGGCACTGAGCAAAGATACCGGGGCTGAGCTGCAACTGGAAGCGAGGCAGGCAGCGTTGGCACAAGTGCTTGATGAGCTGACTGACAAAACAGGTGTGCGGATACACTATTCGGTACTGCCTGATGGCCTGGTGACAGCGACGTGTGTAGGTTCAACCCTAAAACGGGTTCTGGAATGCCTGCTGGCTGGCAAGGCGGATCTTATTTTTCGATACTCAGCTCAGCCCAGTAAAACTGATCCAAAGGGTCAGCCAGCGGAAGTCTGGATTCTTGGCGCAAAATTTGGAGCGGGTCAGACCAATACCGTTGTGTGTGCATCGCCTGAACCTCAGCAGACATTGTTCATGCCAATGAGCCCGACGAACGAGCCGGAACCGGCTGAAACCGATGAGCTGGTGAAAATGGCCAAGTCGGAAAATCCTACGGAGCGGGCTGAGGCTGCCGGTCGCCTGTTGGCAGTAGGACGCAAAGGTGATGCAGCCGTCAGAGAGACGTTGGAAGCAGCGCTTGCAGACCCGGATGCCACGGTAAGAATGCGGGCGCTTTCCAGTTTGGCGCATCGGGAAGGCGCAGGAGCAGCCCCTGCTCTGCAGGAGGCGTTGCACGACAGCAATGTCGGGGTACGGCTAACGGCGGTTGATAACGCAGGCAATGATGTCACGCTGCTTCAACAAGCACTCACCGACAGCGATGCCATGGTGCGCCAGTTGGCGGCAACAAGGCTAAAGTCCAGCTCCAAGCCAAATGATTTTAAGTAGTTACGCCAAATTAACCTTGCTCGCTTTTCTGGAGCTTGATAGCTTAATAAGATCACGGTCAAGCAAGGAGCACCTGCCATAGGTTGGAAGCGGCAAAAATACAGGGGTAATTATTCAGATTCCTCCCCAAAAAGTTTGGTTTTGTTGCATTTCGACTCGGGAGAAATTTTAAGCAGAATAGTAGCCTTAAGATTCCTCGTTTGACCGGATGACAAGCTGGGTTGAATAATACCGGTTGAAATTTTCAGCCTAGCGCTTTTATGAAAGAGCGACGGATGAGAGTAGGGTATTAATTTTGAGGCAGCCGCATTGAATGGCTGGCTCAAAGGTTTTATAAATACAAAGAATGATGAACAGTCATCACACTTTAAAAGCGCGATCGTTAATAACAACCCCAAGGTCTGCAAGAGCTTAAATTCAGTAATGATGGGGCCAGAAATAAATGGCGTGCTTTTGAGGTTTAATTTATTGCTAGCATAGCAACTGAACGAGGATATTTTTATGAAATTTGCGAATTTGAAAAAAACTTTGATAACGGCGTCGATTCTGGCCGCAGTAGGACACGGCAGTATAGCGCTGGCCCATAGTGGAGGCGGAAATTACTTGATCCCGCCGGAAATAATGCAAGTGCAACCGATCTTGCGGCGGTTAATTGTTTTGAGAGGGAAATGGAGCACCGCACCATCTTGATGGCCAGATCAAGGACATTCCGGACCCGTACGCGGGACAACTTTTGAGCTTTCACATTTACAAAGGAACCCAAATGACAACCAGCACTGATAGCGTTTCTGGGGATGCAAGTCTATAGTCCACTGGTGTACCCTGAACGGTGGCCCGGGACACTATTTGATATCGGCCACAAAAACCAAAGCGGGCGGCGAGGCGACTTCGATGTCGAGTGGCATTGCGAGGCCAGCGGCAATATCATACAGATACCGGAATCGTTGTCTATCAAGTCCAGTAATATTTAATCTGGGCAATGCTCGCAAGCAGCTGCGGGCGTTGCCATTTAAACGGCAACAATAACTGCCGGCGCAGCTCCTTTAGCGCCTATCAAAGAAAGCTTTACAAATGAATCCACGAATCTTTGCTTTACTCTCTGCCACGCTGGCGCTTGCCCCACTACAAACGCTATTTGCTGCCGGGATTGGCAGCAAGGCGCCTGATTGCGCACTAACATCGATCAACGACTCACAGCGTTATGATCTGCAGCAATTCCACGGCAAAGTGCTTTATGTCGATTTCTGGGCCTCCTGGTGCCCGCCCTGCGCTAAATCCTTTCCATTCCTGAACGAACTGGATCGTGACCTCAAAGCCAGCGGGCTGCAAGTTATCGGTGTTAATCTGGATCAGGCGCCCGAGGATGCCAAGACCTTTCTTGCCAAATATCCAGCCAATTTTACCGTGGCGGCCGATACCAACGAGAAGTGCGCCAAGGACTTTGATGTCAAAGCCATGCCTTCGTCCTACCTGGTCGATCGCAAGGGCGTCATTCGCCATGTCCATTTGGGTTTTCGCTCCGGGGAGGCCAAGGAACTCCGCCTGCTTGCCGAACAGTTGCTGGCAGAGAAGCCCGAATAGAGGCAATAGCCGGAAGCCACCGCAGCAATGTCTGTCGGCATGAGTGTGTGAAATTGGTAAGAAGTAGGAGCGACGCCCACGTCGCGACCGGTGGCTTCAAATCGCGACGTGGGCGTCGCTCCCACAGATGGTTCCCAATATGCTGAACAGTTACAGAAATTTAATGAAAATCAACACTATGACGAGTAGCAGCGAATGAGCATAACACGAGCAATGCTGCCAGCGCTGTTGCTTGTATGGGGCGCCTGCGTTTCGGGATGCGCCCCGGTGGCGCCCTGGCAGCGAGGCACGCTGGCCAAACCGCAAATGGCTTTGGATCCCTATCCCTTACAGAATACATTCAATGCTCATATTTATGGTAGCCGCGAGGCGGCTACGGGTAGCAGCTCTGCGGGAGGGGGCGGCTGTGGCTGTTATTAAACGCATAACATCAAAGCGTCAAGCCGAAAACGCCGGCAGCTTGCTGCTGACGGCGGCTTACAAACAGTTAAGCAATCGTTTCTTAAACCGCGCAGCCAAGCCGAAGCCGGCAACATCAGCCAGTGCATCTTTGCAGGCATTGACTGCCGCCGCACTGTCCTTACCGGGTTTAATGCCGGCACCGGTCCATGCGGCCGAGGAAGAGGCCAGCTTTCTCTATGGCTATTACGAGGAGAGCAACCGTAATCTTTACAATGTCAAGAGCCGATTCGATCCGATTACGGTGAACAGTCTTCTGGGCAGTTCAAAGATAAAGCTGTCCGATCGACTGAAGTTTGCCTTCAACTACACACAGGATACCTGGACTGGGGCGACGCCAATCGCTACCGCGCCGCTGTCTTTTGGCGGCAATAAGGAAGGCGGCGTGATTGCTGGAGCAACGCCTTATTTGCAAAACAATAGCGTACTGTTTGACAAACAGTTAAATCCATTGAAACAGGATGCTTCAACCGGTGAATACAGCAAAGACACCCAGCTGGTGCATACCATCTCTTCCGCTTCACCCGAGACCCGTAAACAAGGCGATTTCAAGCTGAGTTACGAGTGGGATGAGGCCGCGCTGGATGCCGGCGGCGGCATTTCCGTGGAAAACGACTATAACTCGCATTGGGGTAATCTGGCCGGGCGTATTGATTTTAACCAGAAGCAAACCAGCTTGAACGTGGGCTTAAGTTACACCAGCAGCGACACCGACGCCATACTCGATCACGATGCCACGCCTTATATTTATGATACCAGCGGCGGACTTGAATCCTACAATAATACGTCTGACAGCGGCCAGCTTAAGAAAGAGGGCGGCAACAATGTCATGCAGGGCAATCGGCAGGATTGGGCGACAACGCTGGGGCTGACCCAGGTGCTCAATCAGAACGCGCTGCTAGAGGCCGGTGTCGGATATACCCGTAGCACCGGCTATATGGCAAATCCCTATAAGACAGTGGAAGCCGCGTTCGTCGATCCTACGCAAACTGGCGAAGTGCTAACCGGCGTGTCTATAGGTTTGCTTGAAAAACGGCCCGATGAGCGTAATCAATGGACTGAGAATTTGCGCTACGTTCAGCATATTGAGGGCCTGGATGCGGCCTTACATTTCGATTACCGCTTTTTTCACGATGACTGGGGCATCAATGCCCATACCTTCGAAGCCGATTGGGTTCAGCCCCTGGGCAAAGGGTGGACTATTACCCCCAAGGTGCGCTATTACTCCCAGGATGCAGCCGACTTCTACACGCCTTATATTGTTTCTGACCAAGCCTTTAGAAGCCCTGCCGTTGATGAAAACGGCAGGGCTATCTATGTTTCAGCTGACAATCCCGATAATGGGCAAGTTTATTTTCGCGATGAGAACTTTAATCTCGTTGATGCTAATGGAAATTTGGCCGATGAAATTGCCGTTAACCCGGTCGCCAAAACCATCCCGTTTGATCGGAACAAGCTTCCCGCCACTTATTCCAGTGATCACCGCCTTTCGGGATTCGGCGCTTTAAGCGGAGGCATTACCATCAGCAAGGAATTTGCCAAAGGCGTCAGTTTTGAGGCTAGCGCTCAATACTACACCCACGCCGGGTCACTGAAGCTGGGTGGGGGCGGTGAGGGCGCTTACGCTGATTACGATTTTTATACGGTTAATGGGGTTCTGAAAGTAGATTTATCGGCGCTCTCGTTGGCCGGCGGCGAACATGCCGGACATGTTGGTCATGGCCACCATGGCAGCCATGCGCCGGCCGGGGTTATGTTCGATCACATGCTAGGCAAGTCCGGGGACGTGATGGTCGGCGCGCGCTACATGTACAGTAATCAATCCGGCACTATGCTGCAGGGTTCCAATAGCGTCGGTGATTCAGCGCTCGTAAAAAACGGCTGTGCAGGCGATCCATGCTTTACTACGCCGACCGAGATGAACATGAATATGATCATGCTCGATCTCATGTATGCGCCGACCGACTGGCTAACCCTGATGCTGATGCCGCAGTTCGTCGATATGAATATGTCCACAAAGGAGTTAAGCGGGGCGCCTCCGGCAACCGCTGATCAGCTATCGATGATCAATCACCATACCCTGCATGAACACAGCACGGGCGGCATCGGCGATACCGGCATGTATGCGATGTTCAAAATTTTAGAAAGATCCGGCCACCATCTCCATGGAACCCTGGGTTTCACCGCGCCGACCGGCGATGTTGATATCAAGTTCAGGGATACTCATCGCATTGACGCCGGCTATCAGCACTACGGTATGCAGCTGGGCAGTGGTACCTGGGATTTCAAACCGAGCATCACTTATACCGGCCAGTTGGATAAATGGTCCTGGGGTGCGCAGCTTAACGGCACGATCCGCACTACTGATAATAACGAGTCCGGCTTTGCTTTTGGCGATATATTTCAGTCCACCGCCTGGGGGAGTTATAGCTTGTTACCTTGGCTATCGGCATCGGTGCGCGGTGTTTACAGCGTGCAGGGCACGATCAAGGGCGAGTACAACGGGACCTTCAATAAACTGGGCCCGGTGGATTACACCTCCAATTACGGTGGACGTTTTTGGGATGTCGGTTTCGGTGTCAACGCCTTTGTGCCGTCAGGTGATTTACAGGGCAACCGCTTGAGTTTCGAGTGGCTGCAGCCCGTCAGCGATGATGTCAACGGCTATCAGCTAGAGCGAGAGGGCGCATTGTCGGCTACCTGGAGCTATGCGTTTTGATAAGCGAACGGGGTAGGCAACGATTGTCTGAGGCAAATCCGTCAACATGAGCAAAAAGTCGTAGGTTGGGTTAGCGATAGCGTAACCCAACATTTGGCTGTGATCTCCGGGGTGAACTGGGATTTTTAGCATGAAAGCGAAGCGCTTGAGCTATTACCGTTATGCCTTCAAGGCGATGGGCTCTCCTTGCGACATTCAACTCTTTGCTGGCTCTCAAGCCATGGCTCAACAGGTTGCAGATGTAGTCATCGCCGACGTTCACCGGCTCGAAGCGCTCTATTCCCGCTACCGCAGCGACAGCTTTCTCTCTGCCATTAACCGCGTGGCGGCCACTGGCGGGCGGATTACGGTCGATGATGAAACGGCAGGCTTGCTGAATTATGCGGCGACCTGTTATGAGCAGAGCGATGGCTTGTTTGACATTACTTCCGGTATCTTGCGTCGCGCCTGGCGCTTTGATCTGGGCAAGCTGCCGGATCAGGCGCACGTTCAGGCCTTACTCGACAAAGTCGGCTGGCACAAATTGCGCTGGGCGCCGCCTGTGCTGGAGTTTCCAAGCCCTGGCATGGAGATTGATTTCGGCGGCGTGGTGAAGGAATACGCAGTCGACCGGGCTGCCGCCTTATGTTGGGAGGCCGGCATTCGCCATGGCGTCGTTAATTTGGGCGGTGACATAAAAATCATTGGCCCTCGTGACGATGGCAGTCCGTGGCGAGTCGGCATCCGTCATCCCCGTCACAAGGAAGCCGTGATGCAGACCCTTTTATTGGGGGAGGGCGCGCTGGCCAGCAGCGGTGATTACGAGCGCTGCATTATCGTCGATGGTGTGCGTTATGGTCATGTGCTCAATCCCAAAACCGGTTGGCCCGTGCGTCATTTGGCAGCGGTTAGCGTGGTCGGTGATTTCTGTGTAGTCGCGGGCAGCGCCTCCACTATCGCCATGCTCAAAGAAGAGGGTGGACCCGCCTGGTTGGAAAGTTTGGGATTGCCCCATTTATGGGTGGATGAGCAGGGTGAAATTGGCGGGACTTTGACGCCGATGGCGAGTCCTTAGTAGGGCGTGCCGTGCGCGCCAGATTGAATATTGAATTAAGCTTTAGCGGAGAAGGCGCGCGCGGCACGCCCTACCTATAGGCATTAATATTTTTCCATAGCACCTGAAGGTTACAACAAACAAATTGAGAAGAACATGACAAAAACATCGCTAAGCAGCTTCGGCCGGTCAGGCCTTTATGTGACCGTTTTCCTGACTGGCGCCTCGGTTATGGTCATAGAGCTTTTGGGTACACGGATGATTGCACCTTTCTATGGAGCCAGCCTGTATGTCTGGTCGTCGTTGATTTCTGTAACCATGATTGCGCTTGCCTTGGGTTATTTTGTCGGCGGCCGGTGGGCCGACAGGGCAAAACGCACCGGGCTTTCGCTGATTATTGCCCTGGCGGCCTTATTTACGTTGTTGATTCCGTGGCTAACCCGGTTCGTGTTATTGGCTACCGATCCTCTGGGTCTGCGTGCTGGCGCCTTTGTCAGCGCGCTGGTATTGTTCTCGCCCAGTCTGACCATGCTGGGCATGGTCGGGCCATTTGCCATCAAACTGTCGACCTCGCGATTGGATGGTGTTGGCTCCAGCGCCGGTTCCATCTATGCCGTCAGTACGGTAGGGAGTGTGGTGGGAACCCTGGTTTTGGGGTTTTTTCTGTTCCCCTTGATTGGCTCCCGGGAGATCCTTGTCGGTCTCGGTTTTGCTCTGCTTATAGTCGCGGTGCTGGTCGCTATCTATGAGCAAAAGCGCTTAGGTGTCACTGCTGCCATTGTTCCCAGTGTTCTGCTGGCGATAATCGGTTTGAGCCTGCTGCCTAAGGTGGTAGGTGCGGGACATGCGTATACGGGTGGTAAGAATTTTGCAATTCTGTCCGAGCGCGAAAGCCTGTACGGATGGGTGCGAGTCATAGAAGAGCAAGCACGTGATCTTCGTTTTCTTACTTCTGATGCGTCCATGATTGGCGCGGCCAGTATCTCCAATGGTAAAAGCAGGCTGGGTTATCAGGAAATTGTGGGTTTAATACCGGCGTTGGCGCCCAATATGTCTCGTGCCTTGATCATTGGCCTTGGGGCGGGTCATATGGCAAAGACTCTGCATGATCGTTATGGAATTGTCACAGACACTTTGGAAATTGATCCAGCCGTTGCAGATGCCGCGTCTGCTTATTTTGGTTTTAAACCCACCGGTCAGTCCATAGTCGGAGACGCCCGCTATGAAATTGGCCACCTAAAAGGCCCTTACGACTTGATTATCCATGACTGCTTCACCGGCGGATCTGAACCGGCGCACTTGTTAACCGCTGAGACCTTGACGCAGTTGCGAGGATTACTGTCATACCGGGGTATTCTTGCTCTTAATTTTGTCGGTTTCGCTAGTGACAAAAATACCGCCCTGTCATCTGTTTCGCGAACCATCGAGCAGGTATTTTCAGATCAGGCCGTGTTTATTGCCGAGCCCGGCGAGGATTATAACGATTTCATCTTCCTGGCTTCTCGCCGGCCCATCGACCTGGCCAGCAAATCCCTGCTCCCTGATCAGGCTGCCTGGTTACAAAACAGGCTTTTCGCAGTGAACAAAGCCCAGGGCGTCGTGCTTACGGACAATCTCAATCCGCTTGAACACCTGCAGATCGAAAAATCCGAACATTACCGGCATGTTCTCGTTGACTGGTTTGGCGCTGAGCTTTTTGTGCGTTAAGCGGAAAGCATTGCGGACCGTTATCAATTGGCTAGGTTGACTTTGCATTTATAAAGGTAAGTTTCGGATTCTCCTGTCCCCAAATAAATAGCTTCGTACTGCTGAATCTGTTGAGCAGTATCTGATTTGCCAAGTCAAACGGCATGTTTGCTGCCCGGCTTTCCGAAAATCTCGCATAACCGTCTGCATATTCAAACAATCTTGGCTGCTACAATTCGGTAATAGTTGGCGAAAGTTAGGTAAAATGAAAATTACAGAAAAAATTGCTAATCAATAACTATGAGTGCCATGATCTCAACAATCATCGTCAACTATAACGCCGGGGAGTTTCTTCGTGGCTGTGTCGATTCGTTACTGAATTGTCCACAGGAAATCGAGATTATCGTGGTTGATAACGCCTCGACGGATGGCAGTTTAGACGCGTTGTCGGGATTGCCGTGCGTACAGATCATTAAAAACCCGGCCAATGTCGGTTTCGCTACAGCTTGTAATACTGGAGCCCGTATTGCGTCTGCACCGTTCCTGCTGTTTCTTAATCCGGACTGCACTTTCCAGCCAGGGGCCTTGACTGAATTGTTGAACGCGATGAATTTGGATGAGCGAGTGGGCATGACGGGGGGGCTGCTTACAAATTTGGATGGGACCGAACAACCGGGGAGCCGCCGGGCTGTGCCAACGCCGTGGCGTTCTTTCGTGCGCGCATTTGGGCTGGGACGTTTTTCGGAACGTTGGCCCCGATTGTGCTCTGATTTTTATTTACACAAACAACCCTTGCCAGATCACGCCATCGAGGTGGAGGCCATTTCTGGTGCCTGCATGATGGTAAAACGCAAGGCGATGCAGGATGTCGGAGAATGGGACGAAGGTTATTTTTTACATTGCGAAGATTTGGACTATTGCATGCGTTTCCGGCAGCAAGGCTGGCAAATCCTGTTCGTTCCATCCGCGCAAATCTTCCATGCATTAGGCGTATGCTCTCACTCCAGACCGGTGTTTGTTGAGTGGCACAAGCACAAGGGCATGCTGCGGTTTTACCGCAAGTTCTTTCGACACCAGTATCCGGGCGTGCTGATGGGGCTGGTTGCGGTAGGCGTGTGGCTGCGATTTGGCTTTTTGGCTGCTTATTACACCGCTAAACGTGCGCAGAGATCATTGGGCTTCGGGCGTGGCTGATGCCCCTATCAAAAACTGTGTAGGCGTTTTTGGCGCGAGCAGTTTGGTCGGGGCATGTCTGCTGCCCTTGCTGACTGAGGCAGGATGGCAGGTCTTGAATTTTTCCCGGCGCCCGGCAGGGCATGAGGCGCATTCGCGGACTGCCGTCTCTTCATCGGGCTCTCGGATGGAACCATTAACCATTCGACTGGATCCTCAAACAACAGCATCCAGCTCCCCGGTTATGCCCCTCGCCTGCGAGGGGCATGTTTCGTTTTGGGTTTGTGCCGCGCCTATATGGGTGCTGCCTGATTATTTTGGCTTGCTCGAAGCACAAGGCGCGCGGCGTGTGGTGGCGCTGTCTTCCACCAGTCGTTTCACCAAGCATGATTCCACCGACCCGGAAGAGCAGACCATAGCGCTCAGGCTTGCTGATGCGGAAGCGCGTGTGCGGGAATGGGCGGAGAGCCGCGGAGTGGAATGGGTAATTTTACGACCCACGCTGATTTATGGCTTGGGACGAGACAAGAATATCGCCGAGATTGCCCGATTCATCCGCCGTTTTGGCTTCTTCCCTGTGTTCGGCGAAGCAAACGGCCTGCGCCAGCCTATCCATGCTGCCGATGTCGCCGGTGCATGTCTGGCCGCTCTGCAGGAAGACTGCGCGGCTAATCGGGCCTACAACATTTCCGGTGGCGAAACGCTGACTTATCGCACTATGGTTGCCCGTGTGTTTTCTGCCCTCGGCCGCCCTCCGCGCTTGCTGACGGTTCCGCTATGGACTTTTCGCCTGGCGGTGGCACTGCTGCGCTGTTTGCCGCGTTATCGGCAGTGGTCGCCATCGATGGCGGAGCGAATGAATCAGGATTTGGTGTTCGATCACAGTGAGGCGGCGCGAGACTTAAAGTTTAGTCCCAGGGCCTTCAAGCTGTTGCCTGGGGATTTGCCGACATGAGTATGCTTGCGTTGATGGTCTCGGAAATTGTTAAGTGTAGTGATCAAGTTTTTGCGGTCACAGACCTGGTGTAGTTGGTAATAAAACCAAATTTACTTTTTTGCTAGCCAAAGTCTTTTATCCAAGCTATGCCAAATATTCATCACCGAGACATTGCGACCGGACTGAATTGCATGCCGTTTACGCCACATTTTCGGAACGCCTTTTAGCGCATCCCATTTTGCAGCTAATATCACCTTGCCTTGCCCATGCATTGAAAAATAAACAATGCTTACAAGATTTAAAAGTACATGCATGGGAAGCAGTATCCAAAACAAACCCCCCGGCATGTTTTTTATAAATGTCCAAACTAAGTTTCTATGTCCATGATATACAGAGAAATTACTGTGCCGACCGCCAGTGCTTGCAGAACCGGCGTGATGCACAATGGCAGTGGGTACATACATAGGCTTTGTATCCGGCCAGTCGTAAGCGAAAACCAAGATCAATGTCTTCGACATAGCAAAAAAAGTCCTCATCAAATCCGCCTATGCCCATCATCGCATCACGGCGGTAAAGTGCCGCACAAGCGCAGGGTGAGAAAATATGGCTGGAGATATCGTCGGCAGGGCATTCAGCTCGTCCATAGCCATTACGCCAGACTAATCCCGACAGGTGATATACATCGCCAAGACCATCAATTTTGCCAGGATGACCCTGAATCATCTGGCGCGAGCCAAATGCAGCGATATCAGGATAGGCTTGCGCAGCATTGACCAGGTTCATGAGCCAGTCTTGTTCGGGAAAAGCATCTGGATTTAACAAAGCCACGAGCTCAGTATCACATTCGCTCAATGCGCGATTATTCGCCGCCGCGAAACCGAGATTAGCGCCCATGAATCGAACCGTCACTCCAGGTACTTGCTGTGCGCGTTGAGCCGAGCCGTCGCCACTGCCGTTATCCATGACCAGAATATGAGCAGGTGGATATGTCTGTTTTTTTAAACAGGCCAGACACTCGTCCAACAAGGCGCCGCCGTTCCAGTTAACAATGATGACGGTTATTCGCATATGGTCATTCAGATTTCTGAAGGTCTAAAAGGGCGGTTTGTACTTGGGAATGTTCTAAAGGTTTCTGAATACCATCACTATCGAGTCCAAATTGTTTATATATTTTATCGATATAATTTTTCGCTTGGTGCTGAATTGTTTCATGGAGGGTCAATAAGTGGGCGATACGATTCTGCATGAATATGATTTCCGCCAGGTGACGCGCATAGGTGGAAGAAGACATCGTTACGCTTTTTTGATGTCGTCGGTGCGCGTTTAAGGATTCGGCAATATAGCCAATTTTACCTTGTTGCAGCAATTCAGTGTAAATCAGCCAATCACCTGCGATATTAAGTCTGGACAAGTCCCTTTGGCAATTTGCGAATGCTAACTTGAGTGCCGATTTACGAAATACAACCGCACTGACATTGGGTATCGTATTTTTGACCGCTAGAGCTTCTGCTATTTCCGTTGTACCTTCGCAAATATAGTCTTGTTGCCATCGCTGCGGACTGATGTCATTGGTGTAATCCAAATAATGGTTATTGAGCATTGCACCATTTTCATCTATCTGCTGCGATTGTGTGTAGCTCATAACCAGCGATTCATCAGCGAATAAGGCGAGAGACTTTTCCAGGAATGTTGATTGAGCGTCATCATCGGCTTCGGCAATCCAGATGAAATCCCCTCGGGCAGATTCAACTGCTTTGTGCCATTGTTTGAAAACCGACCCTGAATTCTTTTCGTTTTCTATGAGTTGATGGTCGACAGTGCTTTTAGCAAGGCAGTTTTTAATGACTTCAAGGCTGTTATCGGTTGAAGCATCATCCAGGACAATCAATTCATAAAGGGGATAGGACTGGCTTAAAATGGAGTTTAAACGTTGTTCAATATAATGGGCGTAATTGTAATTCGGTACTACTGCCGAAACACGTTTAAAGCCTAATCCTGCCAAATCCAGCAGATCGAATACATAACGTCGGAATGAGAATGAAGTTTGAATGAGTGCTGCCCCTCGGGAACCCAGTGCTTGTGCTTGTCGTGGTTCGTCTAATAATTGACAGATAGCTTTGGTAAAACCCGCGCAGTCTTCTTGGGCGACCAGAATCCCGCAGCCCTGTTTTAGTATGTTTTCTGAACCTCCGATTCCCTCAAAACCAACAACGGGTAAAGCCACATCCAATGCTTCCATAACCACTGATGGAAACGGGTCTTCGCGCGAAGTTAACGCGAACACATCAGCGCCCGCGTAAAATATATCGGTATCATCACGCCGTCCTGGGAACAGAAAGTGGCTGGCAAATGCTTCGTTTGCTAAACGTTGCTGGATAGCCTGGTGCATGGTATCGTCCCAATGACCCAGCCATACAAAATGAACAGCGGAATGCTCAGCCATGAGTTGCAGGCCAATTTCGAAAAACAAGTCTATGCCTTTTCTGAAATCGGCATAGCCTACGCCCAGAACGATTTTGGCGTCTTGATTTAATCCGAGCTCACGTCTTAACAGTTTGCGTGCCTCGCTAGTTCTGTTTTTGTAGGCGTTGTGCTTGTATAAGCCTTGAGGCCTGATGTGTAATCGTTCTGAAGTAATGTGCTTTTTTGCGGGAAATAAGTCGGCAACCTGTTGTACAGGAAAAACAATGGCCTTTGCATGGGTGGCGATGGCTTGAGCGTGCGTGTGAAGTTTGTATGTGTCGATAATACCAGGCAGTTCGTGAATCAAGGCAATACAACGTAATCCGGCGTTGGCCAATGTTTCCAGAAACTGACCGGAAACAGTGCTATTGACTAATGCGGCTTGATAACCCTGAGTTGATAGTTTTTTCGCCAATGCCAGGCTGGTGTCGCTGTTGTGAGATACTCGCGATAAATCATATACGGTTGCCCAGCGTTCAAATTCGGACATTAAAACGCCTTCTCCTAAAACGAGTAAGGCGACTTCAAAACCGAAATCAGATGTAAGGGTTTTAGCTAAATTCAAAACCAAATATTGCGCGCCATGTGCGTGAGCATCATGACTAACCAGGACAATTTTACGTCCAGATGCAGCATTGATAGTTTCCTTTAACGCTTCACGAGTGCTGTGCAAGTAGGCATAGCCGTATCGACGGTCAGGTTCCAGATAAGTCCCTTCTGCCCATTCATTCCAGGCATTAATAAACACCAGTTTCTCTTCCCGGCTATTATTTTTGGCCACAAAATTGCAGACGGATTTGAGCCATTGTTTATATTTTTGTGGTGATCCGTTGACAAAAGTATGCCCTCTACCGGGTTTTCTGGCTTCGTTATCCCAATCCATCATTACGCAGGGAAAAGTATGTGATTTGCCATTAAGGGATGTAATCGCTTTAGCCGCAAATTCTTGATAATCGTAGATATGCCCCTGATAGTTTTTATTTAACAAGATTTGATTACCGGTTATTTCGGTGGCATCGATATTATTAGGAGGAAATTGTACCAAGCCGTCATAATCAATTTGGTGATAATTTTCAAAGCCAAAGGTGGCCGCAGATACAATAAATAAATCACCGATACCTGCTTTTATGGTGTATTGCCGCCAGCGTTTGGCGGTTGCTTTGGGATCAGGCAATAATTCTGGACGGTAAACAATCAACAAGGGTTTGCCATTGATGCGAATATAACGCGAATCGCGTAGGGCTGGCTCAAGGTCTTTGATAAAAGCCAGATCATCTTCGGGTGAGTGTTGCTGCGCGAAAATAATGTCCTCATCGCCACCATCCCAGCGGCGTGTCCAGTTTTCGTTGGCCCAGCATAAGCAAAAAGGCAAATCAAGTGTTGGGTCAGTCAGCACCTGTTGAAAGGGTTTATCCAGTACTTTCTGGCCATGAAACCAGTAATGGTGATAGCAAAATCCATGAATACCGTATTGCTTGGCTAATTCAATTTGCCGTTTTTGAACTTCTTTTAGGCGTAAGTCATAAAAACCTAGTTCGCCAGGTAATCGCGGTTGGTAATGACCTATAAATTGCGGAACAGCTTTAGATACATTTGTCCACTCGGTGAAGCCCTTGCCCCATTCCTTATCGTTTTCAGGAATAGGATGGTACTGTGGGAGGTAGAATGCGATGAGTTTTATTTCTCACTGGTATAGGTCGGTCGAATCATTTGATAAAGGTATATAGCTGCTTGGTAACTTACTTTGCGCCGCTTCTAGTTTGGATTGATAGGCGTCTTCATAAGTTGAAGATGAATTCCGTTGTAATTTCGACTGAAATTGCATCGTTGGAGCGGTTGGATTGATATCAGTGTGGCCTTCAAATGATAACCAGTTTTGATAGGCTTGAGTACGCTTAAAAAGTAGGGGGAAATTAGTAAATAACCAGCGCTTGTAGCGTGTTTTTTGTTTATAAGAAATCGGTATTTTTAACCAGAACCGGCGTGCTAAATAATGCGCTGTGGATTTGAATTCATCGCTTGACAAGTTAGTGAGTAGTCGCCGAATAGATCTTAAAGGCTTGGTGATCCGCCAAGAGTAGCTATTAAAAATTAGAATTAATTGATCTTTGCTAACGATGAGCTCATTTTGTAGTGATGTGATTTCTTGTTGTAGTGATGTGATTTCTTGCGTATTTTTGTCTAAAAGCTGATCTTTGATGCGAATAAAACGTATAGCATGCGTCAGTTGTAATAGTTTTTCATCGTCTAGGCGCGGAAACCATTTTTTAAACAAGATTAAGCTCGCCCGTTCGGCAACTTTAGGATCGAAATTGACACCAAAACCCGATTGTTGACTGATTCTATAGATGGCGCTCCAGCCACCAATAAACAGAAAGTCGGAAAACATAGACGCTTGAATCCAGAAGTCCCAGTCTTCATAAAGATCAAGCGACTCATCCATGCGGCAACCTAGTTCCAATAGTGTTCTTGAAAATAAGGCGGCGTGAATGGGAATATAATTACCTGCGAGCAATTGCACGTTGCATCAAAAGGCATGCCAAAATGTGTCGGGCAGGGTATTTTGTCCCATCGACACAGCGCACGCCACTGTAGACGACCTTGTTTGCGGGTGTTTCTCGATTGCCTGAACCAAAGTATAATATGATCGGGCTCCAACCAGTCATCATCATCTAAAAAAGCGATATATTTGCCGGTAGCCTTGTCCAGTCCGGCATTGGCAGCTTTTGAACGTCCCAGGTTGACAGGAAATTGCACCAAAACAATAGGCATATCAACACTATCAAATGGGACGAATGACTTCACTGACATCATCCCCCCCATCATTCACAACGATGATTTCAATTTTTGGGTAGGTCTGCTCGGCAATAGACTGCAAGGCTTCCGCTAATAAAACCGGTCGGTTTTTTGTGCGAACAATAATGCTGACTAGTGGCGAATTCTTGGCCTCATTCATGGAGTAATCGTCGATTTCTTGCATAGTTGTAGATTATTAGAATGGATTGAATAACACTCCAACCCATAAAAGTTATTGTTTCAGGAGTCTTTCAACATAAAATCGCAGGGAAAGCATCCTTTCCAGTATGCCGCTCCAGCTTCGATGCTTTTCGGCCTCGACAAAGGCCTCTGCGAATTTGGACTGCCCTTTTCCGGATAGATAAAGTCCACGATAGGCGGCCAGTCCCATACTGGCGGAAAGATAATCGCAATGCGCTAGCGGCAGCTCATATCGGGAAAGTGCCAACCGCTTTAACTCGGCCACGCTGCCGATATCGACCACCCACGTGGCGGGGAGAGGGCTCCAGATTTCGTAGAAAAAAGTCCGGGCAGCACCTTGCCAATGGCGCCAGCACGCGTTTAGGGCATGACTGATGGCGACATGGTCGCGGTGGTAGTCGAGTACCGAGGGCAAAAAAATCCAGTCTGGCTGAAACTGATCCAGGGTTGCCATGATTTTCTGTTCAAATGCTGGCGTATTAAGGAAATTACCATCGGGCTCGTCAAGAAACAAGATGTCATCGATCCCGAGCACAGCCAAGGCTTCCGCTGCTTCTTTTTTGCGAATAGCCACGGAGCCTTCCGGCAAGCTCCCCGCCCCGCCGCCGTCGGTGACAAATATCACCTTGATCTTACAGCCATTTTTCCTAAGCAATGCCAGAGTCCCTCCGCATCCTATCGTTTCATCGTCCTGATGCGGTGCGAATACCAGCACTCTGCCGCCTTCGAGTGGCGTCAATATTTTCGGCAGCGGGCACAGTTCCAGTTTGGCTATTCGGGCCTGCACCCATTTATTGATAAATTTTTTCATAGTCATTTGCTATTTCCACGATGTCCGGCCATGCAGCGGCTCGCGCCAAGCCTTTTTGGGCGATTATTTTTCTCAGACCTTCGTCGTCTAGCAGTCGTTGGATGGCGTTTGTCAATGCCTCAGGTTCCGGTGGAACTAGAAAAGCGCCGTCACCGACGACTTCAGGTACGCCACCCACTGCCGTGCATATCGCGGCTAGCCCGGCCGACATGGCTTCGAGATTGGCAAGTCCGAAAGACTCGGAAGCGGAGGTGCTCATGTATAAGTCGGCCGCGTGCAGATACAGGCCAACGTCATCCGTGGTAACGAACATAACGTCCCTCGCAAGCCCCAGTTGTTTACCCATCGTCAGGAGACTGCCGTATTCCCCTTCACCCAGAATTACCAATTGGACATAGGTTTGATTTTTCAGCCGGGCACAGGCTTCGATCAGCATAGAAAACTGCTTGACCGGTGCAATGCGTCCAATCCCCAGTACATAAAAAACGTCATCCTGCCAGCCCAGCAAACGCCGGGATTCTTCTCGGCTATAGCGATTTAGCATCGGTCGTGCGTGATAGATGGGCTGCCATGTCGCCGGAATATGGGCAATATTGAGGTCAAGAGCTACTCGTTTCATGGCACTGTGCGTCGGCGATATGACCCAGGACGCAGCAAGCAGCGTGCGCGCTTCCCAGCGTCGCATCCAGCGTATCGTGCGTAAGCCGAGCCGGACACCGTCCGCATTGATGGCATCCGTATAGCAACCGAAGCCGTGTTCGGTTATGCCCCAGCGCGCGTTAAGCCTTGGCTGGAAGCGTGAAAAAAAACTGAATCCCGCAGCAATGATAGGGTCATGGCAATGCACATGGGTGTGCCCGTGCTTTGCCGCTATCTTGGCTGCGAGCCTACCCATATTCAAGCGCTCCAGGATTACATGACTCAGTATCGAAAAGTCGGTATCGCTATTAAAATGTGAGAGCAATCCGGATAGCAGCCGATGAAGTCTTCGCTGCCATGTTATGGCCGATATGCCTAAATCGTCCTGGCAGGCATAATCGACCACGATGTTTCTTCGCTGAAATTCGTCGACTATAGGTGCAAGGCTGCGTCCGAGACCATAACGCCTGTCAGCTTGGGTTTCGCGGGTAACCATGAGAATTTTCACGCCTTAGTCTCCAAGGGTAGCCAGGGCAATTTACGCTTTTGGCTAAGCAACACGGGCTTTGCAGAGTATCAGAAATGGGGTGGCTTGACTGACAAAAATTTTTACCATCATCTGAAATCTGTATCTCCACCCATCAACCACCAGCGGTTTACTAATTCACTCGAGGGAATGCCTGGCGTCCAGCAATTGTGGGGAATGATGATTTCGGTTGGGGTAATTTTGCCGACATTACCCGTAAGAAGATTAGCGTTTTGCGTGGTGATCCAAGCATAAGCTTCTGCTTTGCCTAGATTCCAGGTAAGACGGCGTACACAATGCACCAATGTAGCCACTCGCCGAGGCGGGGCGATGATGTCAAGCAATTCCACGGCGTCGTCCAAAATGCGGATTACGATGATGCCAACAGGGGTTCCAGTCAGCCGCGAAGAGATAAGGTAGAGATCATAGGTATTGATAGGATGTTGCAGATAGCGATATTGCAGATAGGACCAATTCCGAACGCCGATGACTTGATCCGGCAAGGCTTCGGCCATTTCATTCCACAACCGGTCGACTGTTGCACTTTTGTCGTGGTTCAGCGGGCGCATGCAAACTTTGTAGCTTGGGCGGGCTTGCAGGGATGACCAGGAAACACGAACAAGTTCACCGACTTTCCCGTAAAGACCCAAGCGCTCGGCAAGTGTTACGCCCTTTTCGAGGGAAATCCGAAGGCTATTGGAAAATTTTTATCCTGTCCGACGAAGCGTTCGAGGAAACTTGCTGCCACATGAAAGAATGGGCCTGTGCGCTTCAGGGTTCCGCGTGCCTCTGGATGAACCATCACATCGCCGATCTGCACTGCTGCTGTCAAAGAGCCAAACAGATGGACGGCTCGCGGCATCCCCCCGTAGAAAGCTACGGGGCGGCCTTCATGCCGCACCAGCGTGCCGAGTGTATCAAGACCTTGGTATTTCCAGCGCCAGAGTTCGGGTGACATTTCATATCCGAAAGCCGAGCGGAATAATTCCAATAGTTCGGCTTCGTTTCCAGGACTGGCCAAGTCACTTACCCAGGACTTGGTTCGGGCGATTTTTTTTGAAGTGCAAACAGCAATACCCGTATCAATCAAGAATTATAACGAAAACCATGGACGTGGAATTTAGTCAATTGCCCGCGTATGCCAGCGATGCACTAGGTTTACCAAGCCGGGTTCCGGTCGTGTATCTTCGATCTGTAGGGTGGCCACGACCTGTACACTGTCATAGATGTGTACGGTATCTTCGCTACCCAGATAGACGGACACATGATATTCCCCCTTGCGCAGAGGAAGTGAGGGAAAGTCGATAGTGACTTCGCCTCTGCCATGCTCGTTCCGTTCTATGAGGACGTTGTCGGAGCGACTCACTACGCAGGTCACAGCCATCAACGTACCGTAATCGAGGGTCAAACCGACCGTAGGTGCGGGCAGGAGAGGATCGGATTCGAATTGGACACGAATGGACAGGTCGTTTTCGCCGGACGCCCCCGCAGCACTCGATCCGCCGTGCCGTCAAGACTGACTTCGACATGGCTGATGCGGGCATAACCTCGTGGCGATGGGGGTGTTTCCGGGTGGGTTGTTATTGGCACCACAGGACTGACTTCCGATTCGTCGAGCAGAGAAACGCTATAGCGCTGCACTACCACCTGAGGGTCTCCAAATAGCTTTATATCGCCATGATCCAGCCACAGCACCCGGTCGCAGAAGGCTTCCACTTGATACAGGGAGTGTGAACAGAACAAAATGGTCTTGCCCTTTTCCTTCATGCTGCGGATGCGGTCGAAGGATTTGCGCGCGAATTCGCCATCTCCTACCGACAAAGCCTCGTCTA
>CAVOJU010000006.1:0-40012 GCA_963696315.1 uncultured Gammaproteobacteria bacterium
CATCCCTGGCCTGCTCAATGCTGTACAGTTTTTCCACGGTCAGGCGCAGCGCGCCGGAAAAATCATCAATATTAAGCCCGCCTTCGGCAACCAGCAGCGTGTCGCGCGTGAAAATGTCCCGGTATTTTTCATAACTATCGCCAAAGGCGGCAAGCTCAAGCCTGCCGCTTCTATCATCAATGGTCGCAAAGCCCATGGTTTTGCCGTTTTTGGTCTGGCGCGTGCGTATATCCACGACCAAACCGGCCACACGGGCTTCCATTTGCCTCTCGACCGTTCGACATGGCCAGCAAACTCGCGATTTTGCCATGCGTAAACTGTTTTAATTCCGCCTCGTATTGATCTATCGGATGTCCGGTCAAAACAAACCCAGAGTGAGTTTTTCCGCGGCCAGGCGTTCATTTTCCGGCCAAGGCGCCACCGTTGTGCTGTAAGTTTCCGTCTCTTCCAAGGCGTCATCGGCATTCACGGCCAAACCAAACAAATCGTTTTGCCCGGTTTGCGCCATCTTGCCGTGCTGTTCGGCCACTTTTAACACCGTCGGCAATTCCGCCAGATGCCCCGCACGATTATCATCAAAGGCATCAAAGGCACCGGCACGGATCAAGGCCTCCAGCACACGCCGATTGACTTTTCTTAAATCGACACGCTTGCATAAATCATACAAACCGGAAAATGCGCCGTGTTCAGCGCGTTCTGAGCATGTCTTCGATCGCCGCCTCACCAACGCCCTTGATGGCGCCGAGACCATAAACGATATGACCTTCATCATTGACGGTAAACCGGAAATTGGACACATTGATGTTAGGCGGGCAGATGCAGCTTCATTTGCCGGCACTCCTCAATCAACACCACCACCTTGTCGGTATTATCCATATCCGATGACAGCACGGCGGCCATGAATGCAGCCGGATAATGCGCCTTCAGCCAGGCGGTTTGATAGGCCACCAGCGCATACGCGGCCGAGTGCGATTTATTGAAGCCGTAGCCGGCAAACTTCTCCATCAAATCGAAGATGTAGGTGGCGATGCTTTCATCGATCTGGTTGGCCACCGCGCCTTCGGTGAAGATTTCGCGCTGCTTGGCCATTTCCTCGGGCTTTTTCTTGCCCATCGCGCGCCGCAGCATGTCCGCGCCGCCGAGAGTGTATTGCGCCAGTTCCCGGGCAATCTGCATCACCTGTTCCTGATACAGAATAACGCCGTTGGTGGGCTTTAAAATCGGTTCCAGCAAGGGATGCGCATATTCGGCTTTCGCGCCGTGCTTGACATTGATGTAGTCATCGACCATGCCTGATTCCAGAGGCCCGGGCCTGAACAGCGCCACCAGCGCGATAATATCGTCGAAGCAGTCCGGCTTGAGCTTTCTGATCAGCTCTTTCATGCCCCTGGATTCGAGCTGGAATACAGCCGTAGTTTGGGCGTTTTTCAACAATTCGTAGGCGGCCGCATCATCCCGGGGGATGACGGTAATATCGACCGGCGGCTCGCCGGCCAGCTGTTTTCTGTGATTGATGGTTTGCAGCGCCCAATCAATGATGGTCAGCGTGCGCAGACCCAGAAAGTCGAACTTGACCAGTCCCACGGCTTCAACATCATCCTTGTCAAACTGGGTCACCAGATTGCCGCCGCCCTGCTCGCAGTACAGCGGCGTAAAATCGGTCAGCTTGGTCGGCGAGATCACCACGCCGCCGGCATGCTTGCCCGCGTTTCTGGAAATACCTTCCAGTGACCGCGCCATGTCGATCAGCGTCTTGACTTCCTCTTCGGTTTCATACAGCTGTTTCAGCTCGGGGCTGTCTTTTAATGCCTTCTCCAGCGTCATGCCGATTTCAAAGGGAATCAGTTTGGCCAGCCGGTCGACAAAACCGTAGCCAAAACCCAACACCCGCCCGACATCGCGAATGACCGCCTTGGCCGCCATCGAACCGTAAGTAATGATCTGCGCAACGTGATCGCGGCCATAATGCCGGGCCACATAATCGATCACCTCGTCGCGGCGATCCATGCAGAAATCGACGTCAAAATCGGGCATGGAAACCCGCTCGGGATTCAGAAAACGCTCGAACAGCAGATCGAATTCAATGGGGTCCAAATCCGTGATTTTCAGCGCATAAGCCACCAGTGATCCGGCGCCCGAGCCCCGCCCAGGCCCTACCGGAATGAGATTGTTTTTGGCCCACTGGATAAAGTCGGCAACAATCATGAAATAACCTGGAAAACCCATCTGGGTAATCATCTTCAGCTCGAAATCCAGGCGCTCATAGTAAACCTTGCGGTTTTCCTCATCCGTGCCTTTGCCCACGGCCGGATGTTGCTGCAAGCGTTCTTCCAGACCCTTCAAAGCCTCGGCAGCCATCAACTCGGACAAATTCATGCCTTCGGGCACCGGAAAATCCGGCAGGAAATTTTCGCCCAGCGTAAGTTTCAGATTGCAACGCCTGGCAATTTCCACGGTGTTTTCCAGAGCCTCGGGAATATCCGCAAACAGCGCCTGCATTTCCTCGGTGCTGCGCAAATATTGCTGCGGGGTATAATCCTTGGGGCGCCGGTTATCATCGAGCACGCGGCCCTGATTGATGCAGACCCGGACTTCATGGGCATCGAAATCCTGTTGCCGGATAAACCGGACATCATTGGTGGCCACCACCGGCAGACCGGTCTCGATAGCCAAGTCAACAGCGGCGGCAATATAGCGCTCTTCTTCCGGCTTGCCGACACGCTGCAATTCCAGGTAAAAGCCTTGATCAAACAACGCCCCCCAGTGCTCGGCCAGGCGCTTGGCGGCATCCTTGTTTTCGGCCAGCAAAGCCTTGCCTATGTCGCCGCTCATGGCGCCCGACAAGGCAATCAAACCGTTATGATTGGCTTCAATCCATTCCCGTTGCAGCATCGGCACACCCTGATGCTGGCCTTCCTGATAGGCTTTGGAAATCAGCTCGGTCAACGTAATGTAGCCGCTATGGTTATTAACCAGCAAGGTCAAACGATAAGGCGTAGCCAGGTCTTCGGGATTGAAAATCAGCACATCGGAACCCGCAACCGGTTTGATGCCCTGCCCCATTGCCGCCTTATAAAACTTGACCAGCGCGAACAGATTGGCATGATCGGTCACCGCAACCGCCGGCATGTTCAGCTCAGCCAGACGCTTAACCAACGGTTTGATTCTGACGATACCGTCAACCAGCGAAAATTCAGTATGGAGTCTTAAATGGACAAATGCGGGTTGCATAGGAATTGGAGTGCGAGAACTTGCTGCGTTAAGGAAAAATACAATGGGCGCGAAGAAACCACTTTGCACAGGCAATGCATCCATTGCGGACTTCTATTGCGCAATTGGTAAACGCGAAGCGCCGGATTAAATGCAGCCCTAAAATGGCCCGGCTATTATACACGGTCTATTGGCCCCGGCGGCCTGCACCTAACAATATGTTGGTAAAATTTGCCCGGCTGCCTTGCTTGTATCCAGCGGCACACACAACTGCAAATTAAAGCAAATTCCGGCTTATCCCTGCTTGCGTTGAAACAGTTGAAAAATATCCACTTCAATAGAGCCAAATGCCACAATCCACAATGCTGCATCGTAAACATCCAGCCAGGCCGATTGCCAGGCCCAGGCAATCACTATCGCAATCAGTCCGGCAAAAACAGTCACCGTAGCCAGCCAATAGCTTTGCCGGTATTGAAACACTTTATCCGGTAAGCGCACTTCCAGCTCCAGCAAGGCAATCAAACCAAACCAGAGTGCAGAATTGGCTACGTCCAGCCATTCGCTGTCATGAATATAACTGAAAAACACACCGGCAATCACCGCGATCAAGACATCGCGGATCCTGTGCATCAGCTTTTCAGTTAACAGAGTGATACCGTTGGCTTCCAGCTCATACAGCGCCAGCAGTACCAGCCAGGCCAAGGCGTCAACAGCGCTGGTCAAAGTATCGGCTACGGCATAGATAACGGCGTTAATCGCCAGCAGCGCCACGATGGCTAGTTTGAATTTGGGATAAGGTAGGGATGAAAAATAATTGCGCATGTTTAGCCCCAAAAAAACGTCTATTTTAACGTGGCATTGTCATCGCATTGAAACGTTAAAATTGTAACTGTTCAGTGTACTCAGGGTTCACTATTGCCGCAATATCCGGGAACGCTGAGTCTCCTTTACTCGTTGCTCTGGCCGGGTTGGCCTCGGCGTTCCCGGGCTTAAGAACTTTATGGCAAGGTACGCAGCCAGTAAGTTTTGTGCAGGCTGAAAAATCTGCTGACCGCTTGCGGCCATGCTCGATGTTGTGCGCCGAGCTTGAATCCCAGCCATTTCATGCCTGTCCGCAGCACTGCAGAGGGAATCAGCCAGGGCGCGTGCTTGATCAGGTAGCGCATTTCCGAGATGACGAAGCGCAAACCTTCACCGGACGCCCCGCCAAATGTCTGTTGCAGCCAGGGCGTATGCGTGTGGAACACGCCGATATCGAAGTAGCGCTTAAACTCGTCGACAAAACCATAATCGTGAGAATGGAACACTTGAGCATCGGCGCAATAGGCGATTTTCCAGCCCGAGACCAGCATCTTGCCAGCCACATAGGTGTCTTCATTCATGATGGTATCCACCGGAAAGCCGCCTGCCTGCATCAGCGCGCTGCGCCGGTAGGCAGAGAAGGAATTGGAGATAAACACGGTTTTGATGCCAAAACGTTTGCGGTCTTCCAGGCTCCGCAGCTGGCTTTCGGACGGATAATTAAACAGACGGGCATGGGCGCCAATCGGCCCCGCGTTCCGGTGCGGCAACTGGCGTCCGTAGGCCGCGCCGACGCGTTCATCCTCGAACACAGCCAACAGCTTTTCGATGGCATCGGGACTGGCCAACAAGGCATCCTGTGTTAAAAACACGATAATATCAGCCGCCGTCAACGCATTCACGCCGGCCTGCCGTGTGCCGCCGTGGTTAAACTCCGCCTTTGGAATCACCTGAACGTCAAAGCCCTGGGCGCGCGCCAACGCCGCGGTGTCGTCACTGGACGACGAGTCGATCACCATAAGATAATCCGGCTTCCGGGTCTGTTGTTCGAAGGCTTTCAGCCAGGACTTCCAGAGTTTGCCTGCATTTAGGGTGGGAACGATAAGGCCGACCTTACTCATAGGACGAACCTTCTGCTAACTGTTGCGGCAGATCAGCCTGGTCAGGTTTCGTCAACACTTGCCAGACTTTTTCGCCCAGTTTGACGGGATCGAGCTGCTGCTCGACATACTGCCGGCCGTTTGCTGACATCTGTTGCCAGTCGGCATTATCCAATGCTTGCGCTCTGCGCAGCACTTCGCACACGGAAGCTTCGTTTCGTTCGAAGACAAAGCCGGCCCCAAACGTTTCCAGATGATCCCATGCCAAACCTTTGGCAACCAGCACCGGACGTCCAACCGCCATGGCTTCTGCAACCACGTTGCCGAAGTTCTCGCGCATGCCGCCCGCTTCCTCCAGGCCCGATGGCAGCACCAGGAAATGGCTGGACGCTAACAGCTCCATGACTTCGTCGCGTTGCAAATACCCCCGGTAGCTGATGGCCCCTTCCGCCTGTTCGACCAGGGCTTGAAACTCTTCGAAATAGGCGCCGTCCACGCTACGGCCGGCGACTACCAGCCGATCTGCCGACCGGCGCACTTTCAACCAGGCTTTGATAAAAGCGTTGATGCCTTTTTCCTGTTGAACGTGGCCCAGAAAGCACAATTGCATACCTTCCCCGGCAGGATATTCGGCTACTTGAAACTCGCGGCTATCGATGCCGTTCGGCACCAGCAGGATGCGGGCGTCTTCGCCCAGAACGTTTCTAACGCCTTCCGCCTCTGTTTCGCTGGTGCAATGCATGGCGATGGCCCGGCGCAGAGTCGGAAAAGTCAGCCATCGATAGAACAGCCACTTGTGCGGTTTCTCCGGCGTATCAGCTCGACATGCTCTGGCATCAGTCCACCATGCACGGCTACCATAACGGCCGGCGCAGCACGCTGCAGAAAATCGCCGCCAGCGTTGAAGGCCAAGTGGCGATGCCGTGGATATAGACCACTGGTGCTTGCTGACATAATGTGAACAGTTTAGCGATGGCGCCCAGTCCAAAGCCCCAGCGCCTGAAGCCATAACAATGATAGAGCCTGACTTTGACCTGCTCGCCGAGTATCACCTGCTCAGCCTGCAACCGGCCGTCAATCGACTCGTCGGAGGCAACCAGCACCATCTCATGGCCCCGCTCCGCCCAGGCTTTGGTCAACACACTGGCGGTGACAGATACCCCGCCATAGCCTTTGGCCGGCGGTATATGCGTAGTAACAATACCTACATCCATTCATTTCTCCTGAAACTGTTTTGAAAAACTTGGATTAAGACTGTAACTGCGCATACGCATTTACCCGCTGTACCTATAGTCAGGGAGAAGCCAAGCGCTGTTGAGACATGTATGTAGATATGTCTCCGAAGACTCGACGCCATCTCCTGCAGGCGGACGGATCTTACCAACCTTAATACTCCATGCGAAATCCGCTAAGGAGCTAATCTGTATGGAAAACCCCTGGCTCACTTTTTATCACCGTAACGGGCGAGCAGATATTTTTTGAGTAGCCTCATACCAGGCAAACATCAATGAAAACTCTAACCCCGGCCGTCCATCCAGATAATCCGCCGGAAGACCAGAATAAAGATAGATAATGCGTGTCGGAACCGTAGAGCCGAGTTTCCAAATAACAAGCTCAAGCGTTTGCGTCGGTTGAGAATAATTCCGTTCTTACTGACCCTGATTTCCCTATTGGCATGATCGATATGCTTGTGCATCCACTCCAGCAATTCACCTTCGTAGAAATAGTGATCGTAGGGTATTTTCCATAAATGACCCGGCAGCCCTGTTCGATATTTTCTCCGAAGCCGCCATCATGATGCGATAGAAACCGCACCTTACCACGCCTCGATAACCGGGCGTGATAAATGGGATAACCCGGTGCATACTTGAGGCGTTTTCCGCGCAGGAAAAAGTACGACGGGACCATGACCGCATCCGCCGCAGCCAATTCGCTATCCAATGAGGTCCCGAATCCAATCGAAGAACGGCCGTGGAAAGACTTCATCGGCATCGATAAAAAGAACCCAGGTCGTGGTAATTCCACATTGCTCGAGGGCATAATTCCTCTGCTGAGCATATCCTTCCCAAGGATGTTGATGGATCATGCTGCCATGGCGCCTGGCTACCTGCCAGCGTTTTATCCGTGCTCCCGGAATCCAGGACTATCACTCCATAGCCAGGTGGAATGGCCTCCAAGCACCGCGCCAGGGTCATTTCCTCGTTTTTGGTGAGAATCGACCACCGTAACCATTTGCCCGTATTATTCATAGCTAACCTCTCTCCATAAACCATGCGACCGAAGCCACGACGGAATGAATAGGATACCAGCATCGCTGCGTATAGGTTCGCGTATTCTGTCCTCATGGTTAGGGAGAAAAACCACTTGGGCTTCCCATTTCGAGTCGCCATAAGCCATGCCATTCTTGTGCCGAAAGCATGGCCATATTCCCTGGGGCCCCGAGGTATCGTCCGGATCGATATGAATGGCCTCCTTGCCACAAACCCCCACATATCGGGTTTCTATTCGAGGTTGTCAAAAGGCAATTCAGTTTTCGGGTCTGCCCGATCGAATTCCTTGAGCCACACCCCCGAGACCTGCCCTCGTTTAGGGTAGGAACAATAAGGCCAACCTTACTCATACAAGGAACCCTCCACCATTTGCTGTGGACTATCACCCGTACCAGGGCCGGTCAGTACTCTCCATATCCGTTCCCCTAGCGTTCTGGAATCTAGCTGTTGCTCAACAAAATTGCGGGCATTGCGCGACATTAGCTCCCACTCCACTCGTCCAAGAGACTGCGCCCTATCAAGTGCAACACAAACGGAAGCTTCGGATTTGTCGAAAATAAAGCCAGCCCCAAACGATTCCAGATGGTCCCATGCCAAGCCTTTGGTTACCAATACCGGCCGCCCCACCGCCATGGCTTCGGCCACCACATTGCCAAAATTTTCCCCGATGCCACCGTTCACTTCAAACCCGGAAGGAAACACCAGGAAATGGCTGGCCTCCAATAGCCCCAAGACTTCGGCTCGCCCCAGATAACCTAGGTAACGGATCGCGCCCTCGGCCTGTCCGACCAACTCCTGAAATTCCCCGAAATAGACCCTATCCACGCTGCCGCCCGCGACCAACAACCGATCCCCCGGGCGCCGTGTTTTCAACCATGCTTTGATGAAGGCGTTGATCCCCTTTTCCCGCTGAATGTGGCCAAGAAAGCAGAGGTTCATTCCTTCCTCGGCAGGATATTCTGCTGCCTTAACCTCGAGGCTGTCGATTCCATTTGGAACCAGCAGTATCGGGGCATCATTGCCCAGTACATTTCTCACCCCTTCGACCTCGGCCTCGCAGGTGCAATGAACGGCGATAGCCCGGCGCAGAGTAGGAAAGGTTAGCCATTTATAAAATAACCATTTGTGGGGTTTCTTTCGCCGGATCATGGCGACATGTTCCGGCATAAGCCCGCCATGGACGGCTACCATGAAACGTCGGCGAAGCAAGGTACAGAAAATGGCAGCAAGCGTGGACGGCCAAGTTGCAATGCCATGGATATAAACCACCGGCGCCTTCAGGCATAACTCGAACAGTTCGGGAATAGCGCCAAACCCAAAGCCCCAACGCCTGAATCCATAGCAACGATAGAGCCGAACTCCACCTGTTCACCAAGATTTACATCCTCAGGCTCGAAGTCGGCCATCAATAGACTCGTCGGACGCAACCAACACCATCTTATGACCACAGTCCGCCCAAGCCTTACTCAAAACCCCAGCCGTCACAGACACTCCACCGTACCCTTTAGCTGGCGGTATATGGGTAGCGACAACGCCTACATCCATAATATTTCTCCTGAATCTGTCTGCCAATAAATAAAGACCCGATAGTGGTCGACGGTTTTATCTTCTCATCTTGTATTACCTTTCATAGGCCAGAAATCCGCGCCAGACCGACAAGGTTGTAAAAGGAATAAGTCAGCTTTTTCGGGTTCAATAAAACCAGTGCCAACAGCATTTTTAGGAAGGGGGCGACCAACATCTTGCGCGCCATGTAGTACAACATGAACACATCCCGCTCATTGACAAATTTCCGGATGTACGCACCAACACCCGTTGAATACATCAGCATCCTTCCGGTCCCCAGCTTATAGTGATCTTTATCCGGGTGATAAATCTTTATATCCGGGGTATAAAAAGCAGTATTGCCGGCCCGCAGCAAGCGATACAAAAGCTCAAAACCCTCGCCTCCGGAATATTTCGATCCAATCCCGAAATCGTGATCGAAATGCAACTGCTTGCCTTCAATCCTGTCCCGGTCAAAAAACTGCGTGAACTCGACTCCCATCATCCGGAACCTCGAAAAATAGCGGGCTTTGGGACTGTTCACGCCGATACTGAAGCGGCCGGATGAGAGATCATAGGAACCGGCCACCAGGATGGCAAGGTTTTCACGATTGTGAATTCGGTAACCACTTTTTCAAGAACATCATTGTCATAGGCGCAATCGTCATCGGGAAAGGCGATAATTCTGCCTTGAGCGAAGCCTATGCCGTAGTCTCTGGCGCGCGCATTACCGGTAAAATCCACCTTGATATGCTGCACATCCAGGTTGCTTTTAAACAGCTCGACAATCGTATCAATTTTGCCATCCTGGTTCTGATCGATGATGATCAGCTCAAAGTCCTTATAGGTCTGGTAAGTAAGGATTTCAAAAAATCCGCCACTTCCACGTCTCTTCCCAGCGTTGCTAATATCAACGATACTTTCATATCATCACCTTGTTTGAATACCGGCTTTTGCTTGCACATAGATGGTAGCCTCATACCAGGTAAACATCAGTGCAAACTCCAAGCCGGCAGCTCCGTCCAGAAAACCACCTCGAAATACAAAGTGGTATAAAAACCGGGCCAAAATCCTCAGCCAGGACCGGCCCAATAACACGCTTAAGCGCCCGCGTGTCGTCATCACCGCATCCGTCGTCGGCTGAAGCTGCACCTCTTGCGCGGCCTTGTCGACATGTTTATGCATCCACTCGATGATCTCGCCATGATAAAAATAGTGTTCATAAGGGATATCCGAATAGCCGATCCGGCAGGTATTGATCACCGCTTCACCGTGCCCGGTATGGTTGCGAACAAAACGGGTGATTTCCCGGCGCACAGTCGCGGATGATAAATGGGATAGCCGGGGGCATGATTGAGTCGTTTGCCGCGCAGATACAAAATCGACGGTACCATCAGCACATCAAAGGAATCCGTATGCGCAAATTCCGATTCAAACCGGTCATAAAACGCCTGGGGATAGATTTCATCGGCATCCACAAACAATAGCCATGGCGTGTTGATCTCGCATTGTTGGATGGCAAAGTTACGCTGCTCGGCAAAGCCGGGCCAAGGATTGCTATAAATTCTGCAACCCCGGCTACTGGCAATGGCCACCGTGTTATCGGTGCTTCCCGAGTCCACGATCACAATGGGATAGTGCGCGGGTATCGCCGCCAGACATCGCGGCAGATTGGCTTCCTCGTTTTTGGTCAAAATAACAACAGTGAGCATATGAATTATTTAAGTTTTTTGAAACTATTCACCCGAAATGTCGGGTTACGGCTAAGGCCTAACCCAGTCCTAGCGCGTACAGACTCAGGCCGTTGCGCTGCAATCTGCGGTTTCCTCTGCCGCCTGGCATGGGCTTTCTGTGCCTATCATTCGCCATGGTTTGGCCAGCATGGCCAACACCAAGGCCTCAACGCCAAAATAGATGGGATTGGCCATAGCCGCGCCGGGCAAGCCGAAATTCATTACCATCAGCGGTATACACAGGGCTGCCGTTACCGCACCGCATACCCGGCCCAGCAATAACAATCTCGTGCGTTTATTTGCCAGCAGCGGTTGCGCCAGCACGGTTCCCAGCGCATGCAGCGCACAGCCAACCGCGATGGCAGGCATTAACTCAACCGCCGAATGATAAGATTTAGCGAGCACCCAGGCGGCCACCCAGTCCTTGGTAAGGAACAATAGCGACACGCCGATAATCCCTAACGCAGCAACACAGCCTATCCATATCCATAAGATCCTGAAGCCTTCCTTAATTGGTTTTGGGAAAAACACTGAAAATACACCGGCTGAAAGGTACGCAACAATACCATGGTGCTGCGATTAAACGCCTCGTTAATCATGTAAGTCGCTGCATAGAAACCCACTTCCGCGGCGGTCATCAGATAGCCGATGACATAGCGATCTCCCAGGGTATTTACCCAAAAGATCAATTCCATCGGAATCAAAGGCAAAGCATAGGCCAAAACATCAGCTCGGTAATGGCGAGCGATGCCGGGGCGCTGTTTTCCTCGGCTTTCTCCCCGAAGAAGCGACCACACCATATTCGAGACAAACTGGCCACGATGTAACCCAGCAAGACCCACTCGGCCTTCGCCGCCCCACCAAACCAAAGAGATAGCCAACACTGGCCGAAGGATGCTGTCGCTGGTCTGCCAAAGAGATGCGCCACGTTGTCGGCGCTCACCGATCAGAAACTGCACGCCCAGATCGCGCCGGACTGTTACCGCCAACAGTATTCCTGAAGCACAAACAACCCATGGCTGTGCTGACATAACCGTAAGCCGCGCCTCCCATCACCATCAGGGCTATCGCCAGTGCTGACCGAGCGGTCAGCCTGGACACAAGCAAATAATCCGCACGTTCTTCTGTACATCGATTCTGGCAGCAACCTCATTCCGGCGCAAATGAAGGGAAGAAAAATATTCAACGCCTAGCGCCACAAAACCCACCAACAATGCAACCTGTCCAAATATTTCAGGCGTCACCAATTCGGTCAGGACTCTGGTGCCGCCAAGAAAGCAATTCCGGATCCCAGTTGACCAAACAACGCCCAAGACGCCTCGCCTATAATCGTCTTTCTTTCAATATTCCGGACATGATTGTTTTCCATTCAATTCCTCTTGATTTCAGGTGGCCCCTGGTTGAACCAGACCGCTGCTATCGGGCTGCCTGAAATAGGGACGAACGCGACTGCTACTGGTTCCCATTACCAGTCCCCACAGAAACATCAACATCGCATTTTGAGGAAAGTACTCCCACATATTGAAGGTAGACCTGCAACAAAGATGAACATCATCACCAATCCCTTATTGGGATGAACAGACATCCGTGACGTCGTCCAAAAAAACAATAGATACGCCAGTAAACCAACCAAACCGTAACCGTTCAGCAGAAATAAATACAGACTGTCGGAAACGAATTGACCTGGAAAATGTTCGGCACCAAACATGATATTGATGGTGTTTGAACCGAGTCCCAAACCCCAGCCAAACAGCAGATCGATGGTTCATGGATATGGGTGGTAAACACTCTTTGCCATAGCGCGATACGGCCCTCTTCGCTCGGATCGGCGTCCTCCCGGCCACTCAGCAGGGGGCTTGACGCCAGCAACAGCGCACCGACGGCAAGCACCGGCGCCGGAATGACCAGCGCCCAGCGATCACGCGGCCTACCGCAAGAATCTGGAAAAAGACCACCAAAAAGGCACTGAAAAACGAGGTACGCGAGCCGCTCAGGACAGCCAAAAACACGCTCAAAGACATCCATTTGCGCATTCCCAGAACCAGGGCGAACAAATAGCGTACAAGTCGCCATGGCCGCGCCAAAAGGTTCGGGCTCACAAAGGTACCGAAAGGGCGGCCTCCGCTCAGGATCGACACGCCGAACAAAGGCGGGTGCCCAAAGCGCCTGGTAGATCGCCAATGCAGCCTTGAATGACAATGTAATATCGTAGATATGACGCAAATTTGTTGATGAACAAGTTCGCCTGCGCCCAAGCGGCTGGTCACGAACCCAATCAAAGCCAGCGGCAGGTATTCGAAAACGCGCAGGCCCGCAATAGGCACCACCAACGGCAAGTCCAGATACAGCGCGTATCCCACTTCCAACAGCACATAAGTAGCGAGAGCACCTAAAAATGCCAGCACCGAACTGGCAAAAACACCGTTCCGCAAGCGCGGTTCAAAAAACGCGTAAGCGACCAGCACCAGCAGCATAACCTCTCGCAGGATACGCAAACCGAAATCCTGCTCGCCATAGACCTCCTGCACACCTGACCAGGCCGATTCGACCTGGGGCAGAGCAGCCACGGTCGACGCGCTGACCAGTGCGAACAGCAGCACCGGCAAATCTTTCTCGAGGCGAATCATCATGCTTTATACCTGGACACTTTTGCCCGTCTCCAGCGTCGATGTAACAACGGGTAGCGAATCTCTATCCAGATGTTTTTCCAGCCAGTCGCCCATCACCTGATATCCCGCCACCAAAACCGATTGATCTTTATGTTCGATGTCGGTGCGGTGGTAGGCGTAGCCATAATAGGGGTAATACGATGAACCTTCCTTCATGTCATTAATAATGAAGCCATTCGGTTTCACGCCGACCTGTTGGAAGCGACGGAAACTTACTTCCAGTTCCTGCGCCGTATAGCGGCCTTCCTTGACCACCAGAAATGTGGCGTCCGCGTGCTTGCCGATAATGGCGGCATCGGTGGCACCCAAAATCGGCGGCGAATCGATAATGATATGGTTGTAAAAACTCTTCAATTGTTCGAGGGTTTCAGACAACTCGCCAAGCACCAGCAATTCAGACGGATTCATCACCATACTGCCTCTGGGTATCAAATCCACCCCGACATCCGGCAGGCTGACAATCACCTCGCCGAGTGTAGCCTTACCGGCCAACAGATCGGAAAGCCCGGGTTGATTGCCGATGGAAAAGGTTTCGTGCAGCCGGCCGTTGCGCATGTCGGCATCGATGATCAGCACCCGCTTCTGGATGCTGGCCAGTAAAGCCGACAAATTGGTACTGACAAACGATTTACCCATGCCGGGCGCCGGACTGCTGACCATGATGACCTTGCTTTCGTGTTTGGCCAGCGTGGCTTCCAGTGTGGTACGCAGGCCGCGCAGCGACTCGACGGAAATATCCAGCGGATCCTGGCTGACCAGAATGCCAGGCTGTTTATCCTTGCCCTGATCGATCAGCCGTGTCAGTTTGCGCTGCTTCTTGCTATGCGGAATGGCGGCGAACAGCGGCAGACCGACCTGATATTCCAAAAGTGCCGGATAATTGTCGTGGCGCTGTAAGGAATGTCTCAGAAACACCAGAGCCGATCCCAGACTCACGCCCAGCAGAGTGGCGATAGCCAGCAACAAGCCGGGTTTTGGCCAATACGGTTTTTCCGGGGTTACCGCAAAATCAACGATGCGCGAGTTGCCCAGCGAACCGGCAGCGGCAATGCGCTGTTCCTGAGCGCTGTTCAGCAGCGAGGTATACAGTTCGGTATTGACCTGCACGTCCCGCGACAGGCTCACCACGCTCTGCTGCGTGCGCGGCAGATCCTTGATCCGCTTCTCTAAAGCCCACAACTTCCGGTTGACGCGCTTGATTTGCGCATTGGTAGCGACCATGTCCGGATGGGCACTCTCAAAGCGCTGGCTTTGCTCGTCGTATTTCTGTTTGAGTTGAATGCCCAGGGTTTCCATTTCGGCCGCTTGCTTGAGCAATATTTCCGCCTCGGCGGAGATGTCAACGGCGCCATGCTTTTGGCGGTATGCGCTCAGGCCTTGTTCGGCCTTTTCCAGGCGTTCCTTGACGATGGGCAGTTGGCTCTCCAGAAAACTCAGCTTTTGACCGGCTTCCGCAGACTCCCAATTGACCGTCGCGTTAACATAAATAGTAGCAATGTCATTGACTGATTTGGCTAGTTGCTCCGGGTCGCGGCCTTTGAGTTCGACGCTGAGAATATTGGTATCCTTGGAAACCTCCTTGACGGAAAAGGCCTTTTGCAAGGTTTCGATGGCATCCAGCGAGGTCCTTCTGGTCAAGGTGAAATGGGTGCCGGTATGAGCCTCAAGTTGTTCGAGCTTGATGACGATCGGACTCGCCTCACCGACGCCGGTGGTAAGGGTATCGCCTACCTGGCCTTCGGCCAACATTTCACCCTCAGGCCCAAGCAGGCGAAAGCGGCCCAGCTCCATGGCAACCAGGGTAAACTCTTTGTCCAGATAACGATCCGGCACATTAAAGGTGGCAACCTTCATTTTTTCACCGCCCCAGGCCCAGCGTCTAAATCCCAGCCAGGGCGTGGCAATGCCGTCATGCGCGTCATGCCGGCGAGCCAGGCTCTCTCCAATAACAGGAAAGTAAAGAGGTGAATATTCGACCATCAGATTCAGGTTCTCCACCACCTTGCCAAGCACTGATCGCGAACGCAGGATTTCCACTTCACGCTGCGCGCGTGGATTTTCGGCTTCGGTGGCGAGCGCCGTTGTTGGCCTCGCTGCGCAGCGGGGCGGCCAACAGGGCCTTGTTCTTGTCAATCCGTAACAGTGCGTCGGCCTTGTAGGTGCGTGGCGCCAACACCAGATAGACTGCTGTCACCCCCAAGACCACTAGCAAGGTCAACAGAATGGTCTTTCTGCCCTCAAGCAGCAAGTCGACATAGTCCCGGATACTGACGCCATGCTCCTCGATCCGTGACGGACTCAGCGGCGGCAACAGTGTAGCTTCGTTCTGTGAATGCATTTTCATATTCCAATTATGTGAAAAGATAAGCCAATAATTTTGTATGCCATTACATCCCCATGAGGGCGGCCTGCGACATAATCGATGTGAAAGATCCCGGCAGGATTTGGTTAAGAACGCGTGACCACTGGGTAACGCCCGCTGTGCCTACGAAAACCGTATCTTGTGCTTGTAACGGAAACTGGCTCGCCAGAATCATGGCATCGGGCGATTCCGCATTCAGCTGGAAAATCTCGGGGTTCATATCACCAGGACGGATCACATAGATGTCTTCCGGCCTGGAGGTGTTGAAATCCACACCATAAGCTTCCGCCAGGGCTTGCGACAACGACATCCTGCCCTTGTTGATCTGCAGGGCCTGCTGCTTGCCGACTTCGCCCATCATTAGCACTTTGTTGTCCTTGCTGTCGGGGATATTCAGCACATCGCCATCCTTGAGCAGCAGATTCTGGGTGGAGTCGCCTTTTTCATACAACGCCAGCACATCGATCTTGTAGAGTTTGCCATCGCGCGCCAGGGCTACGTTGCTCATATCGGCATTCTTGTTCACTCCACCAGCGCGGCTGATGGCTTCTGCTACCGTCATCGGCGTCTCGTTCATCGACTGAATGCCGGGGTTTTTAACTTCGCCTACCACGGCTGCCCGATGACTCTGGAAAGACAGTACCCGAACATCGAGTTTGACTTTTTTGAAGTATTTGGAAAGCTCCTGAGTCAGTTCTGTTCTGACCTCACTGACGGTTTTTCCAGCCACCGGGAGATTACCCACATAGGGAAAATACAATTCGCCGTTTTCGTCCACCACTTTACCGGCCAACTCGGGCAGTATCTTTTCCCCGCCGGGATCGTTCAGCTCTGGATGTTCCCAAACAGTAATCTGCAACCGGTCTTGCGGGCCGATTCGATAAATAGCTTTGCCGGGATCCACCGCCGGCAGATTATTGACTGCTTGCTGCCGTGAGTTTTCCCGCTCGATGATTACATCTGCGGTAATCGGCACGATCCTGGTTTTTTCCTTGACCATCTTGCCGTTTTTCATCACCGGCACTTCCAGCTCCGACATATTGTTTTCAACCTCCATATTCATGCCGGGCGTTAAAGAACAAGCCGACAGCAGTAAGGCCGGTATCAGTGGAATTAATCTAAACATGGCGAGGTATTCCTTAATAAGCATTTTTATTGATAAAACCGGTTAACAGCGTGCGCAAGGCAATTTCCAGATCGAACCATATCGACCAATGCTGGATGTAATACAAATCGTGTTCGATGCGCTGGTTCAAGTCGGTATCTCCGCGCCAGCCATTGACTTGCGCCCAGCCGGTGATGCCGGCCTTGACCATGTGCTTTTTCATGTAGTTAGGCACTTGATCCTTGAAGACTTCGACAAAATCAGGACGCTCCGGACGCGGTCCGACCAGGGACATATCGCCTCTGAGCACATTGATCAATTGCGGCAATTCGTCCAGGCTGGTTTTTCGCAAGAAGCTGCCAAACCGGGTCGCCCGATTCTCGCCAGGCTTAGCCCACACCGCGCCGGATTGCGCTTCGGCGTTCACCGGCATCGAGCGGAATTTCAAAATTGTAAAGGAACGGTTGTTCCAGCCCACCCGCTCCTGCCGGTAAAACACCGGGCCGCGTGAACTGATCTTGACGCCGAGTGCGATGAGCAGCAGCAACGGACTGATCAGAACCAAGATGATGAATGCCAGCAATCGATCTTCAATTTCCTTGACATAACGGTTGACGCCATGCAGTGGAGATACCGAAAAATCCAGGGTCGGAATGCCGGCTACCGTGTTCAAACTGAGAAATTTACTTTGCTTGAATGCAAAACAGTCGATCACCAGGCGGATACTGACCGGAAGATGGCGCAGTTCATGCTGGGCACGTTCCGCGAGTGATTCGCCGGGGAAGGCAATCCATACTTCATCCACGGATTGCTCAGTGACTATGGCCGTGAGGTCTTGTATATTACCGAGCCGCGGCAGCGAGAAATCACCGAGCGAGTGCCGGTTTTCGGAGCGGTCATCGACATAACCAATGACCTGCAGACCGGCCCAGGATGAATGACGTAACTGCCGGCTGACTGCAATCGCCATATGGTTCAAGCCAACCATGAGAATGCGCCCCTGTGACCAGCCGCGCGAACGCAACCATTTCAACAACAGGGACAGCAGGCCGCGGGCGCTCAGCATGAATAACAAGCCCAGTCCCCACCAGGTTAAAATCCAGCGATAACTGGAACCAAACCAGAAATGCAGGCGAATCAGGGCGACAATGGCAATAACCAGTGCAATTGCCGATACCCAGGCCCTGATGATGCGCGGAATTTCCCCGCGCATGGCGTCATTCTGCCAGGGACGATAGACCTGGCCGATTTCGAAAAAGATGATGGTCGCCAGAACACCCAGAGCAGTCACGATCCGGTAATGCTGATCAATGTCAAACTGGCGAAGCCAGAAATAATGGGCAACCCAAGCGGCGCCGATGAGCATGGCTATATCGATAAACCGCAGCAACAGGATCACCGTGTGTCCATATTGCTTGAAGAGCCCGTTGAAAATGTTGCCTAAACCGAGTGGCATATTCGCTAAACCCCTGTTATGTCTGTGTTCAATGATGAACGCCGAAAGCGTTCTTCCCAAAGTCATCGCGACGGCATTAGGCGCAAGTCGCTACGATTGGCTTAAAGAATACAGAGTCAAGATGAGAGGAAACCCGGGGATTTGATTAAGATTTGATGAAGATGGGATTAGTTTTGCATGAAGCGAGGCAATCCCGGCCGCGTCGAAGTCGTTGCCGCTGCGGGCGGAGGCGCCAGGAATATCTGCGCCTGTCTCCCTTGCATATCCGGCTCCACTTAGAGTGTGGTCATTCTGCATTCCTGCCGGAATCGGACCAGTTTCGATCGATCAAGGGGTAGGACAGGTAATACAGCGGAATGCTCAGGAAGAATAGCGTGCTGAGATGCAGGCTCAGGTACAAAAGCGGGATGGCTATCAAGCTAATAATAATTGGACTCACAATCATTCGCCGGGTTACCTGCCAGCGGACATCGTCCTCAATCTTACGTACGAGCAGTTCGGGATGTGAAGCCGCATAAGTCCAGATTGCGATCAGAGCAAGTCCAATGACAATTTGTTCAACGCCAAATAGCAGCGTCACCAATACCTCGTCGCGATAGGCGCCTTTGAGCTTCGTGAAAAAGGGCAGCAGGGTGACCGGGAACAGAAAAAACAGGTTCAGCCAAATCAGCGTTCTGCTGCCGTTCCGGAAAAAATGCATGATGGCAGCGTGTTGTAGCCAATACGTGCCTGCCAGCCAAAAACTGACCGCGTAGATCAGCAGATCAAAGCCGATACGCTCCAGAAAAATAAAAAGCCCTTGTTCTGAAAAGCGGTGATCGGTAGGGACGTCGATACCCAGAACCAGCAAGGTGACGACGATGGCAAATACACCGTCCACCAGTGCTTTACAGCGATCGAGGCTGAAGGCTCCGACGGAGCCAGATAATAGAAGTTCTTTTAGCATAGTCTTGTCTCGCAAACCATTGCAGCGGTTGAGCGGCGCCCAGCCCTTGGTCAAACCTAAAACAGAATATTCATGCGCAGGCTCGCCTCGAGGGCGGTATCCATGTTCTGCAATCCGTTGCCGTTGCTGAGAACTTTGTTCATGCCGGAATTGATTACCTGAAGATTGGGGCTCACATTCAACCACGGCGTGATTGCAGCGGTGTAGTACATCTCGATGGCGTCTTCATGATCTAGCCCCAAACCCAGTCTGTCACGCAGCAAGGGCACAAATTGATCACTAAATTGGGTACGCGCCCAACCAATGCCAAAGCTATCGCGCGGCCGTCCGGAGAATGCGCCTTTACCGCCAATCCCCATCAAATAGCTGTATTGGATCGGGTTGGGGTTGCCGTCAGTGGCGCCAAAACTAAAGAAAAGACCAATACCGCGTTTTGGGTCGCCATCGGGTTGCCAGAAATATTGATCAAAGCTATAGACAACATTCCAAGTGCTGTTCTTTTTATTGGCATTCTCGACCGGAATGGCTAGTTGCGGAAAATATTTATTGAGAATCCGCTCGAGCAGTGGACCAGGGTTGCCGAGGATGGGGTAACGCTCTTGTAAAAGCGCGCGTTTCAGGTTAGCTGGATCTTGATCAAGCGACAAACGGGTCTTGTCGCTCCACAGCCCGGATACACTTTGATGACCTACTAATCCAAAAGGCTTGATTTTGATATTTGCCGCACTCACCAATGTCACGCCGTCATCAAAGGCTTTGCCGATGTCATTTTCAGTCGGTGTACCACTGGCATCCAGCGCCATGGCCATCAAGGTGATATCTTTCGTCGGCAGGATCAGTACGCCACCCCCGTATGCTGAAATCGGCGACATGGCATAAGCCGAGGATATATTCAGCGCCGTGTTCATAAATTGGGTGTGATAGTCGCCATAGAACTCGGTCGGAGTAAAATCGAACAGGTTCAGTTTCCCCATCGTGACACCAAAGTGGGGGCTTAAAAACTGCGTGTATGACGCCTGCATTAATCCGCTGCTTGCCTCGTCAAATTCGGGATACAGCGAGGCTACATTGGTGGGTATTAAAGCTCCGGCTTGGTCATATAGGGTATTGCCAAAACTGGAAACCCCTTCAAACTTGAAGAAGCCGCCCGGCCAAAGCCCCAGTTTGTCGGTATCGATATTCAGCGTGTAGTCGACGTTTCCCCAAAATTCGGCGCCGGCTGTCCTTGCCCCCGGTCACGATGCCGCCCGGCAGTAACGTCATGTTGGCGTCCAACAGCACGCCCTTCTGGCCAAGTTCGTCCCTGACTCCGCCCCAATCGCCGGTTAACCGTTGCCGGGAAGACAAATCACCACCCCAGGTCGGAGGCACATCAATTGGACCCAAGGCATTAGCCGCCGGGCCAAACCCCATCAACAGGGCTGATGCCAGTAGGCTAGGTGACCTTTCCTTGGCCCAAATTTTATGCTTCATGTTTTATCTCCTAATTTCATTTTCCTGGTAGTTAATCATTTACCGAATACTGGCGAGTCTGGCAGGGCTTGTATTATTCATTGCCGATTCCCTGGAATAATAAACACTCTGAGCGGAGCGGGCACTTTAGGCCGACAGCATGAGAGCCGAGGTGTCGGGTTACGGCTACGCCTAACCCGACCTACGCAGTTGTCACCAGGTTTAGGACTCTAATCCTACAGCGATGGCCTAATAGGGTGCAGCCACAGGCATATACATGACCCCGCTGTTGCCATACGCCTGAGTGTACCAGGCTGAACCGCATTGATAGTAGGTCACGCCATTGACCACGGTCGTGTTGGGGTTGCAGGGCAGACCCGCAGTACCCGTGGGTGGTGCCGCATAGACGACTGTCGAGCTGGAGGTTGTTGACTGCCCCGCTGCATAACCGCCGATCGCACCTATCGCCGCCGCCCCGAGCGCTACAGCCGCGACTTCACCGTCGTCCCAGTTGTTATTATCATAGTGGTCATCATAGTGACCATACCCTCCTCCATGGTATTGCTGCGCGGTTTCATTCCTCGTTTGCGTCCTGTCGGTGTATCCTTGTTGGCGTTCCCCAGTCCGTGCCGTGTATCCTTCCTGGCGCTCCTCGACGTTTTGGCTTGAGTATTGCTGCCGCTGGGCCTGATTGGACGTCGAAGCCGATTGTCGACTCTGCTGGGTCGAGGCCCGGTTCGTGGAAGCCGTCTGAGCGGTTGCAGACCTATTGGTAGAAGCAGTCTGAGCGGTCTGCGAGCGGCCAGACGCTCTGGACGCGGAGGCCGCAGAAGTGCCGGCGCTCATCGAACCGGATCGAGCTGCCCCGGACGAGAAGCTGCCGCTCGCGGCGGCGCCGCCACGGGAATAACCGCCGCCCCCGCCGCCTCCGCCACGGGAGTAACCGCCCCCGCCGCCACCTCCTCGTCCGCCACCACCACCGCCACCGCCACGTGCGGCTGCGTCATCCGCAGTAGCCATCAGAAGAACGGATACGACCGTCATGGCCGTAATGATCAGATATGATTTGCTATTCATTTTTGTCCTCCGGTTTGTGCTGGTTTTGTCTTGCCCTCTTGCGCGATTTTAGGCAGCTCCGCGAGGAAGGCAATTTTCCGCGAGCCTTCGGGCGGGGTGAAGACGAACTGGGAGTCCTTGACCTCGGGTTTCAGGTTCCAATCGGCAAACTGCGCCCTGAACGCCGGTTGGCCGTCGGCGTTTTTGTAGGTCAGCACCACGCGAAGCGGCAAGGGCTGAGCGCTCTCCGCAATCCACACCTGATAATCCACGGTTTCGGTGCGGCCTGCCAAATGATGGGCGGGCGTGCCATCGATAACAGTCTTCTCGACATAATCCAGGGCCTGGGTACGACGCTCAATTTCGGCCGGAAACCGACTGGTCAGGAGCATAGCCAGCGGCAGACGCATGCCCAGATCCTTTAGAAAATACATGATCGCCTCGTCTATCCCGCCGGCTTTGGCAACCTTTGCGTAGACGTTGTGCGTTGGGCTGAATGTGGTGATTTCCTTGCCGTCGTACAGAACGGTATGCTTCTCGCCGCTGCTTTCTTCCAGCTCGACGCGCAAGCCGTTAGGCCTGCTTACGGTGATCTTCCGGTTCTCACCGAACTCGATTTTTTGGCCTGTTTCCTGGATGACGTCGTAACTGTCACTCAGGTTCACGGTGAACTGCGGGGTCTTGGCCAGGAATTCGGCCATGCGCTTCAGAATATCTTCGGCATTCGCAGGCTCTGCCGCCGCTGCCGGGGCGGTTAGCTGAGCTGCTGGAGGTGCCGGCCGTGTGACCGCCTTATTCTCGGAACAGCCCGTGGTTATTGCCGACAGGACCGACACGCACAATACAGCGCACGGCACCCGCCACCATTGATTCGTCTTCATAGGTCACCTCCCTCGATGACTGGGTTAAAACTACGGAACTTCATTAAACGCTCTATCTGTTTAAAGTCAATAACGATCTTCGAACATGCCGCTTTCATGACAGGCACGAACTAATTTTTCCAGAGCCAATACCAAAAAGACCGCCAGCACATAAGTCAATGGGCAGCAACATTGCAGGCATCCGTTTCATACCCTGGCATGCCCCAAAACCGGTTTGGATAAAAGCAGACCCTGGAGAACTTCGATAAATATCGGGTTCTCCAAACACCTTTGCACTGAAACTATTTCACCTCTACCGTTACTTTCTCGATTTTGCCAGTGAATCGGGTTTTCGAGCCTTCGCCGATGCCGTCGACCACTGGGGTTGCTTCGTCCACGCCTACATCGGCCGTCTCGTCAGCCGAGAATATTCTTGGCTGCGTGCGCTCGATACGTCCTTCGGCGATTTTTCGGCCGTTGACCGAGATCGTACCGGTGCCGCCCTTGCCTGCCCCGCCGCCGTCATAGGCGAAGTCGAACACTACTGTGGCCTTGCCGACCGGGATGACTTCCGCAGCTTCTACCGTGTAACGGTTCAGGCCGAGAAAGTTATACGTGTAAACGGGCTTGCCGTCTTTAAGGTAAAGGCTCCAACCGCCGAAGCGGCCGCCTTGGGCAATAATGACGCCGTTAGCGCCGCCTTCAGGAATTTCCAGCTCGGCGGTGATGATCTTGGACCGGTTCTTGACATCAATGAAGACATTTTCCATCATGCCGGTCATGCCTTCGCCAAGGGTCAGCGAGGTGCGGTCACCCATCACATCCGGACGTCCCACCGCGGAGGCTGTAAGACGTTCAAAAATGCGGTCGTCAATGGGCAGCACGTTGTACTTGGGCGCTTCGGTCATAAACAATTTCTGCATCTTGGCCAATTGCGCGGGGTTTTGTTTCGCCAGATCGTTGCTGAGACTAAAGTCCTGCCGCACATCGTAAAGCTCCCAGGCATCCTCGGTCAGAGGGTGGCGGGGCTCAGATTCCCAAGGCGCCTTATGCACAGTGCCGGCCAGCCAGCCATCATGGTAGATAGCGCGGTTACCAAAAATTTCAAAGTACTGGGTGATATGGCGGTCCTTGGCCTTGGCATCATCAAAGGTATACGCCAGACTCACGCCCTCGATGGGCGTCTGCTTGGTGCCATTGACGACTTTGGGCTCGGGCAGATAAGCCGCTTCCAGCACGGTCGGCGCAATGTCGATCACATGATGGAACTGGCTGCGAATCTCATTTTTGGCCTTGATGCCCTTGGGCCAGTGGACGACCATACCATTGCGGGTGCCGCCAAAATTCGAAGCCACCTGCTTGGTCCACATAAAGGGCGCATCGAACGCCACTGCCCAGCCTGCGGCCATATGTGGATACGTTTCGGGACCACCCCAGTGATCAATATGTTTAAGTTGCTCTGCGACGGTTTCCTGTACGCCATTGAAATAGGTCATTTCGCTGAACATGCCGTTCATGCCACCCTCGGCGCTGGCGCCATTGTCGCCGGCGATGTAGATAAACAGCGTGTTGTCCAATTCGCCCATATCCTCAATCGCTTTCACCAAGCGGCCGATTTCGTGGTCCGTTTGCTCGGCAAAGCCGGCGAACACTTCCACCTGGCGCGTGAACAGGCGCTTCTCGTCTTCGGAGAGTGTATCCCAGTCCTTGATGGCTTCGGGTTTGCCGGCGAGTTTGGTGCCAGCCGGTATCACGCCAAGTTCAAGTTGCCGCTGTAAGGTGGCCTCGCGCAGCTTGTCCCAGCCTTGGTCGAATTTGCCCTTGTACTTGTCGGCCCACTCTTTGGGGACATGATGAGGCGCATGCGTCGCGCCGGGGGCGTAGTATACGAAAAATGGCTTGTCCGGCGTCAGCGCTTGCTGGTAACGAACCCAGGCCACGGCCTGGTTGGTCATGTCCGTGGTGAAGTGGTAGTTCGGATCCTGCGGCGGTTCGACCTTCGTCACCCCGTCGTAAATCGAAGGCGACCACTCGTTGGTTTCGCCGCCCATGAAACCATAGAACTTGTCGAAGCCCTGCAGGGTTGGCCAGCGGGCGAAAGGTCCCGAGACGCTGATCTCCCAAGGTGCGGTTTCATGCCACTTGCCGAAGGCCCCGGTGCTGTAGCCGTTAAGCCGCAGCATCTCGGCCAATGGCGCCACGCTGTTCGGCAGCACTCCGGTATCACCGGGAAAGGCTGTAGCGGTTTCCATGATTGAACCGGTGTTGCCGGTGTGATGGTTGCGGCCGGTCTTGAGGGCTTGCCGGGTAGGAGAGCATAACGCGGTGGTATGAAAGTTATTGTAACGGAGCCCGCCCTGCGCCAATTTATCGAGCGTCTGCATTGGAACCGGTCCGCCAAAGGTGCCAGCCGTGCCAAACCCCATGTCGTCGATCAGTACGATAACCACGTTGGGCGCGCCTTGCGGCGCCTTTACCTGGAAGCTTGGCGGAGCCTTGGTCTTGCGAGCATCCAGTTCGGTGATATGCGGGTATGTAGGTTGGGCAATCGGCAGTACCGTGCGGTCGACATCTGCCGGATCCTTGGGTTTGGTTTTTGCGTTGACTGCTCCGCAATTGATAAAAACCACAGTAACCAAGCCTGCTAATGCAAGTAGATTTTTTTTCATTTTAACTATCCTCAGTTTTATCAGGGTTCGCTATTACAGCAGCGCCCGGGGACGCCGAGCCCCAGCTCGGCAAAAGCAAAGAGTAAATTCGCCGTGCTGGGGCTCGGCGTTCCCAAACGGTCCGACCATCAGTCTTTAAACAGCGGCCAGGTAATACAGGCCCGCGCTCAGACAGGCCAATGAAAAGCTTAAGTGCGCCCGTTTCCCTGCGTAATGCCCCAAAAGGCTGCTGCCCAAACAAACACCAGCACTGCTCAGCATTAACGCCGAAAAGTACAGCGCACTACTGGAATCATTCGGAATTTCAGCGGCATGGGCATAGCCATGGAATACGGCAAAAAACGATGCACAGACAAAGAGTATTTTTGCGAGCGGCTTGTGATTGACGCTTACCAGAACACCGAACACCAGTATCGATGCGGTGATGAATGACTCAAGGAAAGGCATATCAATGGCGGCAACACTCATCAACGCGCCAACTGCCATCAATGCCAAAAAAAGTAACGGAAATAATAACAGAGGCTTTTCCGCCCTGCTTAGCCGCACACAGTCCAACTGCGATTAATACCAGCAAATGATCGATTCCGGTTAATGGATGCAGTAAACCGCTCAGCACACTATGCTCGATAGTGCTGCCGGTATGCGCATAGAGTGATGGTGACACCAAAAGTAAAACTGCCGCTAACCTATACATAAAAAGTCCTCTCGAATTGAAATAGTTGAATCAATAAAATGCCGGAACTACTTGGTGTTATTTCGAAAAACGCTTGATTTTGTTGTCATTTCGGCGATCCGGAGAAATCTTTTCAGCACTGAAATTGGAGTGGGCCTCAAGATTCCTCGCTTTGTCCGGAATGACAATTCCCCCTTAATAGTTACCAATAATTCAGGATAATACCGGTGTTCTGGAACAGCGTCCAAAATTTAGCCAAAGGCTGGCTAACAGACGGCACGCAAATAAAAATATTTCCCAGGAAGGTCACCAAAGCAAGCGCCCGTTAGTCATTTTTACGGCTTTATTTCTGGTTTTGATTTGACGGTGAATAATAAGGCCTAATCAACCTGCGGACTGGCTTCATCGTCCCGAGCCAATTCGGCAAATGCGTGGGGTAGCGATTTGCCGGGTTTGACGCCCAAGTCTTTAAGCTTGAGGGCTTGGCCCACCAGGTTGCCGCGGCCAGTCGTCAGCTTGCCCAGCGCTTTGTCGTAACTATCACGAGCCTGGTTCAAGCGGTCACCCAGTTTTTGCATGTCTTCGACAAACCCCGCCAGCTTGTCATAAAGATCACCGCCACGTTTGGCAATTTCCTGGGCATTGCGATTTTGCTGTTCCTGACGCCAAAGATGGGCGACCGTGCGCACCACGAATAACAATGTACTGGGGCTCACCAGCAGCACATTCTGTTTCCAGGCGTCTTGCCACAATTGACTGTCTTCGGAAATGGCCAGCATAAAGGCCGGCTCAACAGCGATAAACATCAGCACAAAATCCAGCGATTTAAGATGATAGAGATCCTGATAGTTTTTGCCTGACAAGCCTTTGATATGGCCGCGAACGGAATCCAGGTGGCGCCTGAGCGCCGCTTCCCGGCCCATATCGGTGTCGGCGCTGACATATTCCTCATACGCGGTCAGCGATACTTTTGCGTCGACGACCAGATGCCTGCCTTCGGGCAAGTGAATAATGATATCCGGCTGCGCCCTGGAACCATCGTCTCTGACGTGATTTTGCTGGGCCTGGTAATGCAGTCCCTTGGTCAGCCCCGAGCTTTCGAGGACTCTTTCGAGGATCTGTTCACCCCAGTTGCCCTGCACTTTTGACTGGCCTTTCAATGCTTTGGTCAGATTATGGGCATCTTGCGAGAGCTGGTGATTCAGTGACAATAATTGTTTGACCTGTTCAGCCAATGCCGAGCGGTCTTTGCCTTCCTGCACATAAACTTCCTCGACTTTGCCCTGGAATTCGTGCAGTTTTAATTTCAGCGGTTCCAGCAAACCGCTGATATTGGTTTGATTCTGTTCGGTAAAGCGGCGCGATTTCTCTTCAAGAATTTCAGAAGCCAGGGCTTTGAACTGATTGGAGAGCTGTTCTCTGGCATCGTTGAGCAGCTGCAGCTTTTCTTCACTTTGCCGGCGTTCTGCATCCAGCGTGGTGCTGGTTTCCGCCAGTTGCTTGCTGAGCCTGTTTTGCTCAGCCTGTAAATGCTCATATTGAAGCGTCAACGCCTGCTTTTCCTTGCCCAACTGTTTGATCTGTTCGGCCTGATTGCTGACGTTCATTTCCGCAGCGCCGAATTTTTCCCGCGAAACGGATAATTGTTCCTGTAAGTGCCGGGCCTGACGCATTGAACTGTCAAGCTCGGCGTTGACTCGATTCAGTTCATCTTGAGCATAGCCCAGACGCTCATGTAATCGCACGATTTCGATTTGGCAGTCATTTTTTGCCTGCACCGCCGCTGCCTGGCTTCGGGTACGCAGCAGCAGCCACGTTATCGCCGCGCCGAATAGTACCCCAATGACTATGGCGGCCAATACCTGCAACTGCTGCGCCGTCAGTATTGATTCCATGCGGTACACTCCGGGTATTGCAGATTGGAAAATGGACTCGGTACGAGGCATGTCAAAAAGCCAAGTTGTTAGCCTTCCGGCTATCCGAGGAACTGAGTAGATCAAAACGGGATATCGTCATCAAAATCTTCATAATCGGGTGGTGGAGACGGCATTGCCGGAGCATTGTTTTGTGGCGCCGAGGGTTTGGGCTGGTATGCCGGTTTTGCAGAGGATGCGCTGTAAGCCGGTTGCGCCTGATCGCCACCGAAGCTGCTGGTGCCGCCGCTGCGGCTGCCGAGCATGTGCATTTCTTCGGCGATAATTTCTGTGGTGTAGCGGTCCTGCCCATCCTGGCCTTGCCACTTGCGGGTTTGGAGCCGGCCTTCTATATAGACCTGGCTGCCTTTCTTCAGATATTCGCCGGCTATTTCTGCCAAACGTCTATAAAATACAACCCTGTGCCATTCAGTAGCCTCCTTTCTTTCGCCCGTTTGTTTATCTTTCCATCTCCTGGAAGTCGCTAAGGTTATATTGGCAACAGCATCACCGGCCGGCATGTAGCGCACTTCAGGATCTGCGCCCAGATTTCCAATTAATGTCACTTTATTAAGCATGTGTTCTCCAGGATTTAGTGGATAAAATAAAAGTTATTTCTACTTTGTCAGATTACAGGGCCAACCTATTCGAAGTCGTCATTCCGGCAGGGATTGCCGGAATCCAGGCTACAGGGATGTTTGAAGCTTGCCATCCATGGCTCTGGATACCCGCTTCCCGGCGGGTATGACGAGCTTGCGGGTAATCTGACAAAGTAGGATATCAGATCAGTTGTTAACGTACCGAGTGATTAGCTCTTGCAATTGGTCTTTATCCAATTGCTGGTTATCCACTTTAAGATAGGCTACGGCCTCTTCGTAGTGCAGGGTAATATCTTCTACGCCGCTGATTTTGAGCACGACCGCGGCGAATTCATTGGCCTCCTGCTCGCTCAGTTGCTCCAGCGAGATCAGCAGATTGGCCCAATAACGCGGCGGTTTCATGCTCAGGGACAGCAACAACCAGCTGGTCGCTGCCGCCGCGCACAATAAAAACACCGAACCGGCGCCATAATGTCCATAACACCAGCCGCCGGCCGCACCGCCGATGCCTGCGCCGAGAAATTGACTGGTTGAATAGATGCCCATGGCGGTGCCGCGCAAATCGCCCGGTGCGGTTTTGGAGATTAACGACGGCAAGGTCGCTTCCAATAAATTGAATCCGCAGAAAAACAGCCAGAGCAAGCCAATAAGGCCCGCCAGGCTGCCGTGTAATTCCATCAAGCCAAGGTCAGCGAGCACCAGTGCGGCAATGGCGCCGGTAAAAACAGCTTTCATCTGGCGTTTTTTCTCGGCCAGGATGATAAACGGAATGATGCCGGCCATTGAGGTAATGAAAACAGGCAAATACACCTTCCAGTGTTCGGCAGGCAGTAAACCGGCATCACGCATTAACAAGGGCACCACGACAAAGCTGGCCGTCAAAATGAAATGCAGAATAAAAATACCGTAATTCAGCCTTAACAAACCGGTATCTTTTAATACCTTTGAAAATTGCGAGGGCATCACTTCCGCATCACGATGTTTTTTCGATTGCTGGGGGTTGGGCACAATAAAAATCAGTACGCCGATGGCCAGTATGGACAACAGCGCAATCAGCCAGAATATGCCATGTATGCCAATTAAATTCGCTATCACCGGGCCCGCGGCAACTGCAACGCCAAATGAAATGCCGATGCTGGCGCCGATGAGTGCCATGGCTTTGGTGCGATGCACTTCTTGAGTCAAATCCGCCACCAGCGCCATGACCGGCCCCGCTATGGCACCGGAACCCTGAATGATACGGCCCAGTAAAACCCCGTAAATGCTGGTGGAAACAGCGGCAATCACACTGCCGGCAACAAACAGAAGCAAGCCGAAGACAATAATTTTTTTCCGGCCGATGCGATCCGAAATCAGACCGAAAGGAATCTGGAATATCGCCTGACTTAAGCCATACGCGCCAATGGCCCAGCCGATTAAGGCGGGTGTAGAGTCTTCTAGCTGTTCGGCGAATAACGATAACACCGGCATAATCAGAAACAAGCCGAGCATGCGTAATGCGTAAATGCTTGCCAATGACAAGGTCGCTCGTTTTTCCGATGCACTCATCGGACTTGTAATATCCTGCATTGTTGTCAAAACCAGCTTCTCCTTTTGAACCAGAATCATCAAAAAATGTAGGGTACGCATTGCGTACCTATTTACTCAGTCAAGGTGTGCAATGCGCACCCTACTCGCTCAAACTTTTAAAGTTCGCCATTATAGCAATCTTATTTCCCGCATTCGTTCATTTTGTATTCGCTTAATTTTGAACGTATCATTCTTTTTTTTGAATTGCCGGAATTTTTAACATGGATACCATCAGCATCCGCGGTGCGCGAACGCATAATCTGAAAAATATTGACCTTGATCTGCCCCGGGATACGCTGATCGTGATCACCGGTTTGTCCGGTTCGGGCAAATCCTCGCTGGCATTCGACACCATTTATGCCGAAGGCCAGCGGCGTTATGTGGAATCGCTGTCTGCGTATGCGCGTCAGTTTTTATCGATCATGGAAAAACCCGATGTCGATCATATCGAAGGCCTTTCGCCCGCCATTTCCATCGAACAAAAATCCACCTCGCACAATCCGCGCTCCACCGTCGGCACCATCACCGAAATCTATGATTATCTAAGACTGCTCTATGCCCGGGCCGGCACGCCGCGCTGCCCGGAGCATCAGGTATCGCTGGCGGCGCAAACCATTAGCCAGATGGTCGATCTGGTGCTGGCGCAGCCTCAGGATCAGCGCTGGATGTTGCTGGCCCCCGTCATCAATCAGCGCAAAGGCGAACATACTCAGTTGCTGGATGATTTGCGCGCACAGGGATTCATCCGCGCGCGCATTGACGGCACGGTGTATGACCTGGATGAACCGCCAGTACTGGATCTAAAAAAGAAACATACGATTGAAGTCATTGTTGACCGTTTTAAAATCCGTGATGACATCGCCTTACGCTTATCCGAATCGTTCGAAACCGCGCTGCGCATTGCCGACGGCATCGCGATTGCCGCGTGTATGGATGATGACACCGAACTGCTGTTTTCCGAGCGCTACGCCTGCCCGCATTGCGGTTACAGCCTGACCGAGCTCGAGCCGCGTATTTTCTCGTTCAATAATCCCAAAGGCGCTTGCAGCAGTTGTGATGGTCTGGGCGTGCGTCAGCATTTTGATCCGGAGCTGATTATTCATAACCCGGATATCAGCCTTGCCGGCGGCGCGATTCGCGGCTGGGACCGGCGCAATGCCTATTATTATCAAATCATCTGCTCATTAGCCAAACATTACGGCTTTGACCCGGAACTGCCCTTTTCGCAACTGAGCAAAGCTATTCAGGCGATTATTCTGTACGGCAGCGGCAATGAAATCATCGAGTTTCAGTACCAGATGGGTGCGGGCCCCGCCAAAAAGAAACACCATCCTTTTGAAGGCATTATCGCCAACATGGAAAGGCGTTATCACGAGACCGATTCGCAGATGGTCAGGGAGGAAATGGCCAAATACTTATCCAATAAGATCTGTGGCGCGTGCGATGGCGCACGCTTGAATATCGCCGCCCGCAATGTCTTCATCGAAGAATTGCCCATACACCAGCTCACCCGCTTCCCTATCCGCAAGGCCCTGGAGTTCTTTCACAATCTGAATTTACCCGGCCAGCGCGGTGAAGTCGCGGTAAAAATCATCAAGGAAATCCAGGAACGCCTGGAATTTCTGGTCAATGTCGGGCTCGATTATTTAACCCTGGATCGCAGCGCCGATACGCTCTCGGGCGGCGAAGCGCAGCGTATCCGTCTCGCCAGTCAGATCGGCGCGGGCCTGGTCGGCGTCATGTATGTGCTGGATGAGCCGTCTATCGGTCTGCATCAACGCGATAACCAGCGCTTGCTGAATACCCTGTTTCGCCTGCGCGATCTGGGCAATACCGTCATCGTGGTCGAGCATGATGAAGACGCCATCCGTTCGGCCCAGCACATTGTCGATATCGGCCCTGGCGCCGGCGTTCATGGCGGCCGCATCATCGCACAGGGCACGCTGGAGGATATTGTTAACAATAAAGAGTCCCTGACCGGCCAGTATTTATCGGGAAAAATCGAAATTAGCGTGCCGGAATCCTTAACGCCGGCCGATAAAGACAAGCAAATCATCATCCGCAATGCCTGCGGCAACAATCTGAAAAATGTCGATATTGCCTTTCCCGTCGGCTTGCTGACCTGTGTGACCGGCGTGTCCGGTTCCGGCAAATCAACCCTGATCAACGACACCCTGTATTGCCATGCCGCACGCCTGATCAACCGGGCCGGCACCGTGCCGGCCCCTTGCGATGCGATCGAAGGGCTGGACTATTTCGATAAAGTCGTTGACATCGACCAAAGCCCGATTGGCCGCACACCGCGCTCCAATCCCGCCACGTACACCGGCCTGTTCACGCCGATACGCGAGCTGTTTGCCGCCACCCCTGAAGCACGCTCGCGCGGCTACACGCCCGGCCGCTTCAGTTTTAACGTCAAAGGCGGCCGCTGTGAAGCCTGTAAAGGCGATGGCGTGATTAAAGTTGAAATGCATTTCCTGCCCGATATTTTTGTGCATTGCGAACTGTGCCACGGCAAACGCTACAACCGGGAAACCCTGGAAATCCGCTACAAAGGCAAAACCATCAATCAGGTGCTGGACATGACCGTGGAAGATGCGGCCGAGTTTTTTAAAGCCGTGCCGACCTTGGCCCGTAAACTCGACACCCTAACCGAAGTCGGCTTGAGTTATATCACTTTAGGCCAAAATGCGACCACGCTGTCCGGCGGCGAAGCACAACGGGTAAAACTCGCCAAAGAGCTTTCCAAACGCGATACCGGCAAAACCTTATACATCCTGGATGAACCCACCACCGGCCTGCACTTCCACGACATCAAACAGTTATTGAAGGTTTTGCATACCCTGCGCGATCACGGCAATACCGTCATCGTCATCGAACACAACCTGGATGTCATTAAAACCGCCGACTGGCTGATTGATATGGGCCCTGAAGGCGGCGACGGCGGCGGCATGTTGGTTGCCGAAGGCACCCCGAAACAGGTTGCCGATAACCCGGCTTCGCATACCGGCGTTTATTTGAAGCGGTTTTTTGAATGAGAAGATAAGGGCGTTTGCGGCGGCTCAAGTTTAGGCTTATATGGTTTGCAGTTATTTACGATTTCTGTTATGTTTTTTGATGACGCTAGCTGTATTTATTTTAGGACGTGCTTAGTTATTCAACCAAATGAAATAACAATGATTTTTAATTTTTATAAGCTAAATAGGCAAACAAATGACGCAATGTTTTACGTCTATTAGGATGGCTAATTATAGTTAGCCTTACTTAATCCGGAGCAAATGATGATCACCAGAATTTTTGCATTAGCATTAATTTGTACAGGTTGCGCATCGGTTGAGTTAAATGGCGCAGAAACAAAAACAACCAATGTTGATTACCCAATTATTAATACAATAGCAACGGCATCACTTGGAGATGAGCTAGTTAAAAAAGGGCAAACTGTTGAAGAAAAAATACTTCAAGTTAACAAAACCATCGATGGAGTTGCGTACGATATTCCTAAAGCAATTTACCCGCAGATTGGATATAACGAAAATAATGACTATTTTTCTGCTTCAGGAGTTATTTTAGGGCTTTTTGCTGATCCAGTGAAAGCGCTTTTGCTCGAGAAAAAAGCCGGTGCGCAACTATGTGTTGTAACAGCATTCAATGCAACTTCTTGTTACAATGGTGATTTTTCTAGGAAAACAATTATTTCTGAACGCGGAACAAGTTTTAAACAAACATTAATATATAGCGGCAGGGTTGGAAATAAAATTAAAATTGCCTATAGAGAGTTTAGCAACAGCCTTGCAAGACCTGCATTTTCTAATGATGTTGAATATGATTTATCTATATCGAATGTCATAGGATACAAAGGATCTAGGATTGAAGTCATTAACTCCGACAACAGTTCGATTACATACAGACTGCTGAAAAATTTTTCAGAATAATGCTAACCAATCAGTCAAGCGGACGCCAAAAAGCTGCGCTTTTTGGTTCCCTCAGTATGCTCGGCGCCGCTTACTTTTACGTTATCTTGCATGAACACCACCGAGGCACTTCTCAACGACTTCGCGACGCGCTCCTTCCGGGACACGGCGGATCAGGACTACATCGCGGCTCGACTGGCGTTTCGGTCACGGCTTATTCCCCAGTTTCTTTGGTCTAGCCTGCAAGCGTTTGAGAAATACTTAAAGTGCGTGCTCGTCTTGAACCGGATCCAAGCGAACCGAGGTCATGACATTGGCGAGATCCTCAAAAAGTTTGATCAAGCAAAGCCGTTCGAGCTCCGGCTAACCGAACCCTGCAAGAAATTTCTCGTTTTCTTGGATACGTATGGTCGCCATAGGTACTTCGAGAGTTCATGGTATGTGAAGAGCGGGGAGATTGTCGAACTCGATCGCGCAGTATGGGAGGTGCGGAGATACGCGCGCACGATGCGCTATGAGTTCCATGGCATAGGCGGCGCCAAGATTAATGCTCTTCCTATCGAGATCAAGCGAAATATAGATGCCGAGTCGCGGCACCCACAGGAATTTCACATCGCCGGAGGTCTTCTGGAATCCATTGTCGAAAAGACTGACCACCCAGCAAGAGAGGCTCTCATTTGGCAGAACGGCTTCTTTGGAAAGTCACGCCGTAGGACAGTTCGACTAAGAAGCGGTTTGCAGGCAGCGAATTCGCCGCTCACGCTTCATCCAGAACTGCTCGATGAAGTCCTGAAATATGTTTGGCTTCCGAAAGACGTGATAGAGGCGTATCGGAATGCAAGATAACCCGGCAGTCAACCGGACGCTACGCAATAAAGCCGCGCAGCACCGGTTACTTCTACGTTGGGCATTAAAATGAAAAAGCTCATCGCTCTTCATATGCACTGGTGCATTGCCGACAGCATAAAGCAGTTTGTGTCAGCGGTAAAATCAATGGGGTCAGACTCTATTGATTAGGAGAATATGTTGATTTTAATAAAAAACTTTCTACCTCAACGCTCCAGCGGAGCTTTACGTTGGGCGTAGCAACTGAGGAACATTGTCATGCCAACAATATCCATGTTCTATGGCATCCTTATCCGGATGTTTTTCTATGACACAGATAGGCATAATGTGCCGCATATCCATGCTGAGTATCAGGGCAAAGTTGCTGTTTATTCTATTCATGATGGGACCGTTTTGGCTGGCGAACTTCCACCCAAGAAGCATAAGTTGGTTGTGGCGTGGATTGAGATACACCAAGATGATCTGATTGCTGATTGGCAACTGGCTGTTAATGGCCAGAAACCGTTCCTGATTCGAGGTTTAGACCAATGAATATTATTGAAATAATTCCGAAAGAAAATTACATTCTGCTCATCAAGGCCGACAATGGACAAACAGGCTTGTTTGATGTGCGGCCTTATCTTGAATCGGAAGCCTTTGCACCACTCAAGGAAAAGGGCGAGTTCGAGCGAATTCACAACGGCAATTACTTTATCGAATGGGACTGCGGCGCTGATTTATCTGCAGATACTATCCAGGCACGATGGGAGATAGCCCGGTAGGATGATGATAGAAAATCAATGAAAATCAATGGGGTCAGACTCCATTGATTAGGAGAATATGTTGATTTTAATAAAAAATTTTCTACCTCAACGCTCCAGCGGATATTTACGTTGAGCATAGAGAGTAGCGAGTAGCGAGTAGCCTGAATGGAGCTTGCGGAATCCAGGAGTTCGTGGCTCCGATTTCCCGTATTACGCTGCACTTCATACGGGCTTCTTGCTTCTCTATGTGCGTTAACGCACCGAATTGGCCAGACAGTTCCTGTAAGCTTTGAAACTCTCGTTAGCAAAATAAAGGGCATCATCATGAAATATTCAAAAATATTTGCCGTAATACTGGCAACCCTCGCGATAAGCGCATGTACGTTTCCTGCGGGTCCTCCCGGACAGCAAGGCGCAACTGGCTACACCGGCGCGGCCGGAGGTACAGGCGCAACCGGAGCTACCGGAAACACCGGTGCAACTGGTGAGACGGGGGCTTCCGGCGGCGCAGGCGCACCAGGAGACACAGGTGCGCCCGGCGGCACAGGCGCAACTGGAGATACCGGGGCTACCGGCAGCACAGGTGCAAAAGGAAGCACGGGGGCAAAAGGAAAACCGAGTGGCGGCACCGTCATTGTCGTACCGCCTGCTCCCTAAGACTGCCAAGGGCGTGCCGTGGCTTGGTGTTTACGGGTTCGCTGAACTATCTAAACGTTAGTACCGGCTAAGCAAGAGCCAGTCATGATGAAACAGCAGGATAGAGCCAAGCCAGTTTACGTCGAGCATCTTGATTGGTGAAGCGCCAATTCACAGTTTTTAATCAATGGGGTCAAATCAATGAGATCAGACTTCATTGATTATCAAAATATTGGCGCATTTATAGACACCGTGGGTAAGAGGACGCATCCTATCGAACAAAAGCGCCCGGAGTAAATTGGCTACATGATTTACGTTGGATAAATTGAGTTTGTACCCACTTTAGCTACAGGTACGCTAACTTCTGCCGCTAACGCAACTTTCCGTTCCAATGTGCCATAAACCCAATCTTCATCGGATCTTAATCAAACCAACAGGTTTTCTCTCATCTTGAATCTGTAATCTATGCTCAACCGTAGCGGCTTGTGCGTAATTTTGGTCGCGATGGCTTTGGAGATGAACAGTTTTACCGATCATCATTCAATAAAGCCAAAAAACGGTTTTGGCAATATCGGGTAAATTTACAGTAATAATGTTGAATAAGGAAAAACTAATATGAAAAAAGTAATAAAGTTATCAATTGTTGCCCTGGTTTTCAGTCAGCTTGCAGCTTGCGCAACTACTTCAGATGTTGAAAATTTACAGTCGCAAGTTAATGGCTTGGACACTTCTGTAAAACAAGCATCAGCTGATGCAGCCAGCGCAAAAACTACAGCAGATGATGCGGCTGCAAAAGCAGAAGCCGCCGAAGCTGCAGCCAATCAGGCAGCTCAATTATCTCAAGAGGCCAATAGCAAATTGGATCGTGGATTCAAAAGATCAATGATGAAATAAATCATTGTTGCTTGAGAGCAGAAAAATAGCCTGGCGGCAAAACTACCAAGCTATTTTTCCTGACCGTATGGATTTGGCTCCATCCAAAATGGCACGCCGTAGTCGATTGCCCTCACATTTGGGTTATGGGCATTCGACCGGAAATTCGATGGACTTATATTGTCACATCACTGCTCATTTAGATTATCGGATTAATTTCGGCAGTTAGGCACTTCTTCGCCTGATTTTTTAAGCCCCCGCAAAACTTTGCAACGGCTCTGATTTATGCAACGGGATTTCTCAGCACTTAAAGACCGGCACTTTGATGTGCTGGTTTGCGGCGGCGGCATTTATGGCGCCTGGACAGCTTACGATGCTGCCTTGCGTGGTCTGAAAGTCGCGGTCGTTGATCAGGGCGACTGGGCCTGTGCCACTTCTTCGGCATCCAGCAAGCTGGTCCACGGCGGCCTGCGTTATCTGGAAACCCTGGATTTCAAACTGGTTAGAAAAACCCTTAGCGAACGGCAAATGCTGTTGCAAACTGCACCGCACCGGATCTGGCCTCTACGTTTTGGTATACCGGTTTATCAACACAGCCGCTTAGGCTCATTCCGGCTGAAAGTAGGCCTGATGCTGTACGACCTGCTTGCAGCAAATGTACCGAAAAGCCAGCAGCACCAATATCATGCCGCCAACGATTTTGCAGAACGCTTCCCTGTTCTCGACACGGCCGGTTTAACGGGGGGATTTACCTATCTCGATGCCCAAACCGATGACGCCCGGATGGTACTCGAATTAATAAGCGGAGCCCAGTCCGCCGGCGCGATTTGTCTGAATTATTGTCAAGTTACCGGTTTTTTGCAAAACCATAAGCAGCTTAATGGCGCTATTTGTCAGGACAAAGTAACTGGCGAAACCGGCAAAGTATTCGCCCGTCAAATTGTCAATTGCGCAGGCCAATGGTCGACAACGCTTGAAGCCGGCAATACCTACCGTCTGTCAAAAGGCGTGCATTTAATCCTGCCTGGAACAGGTCTGACTGAAGCACTGCTATTGACCGCCCAATCCGATGGCCGGGTTTTTTTCCTGATTCCCTGGTACGGAATGACCTTGTTAGGTACAACCGATACCGATTATCACGGCAATATTGACCAAGTCACTGTCGAGGCCGAGGATATAGATTATCTGCTTACCGAGGCGAACCATTTTCTCAAGACAACAAACTGGACAAAGCAGAACATTATTAGCCGCTACGCCGGTTTGCGGGTGTTAAAGCAAAGCCATCAAGACTCTCCTTCGGCTGTCAGCCGCGACTGGGAACTATCTACCTCAGCCAATGGCCTGCTTTCTTCGATCGGCGGCAAATTAACTTCTGCCAGAGAAGATGCTGAAGTCATTGTCGATACGGTTTGCAAAAATCTGGGTATCACGGCGCCCTGTATAACCTTTGGCAAAGCTTTACCCTGGCTGCCAGCTGTCCGCTATAACGAATACCTGGCGTCTGTTTTAATACAGGCAAACAGGCTTGGCATCGACACGGAAAGCGCACACTGGCTGTTACGCCGGCACGGCCATCGTGTTAGCGGAATTTTCCAGCTCATCGAGCAGACACCTGATTTGGCAAACAGATCACAAGCGCCCTGCCGTTTATCAGCGCCGATTTGATTTTCTGCGCCCAGCATGAAATGGTTGTGCATCTGGAAGATCTGTTGCGCCGCCGTATGCCCCTGCTGATTTTATCGAAAATTACGCGGACCGAATTACAGCGCCTGGCCCAACTGACCGCCAAGTTGCTCAATTGGGATAAAGCAAGCCTCGATAAAGAAATGGACTGCTGCTGGCAAAAATATTTACACACCAATTCCTAAAAACAGCCGCCCAAACGTCCACTCGGGAGCCGTTCGCGCATGACGCTCGATAGCAACAAACCTGTTCTTCTAGCCCGCTTATCGGGCTATACTTACCCAGCGCATCTCCAACCCAGCACACACAGGTATCCTGACGACATGAAACACCCGATCAAGCCCCGCCTATTGTTGACAAGTCTGCTTATCTCAGGCGCACTGGCCGGCTGCGCGAGCACGCCCACTGCCGACAACCGCTCGACAGACCCCTTGGAAGGCTGGAACCGGGGCGCCCAGTCGTTTAACGATGATCTCGATGATGCCGTTTTAAAACCCATGGCCAAAGGTTATCTATGGGCAACTTCCGATTCAGTCGATGAAGGTGTGACCAATTTCTTCAGCAATCTGAATGACATAGGCGTCACCGTCAACGATCTGCTGCAATTTAAAATGCTGCAGGCCGGCATGGATGCCAGTCGTTTTTTGATTAACACCACAGCTGGCGTCATCGGTATTTTTGATGTCGCCCAAAAGCTGGATTTACCGAAACACAATAAAGACTTTGGTCAGACGCTGGGCTATTGGGGCATCCCCTCCGGCCCTTATCTGGTCTTACCTTTTGCCGGCGCCAGCTCACCCCGCGATGTCGTAGGCATGCTGGGTGATGCCTTACTGGATCCGACCACCTATGCATTTTTGCTGTCCGGCGGCGCTATCAACGCCGTCTCGGTGGCTTCCAGCGCACTCGACGTCACCGATACCCGCGCCGGCCTAATGACCACCGAGAAAATCGTCGATGAAGGTGCTGTCGATCGTTATGACCTTATCAAGGATTCGTATCAGCAGCATCGCGAATATCTGGTCAATGACGGCAATGTCCCGGAAGATGACGGCTTTGACCTGCTGGAAGAGGTAAATGCCGAAGCCAGCGATGACAGCAAACCCGTCAGCACGCCCGAAAATCCTGCGCCTGTTGACAGCACCCCTAAAGCCATCAGTCCGGCTGCAAATTCGGCTCCCGTGGTAAGCAACAGTACGCACTTGCCCCCGCCTGAAACAAATCCAGACGTGGTTGATCACAGCAGCCGCATCAGCCAAGAGAGCAGCAATCCCCCACCCGTGACCACCCATTTCCTGGATTTATCGGCGCCCGAAGATCAATAGCGGTGCC
>CAVOJU010000007.1:0-81768 GCA_963696315.1 uncultured Gammaproteobacteria bacterium
TACGGGCTTCTTGCTTCTCTATGTGCGTTAACGCACCGAATTGGCCAGACAGTTCCTGTAAGCTTTGAAACTCTCGTTAGCAAAATCAAGGGCATCATCATAGAATCTTCAAAAATATTTGCCGTAATACTGGCAACCCTCACAATGAGCGCATTGTACGTTCCCTGCGGGTCCTCCCGGACAGCAAGGCGCAACTGGCTACACCGGCGCGGCCGGAGGTACAGGCGCAACCGGAGCTACCGGAAACACCGGTGCAACTGGTGAGACGGGGGCTTCCGGCAGGGAAGGCGCACCAGGAGACACAGGTGCGCCCGGCGGCACAGGCGCAACTGGAGATACCGGGGCTACCGGCAGCACAGGTGCAAAAGGAAGCACGGGGGCAAAAGGAAAACCGAGTGGCGGCACCGTCATTGTCGTACCGCCTGCTCCCCTAAGACTGCCAAGGGCGTGCCGTGGCTTGGTGTTTACGGGTTCGCTGAACTATCTAAACGTTAGTACCGGCTAAGCAAGAGCCAGTCATGATGAAACAGCAGGATAGAGCCAAGCCAGTTTACGTCGAGCATCTTGATTGGTGAAGCGCCAATTCACAGTTTTTAATCAATGGGGTCAAATCAATGAGATCAGACTTCATTGATTATCAAAATATTGGCGCATTTATAGACACCGTGGGTAAGAGGACGCCCATACATCATCCTATCGAACAAAAGCGCCCGGAGTAAATTGGCTACATGATTTCGTTGGATAAATTGAGTTTGTACCCACTTTAGCTACAGGTACGCTAACTTCTGCCGCTAACGCAACTTTCCGTTCCACTGTGCCATAAACCCAATCTTCATCGGATCTTAATCAAACCAACAGGTTTTCTCTCATCTTGAATCTGTAATCTATGCTCAACCGTAGCGGCTTGTGCGTAACCCTGGCCGCGATGGCTTTGGAGATGAACAGTTTTTAGCAATCATCATTCAATAAAGCCAAAAATACGGTTTTGGCAATATCGGGTAAATTTACAGTAATAATGTTGAATAAGGAAAAACTAATATGAAAAAAGTAATAAAGTTATCAATTGTTGCCCTGGTTTTCAGTCAGCTTGCAGCTTGCGCAACTACTTCAGATGTTGAAAATTTACAGTCGCAAGTTAATGGCTTGGACACTTCTGTAAAACAAGCATCAGCTGATGCAGCCAGCGCAAAAACTACAGCAGATGATGCGGCTGCAAAGGCAGAAGCCGCAGAAGCAGCAGCCAATCAGGCAGCCCAATTATCTCAAGAGGCCAATAGCAAATTGGATCGTGGATTCAAAAGATCAATGATGAAATAAATCATTGTTGCTTGAGAGCAGAAAAATAGCCTGGCGGCAAAACTACCAAGCTATTTTTCCTGACCGTATGGATTTCGCTCCATCCAAAATGGCACGCCGTAGTCGATTGCCCTCACTTTTGGGTTATGGGCATTCGACCGGAAATTCGATGGACTTATATTGGTACATCGCTGCTCATTTAGATTATCGGATTAATTTCGGCAGTTAGGCACTTCTTCGCCTGATTTTTTAAGCCCCCGCAAAACTTTGCAACGGCTCTGATTTATGCAACGGGATTTCTCAGCACTTAAAGACCGGCACTTTGATGTGCTGGTTTGCGGCGGCGGCATTTATGGCGCCTGGACAGCTTACGATGCTGCCTTGCGTGGTCTGAAAGTCGCGGTCGTCGATCAGGGCGACTGGGCCTGTGCCACTTCTTCGGCATCCAGCAAGCTGGTCCACGGCGGCCTGCGTTATCTGGAAACCCTGGATTTCAAACTGGTTAGAAAAACCCTTAGCGAACGGCAAATGCTGTTGCAAACTGCACCGCACCGGATCTGGCCTCTACGTTTTGGTATACCGGTTTATCAACACAGCCGCTTAGGCTCATTCCGGCTGAAAGTAGGCCTGATGCTGTACGACCTGCTTGCAGCAAATGTACCGAAAAGCCAGCAGCACCAATATCATGCCGGCAACGATTTTGCAGAACGCTTCCCTGTTCTCGACACGGCCGGTTTAACGGGCGGATTTACCTATCTCGATGCCCAAACCGATGACGCCCGGCTGGTACTCGAATTAATAAGCGGAGCCCAGTCCGCCGGCGCGATTTGTCTGAATTATTGTCAAGTTACCGGTTTTTTGCAAAATCATAACCAGCTTTGTGGCGCTATTTGTCAGGACAAAGTAACCGGCGAAACCGGCAAAGTATTCGCCCGTCAAATTGTCAATTGCGCAGGCCAATGGTCGACGACGCTTGAAGCCGGCAATACCTACCGTCTGTCAAAAGGCGTGCATTTAATCCTGCCCGGAACAGGTCTGACTGAAGCGCTGCTATTGACCGCCCACTCCGATGGCCGGGTTTTTTTCCTGATTCCCTGGTACGGAATGACCTTGTTAGGTACAACCGATACCGATTATCACGGCAATATTGACCAGGTCACTGTCGAGGCCGAGGATATAGATTATCTGCTTACCGAGGCGAACCATTTTCTCAAGACAACAAACTGGACAAAGCAGGACCTTATTGGCCGCTACGCCGGTTTGCGGGTGTTAAAGCAAAGCCATCAAGACTCTCCTTCGACCGTCAGCCGCGACTGGGAACTATCTACCTCAGCCAATGGCCTGCTTTCTTCGATCGGCGGCAAATTAACTTCTGCCAGAGAAGATGCCGAAGTCATTGTCGATACGGTTTGCAAAAATCTGGGTATCACGGCGCCCTGTGTAACCTTTGGCAAAGCTTTACCCTGGCTGCCAGCTGACCGCTATGACGAATACCTGGCATCTGTTTTAATACAGGCAAACAGGCTTGGCATCGACACGGAAAGCGCACACTGGCTATTACGCCGGCACGGCCATCGTGTTAGCGGAATTTTCCAGCTCATCGAGCAGACACCTGATTTGGCAAACAGGATCACAAGCGCCCTGCCGTTTATCAGCGCCGATTTGATTTTCTGCGCCCAGCATGAAATGGTTGTGCATCTGGAAGATCTGTTGCGCCGCCGTATGCCCCTGCTGATTTTATCGAAAATGACGCGAGGCGAATTACAGCGCCTGGCCCAACTGACCGCCAAGTTGCTCAATTGGGATAAAGCAAGCCTCGATAAAGAAATCGACTACTGCTGGCAAAAATATTTACACACCAATTCCTAAAAACAGCCGCCCTAACGTCCACGCGGGAGCCGTTCGCGCATGACGCTCGATAGTAACAAACCTGTTCTTATAGCCCGCTTATCGGGCTATACTTTAGCCAGCGCATCTCCAACCCAGCACACACAGGTATCCTGACGACATGAAACACCCGATCAAGCCCCGCCTATTGTTGACAAGTCTGCTTATCTCAGGCGCACTGGCCGGCTGCGCGAGCACGCCCACTGCCGACAACCGCTCGACAGACCCCTTGGAAGGCTGGAACCGGGGCGCCCAGTCGTTTAACGATGATCTCGATGATGCCATTTTAAAACCCATGGCCAAGGGTTATCTATGGGCAACTTCCGATTCAGTCGATGAAGGCGTGACCAATTTCTTCAGCAATCTGAATGACATAGGCGTCACCGTCAACGATCTGCTGCAATTTAAAATGCTGCAGGCCGGCATGGATGCCAGTCGTTTTTTGATTAACACCACAGCAGGCGTCATCGGTATTTTTGATGTCGCCCAAAAGCTGGACTTACCCAAACATAATGAAGACTTTGGTCAGACCTTGGGCTATTGGGGCATCCCCTCCGGTCCTTATCTGGTCTTGCCTTTTGCCGGCGCCAGCTCACCCCGCGATGCCGTAGGCATGCTGGGTGATGCCTTGCTGGATCCGACCACCTATGCATTTTTGCTGTCCGGCGGCGCTATCAACGCCGTCTCGGTGGCTTCGAGCACACTCGACGTCACCGATACCCGCGCCGGCCTGATGACCACTGAGAAAATCGTCGATGAAGGTGCAGTCGATCGTTATGACTTTATCAAGGATTCGTATCAGCAGCATCGCGAATATCTGGTCAATGACGGCAATGTCCCGGAAGATGACGGCTTTGACCTGCTGGAAGAGGTGAATGCCGAAGCCAGCGATGACAGCAAACCGGTCAGCACGCCCGAAAATCCGGCGCCTGTTGACAGCACCCCTAAAGCCATCAGCCCGGCTGCAAATTCGGCTCCCGTGGTAAGCAACAGTACGCACTTGCCCCCGCCTGAAACAAATCCCGGCGTGGTTGATCACAGCAGCCGCATCAGCCAAGAGAGCAGCAATCCCCCGCCCGTAACCACCCATTTCCTGGATTTATCGGCGCCCGAAGATCAATAGCGGTGCCTGGTTAAAACCGCATAACAGACCGGCGTCAAAATCAAACTGGCGGCCATGCCCAGTAACAATCCCGCTGACAAGGACAAGGTCATCGGAATCAGGAACTGGGCTTGTGGACTGGTTTCCAGTAGAGCCGGCAAGAATCCGGCGAAATTGGTCAGAAACGCCAGAAATATCGGCCGGAAGCGTGCCGTGCAGGCTGCACAAATCAGTTCGCCAATCGGCTTTTGCTCATGCTCATGCTCTTTCAGATAATCCAGTAACACCAGACTATCGTTGACGACCACTCCGCTGGCGGCAATCATGCCGACCAGCGACTCCATTGATAACGGCAGCCCCGCCAGGCCATGCGCAAGCACGGCTCCGCACCAGGCGACCGGGGCGGCCAACAGGAAAATCAAGGGTTTTAGATAGGAGCGAAACGGCACGGCGATTAACACGTAAATCGCCAACAAAGCGATCAGGGTGTTTTGCTGTAATGCGCCGGTCATGGCTTCCTGATCCTGGCGTTCCTGACCGATGTCGATGCTTAGGCCCGGATAACGTTGCCGCAAACTCACCAATTCAGAAGCCTCCAGCGCAGCATAAAGCGCGTTGACATCGGCTTTCTGCGCATCAACGCGGGCCTGCACTTTCAAGACGCGGCGCCGGTCTTGCCGGATCAGCTTGTCGATGCCGGGTACCAGCGCGACTTCGGCCAGGCTTCCCAGCGGAGCCAGTTGGCCGTCCGGAAGTTGAATCGGCATTGCCGCCAAGTCATCCAGCGACTGCCGTTGTGCCAGTGGGTAGCGCACCATGACTCTGACTTCATGGCGTCCGCGCTGCAAGCGTTCCACTTCATCGCCGAAGTAGGCGTGCCGGACTTGCTCAGACAATGCTTCAAGCCGGATGCCCAAGCGTTCAGCCTCGGGCTTTAAGCTCAAACGCACTTCCGGCTGACCCGGTTCACTGGAATCTATGACATCATAAACGCCCGGATAGCCAGCAAGTCTGCGTTTAAAATCCTCGGCAGCTTTGGGTAGCAGCGCCGGGTCAGCAGCGCCAAGATCAAACTCAATGTCATAGGGCACATCGCCTTCCTTGTAGATAAAATCAATTCTGGTGCGCCCCAAATCACCGATGCGCTTACGCCACGCGTTGATAAAGTCCTCAACGATGATGCGTCGCCGCCCCTCCGCGGTAAACTCCGTCCAAAATCCGGCGCCATGCTCCCAAACGAGAGTTTCCAAACCGACAACGACGCTGACAGGATTCAGTTCATGGTTTTTTTTGCTGATGCCATCCAGTTCATCACGAAGCGAGAAAAACGCCCGCTCTACCTGCTGCGCTCGATGGCGGGCTTCCCCGTAAGGCATATCTTGCGGAGTTTTGAGGGATACCCAAAAACTGTCCTTAACGACATCCGCCTGCACCGACATCCGGATGCGCCCGCTACCCACCCAGGCGGCGCACAGGAGTATCAGGACTGCAAAACCGGCAATGGTCAGATAACGCCAGTCCAGGGCGGCTTGCAGAAACGGGCGGTAATAACACTGGACAAATCGTTCCAGGCCCCGGTTGAGAATTGCGCGCACACGCTCCAAGCCGGATGCGGATAACTTTGAACGACTGGGCGAAGCCAAATGCGACGGCAAAATCAGCAATGCTTCAATCAGCGAAAACACCAGGGTCAAAATCATCACCAGACAAATGGGCTTCATCATTTGCCCTGCCCAGCCGGGCAGGAACAAGCCCGGCAAAAAAGCCACCAGCGCAACCAGCACCGACAGAGTCACCGGCAAGGCGACTGCCTGCACACCATTGATGGCAGCGGCAAGGCTGGCCTCGGCATCATGTGCCTGGCCTTCTTGCTGATGCGCGTACACGCTTTCACCGATGATAATCGCATCATCCACCAGAATGCCCATTGCCAAAAGAAAGCCGAACAATGACAGCATATTCAATGAAATATCCAAAACCGGCATTAGCCACAACGCGCCCAGCACGGAGGTAAAAATACCCACACCCGCCCACAACGCGACGCGTAATCTCAGGAATAACGTCAATACCAGACACACCAGTACAAACCCGCTCAGGCCGTCTTCGACCAGAGTCCTTACGCGCTCTTCATACGCCTGGGAATCATCCCACCAGGTCGTTATCGCCAAACCTTCTGGCAAGCGCAACTGTTGTTCGGCAACATACTCTTTGACCCGGCGCGCCACTTCAACAGCGCTGTATTGGGTATGAACTTCCCAGCCCTGGGTGGGCTGGCCATCGTAATGCCATTCTGACAAACGTTCTTCCAGGCCATCTTTTATGACAGCGACATCGGCAAGCTGCAGCCTAATTCCATCGGCAGAGCTGCGCAGCAGCAGATTGCCGATACTGGCAACATCCTGGGCCTTGCCTTTAACTCTGAGTTGCAATTCCCCGGCCGGCGTTTTGACCAGGCCATTGGATTGATCCAGCGACGCGCGGCGTATGGCTTCGGTCACATCATGCAATGTCAACTGGTATTGCTGAAGTTTGGCAGCCGATAATTCAATGGCGATTTCATAAGGTGTTTCATAATAATTCCGTACTTTACGAACGCCGGGAATCTTTTCCAGATCGGCACGGATGTGTTCGCCGTAGCGCTGCAGGGACAAGGGATCGGTGGGGCCGTGTAACGCGACCCAGATCACGCCGTCATCATTGTCGTGTTCGGCCCGTTTGACTTCGATTTTTTCCAGATTTTGCGGCAGCCGTGGAATGCCTTGAATGCGCCCCTGCAAAGTATTCAAGACTCGCTCGGGATCAGCATCCGGAAATACCGATACTTTGATAATGCACTCGCCCTGCGGGATTTCGGTAGTCAGCCGTTTGATGCCCGGTATGTCATTAATCGCCTCCTCGATGCGCATGCAGACCGATTGCTCGATTTCCAAAGGCCCGGCGCCCGGATAGCGCGCCGTGACATCAATTTGCTGCGGATTGAAGCGCGGGAAAACCTCCTTGTCCATGACCCGGTAACCGGTCACGCCGCCGATCAAGATAAGCAGCATCAACAAATTGGCCGCCACCGGGTTGGAGGCGAACCAGGCAAGCAAACCGGTAGACTGCCGTTTTTGCAACGACTTCACCGGCTATCCATTTCTGTGTGATCTTGGCTTACGTGTTCATCGACCTTAACCAGCATGCCTTCCACCGGCACATCGATGCCTGAAGTCACCAGCCGGTCACCGGCATTGAGTCCAGCGGTCACCAGGATGCGATCCGGTTCATTGCGCAAGACTTCGACGCGGCGGATGTGCAGCTTTTGCTCAGCGTCTACCAGCATGACTTCTTGCGCTGCATTCATCGCCGGTTGCGGCAAACACAAACACGTTTGACATGGCTTTGCCGGCAATTTCAGCTTGCACAAAAAGATTGGGAAGTAGTGGCGGGCGCTGGGTGTTTTGCTGGTCTGCCCCGCGCGCTTCGGCAACCGCATACAACACACCGGTGCTTTCATCCAGCGCGCCTTCGGTACGTACGATATAACCCTCCCAGGTTTGCAGCTTCCCTGCAAACTGTGCAGTCAGACTGACTTTAGGGCCTTTATGAGCAGAAGCGTTCCGGGCTCCCAAGGGTAAGTCCAGAAAACCCAGTTGGGCGGTGGTCAGCGGCAATCTGATTTCAGCAACATCGGTGGAAAAAATCCGCGCGAGCTTGTCTCCCGGTTGAATGAATTGCCCCAGGCCGATGTTTTTGCTCAGCAAGCGGCCGGTAAACGGTGCACGCAGTTCGCAGCGGCTGCGTCTCACGCGGGCTTGCAATAAATTGGCCTGGGCTGCCTTAAGTTTGGCGCGAGCTTCGGCCAATTGCGGCGCTCTTAGCGTCAGTGCTGAAGGCACGCCCTCTCCCAATGCCTGCCATTCGTTATGAGCCTGATCGGCCTGCGCTACTTCCATCGCCAACTGGCGTTTGACTTCGGCAATTTGTGCCTGAGCTTGAACAATCGCCGCGTCATAATCGCGCGCATCAATGGTCACCAGCACCGCGTTGCGCTCAAAAAAACCACCGGCAACAAAATCGGAATGCAGGGCGGTAACCTTCCCGGCTACCTCCGGGATCAAATCAATTTCATTCCGCGGCGTAACGATGCCCTGAGAATGAACATGTAAGCCTCAAGGTTTGCGGCTCAACCTGGATAACAGTTACCAGAGGCACTTCAGCTTCAGGAAGCTGCATGATTACCCGTGGCCGCGAAGCCATGATATCCCAGGCTGTGCCGATGCCCGTCAGCAGCAACAGAATGGGCAAGCCGGTTTTCAGACGGTTTTTTGTCATAATCAAACACCGCCACCCAAGGCCAGGTACAGGTCAATACGATTTCTGAGCAGTTGCCACTGGACCGAGAGATGCGCACTTTACGCATTCAAAGTGCTGCGATAACTGTCCAGTAAAGTGAGAATTTCAATCAAGCCCTGTTGATAGGACGTCACTGCCAGTTTCCGGCTGGCTTCGGTTTGTTCCACAGCTTCCTTGAGCGCCTGTTCCTGCGCTCTTAGCCATTGTTCTGCAGCCAGGGCCTGTTCAACTTCGCGAAAAGCATTGAGCGCGGTGCTTTGATACTGGTTAACAGCCTCCTGGGTCAGCGCCTCATTCAGGCGTATTTCAGCCTTGAGACGTCCGCCGGTAAAAATGGGTTGCAGCAAACCCATGCCCAAATTCCAGGCCGCTGCACGCGGGTCGATCAAATTGGCCAGTGCCGCGCTGCTGGTGCCGCCGCTGGCAGTCAAGGTAATCCTGGGCAAAAGTGCCTTCTGCGCACTTTCCACGCGCGAATCCATGGCCCGCAGCCGCGAGAAGGCGGCGCCGATATCCGGTCTTCGTTCCAGTAATGCTGACGGCAAGCCCGCTGCCAGAGCTTTCGGCGGCATCGGCAATTTGGCCGCTATGCGCTTTCCGGCGTCGCCTATAGCGCCTGGATAGCGCCCCAATAACACGTCCAGCCGACGGCTGATCGCTTGCACTTGATTACGCGACTCGGCCAGTTGCGCTTCGGCATTGGCCAGATCGGTCAGCGCCAAACGCAAATCCAGTCCGCGCGTCAAGCCACGGGTAAACCGTCCACGCACCAAGTCGACGATGATACGGCGGTCCTTGATCGATTGTTCGGCAACCGCCGCCTGTAAATTGGCCTCGATCAATTCAAAATAACTTTGTGCCGTGCGCGCCGCCAAAGACAGGCGGGCGCCTTGATAGTCGGCGGACACGGCCTCGGCTTCCTGTGCGAAGGCCTGTTGGGAAGCCTTGATGCGCCCCCAGACGTCGATCTCCCAACTCAAGGCAAACAGCGCTTCAAAGGCGCTCAAGCGGCTGGATTCAAGACCCACATCGCGCACCTGAGCATTCCGGTATCCGGGTGTAAAAGACAACTGAGGCAAACGGCCTGCACCCTCAATACCCGCCTGCTCTCGCGCGGCATCAACGCGCGCCGACGCCGCTTTCAAATCGTAATTGTTGCTCAGCGCATCATGAACTAATACGGTCAAGGCAGGATCGGCAAAAGCGCTCACCCATTCATTCGTAATGTCAGTTGCTGAGAACTTGGCAGCTGTCCAATGGCGGGGCAACACGCCATGAGTATTGGCTGCAGTGCGTTCTGGCGTGGTCGCACAGCCCGTTGCCATAAATGCCAGCGCACAACATAGGGTGCTTAGGCCGATAGCGTAACAATGCGTGTCTGCCAAGCAAAGGAAACTGTGAAAAAAAGCGTGTTTCAGCATCACAGACAAAAAACCAAGAACAACGCGGACGACCACACGGATGTGCAATCTGTGGTCAACACTTGCTGTCCTGATGTCAATAATACTTTCACAGTCCTTATTGTTCCACCGTCACAAAAGCTATTTTTGCAATGCCCGCGTGCTGAACAGTCGCCATAAGTTCAGCGACCCTGGCATAGACCACGGCCTGATCGGCGTATAAATGCACAGCTGCTTCCGGGTTTTGCATCAGTTCGTCTTTTAATGCAGTTTCCAAAGCGGCATGATCGGCGATGGCTAATTTATTGAGGGTAATTAAGCCTTGCGCGTCGAGTCCCAGCTGCAAAGGTGCATCTTTTATATCCGGGGTGGTTTCGGCGGTTTTCGGCAAGGTCACCTGCACGGATTGGGTCAATAACGGTGCAGTCACCAATAAAATGATCACCAGCACCAACATCACATCGACCAGCGGCGTGACATTAATTTCACTCATCGCTTCGTCATTATCTGATTGCGGTTTGAAGGCCATGCTGACTCCTATGCTTGCGTATCGCTGGTGAAAGCGATGTGGATAAAACCGGCAACAAAGTTTTCAAGGCCGGTACGGTGCTGTTTGACATGGCGCAGCAGAAAGTTGTATGCCAACACCGCCGGTACAGCCACGGCAATACCGATCGCAGTGGCGACCAGCGCGTCGCCGATAGGACCGGCCACCACATCCAGACTGGTTGACCCACTTTGGGTAATATCATGCATCGCGTGCATGATGCCTAATACGGTACCGAACAGCCCGACAAACGGCGCGGTACTGCCGATACTGGCGAGCATCGTCAAACCCATTTCCATAGCACGGGTTTCTTGCTGCATCTGAACCAATAAAGTCTGCGACAGCAACTCTTCCGGAGCACCTCGATACTTAAGGTGCTTGCCGGAGGCTTGCCGGCTGTCGTCCAGCCAGGTAAAACCTTTGCTTGCTATTCTTGCTTGCGGGCCTCTGCTGACGGTTTTCGGCAAGACTTTGGCAGCTTCTAAATCCGGCGCATCCCAAAATGCATTATTAAAGCGCCAGTTGTAATAACTGTTTTTGCTGAACTGCCAAAGCTTGAACAGAATCAGCGTCCAGGTCAGCACTGAAAAAATCAGCAAGGTATATAAAGTCCCGTCGATGATCAGGTGAGGTTCAATATGGTAGGGCATGCTCTCTGTTTCCTTTTAGTGTGTGTTTAAAGTAAAAATAATGGGCACGATGACCGTACAGGCGACCGCCGTATTGCCTCGTCTGGCAGGAATAAACTGCCATTTCTCCACGGCGGCGACGGCTGATTCATCCAATATTTCATGACCGCTGCTGTGGTGAACGGTAACTGCTTCGCTAAGTCCGTCGGCAGTCACCTTTACCCGCAGCAAGACTTTGCCCTGCCAGCCTCGGCTGCGCGCAAATGCAGGATATTTGGGTTTGGGATTCGTGCCGTAATTGGCATTAAAGCTGGCTTCACTATAGGGAACAGCATTGCCCTGAGTCCCATTTGCCGATTTTGCGGTATTGGCGGCTGGAGCAGCATCACTGCGCGTTTCTGAAGCACTCGCAAACTCATCTGTTAGCGACGGTGCGGGCAGTATTGCATCGCTAATTGTCACCGGTTTTGGCAGTTTGGCTTGCTTAGCCGGCTTGTTCTTTTTGAGGGGCTTTTTGACCGGCTGCGCCTTGGGTTTAACCGGCGGCTCAACCGCTTTGGGCGGCGCCAGGGGCGCGGTGGTGGGCTGTTGCCCAGGTGCGGATAGTAAAGATACTTCCATCATCAGGGGTTGTGCCGGTGTAATCGGCTCTACCGGTTGTAACAGATACAGACCGCCCCAGAGGTGCAACAGCGATACTAAAATCACTAACAAGCCAGCGATAGAAAACGGTTTTTCTTCGCCGGTCAAGCTTTCAAATACAGTTTGTTTATTGCCCACGAGTGAGACGGCCGCCGCCGGAAGGCGGTGTGCCGGATTGCTCAGACCGTCTTTGTGGTTGTTGGGTAAATACATAAAGCGTATCGCCTTCCTTAATTTGCACACATGCCGGAGATTGGCCGCTGATTGGCAACCCAAGCTGTAGAGCTTTATTATTTTTTAGTCAGTTACGGTAATGAAGCCATGTCAGCTATCGATCAATGCTCTGGTTCGATGGAATGGCCCAATAAGGCAATGAATTTATCCAGCTTGGCTTCCACTTCGGCAAGCGTCTGCTGGAGCTGATTTACTTGATCTCTTAGCGCCTGGTTATTTTCATGAAGGTATTCAAAGTGCACCTGAAAATATCTGGGCAGTGGAAATAAGTCGATCAAGTCATCATCTTTCCGAATTTTATGTTGTATAGGAGGTTTTGACGGATTAGGTTTTTGCTTGGCTGTTTGCGACAAAATTGTGGTCATAAATCCTTCCTGTGTTTGCTGATGGTCACTTTGTTCTGGCAAATGGTCTTTGTTCATATATGCCTCAGCCGCGTCGCCCGCCGTTTTCTCAGCCAGATAACAATGCCGGTCACGCTAAGCAGAATAATCGACAGGCCCAGCACACAGACGAAAATCCGGTACGGCAAGCCAAATACATTGGCCATATGCAACGCCATTAGCCAGGTGGTTATCGTGTTGCCGTTATATTGCCCGCTGGGCAATAGCAGCAAACGCTGTTCGCCGGTGTTGGCGTCAAAAAACACTCGTGTGCTGCCCTGTTTATCCTGAATATCGCGACTACTACGCACACTGTAAACATAAACACCCAGTTCACGATTCAGCCAGATAGCGATGGGCTGTTCGACGTTAAAGCCTTGTTCTATCGCAGTCTTGTTCATCAAGGTTTCGGCAATGCTGATTGCTTGCGGCCAGCCGATGGCCGGTTGCTCAAGCGGTTTATCAAGTTCCGGTAAATCAGTCCAAGGCGCATGAAACTCAAAGACCAACTGGGTGGCTTTGGTATACACCGTATCCCACAAATTCATAGACACGCTGGACCAGGCAAAAATCAGCAGCATCGCCCACAGTCATAAACCACCGGCACGGTGCAGATCAAAATTGATGCGATACCTGGAAGCCTGCCATTTGATCAGCCAGGCGGGCTTCCAGCGTTGCCAAAAAGATTTTGTAGGGTACGGATTGAGTACCGTTAATGTTTCGGATACTTCGGAACGCTCGGTACGCAATGCGTACCCAAGTGTGCCCGGCATGGGCTAAAACTTGTTATCTGAAAGGAGATAACCGGAAGTAGTAACGACAACCGTAGCGAAACGCAAGGGGGAAACCGCGAGGTCAGCCTGAAAGAAGCGCGTAGCAAATGCACGACCGTAGGAACACGAACAAGCAGCGAGGCAGGGTGTGGGCGATGAGTGTGCTAGGAAACACGAAATCCAACGGTTACCGAATGACACATCAAGTAGAGCTTGGCGGCACGGGCAGAAAGTTTTAGGACCTTTCCCGGGGAGATCTCCGGCATGAGAGTGCTGGAGAAGTCAGCAGAGGCCGTAGTAGTGAGGAAGTCCCTGTAACGGGGGTGGAGCGAAGGGCCGAAGAATCAAGATCATTAATCCAAACGAGGTTAACCGGACGCGAACAGTATTTTGAAACAAGCGGGCGTAGCCGCGGTGCGGCAAACTACCCCCTTGGCGGTGAACAAGAAACAAGGTGGATTCCTTGTGGACAAAGACGCGCGGGATGCAAGCTAAGGTTAGCGGTAAAAGGAGAAAGGAAATGACAGAAGAGTGTTTGATGGATGCAATACTTCATCCACTAAACCTGCAATATGCCCAAGAGGCGGTAAGACGCAACAAAGGCTGTGCGGGGATAGACGGGAAAAGTATTGCAGAGACAGAGCAGCATTGGCAACAACACCTGCCTGAAATCGAAGCAAAGTTAAGAACAGGCGCTTACGTTCCAACGCCGCTGATGGGTATGAAAATAGCCAAAGCCAATGGCGGGGAGCGGCTGTTGGGAATTCCTACGGTACAAGACCGTATTATCCAACAGGCGGTGCAACAAATCGTAACGGATAAATTCGATAGAGGGTTTAGTCCGCACAGTTACGGCTACCGAGCCGGACACAGTGCGCAGCAGGCTGTGTTGGTGGCTCGATCCTATGTTCGGGAGGGGAAAAGCTGGGTAGTCGATATAGACATCAGCGCGTTCTTTGACGAAGTCAATCATGAGATATTGCTGCATCAACTCAGCCGGAAAATCGAAGACAAACAGCTGTTGGATCTGATTAGACGCTATTTGAAAACAGGCATCATGATAAATGGGTTATTTTGCATAAAGGTACCAAATGACCCGCAAGACGCAAGAGTTTCACTATGACATTGATAATAAGATATTAATGCCACGTCAAGTTCGACCTAAAACAGGTCATGATAAACGGTGGGTTCGGCACCCTGGAGGCGGTCGCAAGTCACTACCGGTTATGACCCTGATTTGGTCACGGCATTGGAAGCGCTGGTCGATCCCAACACGCGGGGCGCTCCGATGTCACCGCTACGATGGACTTGCAAGAGCACGCGGAAGCTGGCTAAGGCCCTTGCTGAGCAAGGACACGCGGTGAGCCATACGCGAGTTGCACAACTTTTGGCGGATATGGACTATAGCTTACAAGGTACACTTAAGACCCTCGAGGAGGCATCACACCCGGATCGAAATAACCAGTTTCGTTATATCAACCGTTGCGTGAAGATATTTCAGCATGCTGGGCAACCAGTGATCTCGGTCGATGCTAAAAAGAAAGAATCAGTAGGGAATTTTGCTAATCCAGGGCGCGAGTACCGTCCGCAGGGACAGCCGGAGCAAGTTAGAATTCATGATTTCCCCGACCCTCAGTTGGGCAAGGTTTGCCCTTATGGCGTGTATGATCCCACGCACAATCAAGGTTGGGTCAGTGTAGGAATTGATCATGACACAGCCCAATTTGCTGTCGAATCTATCCGTCGCTGGTGGGAACATAGGGGCAAAGAGTGCTATCCCCAAGCGCACGCTCTGCTGATCACTGCGGATGGCGCTGGCAGTAATGCCAGCCGCAATCGGTTATGGAAAGTGGAATTGCAAAAGTTTGCTGATGAGACTGGTCTAGTCATCTATGTGCGTCATTTTCCGCCAGGCACCAGTAAATGGAACAAGATAGAACATCGGATGTTTTGTCATATCACTGAGAATTGGCGAGGGCGTCCGTTGATCAGTCACGAAGTAATTGTGAATTTAATTGGTCACACGACTACGGATACCGGACTTACGATTCGAGCTGAGTTGGATGAAAATACCTACCCAACTGGGATCAAGGTGAGTGATGAAGACATGGAGAGAGTCAACCTCTTGCCTGCTAGGTTTCATGGCAAGGACTGGAACTATGCCATCAAATCTCAACTATCAAGGAAATGAAAGCGGCCAGTTATTTATTTACATCCACTAAGAATATGGTGCGTGTGAATGATGGGAAGCAGCCTGAGATTAGACGTGGAACGTCAGGTACGGAGAAACGTGGTTGACTGCTCATGGCTAAGCGTTTCGATGCCGAGGCGCTCCAATATCTGCGCCCGCGCTATAAAGTAGCGCCGACGCAGAACATTCCCATTGTACGGGAGAAAGGCAATAAAAGGCGCTTTGCGCTGGCCCGCTGGGGCTTGATCCCGCAGTGGGACAAGGATATGAAGATCGGCTAGCAAACGATCAACGCCCGGGCCAGACTGTGGCTAGCAAACCGGCGTTCCGCACTGCCTTTAGGCACAGACGCTGCCTGATACCAGCAGACGGGTTCTACGAGTGGCAAGTCTTACCCGATTCAAAGATCAGGCAACCCTGGTTTATCGCGTTACGGAATCGCGAGCCGATGGCGTTTGCCGGATTATGGGAAGGTTGGCGGAGCCCGGAAGGCGAAGAGTTGGAGTCTTGTTCGATCATCGTGAGGACTGCGAACGAAATCATGCGGCCGATCCATGACCGTATGCCAGTTATTCTTGCTCCAGAGGATTGGAATACTTGGCTTGAAGCGAATACCAAGGATGCGCAGGCTCTTCTAAATTTACTGGTGCCGTACCCGGCGGAAGGCATGACAGCCTGGCCGGTAAGCACGAAGGTCAATAGTCCGAGGATTGATTCGGTGGAGTGTATCAAAACTTTACCTGATTACCCATCAAACTCAGCCGAGATACAGCACCATGAGTCACCTATAAAATCAATCGGTTACAAGAACAAGCATGTCTTGCAATTCTTCCAAAGGCAACAAGTCACCCCACTTTGTAAACATTATTATTGCTGTACCCCTTGTTTGTTAGGTCAACAGCCTGCAGTTGGGCTTTGTCATGGCTGAAAATCATGGGTAATCAGGAAACTTTACCTGATTACCCATCAAACTCAGCCGAGATACAGCACCATGAGTCACCTATAAAATCAATCGGTTACAAGAACAAGCATGTCTTGCAATTCTTCCAAAGGCAACAAGTCACCCCACTTTGTAAACATTATTATTGCTGTACCCCTTGTTTGTTAGGTCAACAGCCTGCAGTTGGGCTTTGTCATGGCTGAAAATCATGGGTAATCAGGAAACTTTATAATTAAGACCTTATGCCAAAGCAGAAAATTTCGCGCAAGCAGCATTTGGTCGCGATTTATGCGGCTATACTTATCCCATGTGGGTTGGAGTCAGGGAGAAAGTTGATGTTTAAGGAGGGGTAAGACATCAACTCCGGCAAAGGCAGTAGATGTTTTTTCAACGGCTAAATTTTTTGCCATCGCCCATAGAAATTCGCAGAACAGTATTAGGTCAAGCGAGAAGATTTGAAAGTTACGGTTACGTTGTTTTTTATCGTTCAGAACAGAACTGTAGGTTTTTGCACCAATCTCCCATCAAATGGCAAGGAAGGCTAGATGATAGGCTCGTCTTTACGGAGATCCGAAACGATGATCACAAGAAACGAAAAAGCAATTGGCTAGCCATGTCTAAGACGAAACGCTTCTGGATGTATGGCCTCGTCCTGGTGTCTTGGGCGGCGGTGACGTCGGTCACAACGGGTCTGGTATTCAAGCTCGCGCTACATGAAGCCGAAACGGCCTTTAATCAGAGGGTCGTGCAACTGGACGAAAGGCTCGAACTCATCGCGCGGGATAACGAATCGATCTTGGAGGGTTTTTCCGCGTTTCTGAGCTCCATTGAATATGCCGATAGGGAAAGCGCATCCCGTTACGCCCGACAAATCCTTGCCCGCTACCCTCATGTAAATGCGCTCGGAGTCGCACTCGTCGTAAAAAGGAACGAGTTGGCTAATTTTACCAAAAGACAAAAACGCTCTTGGTTTCCCCGTTACAAAGTGAAGGCCTTCAATTACGGGGCCGATCGCCGCAGTTGGCGGCCTGTTAAAAAAAAGCCGACATACACCCCGATTATTTTCATTGAACCGATGTCGCCCAATACCAGGCAACTCATCGGCGCAGACATGGATTCGGCGCCCTTCCTACGCGACGCCCTAAAGCAAGCGAAGAAATTGCAGGCCTCTGTGGCTAGCATCCCCTTCAAACTCGTCGATGGACACCGGGGCTATGTCCTCTTTCATCCCGTTCCCGACCCTCCAAAAGGCGTTTATGCCACGCGAAAACAAGCGGTGGCGATAGTAGAAGTCAGTGTCGAAGCGATCCAGAAAAACATCGGGTTCTTGCTCGAAAATCTTGAGTTTCGTCTTTATTACGCCAGTTATTCGAGCGATGCGCCGGAAGGCTTGCTCATGCATAGTGCAGCATCTGCACCGGACAAAGTGGAAGCGCAGTTATTTCCCAAATTGACCGCCGAAAAGAAGCTGGATAGTCTAGGTCAGCCATTCGCGCTCAGGGTCGACAAACAACTGGGCTGGTCTGATCTTGACCTGCCGCTTGTGATCGCAACAGGTTCAACCTTGCTCCTAGTCCTCGCTCTGCTGTTGCTTGTCCTGAATGGACATTTTCGCCGGGAAGAACAAAGGAAAAGGTCGGCAAATCGCTTGCTCCATATGGCGATGCACGATGCCTTGACTGGGCTCCCCAACAGAACGCTGCTGACCGATCGATTTAGTCAGGCCTGTTCCCGGGCACAGCGTCGGAACCTGACATTTTCGACTATGTTTCTCGATCTGAATGGCTTCAAGAAGGTAAACGACACCTATGGTCACGACGTTGGCGATCAATTGCTCAGGACCCTGGGCGGTTTACTCAAGGAATGCATCAGGAATGAGGATACTCTGAGCAGAATCAGCGGAGATGAGTTCGTGATCCTACTGGAAGATACGTCTTACGCGAATGCGGAAAGAGTCGCGCGGGAAATTCAGACCAAGTTGGCGCAGCCGCGGCTTATCCGGGGCATTGAGCTGACTATTGACATCAGCTTAGGAATTGCGGTTTATCCCGACGATGGCACGGAAATGGGCGAATTACTCAGGAAAGCGGATGCAAGAATGTATGCAGCAAAAGAGCAAAGCAAAGGCCTACTGATGGAACGCACATAAAGATCGACTTTATTTTTGACCTTACTGGTCAATTTTTTCGGGCTCCAAAAAAACTTGTCAATCGGCCATCTTCGATTCAGATGTGTGGTTCATATCTAATCTGACAGGTACTGGTGTTTATAAGGTTTATTGTTGGATTAGTGCCTCACCCCCAACGAACCAGGTAAAAGAAGTCAGATTTGAAGTACCGCATAGGTCAAAGGTTTTCACTTGCCTGTCCTTACACGCAAGACTGCCTGATGTAAGAGCACTCTGGGTATTGGCAGGCTCAGATACCCCGTAACATTATGTTAGTGCAAAGTACTGACTGGTCTGATGACACTTCATTCTTTCAGCCCGGTGAGGTAAGTATTTCAGTCGTTATCATCGAAAATGCCTTTTTCCCGCCGGTTTCTAAACTGGGGGATGTGCTATACCGGCGAATTCTTTTCTGTCTAATCTTGGCATGGCTTAGATCTTGTGGAACACACTGTCAATTTAGTTTATCTTGAGAGTTTATCTTTTGTTCAGGGTTACATGTTAAAGTCTGCAGTTCTTACCTAACAACGAGGTTTACAACATGAAAAATCTATCGGGCTTATTTGCGGTATTAGCGTTATTGTCGTTTAACCAAATTTCATTTGCCGAAGAGCAAAAGTCTGCGCCAAAAGCAGAAATGAAAATGGATCAAGGTATGGGTGGGGGTCAAATGGATCCCGCTAAAATGAAGGAACATATGAAGATGGAGCAAGAGCACCAGCTGCAGATCCATGATTTATCAAATAAAATTCTGTCTGAAACAGACCCTAAGAAACAGCAGGAATTGAAAGATCAACAATTGAAACTGATGGAAGAGCATCATATGCACAAAATGAAAATGATGATGAAACAACATAAAATGTAGATATAGCAGTAGGTTGTTGTCGTATTACGCGAGGTCAATATTTGGCTAATCCAATACGACAACAAATTGATCGCGAGTAAAGCCCGCATCGCTTGGGAAGCGTTTCGACCTGATCTTATGCGGATGCACGAGAAGGAGCGGAAAAGCAAGGCTGGCGCCGAACCCATTGATGTTGTGCTGATGTTCAAGGCGCTGATACTCCCTTGTCGGACGACAAGATCGAATACCATATCCGGGGGCTGCAACTGGAACATCGGCTGCCCGACGCTAAGACCGTCTGGTTGTTTCGTGAGCGGCTCAAGGGTTTGAATTTGGTCGAGACCCTTTTTGCTCGTTTGCATGAATAATTGGCGGTCCAAGGGTATGTCGCACGCGCAGGCCAGATGATCGACGCAGCCTTAGTCGAAGTGCACCGGCAACGCAATACGCGCTAAGAGAACGCCCAGATAAAGACGGACCGAAGTCCCTAAAACCCGAAGCTTTGTTGAAGTCCTTTCGCGCTGACGGTCGGCCTACTGAAGTCATCAGCAATGATCGACTACAATACACCAACAAACCTTTCCAGGATTTCTATTCTAGGTTTAACTATTCTCTGGTGCGATCTGCGCCAAATTTCCTCGGTTGATGATATATAACCAACGATGAACCGGGGTTGAAAGTGTCTCCCCATATTGGCGGCAAAGCCTTGCCGCCCTGTCCCGTCAATTTTCCGGCACTCGCCAATAGAGCCGCTAAAAACAATCATAGGCCACTGATTATTAATGTTTTATATAGACTGGCACAGTCCTCGCTTAGAACGTTGCAACAAACAAGTTTCAAGACACGAGGAAGTGGTCATGGCTAAAAAATCAACAAATCTGGCGATCATCAGCAACAACACCTTTGAAGCAACAAAAGCAGTCAATCTGCATCACTATGATATCAGCAGCGCCTTGCAAACCACGTTGGAATTTAATGAGCTCATTGCGATTTTCAGCGGCAAAATTCAAAGCATGATTCCCCACAGCGCTTTTATTTATAGCAACACCGAGTTTGGCCTGGAAATTAAAAACGGTGTTTTTTCGCGCCATTCTTGCAGTTATGCCCTTAAAGTCGAACAACAACAGCTCGGCGAATTAAAACTGATGCGTAACTATCGTTTTACCGATGCTGAAATCAAACTCTTGGAAACACTGCTGTGCTGCCTGATTTATCCGCTTAAAAACGCAACTTTGTTTAATCAGGCGTTAAAAATGGCCTATACCGATCCGTTGACGCAAGCCAAAAACCGGACTTCTTTTAACGATTCTATGCAACGTGAAATCAGCCTGGCGAGACGCAACAGCAAAAATCTGTCAATCATTTTTCTGGATATCGACCACTTTAAAGCCATTAATGATAGCTATGGCCATGATTGCGGCGATATTACCCTGCGCTCCGTGGCGAAATGGATCAAGGAAAGCCTGCGCGACAGCGATCTGGTATTCCGCTTTGGCGGTGAGGAATTTGTGATCTTGTTGAGCCACACCGATCTTGCCGGTGCTGAATTATTGGCAGAACGCATACGCGCCTCCATCGCCCATCACATCCTGGCTTACGGTATGGAAACCATTAAAGTCACGGTTAGTCTGGGCGTCAGTGCCTTACGCGGCAATGATACGCCGGAAGAGTTTGTCAAACGCGCCGATGATGCCATGTACCAGGCCAAGAGAGCCGGTAGAAACAGGGTGGCAGTGGCGTCCTAGCCAGTAAAAACATCTAGCCGCCTGACAATATCTGTTGCCTTATTTGGGTTTGCAAAACGGCGTGCAAAACTTTCCAGGGTCCTGGGGAAAAGAGCGTTGAAAAGTTTCCACCCCAGGTTGTTTAATAACCGGCTTTTTGCCGGAGAAACCTGGAGTGATAATAATGGATGTAATTGCCGAAATCAGACGGCTACATTTTGTTGAGAACAAGACCGTCAGCGCGCTGGCGAAAACGTTTAAACTTTCCCGCCCGACTATTCGTAAACATCTCAAGACGGTCGAAGAGCCCGTTTATACGAGCCGTAAAGATCAACCCCATCCCAAGTTGGGCGACTATCTCAATCAATTAGATGACTGGCTGACAAAAGACGCCGGATTGCCTCGCAAACAAAGACGCACCGCCCAACGGCTATTCGAGTGTTTGCAGATTGAGGGCTATCGTGGTGGTTACACGGCGGTGCAACGCCATGTGAAGGACTGGAAACGGACTCGAACTAGCAGCCCGACCATCAAGCAGGCGTTCGTACCATTAGCCTTTCCACCCGGTGAGACCTGTCAGTTCGACTGGAGTCATGAAACGGCGGTGATTGGCGGGGTAGAACAACTCGTCAAGGTTGCTCATTTTCGCCTGAGCTATAGCCGCCAAATGTTCGTCATCGCCTATCCGCGGGAAACCCAGGAAATGGTGTTGGATGCCCATAATCAAGCGTTCGCTTTCTTTGGCGGTGTACCCAAACGTATGGTCTATGACAACCTCAAAACAGTGGTTGATGCCATCTTCGTGGGCAAGGAACGCCGGTTTAACCGGCGCTTTTTAACGCTGGCCAATCACTATTTATTCGAGCCGGTGGCCTGTACACCTGAGTCGGGTTGGGAAAAAGGCCAAGTGGAAAATCAGGTGGGTAATATTCGGGAATGGTTATTCACGCCGTTGCCTCACTGTGCTGACTTTGCCGAGCTTAATGCCTGGCTGACGAGGCGTTGCCAGGAACTAGCAGGGCGCCCCCATCCCGAACAAGCTTCACGTAGCAGCGCCGACTGCTTTTCTGAAGAGCAGTCTCTGTTGATGCCAATCAGGGCGGTCTTCGATGGCTACGTGGAATCGATGAGACGGGTCAGCTCATTGTGCTTGATCCGTATTGACCGTAATCGTTACAGCGTACCCGCGCAATGGGCCAATCGGGTGGTGTCGGTGCGGGTGACGGCGGATCATATTCGCATGGTGGCGGATGGCCAGGTCATTGCTGAACATGTCCGGCAGTTTGGTCGTGATCAGTTGATTTGTGATCCTTGGCATTATCTACCGGTATTGGAGAAAAAGCCGGGGGCATTGCGACATGGCGCGCCGTTTGTGGCGTGGGATTTACCGGTGGCGATCAAGGTGGTGCGTGATCGACTTCTCAAACAGGATAAAGGCGACCGGGCGTTTGTCGATCTGTTGCTGATGGCACGTGATTTAGGCGCAACCGGTCTGGATGCCTTGGAAGTGGCCTGTGATCTGACCTTGCAAACCGGTGTCATCAGCGCCGCCATCGTACTCAACGAAATGCGCCGTTTGACCGAAATCGCCCAGCCGAAAGCGCTGGTTGATACACCTGCATCAACACCGGTACTCACGCTAGAACCCATGGCCGATTGCAGCCGTTACGATAGTTTGCGGAGTGCGCGTCATGTCCATTGATCGTGTCGCACAACTGAAAACACTGCATCTGTTCGGTATGGCGGCGGCCTGGCACGAATGGCAAACCGAATACAGTTTTCAGCAAAAGCCGGTGATGCCGGAAGTCTGGTTGGATCGCCTGATCGAAGCGGAACAAGCGGACCGGCAAGCGCGCAGCTTGAATTACCAGCTCAAGGCCGCACGCTTTCACATGCATCGTGACTTGATGAGCTTTGATTGGCAAGAAACGCCGTTACAGCAGGCCCGAATCGAACAACTGTCAACCGCTGGTTTCATGGATCAGGCCTACAACCTCATTTTAGTCGGCGGCACCGGTACCGGAAAAACCCATTTGGCCACCGCCTTGGGGGTTGCTGCCATTCACCAAGGTAAACGGCTGCGCTTCTACAACGCCGTCGATCTCGTCAACCAACTGGACAAAGAAAAACAACAAGGCAAAGCCGGCAATCTGGCCAAGCAACTGACAGCCATGGACGCTGTTATCATTGATGAACTCGGCTACTTGCCGTTCCCCACATCCGGGGGTGCCTTGCTGTTCCACCTGATCAGCCATCTGTATGAGAAAACCTCGTTGATTATCACCACCAATCTTAATTTCGGGGAATGGGTACAGGTTTTCGGCGACGCCAAGATGACTACGGCATTATTAGATCGAATCACCCATCACTGCGATATTTTGGAAACTGGCAACGATTCTTATCGGTTTAAACAGCGAAAAAAGGCGGTAGAAAATCAATAACCCTACAAAATAACTAGAAACTTTTCGACGATCTTTCTTGGGAAATTATGGAAACTTTTCAAAGCCGTTTGACAGATTCCACAAGGCTTATTAGCTCAACGTAAAGGCGAAACACTATTCACAATAGACGCCGCAGCTCGCAAGCGCATCGAACAAATCGCCATGCAAGCCGTCATTGATGCTGAAACACAATTGGGTCACAACGTTAAAGACGTTTCCCATGAAAAATGCGGCTGGGATATTACCTCGCAGCCGCCCACCACCAACGGAAAACTGGCCGCAGCACGGCATATTGAAGTCAAAGGCCGCGCCCAAGGTCAAACCACCATCACCGTCAGCCGTAACGAAATCATTTACGGCTTGAATCAAACCAATCAATTCATCCTCGCCATTGTTGTAGTTGATGGGGAAAGTCATCAAGGCCCGTATTACCTGCTTAACCCCTTCAACCAGGAACCGGATTTTGGCGTTGCCAGTATCAATTATGATCTGGAAGAATTATTGTCGCGGGCAACACTGCAAAACTTGCCATCCTTGTAAATTCATCTTACAGTAAGGAATCTTTACATGATTTGGGGGCGCTATGTCACAACTCGCAAAAATTAGCAGCAAGGGTCAAGTCACAATACCCGCCGATGTGCGTAAGAAACTGCATCTTGAAACCGGCGATACCCTGGCGTGGGAAACTGAAGAGGATGGCCGCATTTGGGTGCGTCGCTTAGAGCCTTTAGACCTTGATTATCTGGCTGCGGTTAGCGGCACATTGTCAGAGTGGAATAGTCCCGAAGATGACGAGGCCTATCGTGACTTATAATCGTTACGATATTGTCAAGGTTCCCTTTCCTTTTACCGACCGGCAATCGACCAAGACCCGCCCCGCTTTAGTGTTATCCGACGCCAAAATGTTTAATTCACCCATTGGTCATAGCGTCATGGCAATGATTACCACAGCTAAACATTCCGATTGGCCTCTGGATACATTAATTGAAAACTTAACTGCCGCCGGTTTACCTGCGCCATCCATTATTCGCTTAAAACTGTTCACGCTGGACAATCGCTTGATTTTAGCGAAATTAGGACAGCTTGCTTCGGCTGATCAAATTGCAGTTGAACAGCGTCTTAAATCGCTTTTTTGTTTGTAACTTAATGACTTATCAAATTAAAACCCCGAAAAAACTCATCGAAGTAGCTTTGCCATTGGATGATATTAACATTGCTTGTGCTTATGAAAAAATGCCAGGTATAGGCGCACACCCCCGTGGAATTCATTTTGGTGGGCACGGCGGCCCTTGACTGCTGCGAGGGCGGTCATATTTGCCCAGATGGTCAATGATCCAGGTTACGAACGGTATTTAGGACGAGGGGTCAACAAAAAGGACGCGCAGATTGAGCGCGAACGTTTGTTTGAAATTATCCGTAAACTGGTCAAGTGGGAAAACACAAATAACGAACAAGTGCTTGCCGAAGCACGGGCGGAAATCTGGAAAAGCTGGCGGGAAACTTGTGCCTTGAACAAGAGCCATCCCGAAGCTGCCACCTTGTTTAATCCCGAAAAACTGCCTGCATTTCATGACCCGTTTGCCGGTGGAGGGGCGATACCGTTGGAAGCGCAACGTTTGGGGCTGGAAAGCTACGCCTCCGATTTAAACCCGGTGGCGGTGTTGATTAACAAAGCGATGATCGAAATTCCGCCCAAGTTTGCTGGTCGCGCACCAGTTGTTCCTTTGCCGCCAGCTACCAACAAAAAAACCGCCACTCGCGATGCTTTTGAAGACTGGAGCGGTGCTAAAGGTTTGGCAGAAGATGTGCGCCGCTATGGCTATTGGATGCGCGAAGAAGCTTTTAAGCGCATTGGGCATCTTTACCCTCAAGTGGATTTGGATACCGGTAAACCCATTCTCCCCTCGACCTCCGGGAGAGGAACCGGGGGAGAGGGTAATACAGCCAAGGTTATCGCATGGCTTTGGGTTCGCACCGTCAAAAGCCCCAATCCGGCGTTTTCGCATGTCGATGTGCCGCTGGCATCCACTTTTATTCTGTCCAGCAAGGCGGGTAAAGAAGCCTATGTGCAACCGGTGATTGAGGGTGATAGTTATCATTTTGAGGTACATACGGGCAAGCCACCGGAAAGTGCGAAGAATGGCACCAAGCTGGCAAGAGGTGCGAAATTTCAATGTTTACTGTCGGAATCGCCGATTGACTCAAAATACATCTACGCAGAAGCAATGGCGGGACGTATGGGGCAAAAGCTGATGGCGGTTGTCGCCGAAGCCTCAAAGGGCCGAATTTATTTAGCACCCACACCAGAAATGGAAGCAATCGCTGCACATGCCAAGCCGGAATGGAAACCTGATGTAGCGATGCCGAAAAATCCTCGCTGGTTTTCGCCACCTGCTTATGGAATGGCGAACTTCGGTGATCTCTTCACCCCCCGCCAACTGTTGGCGCTGACCACCTTCTCGGATTTTGTACAGGAAGCACTAGCCAAAGTGAAAGCCGACGGGCTAATTGCCGGTATGGTCGATGACGACAAGGTCTGGACTCAGGAGGAACGGGCGCTGCTGCTTATGCTGATGCTGTAGCGTTATATTTGGCATTTGCTATCGACAAAGGCGCAAATTATTGGTCAAGTATTTGCTCTTGGCATTCTGGACGAGATACTGTAACGAGCACCTTTGGCCGTCAAGCTATCCCAATGGTATGGGATTTTGCAGAGGCCAACCCATTCAGTCAATCATCAGGCAATTTTGGCGCAGGCACAGAACAAGCAGCTAAGTTACTCGAAAATACACCTGCTAGTGTTCAGGGTCATGTCAGTCAAGCTGGTGCCCAGCATCAAGAAATTAGCATAAATAAAGTTGTATCAACTGATCCTCCTTACTACGACAACATCGGTTATGCCGATCTTTCCGATTTTTTTTATGTTTGGTTGCGTCGTGCCTTGCGACCGGTTTATCCCGGTTTGTTTGCGACAATGGCAGTCCCCAAAACCGAAGAATTGGTTGCCACACCTTATCGACACGGCAACAAGCAAAAGGCTGAAGAATTTTTTCTCGATGGGATGACCGAAGCAATGCATCGTTTGGCCGAACAAGCGCATCCGGCGTTTCCTACTACGATTTATTACGCCTTCAAACAGTCCGATACTACTGATATTGGCACCGGCAACACCGGTTGGGAAACTTTTCTTGAAGCGGTGTTACGGGCAGGTTTTGCGATTACCGGCACTTGGCCAATGCGGACCGAATATACAGGTAATTTGAAGAAGAGCGTCAATGCTCTCGCATCCAGCATCGTTCTCGTTTGCCGTCAACGCGATGTCAACGCAGCCACTATTTCCCGACGAGAATTCCTCCGCGATTTAAAACAAGAACTGGCCGAAGCCATCGAAGTTATGATCGGCGGCGCCATAGGTATTTCGGCAGTCGCTCCGGTTGATTTGGCCCAAGCCATGATCGGCCCAGGCATGGCGATTTTCTCCAAATATACGGCAGTGCTGGAAGCCGACGGCCGCCCGATGACCGTGCATGATGCTTGGTCCTGATTAACCGCACCATTACCGAAGGCGGCGACGATTTTGATGCCGACACCCAGTTTGCTTTAAGCTGGTTTGACGAACAAGGTTGGAGCGAAGGCGAGTTCGGCAAGGCCGATGTACTGGCGCGAGCCAAAGGCACCAGCGTGGCCGGTGTCGCCGATGCGGGCGTGCTGGAGGCAGGCGCCGGCAAAGTGCGCTTGTTGAAATGGTCCCAATATCCCGACGATTGGTCGCCGGAACACGATAACCGCACCCCGATTTGGGAAGCCTTACATCAGTTAATCCGGGTATTGAATCAACACGGTGAATCGGCGGCAGGCAATCTGATCGCCAGAATGCCGGAACGCAGCGAAGCCATCCGCCAGTTGGCCTATCGCTTGTATACCTTATGCGAACGTAAAGGCTGGGCCGAAGATGCCAGAGCTTATAACGAACTGATCGGTGCCTGGCATGCGATTGTCGCCGCTTCGTTGGAAGCTGGACATAAAGGCGAACAATTTAGTCTGGATCAGTTTGGAGAATGAGCAATGATTAAACATTTAAAATTACGGAATTTTACGGTGTTCAAAGAGGCTGAATTAAAGTTTTCGCAGGGGTTAAATGTGATCATTGGTGAAAATGGCACGGGAAAAACACATTTGTTGAAAATTAGTTACCTGCTGTCAAACGCTTGGTCAAATTTATATAAAGATTCCAGTTGGTCTAAAGATCATATTGAAAGTTATTTTTCAGAACGGATTAGGCAAGTTTTTAAGCCAGATAAAATTGGTAACTTAACAACATCGGATAGTGACGGGAAAAGTAGTGTCGGTGTTTGGTATTGTCTACCGGGTAAAGACAGTTCCATTCTCGATGAACGAGATTGGCGGTTTTCATTTTCTAATCGATCCAAAGATAAGATTAGTATCAAAGATAAAATTAGTATCGATGGTTATGAGTTTGCTGATACACCAGATTATGGAAAGTCCATTTATTTACCTAGCAAAGAGATGGTTTCTTTCTTTGAAGGGTTTTTAGCTGCTTTACTTAAAACGTGAAATTCCAGTTTGATGAAACGTATAGCGACTTTAGCCCTACATTTAGCGACATTAAAACTTAAAACCACCCCAACCTTAATCAAACAAGCATTAGCTGATTTATCTTCGGATGTGGGTGGAACCTTGGAATTAGAAGGTGGTAAATTCTATTTGGTGTCTAGCGGATCAAAACGTAGAGAAATTACCTTGGTTGCAGAGGGCATTAGAAAAATTGGCTACTTTAATACATTTAATTGAAAACGGTAGTCTCGAAGTAGGTGACACGCTTTTTTGGGATGAGCCGGAAAGCAATTTGAACCCAAAGCTAATTAAAGATGTGGCGGTTGCCATTTATTTTCTTTGTCAAAATGGCATTCAAGTCGTTATCGCTACCCATAGTTATTTTCTACTAAAAGAAATTGACTTAATCAGCCGTTCCAGGAAAGAAGACGTCCCAATTACATTTATTGGTTTAAGTAAGTCTGATGGAGCAGTCCGTGTCGAACAAGGCCAAAAATTTCAGGATTTGTCTTCAATTGTCGCATTGGATGAAGAGTTAGCGCAGTATGACCGCGAACAATCGCTTTACTATCAAACACAGGGAGATTGATTTTGAAGCAGTTGATAGAGGGAACAGGGGATAGAGCTTTAGTATTTGAATTCCCGGATGATTGGGAAACACTCAAATACGATCAAAAAGACGGCTTTTATGATAAGTCTGTTCAAAAATGCCAGGGAACAAAAGCAATCGATTTCTATGGTTCTGGAAAATAATCGCCAGCTTTGGATTGAAGTTAAGAATTTTCGCGGCGATTCTGCCGCCAATCAATTACGTCTTAGCCCAACTGAGAATGATGTTCCTGGATTAGTTGATACAAGAAACTTTGTCGAAGAAAAGCAATGGAAAGACCAAATCACTGTATCGCGGAAAAAAGCCATTTATCGCAGATGAAATAGCGCAAAAAGTCAGAGATACCTGTGCCGGTGTGCTAGGTGCAACCTTACGGGATGTTCCTGAGTTTCAACCCTTCTCAATCGCTTTACAAAATAAATTACCTGTTCACATTATTCTGTTTTTGCAACAGGACGAGGAACGCGATCAAGCAGTTGACTTTCGTGGGATGGCGCAGCGCATCGCCGATAAAATCCGACAACAATTGGGATTTATGAATGCCACTGTCGAGGTCATCAATCAATATACATTATCTGAACATGCACAATGGCGTCTATTAGGAAGCAATCCATGAGCTTAAAATCCTGGCGAGTTGGGATATTAGACTTATAAAGGTGTAAGGCGAATTTTATTTCTTAGGAGACAGTACGATGTTAAAAAGTTATGAAGCCATTTACGATCATGGCAAAATCAAGTGGTTATCGGAGTTGCCAGATGTGGAACAAGCACGGGTTATCATTACTGTACTGCCTCAGCAACCCCTTGTTAACGCAGAAACGCCCAAGCGCCGCCGACCTCCCGAAAAATTAAAGGGTAGTGTGCGAGTATTGGGTGACATCATATCGTCCCCTTTTCTAGCGATGAATGGGAAGCGATGTCTGAGCGGACAGCTCAACAAATCAATGGCGATCCAGAGGCATTTAAATGACCACCAAGCCTTTATTGGCAAGCGTCGACTCTCAGTTTCCAACTTTTGAGGCATTACAAGGAAAATTGATAAACGGAAAGGACAATACAGTATGACAATTAAACCCTGGCGTGAAATCGCCAAACCCCATAAGGACGTGCTGGAGGGTACGTTTAAGCAGTCTGAATTTGCCGCAGATATAAGTTTGGTGGCATCCGGCAACGCATCTGCTGAATATCAGGATGCCGAGAAGTTTTTTGCCCGGACCTTTATCACGGAAGGTATGCGTTTGTTGCTGACTTCGGTGGTGCAGCGTTTGAGCGGCTTGGGCGGCGATCCGGTGATCCAGTTACAAACAGCTTTTGGTGGCGGTAAAACCCATACCATGCTGACGGTGTTTCATTTGGCTACGCGCAAAGTCGATACCCGGCAATTGATGGGGATTCCACCGATTCTGGATGAGGCCGGGATTGCTGATTTGCCTTATGCCCGAGTCGCTGTGCTGGATGGCATTAAGTTATCACCCAGTCAGCCTTTGCAGCATGATGGCGTACAGGTAAATACCTTATGGGGCGAACTGGCTTGGCAATTGGCGGGGCAAACGGGTTATGAGTTGGTGCAGCCGGCGGATATTGACGGTACTTCACCCGGTAAGGAAGTGTTGATCAATCTGTTAACTCAGGCGGCGCCCTGCGTGATTTTGATTGATGAATTGGTAGCGTTTATTCGCCAGTTTGAGCCAGGTCATCAGTATCTGGCCGGTACGTTTGACAGCAATATCTCGTTTATTCAAGCCTTAACAGAAGCCTTAAAAGCGGTGCCGAATGCGTTATTGTTGGCATCGTTGCCGGAATCGGATTTAAAAATAGGCGGCACTAATGGGCAAAGAACGCTCAATTCACTGGAAAAATACTTTGCGCGGGTGGAATCGGTCTGGAAGCCGGTAGCGACTGAGGAAGCGTTTGAAATTGTGCGTCGGCGCTTGTTTGATACGGTGGGTGATACCGTTGAACTGGATGCTGTGTGCCAACAGTTTGTAGAGCTGTATCATCAAGGGGGTAACAAATTCCCGCCTGAGACCCAGAATCATCATTATTTAGAGCGTTTACGACAATCTTATCCGATTCACCCGGAAATATTTGACCGGCTCTATGAAGACTGGTCGACTCTGGATAAATTTCAGCGCACACGGGGCGTATTACAGTACATGGCGATAGTGATTCATCGGTTGTGGAATTCTGATAACCGTGATGCCTTGATTATGCCGGGTTCCATCCCATTGGATGACAGCAATGTGCGCAACAAAAGCATTCATTATCTGCCGCAAGGGTGGGAGCCGATCATAGAGAAGGAAATTGACGGCAGCCGTTCCGAGCCTTTTGATATTGACGGCAAGGATACGCGATTTGGCAGTGTGCAGGCGGCCAGACGCACAGCTCGGACAATTTTCTTGGGTAGTGCGCCGTCTACCTCTGATCAGATGATTCGTGGTGTTAAGACCGATCATGTGTTGCTGGGCAGTGTACAGCCAGGGCAAACCATCGGCGTATTTGAAGATGTGTTAAAACGGTTGCGGGATCGTTTGCATTATCTATATGCGGAAGAAGACCGATTTTGGTTTGATACCAAGCCGAATTTGCGCAGGGAAATGGAAAGCCGCAAGCAGAAGATAAGCGACAAGGATGATGTGCAGCCTTTGTTGAAAGAGCATGTGCGGCGAGTGTTTGGCAATAATCATTGTTTTGCCGGGATTCATGTGTTTACGCCTTCGGTGGATGTGCCGGATGATTATGGTGTAGGCCCACGCCTGGTGGTTTTGCCGGTGAATCAAGCCTGTTATAGCAAAGATGCCAACAACCAGGCCTTTGCCGCAGCCGAGCAGATTTTGCGTTTCCGTGGCGATCAGCCCCGACAAAAACAGAATCGGTTGATTTTTTTAGCGGCTGATTTTGATGTGGCGAATCGTTTGCGCGATCAGGCTAAGACCTTTTTAGCCTGGAAGTCGATTGTGGATGATATTAATAATGAAAAGCTGAACCTGGATATGTTCCAGGTCAAGCAGGCCAAAAAGTATAAAGAGGCCACCGAAAAATCACTGCACCAGATGATACGGGAAACCTATAAATGGTTAATCTGCCCAATGGAAGAGTTTGTCAGTGGTAAGCCGCAATTAAAATGGGAAGTGGTTGCTGTTTCATCCACTGCGCCCAATTTGATTCAAGATATTGAAAACCGCTTGAAGGAAGAGGAATGGCTGATATTTGAATGGTCGCCCATTCATCTTATGAATTTATTGCAGCGCTGGTATTTTAAAGACGGTGTAACCGAGATCAGTGCCTTGAAAGTGTGGCAGGATTGTTGTCATTACTTGTATTTGCCTCGCTTAATTAGAGACGATGTTTTTAAAAATGCCATTAATCTGGGGCTTCATTCGCAAGATTTTTTCGGCTTTGCCAGTGGTAAAAGTGACGATAAATATCTGGGGTTTATTTTTGGAGATAATGTCAGCATCATCTTGGCTGATCAATCGTTGTTAATTGCGCGAGATGCTGCGGTTGCTTATAAAGAGAGTTTGAAGCCTGATATTACTGTCACACCTGCATCGGGTGGAGATATAGGTGGTGATGACAACAGCCCGTCAATTATTAATCCCCCTATTGAACCCTAACTACCAGTAACAACTCCAGCAAAAAAACAGTTTTACGGTACTATCAATCTCGATCCAGTTAAAGCCAAAATAGATTTTGCCACGATTGTCGATGAGGTCATAGAGCAATTTACTTCCAAGCTGGGAGTGGAGGTGAAAATATCGGTGGAAATTCAGGCGACATCGCACAGGGATGGTTTTGATGAGGCGATGCAGCGGACGGTTAAGGAGAATTGTAAGGTATTGAAGTTTGGTAATTCGGAGTTTGAAGGGGATTAGTTTCGCAAACAGGGGTTATAAACCCTAACTCCCCGGAATTTTCCTAATTCCAAGGGATTCCGGAAGAGTGAAGAATGCTTATAGCCCCTTATAGCGTCTCGGCCTGGGACTTTCGGCAATGCCGGGAACAGACTTTTCTTTTTCCATACCGGCAAACTCAAACAGTAAATCCAGCTCCTTATGATCAAGCTCATAATAGCAATGGTTTTTCAAACGCTCCGGCAGCACAATCGGCCCATAACGCACACGCATCAGGCGGCTGACGGTGACCTCCTGGGATTCCCACAAACGCCTGACCAAGCGGTTACGGCCTTCGCTGACGGTCACGTAATACCATTTGTTGGCACCCTCGCCGCCGGCAAAGCGAATATCATTAAATTGCGCCCTGCCATCCTCCAGCTCGACACCCTGCTTGAGTCTTGCCAGCGTGGCGTCCGGAACTTCACCGAGAATACGCACGGCATATTCTCGCTCCACCTGGGTGGACGGGTGCATTAATCGGTTAGCCAGTTCGCCGTTATTGGTCACCAGCAACAAACCCGAGGTATTGATATCCAAACGGCCGACAGCAATCCAGCGCCCCGTTTCCAGTTTTGGCAATTGGGTAAAAATGACCGGACGGTTTTCCGGGTCACGCCGGGTCACCACTTCACCTGTCGGTTTGTGATACAGCAGAACCCGGGTCGGTTGTTCGGCGAATTTTTCCCAGTGAACCACTCGGCCGTTAATCTGCAAATGATCACCTGGCCTCAATCGGGTACCCAAAGTGACGGTTTCGCCATTGAGCTTGAGCCGGCCTTCATCTATCCAGCGTTCAATTTCTCTTCTGGAGCCGACACCGCCGCGCGCCAAGACTTTTTGAATGCGTTCGCCGTCGCCGCCTTTATGCGAATCGATTTTTTTAGGCGCTGGCAGCGGATTTTTTTCACTCGTTTGCTTCGGCGATCTGTTCGCTGGTTTCTTGCTTTTCACTCTTTACCTGCATGGCTTGCTGTGGGTTATCTACCGACAAATCAAGATCCTGTATCTCTTGTAAGGTCGGTAATTCATCTAATGCTGTAACGTTAAAATAATCCAGAAATTGTTTGGTCGTGCCATAAATGGCCGGCCGGCCGGGCGCTTCCTTATGCCCCAAAACCCTGATCCAGTCGCGTTCCAGCAGAGTTTGCATGATGCTAGAACTAACACTGACGCCGCGGATATCTTCAATATCGCCGCGCGTAACCGGCTGACGATAGGCGATAATGGCCAGTGTTTCCAATAGCGCGCGTGAATATTTGGGCGGCTTTTCTTCAAACAGCCGGGACACCCAGCGCGACAGCTCTTTTTTGACCTGAAACCGGTAACCGCTGGCTACTTTTTTTAGTTCAACCGGCCGGAACCGGTAATCGGCTGTAATCGCATCAATGGCCGCCTGTATCTCCTGGAGGTCCGGCTGTTCGAGTTCAGGGAAAACCTGCTGCACCTGTTTGGCCGTCATCGGCGCGCTGGTGGCAAATAAAATGGCTTCAACGATTCGTTTAATTTCCATGTTGCATACGGGCTGTGCGCTGACGTAATCTGGTTCGGGTACTATGGCCGGCTTGAACTGTCGACGCCGCGTTCTGAGTTTGGCGCTCGGCATGAGCTTGTAAGCAGCTGGCGCTGGAGCGGGCTCAAGGCGAGCACGGGTGCTTGCATCGGATGCAACGCTGGCGACGACTTTGGGTTTAGGTTTGGCTTGAACACGCTTAGACGGAGGCGCTGCCGGCGGCGCCTCTGACTCGTAATTCGGCAAGAGCGTCTGACTCGATGATGTCGATGAGTCGCTCTTTGCTGAGCTCGAGGATGGCCAAAAACGAGACAACGACCCCTTGCCGGCCTTCTTTTCGGTTAAATAACTGCGAGAAAAGGAGACTATCCGCTCCTTTAAGGTTTGCCAAAATGGTTGCCATTCGTTCACGGACTGATAACGGTTCTTTGATAATTTGGTGGTGACTAAGTTGTTCTACCCGTTTAAGCACATCCTGGAATGCCAGCAATAGCTCTCTTAATTGAACATCGGGATGCAGGCGCTCAACACTCAGCGTCGAAGTGTCGACACTGATGTCAAAGGTGTCACGCTCCATGCGCGGTATTTCATCGATTTCTTCTGCGGCTTGCTTGATACACTCGTATTCCTGGAGCCGTCTGATCAGTGTGGCCCTGGGATCTTCCTCGTCCTCCTCGGAGTCGGGCGGGCGCGGCAACAGCATTCTGGACTTTATTTCGGCCAGCAGCGCCGCCATCACCAGATATTCCGCAGCCAGTTCCAGATTCAAGATGGTCATCATCTGGATATAGGCAATGTACTGATGGGTAATATTGGCGATGGGAATGTTCAGAATATCCAGATTCTGCTTTCTGATCAGGTACAACAATAAATCCAGCGGGCCTTCAAAGGCGTCCAGAAACACTTCCAGCGCATCGGGCGGTATGTAAAGATCTTCCGGCAGCTCATTGAACGGCGCACCGTGAACCCTGGCAAAGGCCTGCGGTTCATCCAATAATTCAGCGGTATTTTGATGCATCGTTTAGCAGACTAACAACAATTACAAGCCGGCAAGAGTAAAGAACAGTTTCTGAGCCACATACATGGGATAGGCCAATAGCACGCTTAAAATACCGCTGTATAACAGCAGCAGCAGGATAATAAAGCCAAATCGCTCCAGCCGGTTGTATTGCCAGGCCCATTTGGCCGGCAACATGCCGGTTAAAATACGGCTGCCATCCAGCGGTGGAATCGGCAACAGATTAATCAGCGCCAGCACCAGGTTAATGGAAATGCCGGCAATGCCCGTGTAAATCAAGGGCAAGGAAATCGCCTCCATGCCGATCATAACTCCCAGCCGGGCAATGAGCGCCCAGCCTATGGCCATCAGCAGATTCGCCAAGGGTCCGGCGAAGGCAACAATAGCCATGTCATGCAATGGATTTTTAAAATTCCGGGCATCGACCGGAACCGGTTTGGCCCAGCCAAAAATAAAACCGGTGCCGGTCAGCAATAACAAACCGGGAATAATCAGGGTACCCAGTGGATCAATATGCTTGATCGGGTTCAGGGTTAGGCGGCCCAGCAGGGAGGCGGTGTGGTCACCGTATTTTTTTGCCACCCAGCCGTGCGCCACTTCATGCACGGTAATGGCAAACACCACCGGCAGGATCCAGACGGCGATGCGCTGCATCAGCGTTAATTCATTCATCATGCTTGAGTTACCTTGCTCGGTCCAGCATCGGGGCAAGACCCTTGCCCTGCCGGATAATTTCGGGGCCATCCTTGCCGAATTCAATGATCGTGGTTTCTTCCGATTCGACAATGCCGGCATCGATGACCAGATCCAGTTCGTGTTCAAGCCGTTCCCTAATATCGTAAGGGTCGGTCAGAGCATCTTCGTCGCCAGGCAAAATCAGCGTGGAACTAAACAAGGCTTCGTTAAGTTCCTGAATCAGCAGCTGCACGACTGGATGTTTGGGGATGCGGATGCCAATGGTCTTTTTCTTGGGATGCTGTAGACGGCGCGGCACTTCGCGCGTTGCATCGAGAATAAAGGTAAAGGGCCCGGGGGTTAAGGCTTTGATCAGCCGGTAGGCATCATTGGTGATTTTAGTAAATGTGGAAACCTGGGTCAGGTCTTTGCAGACCAGGGTAAAATTATGTTTGTCATCGAGCTGCCGGATACGGCGGATCTTGTCCAGCGCCTGTTTATCGTCAAGATGACAGGCCAGGGCATACGATGAATCGGTGGGATAAGCAATAACACCACCCTGACGAATAATCTCCACAGCACGATGAATTAATCGCAGCTGCGGATTTTCAGGATGTATTTCAAAGTATTGGGCCATTTCTTGGTGCAGTGAGGTTGTAATAATGTGCGTCATTATACCGTATTATCGCTCCGATTCTTTTTTTGCGACCTTATCGCGTAAATAAACCGGCATGGCCTGGTCAACCGTTACCGCCAGCCCCTGTTTGAATCCCCATTCGGCCAAACGGGCAATGGCGCCTGCCTTGGGCAATACCTCGCTGACACAGTGCTTAACCAGCCCATTCAGCCGATGCATCAATTCATGCCGGTACACTGCCCAGCCTGAGCCGACACCCACGCCAGTGAGTTCGGGACATTCAACCTGATCCGCCCGCGTAACCGTCTCCTTGCCAATCAACTCGGCAAATCCTTGTGCAGTGCGCCGGTACACACCCCAGTAAATCTCGCCCATGCGCGCATCCATTGCCGTATAGGCAATAGTACTGTCATTGTGATCGAAATAATCCTGCGCAATGGCCGCCAGTGTGGAAACCGGTACAACCGGCAAATTGGCGCCGAAAGCAATGCCCTGAATGACGCCGGTGGCAATGCGCACACCGGTAAAACTGCCAGGGCCGCGGCCAAAGGCCAGCGCATCGAGCTGCTGAGGCCTTAATCCGGCATCGGCCATCAGGTCATCAATCATCGGCAGAATCAGCCGCGTATGCTCTTTCGGCGCCAGCTGAAAACGTTCATTGATCACGCCATCGATGAGCAGCGCGGCCGAGCAGGCTTCGGTGGCGGTGTCTACCGCTAATAATTTCATTGTTCCGTCTCTTGTTGAAAAAACGCCTGCACGTCGGCAATATCACGGGTGCGTTTCATGGGTGGCACGCTGTCCAAAAAAATCTGGCCATACGTCCGCTTTAACAAACGCGGGTCGCATACCATCAATACGCCGCGATCGGTGACATCACGAATCAGCCGGCCTATGCCTTGCCTTAAGGCAATCACGGCAGTAGGCAACTGGTGCTCAAAAAAAGCATTGCGCCCCTGCTCGACCATGGCATTCAACCTTGCTTTTAATACCGGATCGCCGGGCGATGCAAACGGCAGTTTATCGATAATCACGCAGGATAGGGCCTCGCCCCTGACATCCACGCCCTCCCAAAAACTGGACGTCCCCAACAACACCGCATTGCCGGCTGCTTTAAACTGCTCAAGCAACAGCGCCTTGGGGCGGCTGCCCTGCACCAGCAAGGGATAGCCCAGCTTATCCTTGAGCAAATCCTCGGCGAGCTTGAGCGCGCGATGACTGGTGAATAAAAAAAATGCCCTGCCCTTGCTGGCCTGCAAAACCGGCAAGGCAAACTGCACAATGCGCGCAACAAAATCGGCATCATTCGGTTGCGGCAAGCCTTTGGGGTGATAAAACAAGGATTGCGCGGGATAATCGAAGGGGCTGCCCCAGCTGGCCGTGACGGCTTTATTCAAGCCCAGGTTATTGGCGAAATAATCAAATCGGTTACCCACACTCAAGGTGGCCGAAGTAAAAATCCAGGCCGCCTGATGTTGCTGCATAAAAAACCGGAATTCGGCCGCAATATCCAGCGGTGTGCGGCTTAAGGTAAAGGTTTTTTTGTGGGTCTCATACCAGCGTATCCATTTGCCGCTGTTATCATCCAGGATAATCTTTAATTGCTGAAGCAACTCATCAGCCCGTTTAAAACAGGATTCCAACCCCTTGGTTTTGACCGATGCCAGTTCCAGCTGGTCGCACAGGCGCTGCAACTGCTCCTTGACGGCCGTTAAGGCAGCGGAAATTTTGGGGTTGTTTTCAACATCCTGCCATTCGCCGCGTTTAAGTTCGATACCAAAGGCCAGGCGCAGATCTTTGACTTCATGCTCCATATCTTCACAGGCGGTCCGCAAAGCCGGTATATCGGTCGCATCTTTGAAGTATTCCATCAGTGCATCCTGCGCCAGGTCATTCAGCTGTTTGCCGCCGATGTTAAGACCTAAAAAATTGGATGCCGTATCGGCCAATTGATGCGCCTCGTCGATAATCACCACCTCGGCATTGGGCAGCAATTCGCCAAAACCGCTGTCCCGTATCGACCAGTCGGCACAAAGCAAATGATGATTAACCACCAGAATCTCGGATTCCTGAGCCTTTTTCCGGGCCTTGACCAGAAAACACTCGGCATAATCCGGGCAATCCTGACCCAGACAATTGTCCCTGGATGAGGTCGCCTGATACCAGACCGGATCTGCCTCGGCTACTTCCGCCATTTCTGAAATATCGCCGGTTTGAGTGCGCTTGGACCAGGATTTTATGTTGGCCAGGGCTGCCGCCTCTTCCTTGCTGAAGCCCAAGGTAGAGTTCAGCGCATTTTGCAGTCGATACTTACACAAATAATTACTGCGGCCTTTTAACAGCGCAGCCACAAAGGGCACTTTGATGGCTTTGCGGATAACCGGCAGGTCCTTATTAAACAGCTGATCCTGCAAATTTTTGGTGCCGGTGGAAATAATGACTTTCTTGCCGGATAAAATGGCCGGAACCAAATAGGCAAAGGTCTTGCCCGTACCGGTTCCGGCTTCTGCTATCAGGTGCTGATTCTCTCTAATGGCATGAGCAATGGCCAGCGCCATTTCAAGCTGCGCGGCTCTGGGCCGGTAACCCGCAATAACCTGAGCCAAGGCGCCGTCGATGCTGAAAAATGCTTCTATTTCTGTCAATTGCTAAATGAAAGGTGCGCGTTTCAGGAAACGCAGGCATGAAGGCTAAAAATAATTGTGAGTGTACGTCAAGTTATTCAGAAAATCACATTTGCTGTCTGTTAAAACCGATATTTTGCCGTTTTTTTGGACTCCAGGCGCTCATGTTGCTCAAGATAATCCGGGCGGTGCATGGGGCCTACCAAGAGCAGACCGGCCACAAAACCGCCGGCATGTGCCCAAAAAGCCACACCACTTAGACCACCTACCGCGGGCAAGGCGCTAATCAACTGGATCAAAAACCAGTAGCCAAGCATATACGCCGCTGGAATAGCGGCCGTAGTAATAAAAAAGCCTATCGGTATCAAGGTATGCACACTAGCCCGCGGATACAGGCGTGCATACGCACCCATCACCCCGCCGATGGCACCGGATGCGCCGACCATGGGCGAAATGGTAGACGGATCGGCCATGATTTGAGCACTGGCCGCCGCGATAACGCAGAGCAAATAAAAAGCAATAAAGCGCACTGAACCCATGGCGTCTTCGACATTATCGCCAAAAATCCATAAAAACCAGAGATTGGCGATGATGTGAAACCAGCTGCCATGCAGAAAAGCATGACTCACCATAGTCAGGATACTGCCTTTAGCATCGAGCACACAGCCAAGTTCCTGGGTCAACGGAATGGTCGTGCCCACCGAAACGGTGCCGAGCAAGTCGCCGGGAATCAGACCATAAAGACACAGCGACTTAACCAACGGCAGCATTGATCCGGCGCCCTGCACAAAAAACCATACGGCAATATTCAGGCCGATGATGCCAATGGTGGCTACCGGTGTGCGTAGGGTTGGATTTTCATCACGTATTGGAAACATAGTTAAAGCCTTGTCATAAAGGAAACGGAGGGCGCCTTGCAATCAGGAAGAAAACAGTTTTCTATACACATATTTCCTGATTTCCTCAACGCCGAATATAAACAACGGCGCCAGACTAATCAAATACCAGGTATTTAAATCCAAAGCCTGCGTTGTAAAAAAAGGGTGCAACTCAGGCAAATAAATAACCGCAACGATAAAGGCCACTTCAAAAACCACTCCGGCCGTTATCCAGGGATTAAATTTAAACAAATATGGTAAAGCGCTCTGCCGGTTGGTCCTACAGGCCATGACATTACCGATCTGGCAGAAAATGACGGTCGCCAAAAAAGCCCCGGTAGCCTGTCCATACAAAAGGTTGCTTACAGGCAAAACAGCACCCCACTGCCAGCCGCCTTTATTCAACACATGAAAGAAAACCATAAAAGCCAGCAGCGTTTCAGCCAGACCTATCAGCCCGTAACTACGCAAAAACGTATTCAGGTTGACTAGCCCGCTTTGTCCCTCCCGGGGCTTACGCCGCATAATATCGCTTTCCGGTGGCTCATTGCCCAGGCCGATGGCGGGCAGCATATCGGTAATCAAATCAATCGACAGAATCTGCACGACGGTGATAGGCAGTGGAATTGGAAACAGGACATAGGCGATAAACGGCAGTATTTCCGGCACATTACTGGCCAGAATGTAAGTAATAAATTTCCTGATATTGTCATACACGGCCCGCCCTTCTTCGATCGCCTTGATAATCGTGGCAAAATTATCATCAAGCAGAATAATATCGGACGCTTCCTTGGCAACATCGGTGCCGCGCAAGCCCATGGAAATACCGATATCAGCGCGTTTTAAAGCCGGCGCATCATTGACGCCGTCACCGGTCATGGCCACCACTTCACCGCTATGTTTGAGCGCCTCGACAATAGTCAGTTTCTGTTCCGGCACGGTCTGCGCAAACAGCACTTCCTCGTTCTGCAAGATCAGCGCTAGCTCTTCTTTGCTCATGGCATTAAGTTCTTCGCCTTTAATAATCCTGGGATGATTGACGATACCCAGTTTGCGGGCGATATAACTGACCGTTTCCGCCTTATCACCGCTGATCACGATAATGCGGATGCCGGCGCTCTTGCAGGCCACAACCGCCGCCGGTACTTCGGGCCGGGGTGGATCGACCATGGCCACAAAACCGACAAACACCAGCTTTTCAGCTTCTTCATCGGCCTCATCAAGCACACGATAAGCCAGCCCCAGCACGCGCATACCGTGCCCTGCGTATTTTTCGGCTTGTTTTTCCAGCTTGTTCTTCTCGTTTGCCCGGAATTTTCTCACCAAACCTTCCGCGAAAACCTCAGTGCAACGGTCGATAATCACATTGGGGGCGCCTTTGACCGTCATATACAGCGTTCCGCCCTGCGTAAGACTGGTGGCTGACATGTATTTGGCATCGGCATCAAAAGGCTGGCTGCCGACCTGCTGGAATTTATTGCGCAACTCCTCATAACCGCCGACCTGGTCAACAAATTCAACCATGGCCACTTCGGTCGGATCACCCCTGCAAACAACATGACCGGAAGCATCATGAGAAACGATAACATCATGGCATAAGGCCATGATTTCAGTCATGGTGTGAGCAGCCCGATGCTTTAGGTAGGCCGCGTGTTCATGGGATTCAACTTCAGTAAAATCAAGATAAAGCGACTCAACATGGAGCTTGTTGCGCGTCAAGGTGCCGGTTTTATCGGTACAAATCACCGTGGTTCCACCCAGAGTCTCCACTGAAAGAATCTGCTTGACCACCGCGTTACACCGCCCCATTCTAATCGTTGCCTGCGTCAATGCCAAAGTCACCGTGGGCAGCAAGCCCTCGGGCAGATTGGCCACAATAATGCCGATGGCAAAAATCAGATTGGTCAGGAACGGATCGCCCAAATAGGTACCGATAGCAAAAAACGTCACACCCGCCGCCAAAGCAATCAGCGTGATTTTCCTGACAAAGCTTTTCAGATCCTTTTGCATCGGCGTCAAATCACGTTCAACCCCTTGCGAAAGCGTAGAGATACCGCCCAAATTGGTTGCCCGTCCGGTTTTAACCACCAGCACCTGGGCATTCCCTTTAAGTACCGTAGCCCCGGACAATACCCTGCAAGTATCATTGACAGCGGCTGACAGACTTGATTTTTGCACCGGCCCGGATTCTCCCGTCAACACCGATTCATCAACCAGCAACTGGCTACAGTCCAACACAATACCATCCGCCGATATTTTGTCGCCTTCCTGTAAAAACAGGATGTCGCCGGGCACAACTTCGCCGGCATCCAGCAGTTTTTTTTCGTTATCACGCAGCAATGCCACGGTTTTAGGGATATAGTCGAGAAAAGACTGCATCAGTTTCTCGGCCTTGAAATTCTGGAAGAATGACATCAGCGCGTTGATGATCACCACAGCAATCAGCGCCATGCCGATCAGATCATAGCCTGCGCCGGGACTGACATAAGCAGCAAAAAATGCCAGCAGAGCCGCAACTAGCAGTAGCAGAGGAAACAGCGCGATAAATTCCTCAGCCAACATCAGCCAGGGCGATCGGGAACGATGAAAAACAATCTGGTTACGGCCATAAAGCCGCTGCCTGGTATTAGCCTCGGCGCTGCTTAATCCGGCTTCGGAACAGGCAAGAGCGGCCAACACATCCACCTTGTTTTTCCCGGTTAAATTTGCAAACTTTACCAAGGCGACCACTCCTGTTTATTCGGTGTAAATTCGCTCGATCAGCTGCTTAAACCACTGGGGCCGAAAAACCACGATGTACAGGCCTATTATACTGGTCACCGGCATAGGCCCCAGCCCTAAAAGCGTCAGACCAATCAGAACTAAAGCGCATTTAATGCGGGTAACAAAGTTTTTATTCATAAACTCATGCCCTTTTACGAAAGTTATCAGCTAAACAGAGCGCTTATGCTGGCTTATTAAAATCCGGAAACAATGCAAATGCTGAAATTACGCATTACTATTATTCTGAAATATTCTGATCCCCATGTTCACTTACTCTGATCCCAAGAAGCTTAAGCATAGCGCTCCTTTATCCAGTGACGTTCATTTGGCGTTAAAAAAAATCCACGAAATTAGGGAACTAAATTGAAATTTCAAAGACAAAATCGCCGTGTTGATATTTAGCAGCACTATGAAGAAATTCCAAAAATTTTAACAAATATCGATCCCAACCGCTTTCCTGGTTTTTCGAAATTAGGCTGGACGGTCAGCTCTGATGATGAGCAATTGATATGATAACAATACGAGGAAAGAATCATGAAAAAACTAATTACAGCATTTGCAGCTTCATTACTCCTATTAAGTTCAACCGTATTTGCGGAAGAACATTCCAAAGCCGCACTCGAACATACTCAAGCGGCTGTCCAGCAAGGCAAAGCCGGTCAACCCAAGGCACTCACCGAACATGCCCAAGCGGCATTGGACCATGCATTAGCCGGTGCCCTGGTTACCAAGGGTAAACAAAAAAACCATTTACAAGAAGGTGCAAATGAACTGGAGGAAGCTATTAATCACGCAAACTTGGGGCACGACGCAGATGCTACCAAACATGCTGAAGCCGCATTAGTCCACATTAAAGCGGCTAACGAATAATCCCCATCACTAACCTAAAAAACGGGCGGATTTTCCGCCCGTTTTGTTTTATAGCGTCGTTGACGTTAATCCTGCAGGACTCAACTAGTACGAGTGGCTGGGTCCTGCTGGGCGGCACATTTGTTTGATTTATCTATTGTCATGTTGTCGGTGTTTTTCTCAGCATTCCATTGGTAGAGGCCATAGGAAACTACCAGTATGCATATGAGCAAAGCCGCAATGACCGGTTTATCCTCACCCAGGTCATCAACACCGGCTTGTCTTGCTTTTGCGAGATCATCGGGGTGATACATACCTTTTCGACAAAAAAGAATTGTCGCAAAAAACATCCCGGAAACCGCAAGAAATATATGTAAGGTATAGGTAAAGGCGGTTAGAGAACATATTTCATGCACTTGAGTAGCGCTAACTCCAAGAATTGCCGAACAAGCCATCATGGCCAATGCAAAAACATTGATCGGAGTTCTGGATTTTGTAACTGCATTCCATGCAGTATTCAAATGACTTTGTCGTTCAAAAGCTTTATGTGCTGGGTTTCCGCACTTAACGCAAACAACCGCTTTATCTGAAATTTCCTGTTGACACTCCGGGCATTTTATTAGACTCATTATCTCTCCATCGCTCAAACAGAAGTGCAGCGTCAATGTTATCGACAGGTTCTGGATTAAAAAAATTTTTCTTTGTCAGGGTTAATTGTGAACTACAACTCGCAAGCAAGCTTGTGAATTTCACCGCAGTCCACTTGGGTACGCTGAACAAAGAGGAGTCCCTCACTGGCGAATGAAATGGTTTAATTAACCAGGTCATCTTTTTTTCGGCATCGACTCATAACCGGAAATCACATCAAACAACTCCTCATCAATAGTTTGCTGGCGCAACTGATGGAAAGACCGGCTAAGTTCTTCCAGAAGTTCATCGATGTTTTTTTCGGCCCGCTGCATGGCTGCCAGCCGGCTGGCATTTTCTGCGGCCAGCGATTCGGCGCAAGCCCGGTACAACGAAACAAAAAGATATTCACGAATCAGGGCACTCAGCGTCGAAGCGTAATTTCCCACGATTTCCGGTAAGGGAGTAGTTGGCCAGGCCGCCTTGACAAACTTGAGCTGCCAGTCGGCGTCCAGCGGCAGCACACGCACACAGACCGGCTCATAAACAGCGCCAGGCCCGGCTTGCGGCCGATTATAAAATAAATACAGCGAAGTCTCGTGATTCAACTGATGCCTTTCGGTTTCGATAAGCAACTGGCCGATCAATGGCGTAATGCCCGCCACCGAATTGGGTGTAGCAAACACACCGCTTACCGCTATTCCCGAATCCAGCAGATGCGCATGAATGCGTTCGCCCACCGTCCAGACGATTTTATCCCCAGCCAAGTCGTTTAATCGGGCGTTTGTAAATTCGACCAGGACGTCATTAAACTGCCCCACCAGACCCTGATCGGTGCCGAATACAATGACGCCAGCCCGATTCAATGCTGCCGGGCGGGGACCGGTTTCGGCATGGGCTGCCGCCCTCATCGGCCTGAAACAAGCCGTCAAGGCCAGTTCGATGGTACGGGCATAATCCCCCAATGAGCGCACCGATTCCTCGTATTGGACAATGCTGGAAGCCGCCAAGGCTTTCATCGTCCGCACCACGCTTTTTAGATCCTCCGCGCCCTCGATTTTACGGCGTAAACTGTTCGGCGTATCGGTCATTTTTGCAAAGGCGCGAGAGCCTTGCCGGCAACTTCGACAATCAGCTCGCGGTTCGAAACGCTTAACGGTTCGTCCGATAACAGGCTTTGAATGAGCGTCTCGGGCAACTCCAGGGCAGCGTAGCGGACCGCACGTTCGGCTTCGGTCATCTGATTCAGGGGCACGGCATCAAAAAATCCATGCGTCAGCGCCAGCAATACCGCTATCTGCCCGGCTACCGGAAGAGGTTCGAATTCCGGCTGTTTAAGACAGGAACGGATGCGCCGGCCATGCTCGATGATCTTGCGCGTATGTTCATCCAGACGGGTCCCGAAACGGGCAAAGGTTTCCAGTTCCTCAAATTGCGCATAAGCCAGCTTTAGATCGCCGGCAACAGAACGGTAGGCGGGCCGTTGCGCCTTGCCGCCCACCCGCGATACCGATTTTCCGACATCGACGGCGGGCAACACGCCCAATTCGAACAGGCTCGGCGACAGATAAATCTGCCCGTCGGTGATCGAAATCAGATTGGTAGGAATATAGGCGGCCAGGTTCTGGGCTTCGGTTTCGATAATCGGCAACGCGGTCAGCGAACCGCCGCCGAGATCGTCGTGCAAATGCGTCGCCCGCTCCAATAAGCGGGAGTGGATATAAAAAATATCGCCCGGAAACGCTTCTCGCCCGGGCGGCCTTCGCAATAATAGTGAAAGCTCGCGATAGGCGCGGGCGTGGTGGGTTAAATCATCGTAAACGATCAGCACATCACGGCCCTGTTCCATAAAATACTCGGCGATGCTGGTCGCCGCATAAGGCGCAATGTAAGCCAGTCCCGGCGGGTCATTGCCCTCCGTGACCACGACGAGGGTATAGTCCATTGCGGCTTTTTCCTGCAAAGTGGCGACAACCTGGGCCACAGCCGAAGACCGCTGGCCGATGGCGCAATAAATACACACGACATTCTGGTCGTGCTGGTTAAGGATCGTATCAATTGCAATTGCCGTCTTGCCGGTTTGCCGGTCGCCCAGAATCAATTCGCGCTGGCCGCGGCCGATGGGTATCAGGGCGTCGATGACTTTGACGCCGGTTTGCAGCGGTATGGTGACGGGCGACCGGTCCATGATCGCCGGGGCTTCGCGTTCAATAGGGCGGCGGCCGCTGTAATGGAGCGGCCCCTTGCCGTCCAATACCCTGCCTAAAGGATCGATCACGCGGCCGATCAGACCTTCGCCCACTGGCACATCCATGACCCTGCCAGTGCGCTCAACTTCATCGCCGGCCTGTACATGCCAATAATTGCCGAGTAGAACCACGCCGATTTCGTCCTCATCGAGATTGAAGGCAATGCCGGATAAATTACCCGGAAACTTGACCAGTTCTTCAAAACCGACGCCCGGCAATCCGGCCACCATGGCGATTCCGTTGGAAACTGTGGTGACCGTGCCCACTTCATACGCAGTCAATTGCGGGCTATAGGCTTCCCGCGCCCGTTTGATATTCTCAAATGCGCATTTCAGATCGGTAGCCAGATTATCCAGCGGCATAGCCTTCGGCTCCGGATTCGGCGGGTGATATGGTTTTGGCCTCCAGCACCCTGTCTACGCTGTGTTCTAACGAAGCCAGATAATCGGCGATATGCCAGGACAGCTTGTGGCCGTTTGTACTTAGCTCGATGCCGCTGATCTGATCGGCATTCGTCTGAAATTTAATGGCGGCGTCAACCGCAAACACTTCTCTCACGGCTTGTTGAAGCGCCGTTTTCTGTTCCGGTCTCAATTCGAAAGCGCTACGCACCAATACCGGATTGGATGATGACTGAATCGCCTGGGTGAGCAGTTTTTTGTCAGATTCATTCAGCGTGTACAGGCGCTGAAGGAAAACTTCGCAGATGCGCTGTTCCAGACCTTCCGAAGCCAGATCCGCGAGGGTTTTGCGGGTAATGGCGAAAACCTCCTCACGAGTGTGCTGCATGATGTCGCGGTGCAGGCTGTATTGTTCGTTTTCCAGTGCTTTTCGCCAGCCTGCGCTCAGCGCGTGCGACTCAGCTCTCGCCGCTTCGATTAGGTTCTCGCGTTCATGATTGGCTTCCTGTTGCGCTTGTTTCAAAAGATCAGCGCTCTGCTGTGCAATTACTTCATTTTTGTAGGCATACTCGTTTCGCTCGCGCTCGGCATCGGCCATGATTTTCCGGGCATCCTCCAACTGCCGCGCGATTTTCTTTTCGCGCTCATCCAGCGCCCGCAAAATGGGCTTATAAAGAAATCGCTTCAACAAAGCCATCAAGATCAGAAAATTGACCAGTTGCGCGAAAACAGTAAACCAGTCGATTAACACTGATTAATGCCCCGCCGCCTGAGCTATGGCGTAATCCCAGAAAGGATTGGCAAAGATCAGAATCATCGACACGACTAGACAATAAATGGCTGTCGATTCAACCATGGCCAAACCGACAAATAAAGTGCGGGTAATCGTCGCCGCGGCATCAGGTTGCTGGGCCAGTGCGCTTAACGCCGTTGACAGCGCCCGGGCTTCGCCGAAGGCGGGCCCAAGACCGCCGATACCAATGGTAATCCCAGCAGTCACGATAGATGCGACTGCAATTAAGGTAACTGTATCCATAATATTTCCTCGTTAGTATTAAACGTTCATTCGCCATGACTGCGGGTAGCGGCGGCGATGTAAACCGTCGCCAGTACCGTAAAAATATAAGCTTGGACGATGCCGGTGAGCAACCCGAATAGATTCATGATCACCGGAAAAAAAAACGGCGTGACAATCAGTAAAATAGCGACAATCATTGAACCGCTCATCATATTGCCGAACAGTCGCACGGCCAGGGCCAGGGTTCGCGTCACTTCGCCGATGATATTGAAAGGCAGCATGATCAGCGTCGGTTTCAGGTAGGATTTTAAATAAGCACCCAAACCTTGATCGGCAATACCGAAAAACGGTACGGCTATGAATACGGCGATGGCCAACGCCGCCGTGGTCGACAATGAACCGGTCGGAGGCTCATAACCAGGAAAAATCGTAGCCAGATTGGCGATGGCTATAAACAGAAACAAGGTACCCAGAAAACCAAGATATTTTTCCGGCCGCTTCAGGCCGACTTCCTCGATTTGTTGGTTCAGGGTAATGACAATAATTTCGAGCACATTTTGCCAGCGCTTGTGTTCTCTATCTCGGGCCAGATTCCGGGTGATCAGATAAGCCCCGACCACCAGCACCAGCATAATCGCCCAGGTAGTCACGATCGTGCCATTGAGCTTGATGAAACCGTATTGCCAAAAAATAATTTGATCGGAACTCAAGCGCATCAGTTTACTCCTCGACCGGCTCCGGTAATTTTACCGGCTCGGAACGGGTCAATCTAAGCACGATAAATCGTACGATGACAAAACCCACCAGACAAGCCAAAAAGCGCTGCCAATGGCCGGCAGCTATCACATAAAAACCAACCAAGGTGATGCCGGTGCGCAGCAGCAGGCTGCTGAAAAACCAAAGACCTGGGTGCTTTGCGTTCACACCTTTTTGTATAGTCCACCAAAGCCCTCCGAAAAAAAATGCCCCCAGCAAGCCCCCCATCCCTAAAGCCAGCACCAACATCAGATTCTCATTCATTTTTCTTGTCCTGCTTTTCATGGATCTGGGCTTCTTCATCCGATACCCAGCGCCAGGCGTTCCAGCAACCGAGCATCAAGCCGCCGATCAATAACATCAATGTCCAGGAATGAGGTCCGGGATAGCGTCTGTCCAGCCATAAACCGGCAAATATGCCCACCAGGGTCGGCACCGCGACAGACCAGCCTATCAATCCGAACCAGCCGAAGCCGAACCAGATCGTCTTATTCACTCGGCGTTGCGCATCCAATTTGCGCTTCACTTTCAAGCCGACTTGACGGCTGAAAGCGGTTTCGCTGTGCTCATTTTTTTTAGATGGATCATTCACGACGATACTCCATAAAGCGCCGGACAAAACCGGTCTCCAGCTTGGCCATGACAGAACGCACGCTTTTTTCACGCTCGTCAAATTCAAGAAATTCCCGCGCCACGGCCTCACGTAATTGATCCAACTCGGCACCGCCGATGGCGTTGCGTACCGACACGAAGACGTCGAAACCGGTTTTAACCAGCACGCCCTGATCAACGGCCAGATACACTTCGCCATTTTTCTCTGTTTCGTAGGTGAGAATACCGGGTGCGAGGGCCGCCGCGCAATCCAGGCGGCGCGGTAAAATGCCGAACGAGCCTTGATAAGTCTCCGCAACGATCCGAGTCACCAATTCCAGCTCGGCGAATACCTGAAAAGGCAACAGGATTTTAAGGCGCATCAACGATCGTTTCATAGTGGCCCTCCTTCTTAACTTCGTCAATGGCGCCTATCATGTACAGCGCACTCTCGGGATAGTCTTTGAACTCGTCATCAAGAATGCGCTCACAACCGTTCAAGGCATCGTTCCGGCTAACCAGCCTGCCGCTCAGACCGGTAAATTGCTCGGTCGTGAAAAATGGCTGCGTTAAAAACCGCTCCAAACGGCGGGCACGAAAAACGATATTGCGGTCTTCCCGCGACAACTGTTCAAGCCCGAGCATAGCAATAATGTCCTTCAGTTCCTCGTATTGGGCCAGCGTGTGCCTGACGTCCTGGGCAATCCGGTAATGCCGCTCGCCAACGACACGCAGTGCCGCCATTTTAGAACTGGATTGCAAGGGATCGATGGCCGGAAAAAGGCCTTCGCTAGCACGTTTTCGAGACAATACAATAGACGCCGACAAATGCGAAAAGGTATGCACTGCGGCCGGATCGGTAAAATCGTCGGCCGGCACATAAACCGCCTGAATTGAGGTAATCGCACCGGCATCGGTATTGGCGATGCGTTCCTGCAGTTGCGACAGCTCGGTACCCATCGTCGGCTGATAACCCAGGCGCGAAGGCATCTGCCCCATAAGTCCCGATACTTCAGAACCCGCCTGGATAAAGCGAAAAATATTATCGATTAACAGCAGCACATCGCGGCGCTCATCGTCACGGAAATACTCGGCCATGGTCAGCGCGGCATGTCCGACCCGAAACCGGCTTCCGGGCAGTTCATTCATTTGTCCGAACACCATGACCATGTTCGGCAACACGCCGGCTGCTTTCATTTCCCGGTAGAGTTCTTCGCCTTCCCGGCAACGTTCGCCAATACCGCAAAACAGGCTCACGCCCTCGTGGTGCCCGACCATGTTATGGATCATCTCGGTCAGCAGCACCGTCTTGCCGACGCCGGCGCCGCCGAACAGACCGGCCTTGCCGCCCCGCTCCAGAGGCGCCAGCACATCGATAATCTTGATGCCGGTTTCGAATATTTCCGACTGGGTCGAGCGCCGCGCCAACGATGGCGGCGCCTGGTGGACGGATCGCCATTCGATGTCCGTCGGCATCGGCTGTCTGTCGATGGGATGGCCGAATACATTGAACATGCGCGACAGAATTCCCTTTCCTACCGGCGCTTTTAACGGTTCGCCAGAGTTTTCAACCGGCATGCCGCGGGCCAGACCTTGAGTCGGCGTCAGAGCAATACCGCGAACCCGTGATGCGTCTAGCTGCGTCAAAACCTCGATAACGACGTGCCGGTCTTGTCCCGCAAAGAGAACGGTGTGAATAGGCGGCAAACAGCGCTCGAATCTGATATCGACGACGCTGCCATGCACCGAAACAACGACGCCGGCATTAATGAAGCCTGCTTCATCTGTCATGCTTATGCCTATAATTTCGGGGTTCGATGTATCTGGTCTGCATAGTGCCGCCGAATTAATCGGGTAACTTCCGCCGCAGCTGCTCCATTTCTTCGAGCAAATCCAGCACCAGGGCGCTGCCGGGCAGATTAAGGCCGAGGTCCTGTTGCAGGTGCAGGGCAATTTGCAGCCGTTTTAACGCATTGTGATCAAATCGCCAGGTGTAAATTGACGAGCCTTCAGGATCCAATACGCCTTCCTCGACCATTTCAATAACACACTCCTGGCTGGTTTTGGCAAACTGGCACAATTCACCCAAGGACAAGCGTATGCTTTCATCCAGCACCATGCCGGAAATAACCACGATTTCATTTTTCATCAACGCCTCCCCATTTCTGAGCGCGGATTCATCGGCATGTCTTTAGCCATTTGTTCATACAATGCTTTGGCCTGCTCTGTTTTGGCCGGAGGTGTCACTATTTTTAAAGTCACGTACTGATCGCCGGCCGGCACGCCGGGCAAACCGCGGCCTTTTAAGCGCAATTGTTTGCCGGTTTGGGAGCCGGCGGGAATTTTCAAGTCCACCATGCCGCCCAGCGTCGGTACAGCGACCCTGGCGCCTAAAGCCGCTTCCCAGGGCGTAACCGGCAGTTCCAGGTGAATATCACGGCCTTCGGCACGAAAGTATCGGTGGGGATTAAATTCCACTTCAAGATATAAATCACCGTTGCTGCCGCCCCCTATTCCTGGCCCTCCCTGCCCTGCCAGGCGTATGCGCTGCCCGGCCTTAATGCCTTTAGGTATCTTGATATTCAAGCTGCGCATTTTGGCAATAACCTGGCCCTGGCTGTCCGTTTGCGGCATGTTCAGGGTAATCAGACGTCTCTCCGCCATTAAAAGCGTCCACCAAATCGATCAAAATCCTGGCATGCTGATCACTGCCATGGGCCTGAAACTGCCTGCCGTAGCCGCCCGCATCGGCGCCCTGTGCATAAGCCCGGCCAAACAGGGCTTCAAAAAAATCACTGAATCCGCTGCCTTGGCTTCCGCCAAAACCCTTGCCAAAATCAAAGCCGGTCTGGTATTCCGGCGGCGGGGTAAAGGGTTGCCCGTGCTGAAAGTTACGGCCTATTTGATCATAAGCCGCGCGTTTCTTGGGATCTTTCAGGACTTCGTAGGCTTCGCCGAGTTCTTTGAACTTGGCTTCGGCATTGGGCTCTTTACTGACATCGGGATGATATTTTCGGGCCAGCTTGCGATAAGCGCGTTTTACCTCGTCTGGCGTGGCATTCTTGGCCAGCCCCATTATTTTGTAATAATCTTTATATTCCATAAAAGCTCTGACTGCTCATTATTGTAGCTGTTCGACTCGGCTAGGCGTTTTTACAAACGATTTGGTGACTACCATTAGCAGAAAATCAGTAAGGTCATTTTTGTATTAAACGTTAGTTTTTTTCATTAGTGCGATCTGCATTTTCTGGCAGACGGCAAAATCCTTGTGCAGGCAAATCCAGAGCACTGTTAAATTTGCTGGATAAATTCTGAAAGGCAATGAGGCCGGATAGTTCGACTATTTCATCTTCGTTAAAGTATTCATACAGGCGCCTAGTCAAATCATTATCAACCTGCCGACCGGTATACGTCATCGCCTCAACATATTCCAAAACAAGCTTTTCTTTGTTATCAAACAACTCACTTTCTCGCCATCGTTCAAGAGCCTCCACCTTGTTCATGGAGCCCGTTCTTTTTGCCAACACGGCAGAGTTAATATCAATACAAAAGCGGCACGCGTTTATTTGCGATACTCTCACCGTAATCAAGGAGCGTAGCACGGGATTGATAGGGCTATTCTTTCTATCCAGAACGCCATAGAGTATGGCTATTGCTGCAAACAACCTGGGGACTCTGGCCCAAATCAATGCCGGTTTAAGGACTTGTCCGTATTTTCTTTTTTGATTCCAAAAGAAGGGACGAAGGTACCATGGATAACTGAAAATGGGTTTTTCTGTGACTCTCATATCATCATCGAAGTTGATTTTAATCATCCGGACTCATCCGAAGACGGAGGGGGCAATGACTTACTTAACCAGGGATGGGGTTTTCAACATCCTGTCAGGTTAACTCGCATTTACAATACTACCCGCCTAAGCCGTAACGCATTGGCAATGACCGAAACCGAACTAAAACTCATCGCTGCCGCTGCAATCATCGGTGACAGCAAAATGCCGAAGAACGGATACAGCACACCGGCTGCAACGGGAATGCCGAGGGCGTTGTAAATAAAAGCAAAGAACAGGTTCTGGCGGATATTACGCATGGTAGCCTGACTTAAGAGTCGTGACCGGGCGATTCCACGCAGATCGCCTTTGACCAGCGTGACTCCTGCACTTTCCATGGCGACATCGGTGCCCGTACCCATGGCAATGCCTACGTGTGCCTGCGCCAATGCCGGCGCATCGTTGATACCGTCACCCGCCATTGCCACGATATGGCCTTCGGCCTGCAATTGTTTAACGATTCCGGTTTTCTGTTCGGGTAATACTTCCGCTTCAACCCGGTCTATGCCGAGTTTTTTTGCCACTGCATTGGCTGTGGTTTTATTATCACCGGTCAGCATGACGACTTTTATGCCTGCATCGTGCAGGGCTTTCAGCGCTTCCGGTGTTGATGATTTGATGGGATCGGCGACACTGATAAATCCGCCGAGCTTCCCGTCCACGGCAACAAACATGACGGTCTGTCCTTCCAGGCGAAGCTCGTCAGCCTGTTTTTGTAAAGGCGTTGTATCGATATTCTGCGCTGCCATTAATTTGGCATTACCCAGCGCAACCTGGCGGTCTGAAATCCTGCCGCAAACACCTTGACCGGTTACCGATTCAAATTGTTCTCCGGCAGTCAGCTTGATGCCTTTTTCTTCAGCGCCTTTAACAATGGCGGCGGCAAGCGGGTGTTCGCTGGCCCGTTCCAGGCTTGCGCCGAGAATGCAGCACGTCTTCTTCGGAAAAATTTTTGGCTGCTATGACTGACATGAGACGGGGTTTACCTTCTGTCAGCGTGCCGGTTTTGTCGACCACCAAGGTATCTATTTTTTCCATGATCTCCAGCGCTTCGGCATTTTTAATCAATACCCCGAGCTGAGCGCCCTTGCCGGTACCGACCATAATCGACATCGGCGTGGCAAGACCGAGAGCACAGGGGCAAGCAATAATGAGTACGGCTACCGCATTAACAATGGCATGAGCCAAACGCGGTTCCGGCCCCCACTGCCACCAGACGATCAAGGTAATGATGGCAATGATCACCACGGCCGGTACAAACCAGGCGGCAACCACATCCGCCAGTTTCTGGATCGGCGCCCGGCTGCGCTGTGCTTCGCTGACCATTCTCACGATTTGGGCCAGTAGCGTTTCGCCGCCGACCTTCTCGGCGAGCATCAGCAGACTACCGGTGCTGTTGACGGTGGCGCCTATCAGGCGATCGCCTGCATTTTTTTCTACCGGAATAGGTTCGCCGGTCATCATGGATTCATCGACACTGCTATAACCTTGCTGCACGACACCGTCAACAGGGATTTTTTCGCCAGGCCGGACGCGTAACACATCGCCCGGTTGTACCTGATCAAGGGGAATATCTTCTTCCTTGCCGTCGTCATGACACCCGGCGCGCTGTTTTCGGCGCCAGCTCCAGCAGCATCTTGATAGCCTGGCTGGTGCGGCTTCGAGCCCGTAATTCCAGTACTTGCCCCAGCAGCACCAAGGCAGTAATGACGGCGGCGGCCTCGAAATAGACGGCCACCATGCCGTTTGAGTTGCGCAGGGTTGGCGGGAAAATCCCCGGCGCAACCGTTGCTACCACGCTGTAACCCCAGGCGACGCCGATACCCAATGCGATCAGGGTAAACATGTTCAAATTGCGAGTGATGACGGAACGCCAGCCGCGCTGAAAAAACGGCCAGCCGCCCCACAAAACGACCGGTGTGGCTAAAGCAAATTCAATCCATGGCAACGAGTGGGTGAAGAAGGAGCCGGTAATCAAACCCGGCATCAGGTCATGGGCCATCGCCAAAATGAACACGGGTATCGACAAGCGCAGTACTGACCCAAAACCTTCGGCTCATATCGGTGAGTTCTTGGTTTTCCTCATCCTCCCCTGCAACGTCTCGGGGTTCCAGAGCCATGCCGCACTTGGGGCAGGAGCCGGGCTCACTGCGGATGATTTCAGGATGCATCGGACAGGTATAAGTTTTATTGTGAGCGTATTTTATCATTGTCTTACCCTATAGTTTTCCTGATTAGCTCATAGGATATGGATGAACTGAACGCAGTGAAGCGCATCATTCTTCACGCTCCTCGGCCGCGATTAACCAATGATGAAAATAACCAACGGAAATGATCACGGATAAAAACAGTCCAAATTCTGAAATGATCTTGAATACCCATGCATATTCCTTATTAGCAAAATCAACCGCCAAAACCTCAAAAAGTTTGTAAATAGTGAACCCGCCAAAAATGAGCACTAGGGAAAAAAGCCATTTGAGTTTTTTTGTGGTGGTTAGCAAGGACATAGTATTTATCTCACTATTTTCTGGTTGAGAATTGTTCGCTGCATTATGTAACCACTAGAAGCGCGAGTTACCGCGCACCGGCTGCCAGGATGTGACTGGTAACCATCATTTTTGATTCCTTTAGTACTTGCTGCACAATCAGAAACAGTAAGCTATAAAAGTGCGATTATTATATCAACCGGTTTTCGGCTTCGTGGAATATAGTTAATGAGCGACATCAACGGCTCCTTGCCTGCGGCGTTCCTGAAACTGTAGTATCAGACTGTAAATCACCGGAAATACCAGAAGGCTCAGTATCAGCACTGTCACCATGCCGCCCAGAACCGGCGCGGCAATGCGCTGGGTCACATCGGCGCCGGAGCCTGTAGCCCACATGATGGGGATCAAACCCACGATATTGGCGATGGCGGTGATGGCTACCGGCCTTACCCGTCTTGCGGTGGCAGTTTCCGCAGCGTTCCTGATTTCCAGCGAGGTCAAAGGGGCCTGTTTAAGCTCGCGCAAGCGCTCAATTTCCAGATCGATAAAATTCAACACCATAATGCCGGTTTCAGCCGCCGTGCCTGCCAGCGCGATAAATCCCACATAAACGGCGACCGACAGATTGAAGCCGTACCAATAAATCATCCAGATGCCGCCGATCAGACCGAAGGGAATGGTCAGCATGACGATCATGGGCTCCATCATGTTTCTGAAAGTAAAATACAGCAGCAAAAAAATCAGCAGCAGCGTAATCGGTACGACAATGCGCAAACGTTCAGCCGCGCGTTCCATATATTCAAACTGACCCGACCAGGCAACCGTGTAACCGGCCGGTAAAGTGACGCGCTCTGCCAGCGTTTTTTTGGCCAGGCTGACAAAGCCGCCTATGTCTGATGTGGTAATATCAACATAAACCCAGGCATTCGGCCTCGCCCCTTCACTTTTGACGACATCGGTACCCCGGCGCAGGTTTAAATCGGCTACCTGCGCCAGGGGTATCTGGCTGCCGGTCGGCGTAGACACCAGAACCCGCTGCAGGGCATCGAGGCTATCGCGCAGACCGCGCGGATAGCGCAGGTTGACCGGATAACGCTCCAGGCCTTCCACGGTTTCGGTGATGTTCATGCCGCCGATGGCGCTTTGGATGACATCCTGCACATCACCGACGGTCAGGCCATAACGCGCCGCCGCCACCCTATTAATATCAAAGTCCAGAAAATAGCCGCCAACCACGCGGTCACCATAGGCCGACAGGGTTTCCGGCAGCGTTTTCATGGCCTGCTCCATCTGCTGGGTCAGGGCTTGCAAGACATTCAGGTCGGGCCCCGACACCTTGATGCCCACCGGCGTTTTGATGCCGGTCGAGAGCATGTCGATGCGGTTTTTAATCGGCATGGTCCAGGCATTGGCCAGGCCGGGGAAATTGATGGCCTTGTTCATCTCGTCCATCAACTGCCTGGACGTTTTATCGGGATCGGGCCATTCGCTTTTAGCTTTAAGCTGAATCGTGGTTTCCAGCATCATCAATGGCGCCGAGTCCGTTGCCGTTTCCGCACGGCCGACCTTGCCGAACACCTGCCGCACTTCCGGAAAAGTTTTCAGTAGCTTGTCGGTTTGCTGCAATAATTCCCGGGCCTTGGTGATGGAAATACCCGGAAAAGTCGTCGGCATGTACAGCAGGTCGCCTTCATCCAGCGGCGGCATGAATTCGCTGCCGATTTTGGACAAGGGATAGAGCGTGGAGGCCAGCAAGAGGACTGCCAGCAGGATTGTGACAGTACGCCAGCGCATCGCCAGCGTTAAAACCGGGCTATGAATAAAATGCAAAAACCGGTTGGCCGGGTTTTTGTGCTCGGGGATGACCTTGCCGCGAATAAAGTAGCCCATCAGCACCGGCACCACGGTAACCGTAAGCATGGCTGCGGCCGCCATGGCATAGGATTTGGTATACGCCAGCGGGCTGAACAGACGGCCCTCCTGCGCCTGCATGGCAAAAATCGGTATAAATGATACGGTGATAATCAGCAAGGATGAAAATAGCGCCGGTCCTACTTCCTGCGACGCCTGGCCTATAGCTTGCCAGCGTTCCTGCCGGGTCAAATCGGCGCCCTTCTTTTCAGCTGCCTCGGCCAGATGCTTGTGGGCATTTTCCACCATCACGATGGCGCCATCGACCATGTCGCCTATGGCAATGGCGATACCCCCCAGCGACATGATATTGGCATTAATGCCCTGCCATTTCATGACGATGAAAGCCATCAGAATGCCCAGCGGCAAGCTGATGATGATGACCAGCGATGAACGCAGGTGCAGCAGAAACAGCGAGGCCACGATGCAGACGATGATCAGCTCTTGGGTCAGTGCTTCATTGAGCGTGTCCACCGCCCGTTCAATGAGATTGCCACGATCATAGACCGGGACGATTTCAACCCCCTCAGGCAGGCCGGATTTTAATTCATTCAGTTTTTTTCTGACGCCCTCAATGGTAGCCAGGGCATTTTCACCAAAACGCATGATGACGACACCGGCGGCGACCTCCCCCTCGCCATTCAGCTCCACCAGACCCCGGCGCAGTTCCGGCCCGATCTGGATATGTGCGACATCCTGAAGACGCACGGGCGTCCCGTTGGCATCGACGCCCACCGGGACGGTTTTGAGATCACCGATGGACTTGATATAACCCAGTCCTCTGACCATGTATTCGGTTTCGCCCATTTCAAACAGACGGCCGCCGACATCATTATTCGAGCGCTTGATGGCTTCAATGACCTTGGACAAGGGAATCTGGTAGGCTTGCAAGGCATTCGGATCGACTTCGACCTGATACTGTTTGACATAGCCGCCAACTGAAGCCACTTCGGCGACGCCTGGCACGGTCTGCAAGGGATAGCGCAAATACCAGTCCTGTATCGAACGCAATTGCGCCAAATCGTGCTTGCCGGTCTTATCCACCAGCGCGTATTCGTAAATCCAGCCTACGCCGGTCGCATCAGGGCCCAATGCCGGCGATACGCCCTGCGGCAGCCGCCCGCGCACATAGTTCAGATACTCCAGTACCCTTGATCTGGCCCAGTAAATGTCGGTGCCGTCTTCAAAAATAATATACACGAACGACAGCCCAAAGAAGGAGTAGCCGCGCACCACCTTGGCATGAGGCACGGCCAGCATGGCCGTGGTGAGCGGGTACGTGACTTGATCTTCAACGACCTGGGGAGCCTGATCGGGGTAATCGGTGAAGACAATGACCTGGACATCCGACAAATCGGGGATTGCATCCAGCGGCATGGTTTTATAAGACCAGAGTCCTGCGGTGGCCAGGAACAAGACCGCCAGCAGCACGATAAAGCGATTTTGCAGCGAGCTGTTGATGATGTGCTTGATCATGGCAACAAGACGCTTGTAGAAGCGGCTTCAGCTGCCTGGAAAATGTTCTTACCGAAGAACACAAGGTTATTCATGCTGATGATGCCCGGATTTTTCCTGCGCAGGAGGCGGCGCGAGCATCTTGGCAGTCGCTTCGCGCAGATTCGATTCTGAATCAATCAAGAATTGCGCAGAGGTTACCACCTGTTCTCCGGCTTCAAGTCCGTCCAAAATGGCAACATCGCCATCAGAAGCAAGGCCTGTTTTGATCGTGCGCGGTTCAAACCGGCCGGCGCCGAGGGCGATAAACACCTGGCTGCCGCTGCCGGAACGCATGACGGCCTCGGCCGGTATCACCAGGGCATCGGGTTGACTGGCGGCCTGAATATTGATCTCGGCAAACATATCGGGCTTTAACAGCAGCTCGGCGTTATCGAAGACCAGACGCACTTTGATGGTCCGGGTTTTGGCTTCGGCATAGGGATAGATAAAAGCCAGTCGGCCTTTAAACACGCGCCCAGGCACACCGGCCAGGCGCATTTCAACCGCATCGCCCTCTTTAATCCAGGGCAATTCATATTCATAAATATCGGCATAAACCCAGACCCGGCTTAAATCGGCGATCATGTAAATTTCCGTGGAGGGCGTCACAAATTGCCCCTCACGGGCGCCAATCTGCACGACAATGCCGTCAGCGGGTGAATGAATATGCAGGCTTTTTTTGATGCTGTGGCTGTGTTGCAGTTCATGCAATTGATGCGCCGGCACATCCAGCAGCTTCAAACGCTCCCGCGAGCTGTCGACCAGTTCTTGCGCTCCGCGGCGGATGTCCTCGATCGGGCTTTTTTCCAGCACTTTAAGATTGTTCAAGGCCAGAATATATTCCTGCTGACTGGCCACCAGCTGCGGCGAATAAATACTCAACAGATCGTCGTTTTTTTTCACCTTTTCGCCGGTCTTGTCGACCCGCAACTGCTCAATCCAGCCTTCCGTTTTAGGATGCAGACGCACGATGCGCTCTTCATCGTAAGTCACCCTGCCGACGGCGCGCACAATGCGGGACAAATTTTTCCGCTGGGCCACGGCAGTTCGCACCCCCATATTCTGTTCGGTAACAGCATCAATTCTAACCGTGCCGGCGGCTTCGGTGTCCTCGGCATACACCGCTACATAATCCATGCCCATATTGTCTTTGGCCGGCACCGGCGAGGTGACTTCAGGATTCATAGGGTTGCGATAAAACAGCGGTTTTTTAACCTCTGTCGATGAAACTGCCGGATGCTGGTCATGTTGCTGCTGATCTACGCCGGCCAGCCGATACCCGCCCGCCAATCCCAGCGCCAGCATCAGCACCGCCGTTATCAGCAATGATTTATTCATAGATATCGTCCTGGCCGACAGCGGCGCTAAGCTGCGCCAGCGCCTGTTGCGCATCGGTAAAAGCTTTCCAGTATTGGATCTCGTACTCAAACTGAATGATCTGACTGCGCACCAGATTCAAAAAATCGACTTTGCTGACCTGATAGCCGGCGAGCATCGAGGCAACGGTCTGCCGGGCTTGCGGAATGATGCCGGTATCGAACAACACAAACTGCTCTTGGGCACGCCGGTAATCACTGAAACTTTCGGTAATCTGGGTGCGAACCTTATTCCATTGATCCTGCAAGGCGTATTTTTCCTGCATCAGTTCACTGCTGCGCTGGTCCACGGCTTTGCTCTGTTTGCGGCCTGCAAAAATTGGCACATTCATGCTTACGCCAATGCTCAACAAGTCCGACCGGCTGGTGCCGTCGGGCATGTTATTACGGGCGCCATAAGATGCATCGACATTAAAGTCCGGCAAAAGCTCTTTTTTTGCGAGTTCCAGCCTGGATTGAGCGGCGTTAATACCCTGACGCTCACCTTCCAGTAACGGCCTTGCGTTTTCTGCCTGTTGATACAGCCAGCTTTCCTGCTTGATTTCCGGCAGTTGCAAGTCAACCGTTGCCGGTAAGCGCAAGGCCTTGTTGGCCGGTTGATTCAGCAGTGCATTCAATTTGGCGGCGCCATTACGGCGCATGCCGTTGAGCGTTATTTTCTGATCCAGTAATTTGGACAATTCCAGTTGCGCCAATAACACATCCTGCTGCAAGCCTTCGCCGACTTCGTATTTGGATCTGGCAATATCAACAAACTGCTGCAACAGCTTATGGTTGTTATCAACAATTTCCAGTGCGCGATCCAGATAAAAAACCAGCCACCAGAGCGTTTTAACATCACTAAGCAGACGCAGACGCAGTTCATCGGCATTGTGTGTTGCGGCCAGCGCTTCATACGTCGCCGCCTGCTCGCGCAGCGCCAGTTTGCCGGGAAAAGGAATGGCTTGCGAAATGCCAAAGCCAAGCTGGGTCATATCTTCTGGCCGGGTGCTAAAACTGTCCACCGGCAGACTCATGGCATTGAAACTGATTTGCGGATCCGGCAAGCTGCCTTCCTGGGAGGGAATGGCCGCCATTGCTTTGGCTCTGCTGAGCATTTGCGCCAGATCGGGATTATCCTGAACGAGCGCCTCGGTTGCCGCTTTAAGCGTTAAATCGGCTTGCTCTGCACTGGCGGCAACGCTGCAGCCAACTAACAGCGCTGCCAGACATAGGCGTTTTAAATACCTATTTTGCGACATAAAGATCCTCTTCCGCAGGTAAAAATCCGTTAACCGGACAGGTCATCATTTGATCATAGTGCCGACAGAGCTTACCAACGACCTGTTGTCCGGCATGCAAAGTTTATCAGCACATTATTTTTCATCAGTGAGCCGGTATGTCAAAGCCTGTTGGTACTTTAATCAGCTTTAAGTCTGCTTGTCAAAACATAACTTTGCCTGACTTCCGGATTAACAAACAGCGTGCAGGTGCCTGGATGCCTATCCCTTCAGGCAATCATGGTTTTGGCTGAATTCAGGCATTCATCAATAAAGTGCTGACTGTAGGAGGGCAAGTAGTTCTGCCGCAGATAGGCGATTTTGGTTACCGAACTTGGAATTAGATGGCTAAGAGGGCGCATAACCAAATCGTCATCGAATGCGGGATCATAAGCCATACTGGCGATCAAGCCAACGCCAAATCCCAGACGGATATAGGTCTTGATCACATCGGAATCGGCGGCTGCCAGAACAACATCCATGCTTAGCCCGATATCGTGAAAGGCTTTTTCAATGGTGGACCGCCCGGTATAACCAAAGGAATAGGTCAGCACCGGAAATGCGGCCAGGCGTTCCAGGGTTATGGCGCCGCTAGCCAATTCATGTCCCTGCGGCACAACCACGGCGTGGTGCCATTCATAGCAGGGCTCGATCACCAGGGTTGCATCCTCGGCCACCTTCTCGGTACATATCGCGACATCCGCCTTGTTGCTATGCAGATATTCGATCAGGTTCTGGGGCGACGATTGCTGAATATAGATCTTGACGCCGGGGTATTTAACCCTGAATTTTTTGATTGGCTCAGGCAGAAAATACTTGGCCTGGGTATGGGTCGTGGCAATATGCAAAATGCCGGTTTCCCCTTCGCGGTACTCTGACGCAATCGCCATAATATTTTTTTTGGCTTGATTGATCATCTGCGCCTGATCCATCACCAACTGGCCCAAGGGCGTCAGCCCGGTCAGCTTTTTCCCCTGCCTTGTCAGCAAAGGCGCGCCCAATTCGCTCTCGAATAACTGCAACTGACGGCTGACCGCCGACTGCACGACATGCATTTTTTCTGCGGCTTTGGACAAGTTAAAGCCGGATTCATGCAGTATGCGGAGTAATTCGATTTGGCTGAGATTCATAGTAAGAGCACCGAATTGTTTATCTAATTAGCAGAAATGATAAATCTGATTATATCGTTTTATTAAAATGAAAACCTCGCTAAGCTATCGCAAAGTGTTGCATGAAATCGCTCCAGCTTTATTTAAAGGAATAGGTAAGGTAATACTCCCTAATTATAGGGATATCTCTGAGGCGGGGGAATTGTCCCCGCCTGTTTTTTTATTAATTAGGTCAATGCCGGTTTCTCACGCAAAGCTCATTTTAACTCGAATTTCAAAATACCTTTGCCATCACAAACTTTGGCTGGAATCCTAATTATGCCGTTACAACAATTAGTAGAGTATTTTAATGACCGTCTGGAATGGGAACATCATAGCAATTTCCGGCCCTTTTTCTTACATGACGGGGTTGTGCAGGGCTTGTTCGGCCCTATCCGAATCGGCAGCGAACTGGCGCCTTTGCGGCAAACGCTAAGGCTTTCCGCCATTACCGGTTATGCCGCACGCCTGAATGTGACCGCCGCGGAAATGCCGCATATGCAAAGTCATGAGCTGGCCCAGCTCGTCTCGCTCCCGGCTCAGCAAGGCGTCAATCCTGAATCGATTGTCAATTTCGACCGCTTGGCGCGTACCGTGCACATGCTGAATTTTCTGCCACTCTCGCATCTGGATGATTTTTTACAATTGGATGTCGATCCCCGGCATATTCTGGGCGTCAAAAAAGACCATGGCGCCTACTTTCAGGACGTGATCATTAAATGCGGTCTGCAGCCAAAAAATATTATTATCACAATGAGTGTCAACAGCCTCTATGCGGCTTACTATGAAGTCTTGCTGAAAGGTCTGGAAAATTACCGGGGGCGGCATTACCGGCTAGCCCTCAAATTTGATTATCATGCCCTGGGCAGTTCGGCCATGGATTTAATCTCGATACTGGCGCCTGATTTTGTCTGCCTGCAGTCAGCTCAACTGGCCAACATCCAGGATAATCAATCGCTGGAAAAACTGAACCGGTTGAACACATTGACGCGTGCGCAAGGGGGACAAACCATCATGCTCCATGTGAATGAGAGAAAAATAGCAACTTTGGCCCGCAAAACCGGTTTTAATCTGGTACAGGGAGACTATTACGAACAGTCCGGCTCTCAAGATTACAATCAGTCACCCCGCTCGGCAGCGGGTGGAAGATAATGGCTATCGGATGCTTGGATAAGAAGAGTCTGGCGTTGACAAGATTTTGTCAACTGCACCGGCAGCCCTTTCAGGCCACCCTGCTTTTTCGGGCTGCTGAGCCAGTCGATAGTTCCTTTTATTCAGCGAAACGGGTAACAATCTGTTGCCCATCCGTTTGCCAGCCACCCCCAAGCGCTTTATACAGAGCGACCAGCTGCGAAGAAATTGCGGCATCGCTTTCAACCAGTTCGCGTTGCGCTTGAAACAACGCCCGTTCAGCAACCAGAACATCCAGAAAGCTGGTCAAGCCCTTGCCGTACAGTTCTTTCGACAGGGTTACCGCAAGCTGGCTGGAAGTCACCGCCTGTTGTAATGACCGGCGTTTGTTTTGCTGTTGGGTATAGGAAACCAAGGCATCCTCGACTTCTTTAAAGGCAGTTAGCACGGTGGATCGATACGCCAGCAAGGCTTCGTCATGCTGGGCTTTTTTGCTGGCAATATTGGCCTGGATGCTGCCCCAGTTAAACAGCGGCATGCTCAGGGTCGATGCCATCGACCAGGATTTGCCTACTGGTGTGAAATCGGTGATTCTGGTGTTTTGCAAGCCTATCAACGCCGTGAGATTAAAACGTGGATATTGTGCAGCCGTCGCCACGCCAATCTGCGCGTTTGCTGCGGCCAGCTGCCGTTCGGCGCGGCGAATATCGGGCCGGCGCAACAGCAATTCCGAAGGTAAATCTGCTTCGGCAAGATTCGGGGATGCCGGAATGGGCGCCTGATTTTCCAGCAGGAAAGCCAGTTTGCCCGGCTCCTGTCCCAGCAATACGGCAATGGCATGGATGGCAAGTTTGCAGCCTTCTTCATAGCCCGGTAATTGCGCTTGAGTTGCGGAAAGCAATGTTTGTGCTTGGGCAATTTCCAGATGCGATGTTAACCCGGCTTGCTGGCGCACTTGCGTCAGATACAAGGTATCTTCCTGATTGCGGAGATTTTCCTGGGTCACGGCCAGCAATTGCTGGTTGGCTCGCAGTTGGAGATAATTGAAGGCTACTTCGCCCAGCAAGGACACCAGTAGCGCGCGGCTGTTCTCAACCGCTACTTCGATATTAGCGTCTGCTGCCTCAACCGAACGGCGGATGCCGCCGAACACATCGATTTCCCATTGTGCATCCAGCCCCGACTGGAAAATATTGATGATTTGATCGCCGACGCCGAATGCACCGCCGCCTACTGTCGACGCGCCGGTGCCTCCGGATGAGCTGATGCTGTTCAAGCGCCGGCTGGCGGTGCTGTGAACCGACAGCGTCGGCAAACCCGCTGCAACGGCCACGGTACGCTGGCTGCGGGCATCGCGGATACGGGTCAACGCAGACTGATAATCGAGGTTGGCGCTAATAGCCTGATTGATCAGGGTATTCAGCACCGGATCGTTAAAACTCTTCCACCATTCCTGGTATTGACCGGCGATAGCGGGTTTGCCGCTGTGCGCTTCATGCCATTTTTCGGGTACTGGTGGACTGGGCTTGACATAATCCGGACCCACCGTACAGCCGGCAAGCAATAGCGCCGGAACTATCAACCACCCATAACAAACCAAGGACTTCATTGCGCTGCGCCGGAATGATCATTGATGTTATCCGGCACCTCAATGAACACATCCATTTGCTGACCGACATAAGCAGGCATTTTTTCCCGGTCAAAGCTATACAAGGCTTGCAGTACCCGGGTATCGACACGTTCCGTGCTGTCCCCAGTCAGCGATTTTTTGGGAACGACGAAGGGTTCAACCCAGGCCAGTTGTAAATCCGTGCTGAACTGGCGATTGCCTCGCAAATAACCGATAGCCTTGCCTTCTTTACGAAAACGCCAGGCGTCGTTTTCATCAATGTCGACCCGGACGTGCAATTGATCAAGGTTGCCCAGAATCAGCAGTGGCCTGCTTAAGACGCCGGCCGCTGAAAATTCACCTGGGCGAACGTTGACCTGCAATACTTCGCCGCTGACCGGAGCCCTGATCTCCAGGCGATCCAGCGTGGTTTGCACAGCGGCAACCGCGGCTTCCGCCTGTAATACCTGAGCACGGGCGCTCTGCAATTTGCTCTGCGCAATCAGGGTGGCATTGCGGCGGCGATCCAGTTCTTCCGTGCTGATGGCGCGGGGATCAGTAATATTTTCAGCCAGATGCTGCAGGGTTTTTACATTGGTCAGCTCAGCCTGGGCCTCGCCGACTGCGGCTTTGGCCTTCAGCAAATCGGCGCGTCTCAAAGCCAGATCAGCCAGTGCTTCCCGGTCATCCAGACGGAACAAGGGCGTGTCGGCCTTGACCTGATCGCCGACTGTCACCATCACGGCTTTAACAATGCCGTTTAATGGCGAACCAATGGCAATATTCTGGCTTTTGGCTTCGACAATACCGGCGCCGGCAATAAAAGACTTGAACGGTGAACGTGACGGCTCCACCACCGCTGGCGCCACTGGCGTCGGTTTATTGCTGTTGATCACGGTAGCGACAGCGGCGGCGATACCGACAAGCGCAAGAACAGGCAAGGTGTATTTGGGTAGCATTATCGGCTTCCTAATTGAATTCAGAGTTTTGCATGCGTAGCGACGACGCTTCCGATGCGGCCATCATCCATCTGCGCGATACGGTCAGCATATTCGAAGATGCGCGCGTCATGGGTCACGATCACCAATGCCCTGTCACTATCCACTGCTACCGATTTGAGCAGCTCAATGACACGGCTGCCGGTTTGATGATCAAGCGCACTGGTGGGTTCATCGCAGACGATCAGTCTGGGATTGTGCACCAGCGAGCGGGCAATAGCGACCCGCTGCTGCTGACCCGCCGGAAAGCTGGGCCGGCAGGGCGTCGGCGCGCTCGGCCAAGCCGACTTTTCCCAGCAATTCAACCGCCTTGCTAACCGCAGGCAGACGCTTCATACCGTTAATGATTAACGGTACTGCAACATTTTCCGCAGCATTAAGCGATGGCAAAAGATTATAGGACTGGAACACAAAACCAATGTTTTGCGCACGGAACAGAAGTTTGTCTTTGCTATTCAAATGCTGCCAATCAACACCAAAGACATCGCATTGCCCAGAGTCCTGATCGAGGATGCCCGCGATCACCGAAATCAGCGTGGTTTTTCCGCAACCCGACGGCCCGACCAGCATCATCAGTTCGCCCATGTGAATATCCAGATCAATGCCCTGCAGGGCGGTAATTTTCTGGCTGCCGGTGTCATAGCTTTTAACCAGTTGCCGGCATTTAACCGCTAATGCTGAGGTAGTCATGATTAGCCTTTGAACACCACCGCCGGTTCCAGCTTGATAACTTTGCGAATGCTGATCAAGGCCGCAAAAATTACAATCAAGGTAACACCTGTGGCACTGAACACTAACAGTTGCCAGGGAAATTTGAAGGCCAGAATGGTATTGCGCATCGCGTAACCGAACAGCGCCGTCAGTCCCACGCCCAGGCCATAGCCGATGCTGCCGACCAGCACCGCCTGCAGCAGAATCATGCGCAACAAGACCCAGTTGCTGGTGCCCATGGCTTTTAATACGCCGAACTGGCGCAGATTTTCCAGGGTAAAGTTGTAAAAAGTCTGGCCGGCAATCGCCGCGCCGACTATGAAGCCCAACAGTACCGAAATTCCAAAATTGATCGGAATGCCGGTGTTTTTCAGAAAATAATTGACGGTCAGAGTTTTTGAATTCATTCTGCGTGTAGGCTGCCAGGCCCAGTGGTATCACGGATGCGCTGCACCAGTCTGGCAACATCTTCGCCCGGTTTGGCTTTAACCAGCACAAACGACAGTAATTTGCGTTCTCTGGGGGCATACAGCATGGCTCTGGAATAGGTGGTATAAACCACCGGTTGCGATTGAAATGTCCGGGTGTTTTTGGCGATTCCCACTACCACCGCGCGACGGTCGTTCAATTCCAGGGTATCGCCAATATCCAGTGGTACCGGTTTGCCGCCGGGCGTCGCCGGTTTCTTCGCCAGTTTGTCCCTGGCACCGTCAATATCGACGATCACGCCATCGCTGCGCCGCAAATCTTCAAGCTTGCCTTTAACCATAACCGGCGGCCCGCCAATCAGCGTGGTATCGTCCAGTCCGATGACATTACAAGTCTGAAACGTGCCGTCGTAAAGCCGGGCCTTGATCATGCCTTTATATAATGGCATCGCCCAATCGACGCCTTCAACCCCTCGCACCCGGTACAGTTGAGTATCCTGCAAGGGTTTGACGTCGTCAACGAATTGCACCTTGGGATCCATGACCCAGATGTCCGGCTGTCCGACATCAGATATAAAACTGAACGAGCGCGCCATCAGTCCGACAAAAATAGCCGGTTGCTGGGTCATGATCAATGATGCAAAGGTCAAGCCCAGGACGATACCCAAATATTTCCCCCGATCCCCCATGAGCATTTTCAATGCAATGTAATTCATCAACTTATCCTGGTTTGTTGACACCTTGTTGCTAAAGTCGGAAGCCGTCTGATTAAAATCTATATCCATCATAGAATGATGATTTTAACTTGGTAACTGATGTTACGTATGCGGAAGCTGATACAGGCATAGAATAAACCCTGTTGACAGGGTTCATGTGAGCACATTCCATAAAAAAATCTTCTTGTAACTATTCCGCGTTTTCCCGTAAACCAATGGTTTTTTTCATTTCGGCCACAGGGAGAAATCTTAAATACTGGAGACACTATTCAGGCTTGAGATTCCTCGCTTTGCTCGGAATGACACATGACTCAGATAGTTACAAAGCTTTTTTAGAATTGGATGTCGAGCCCCAGCATATTCTTGGTGTCAAGAAGGACCCTAGCGCCTACTTTCAGAACGTGATGATTAGTTGTTCGCTGGACGCTCAATAAAGCGGTGGTTGTTTTCGTTTTCCGCAGTGGCCGTTTGTCTTGTTATCCCTAACCGCTTGCCACATTCGTGAAAAAATAGCGATGAAGCTGTTTAAAGCTGCTTGATTGTGCCGTAATTCAGACCCCACCGGCAACGTTGGAATTCTCGTGCTCAAAAAAGTACATAACCCCCAGCGCACCATCAGCTTGCAAAGCCTAGCGGGCAATACAGCGGGATGAGGCAAGATGCGGTCGCTGTGTGATGGGCGCCCAGAAAACGGACTGAAAGACCCATGATCAGTTGGGTGAAATCAAATGACGCGGACAGACAATACGCCATCAATAGAGCGTATCCGCTCCAGTATTTCAGGGGGAGCATCGGCATGAATATCGACCAGCGTATACGCATAATCGCCACGCGACTTGTTCAGCAGATCCAGTATATTGAGACCGGCTTCACCCAAAGCGGATGAAATATGGCCGACTACACCAGGCACATTTTGGTTAGCGATGCCAAGACGCACACCCTCCCCGCAGGGAGTCACAAAGACTTCCGGAAAATTTACCGAATTACGAATGGAGCCATGTTCCAAAAATTCACGCACCTGATCTGCCACCATTGCGGCACAATTGTCTTCGGCTTCTTCCGTAGAGGCTCCCAGGTGAGGCAGCACGATAGCCCGGGGATGATTGATCAAGGCAGGCGTTGGGAAATCACAGACATAGGCATGCAGCGCGCCAGAGTCCAAAGCCGCCAGGACAGCCGCTTCATCCACTACACCCGCACGGGAAAAGTTGAGCAATGTCGAGCCTTTCTTGATGCGGTCTATGTGGTCTTTGCTGAACAAATTTTTGGTTTTATCATTCAGCGGGATATGCAGACTGATAAAATCCGCACGAGAAACCAGATCATCTATGCTGGTTGCGGGTACTGTGGATGAGTTAAGTTTCCAGGCACTCTCCAGCGACATAAACGGATCGAATCCGATGGTATTCAAACCCAAAGCGGCAGCAGAATTGGCTACTTTTACCCCGATCGCGCCCAATCCCAACACACCCAAGGTCTTGCCGGATACCTCAAAACCCGCGAAATGTTTCTTGTTCTTCTCTATTTGGCTGTTGATACTTTCCTCGTCCCCTTCCAGGCCGCTGATAAAATTTAACGCCGCAGGAATGTTTCGGGAGGCCAAGTAGCATTCCTGCGATAGCCAGTTCCGCCACCGCGTTCGAATTGGCGCCCGGCGCATTGAATACCGGAATGCCTCGCTTCGTATATTCCGCTACAGGAATATTGTTGACCCCCGCTCCTGCACGGCCAACGGCCTTGAGCGATTCGGGAATCGGCTGGTCATGCAGATTGAAAGAACGCAGCAAAATGGCATCGGGATTATCGATTTGCGATGCAACTTCGTAGCGCTCGCTTGGAAGCCTGTCCAGTCCAGCCCGTGATATATTGTTATAGGTCAAAATTTTAAACATCTGTTTATCCTTGTTTTCGTTCAAATTCATGCATGAATGCGACTAACGCATCCACGCCTTCTTCGGGCATTGCGTTATAGAGGCTGGCACGCAGTCCGCCAACCGAACGATGACCTTCCAGGTTCACTAAACCATGCCATTTCGCCTGTGCTAAAAAGTTTTTTTCAAGCTCTGCGCTTGCCAGAAGAAATGGCACATTCATCCGTGAGCGAACGGATGGATCGACCGGATTTGAATAAAACGAAGACCCATCGATAGTTGCATAAAGCTTCTCAGCCTTGCGGATATTGCGCGCTTCAATAGTCGCATATTCCGCCCTGTTCCTTTATCCATTCCAGTACCAACCCCAGCAGATACCAATTGTAGGTGGGCGGCGTATTGAGCATTGAGCCATTATCTGCTTGCAATTTGTAATCTAGAATCGAGGGTGTAAATGGATGGGCATGGCCAATAAGATCTTCGTGGACAATCACTATCGTGATGCCGGCAGGCCCCAGGTTCTTTTGCGCACCGGCATAAATAACGCCAAACCGGCTCACATCCACTGGACGAGAAAGAATATTCGAGGACATATCGGCAACGAGCGTCAGGTTTCCCACCTCAGGTACGCTTGGAAATTCGACCCCGCCAATGGTTTCGTTTGCAGTGTAATGCAGATAAGCCACATCAGGATCAATAGTCCAGTCTGATCTGGAAGGAATAGTGGTGTAACCCTGTGGTTTTGAACTTGCCACGACCTGAACCTCGCCATAGCGCTTTGCTTCGGCGATAGCTTTTTCAGACCACAAACCGGTACTTAAATAGGCAAACTTGGCTTTGTCACGCTCGCAAATTCAACGGCACTGCCGCAAACTGTCCGGTAGCGCCACCCGGTAAGAACAATACCCTGTATGACGATGGAATCGCCAAAAGCTCTCTTAGCCCATCTTCGTGACTTCTACTAACAATTATTAGTTAATTCAACAAGTTGAATTTTTTACTCTATCTCAAATGGCACTACAGATTTTTTGTTTTCAACAATGGTCTTACATTTACCTATGGGGTCGGGTTTGATACTCAAGGCTGCGTATAGTTGTTTCTGCCGCACTTCGGCTTGGGTTGTTGTGCGCAGGTGGATGGTTTTATGATCATCTGTCGGCAAGGTAATGGTGAGACGTTGTTGGGTCGACATGATGGTGCGAATGCTGTCCCAGCTTAATTGGATGCCCTGCTGCTTGAGCTGATAACGCAGGGTATGCACCAGATGGTAGGCCAGTAAGGTGATGAACAAGTGGCCGGTGACGCGCTCTTCTTTCTGGTGGAAAACCGGCCGTAAACCGAGGTCGGTTTTCAAGCTTCTAAAGGTGGCTTCGATCTCGGTCAGCATCGTATAGGTTGTCCACAATTGCTGTTCCGACCAGTCCTTAATATTGGTCCTCAGGCAGTAAACGCCGCAGTGTTGGTCTTTTTGTGCGCTTTGCGGTTCACGCTGCCAGTCAATACGAATGGCGTTGTGTTTTTCGTCATCGGCAATGACGTCAATACGGTAGTCTTGCGCGACACGGCTGTTTTTTTCGCGCAGCCGGCCGATGCGTTCATGTATTTTCGCGACATTTTTAAGGGTGCCCTTTTTGCCCAAGCCGGCATTGAGCTTGTCGAGCGCCGCTTCCAGACGAACGTGGAAGCGGTTGCGAATGGCCTGTTCTTTTTGGGCTTTTTGAGCGGAATAACAATACAGCCGGGTTTCCCCGGTTTCTGTGTCGAGGGTGCGAAAAACGCTGACAGTGTTCGGTCCGCTGTCCCGAACCAGTAGGGCATTATTCTGGTCTCGGGGATCTTGTAGGTCGCGTTCCCGGCTGACCGCCAGATAAAGATAACCATGCTCGCTTAACCAGGCGATGTTGTCCGCGCTGGCAATGCCGGCATCCATGATAATGACCGGTTTTTCAGAGGGTAAAGGATTCTTGCCCTGGAGACCGTCCAGCATCAGCGCCAACGTGGCGGGTTCGCTGGCGTTACCTGGAAAGACCTGGCTGCTGAGCGGGAAGCCATTGCCATCCAGCACCAGACCTAAGGTGACCAGAGGGCAATCACGGCGTTTTTCTTTGGAGCGACCGAACTGGGCCTTGGGATTTTGTGCGCACTGGCCTTCAAAATAAGTGTTGGTCAAGTCATACAAGACGATGCTTCGGTTTAAATCGAACAAGGTCTGCTCCTGAGCGGCCAGAAACGCTTCCAGCGCCGGCTGGTGTTTGAGCAACCTGTCGCTGATGGTATACACGCGCGTCAGACTGGTGCTGCCGTAGTCATGTTCTAGCAGTTCACCTAGACCTGTGCATGCTTGCAGCCAAGCGTGGGTGTGCAGCTCGCTGCCGGGCGAAATCATGCGCGCGATGATGCTGCCCAATGCCGCCGCGGCATCGATTTTATTAAAACCCAGTGCAGCAAGCTTCTGATCGAGTTGCAATTGGATGACCGCATGCCACGCCAAGGTTTCGGCGCCGATGCTGCGCGCTTGAACGGCTTCGATATGGTTAATGTTGACCCGGTGATAATCTGCCTCGGGTGTCGCTATCGAGACAGGTTGAGCCAATTTCGCGATGATGAGGTCGCTATAGCGCTCGGCGGCGGCCTCCAGCAACTGACCTACCTCTTCCGCTAAAGCAAACAACTCCGCTTGGTGCGGCGCTGAGCCTTGCAGAAGCTGGTCAATTCTGGCGGTGAGCAAAGGCCAATGCGCGGGCTCAATAGCAAAGTCTTTGCCCAGATTGAGCAGCGTGTGTTGCTTGACGTGTGTGCCCTCACGCACGGATTCAACGATCCGATAGGTATAGGAATCGTCGCCATGCTCCGCTGTTTTCGTTTTGGTTCTGCGAATATACATGGCACTAGCATGCGCGCACGTCCGGAAAAAATCAAGATACCGTCCTAAATAGATGGCACTACAGCGCAAAGTCAAAAAATACCACTGATTTTAAAGGAGTTTTTTGAAATAAAAACCACCGACAACGAAAAATCAATAACTTAGAGAGACTGGAGTCACGAAGATAGGTTAGAAGAGTCTCTGCTTTATCCGCGATGCCGATGAAATCCTTGCCTCGGTGGCTCATTTCTATCACCGACATGCCGCTGGTATGCCATTCCGGCAACTCTTCCCGCGCTGTATTCAAAACCGATTCAGGCAGCGTTGCCGGGCCGGGACTAAAGTTATAAACTCTACTCATTCATGCTCTCTTTTTATTAAAGGCAAAGGCTTATTTATGGATAATTTCTGCAATTTTAATTAATCAATTTAATTGCAACTGGCTTTAATTATGCTTTTTAAACACAATTGGCGGGCTTAATCTGAGATACCGTAAATTCAGCAGCTGCAAAATTACCTGTCAGGATGCAGTCAATAAAACGCTGGGAAATAGATTTTTTTTAGAGGCGTCATAAATGTGGCTTCTTGATTATTTGATTACCTATAGCCTATCAATAGCCAAACCCGCTTTGAAAACAATATTATTCGATAGATAAATCTAATATTTGAATAGGCGCCCTATCACTTCATTATGAAACCAATCTCTTCAAGAGCTAGACAAGCGGACACACTGACTCTGTACAGCCAGAAATCAGTACGTTCGTGAGGGTGGTGGTGGGTTACAAAAATGCCGTTGAGTTAAGCCTTACCAATATTGACCGGCGTGAGCTTCCACAACTCATTATTGTATTCAGAGATCGTTCTATCGGTAGAAAACTTGCCACTGTTGGCACAATTTAGAATACTCATCTTAGTCCAGCGCTCTTTATCCTGATATGCCGCTTCCACACGTTTTTGTGTGTCAACAAAGCTACGGAAGTCAGCAATAGTCATCCAGGGATCATGCAGGGCTCTTTATTGAAGCCAAAATATCATCAAAAATGCCTGGTTCAAATTGGCTAAAATGCCCACAATCAATAAGATATATTACCCTTTGCAAATCTTCATCCTGATTAATCATAGCAACAGGGTCATAATGATGCCTCAATGTCTTCAACCTGTTCTTCAGTCAAACCAAACAGGAAGAAATTGTCATCCCCGACTTCTTCACGAATTTCAATATTAGCCCCATCCAGCGTACCAATAGTCAAAGCGCCATTCATCATGAACTTCATATTCCCTGTTCCTGAAGCTTCTTTCCCTGCGGTTGAAATTTGTTCCGAAAGATCAGCGGCAGGGCAAATTTTTGCCATTGCTGACACATTATAATTGGGCAAGAAAATGAGTTTTAATTTATCACCTACATCACTATCATGGTTGATAACATTGCCAACATTATTGATCAGCTTGATGATTTTTTTCGCCATGTAATAACCGGGGGCGGCTTTCCCGCCAATCAATACACAACGATCGGTCCAGTTTGCGGTATCGCCGCGTTTGATACGGTCATAAAGGTGAATCACATGCAGGACATTTAACAACTGGCGTTTGTATTCATGAAAGCGCTTAACTTGCACATCAAACAAGGCATTGACATTGAAATCAACATCCAGCTCCTGTTTTTTATAATCAATCAGTCTTTGCTTTGCGCCTTGCTTAACTTCATGCCAGCGTTTGCAGAATGCCTTATCGTCAACATAAAGTTCCAGTTTTTTTAATAACGATAAATCCGTCAACCAGCCATCACCTATTGTTTCCGTGATTAAGGCAGCCAGTTCCGGATTACACATTGCCAACCAACGACGGGGGGTGACGCCATTGGTTTTATTATTGAATTTTTTCGGCCACAACTCATAAAAATCCTGAAACAAACCCTGTTGCAATAATTGTGAATGTAATTTTGCAACGCCATTGACTGAGTAGCTGCCGACTATGGCCAGATAAGCCATTCTAACGTACTGTTTTCCACCGCCCTCTTCAATTAACGACATGCGTGCCAGGCGGGCTTTGTCACCGGGCCAGTGTGCTGATACTTCGGCCATAAAACGGGCATTAATCTCAAAAATGATTTCCATCAGTCTTGGCAATAGCTGTTTAAACAGATTGACCGGCCATCGTTCCAGCGCTTCGGGTAACAGTGTATGATTGGTATAGGCCATGGTGTTACGCGTGATAGTCCAGGCTTTATCCCAACCCAAACCGTGAATATCCATTAACAAGCGCATGAGTTCTGCAACTGCAATACTGGGATGGGTATCGTTTAACTGAAAGCAGTTTTTCGCTGCAAAATTGGAAAAATCACGGCCATGCCGGCCTATCCACATTGCGATAACATCCTGTAAACTGGCAGAAGCCAGTAAATATTGCTGACGCAGCCGCAATTCCTTGCCGTTTTCATTGGCATCATTCGGATACAGCACCATAGTAATGTTTTCAGCGGTATTTTTTGCAGCAACCGCTTCTACGTAATCACCCTCATTAAACTCCTGCAAATCAAAAACGTCTGTTGCCGTGGCTTTCCATAACCGCAAGGTATTCGCAGTGCCATTTTGGTAGCCAGGAATCGGGGTATCATAAGGCACTGCGAATACATCGTGCGTATCTATCCAGCATACCCGTCTATGACCGTTTTCATCGATGTGGGCCTCTGTGCGCCCGCCAAATTTAATGACTTGCTTATACTCAAGCCGCTCAATTTCCCAGATATTGCCGTTACGTAACCAGTGATCAGGTTCTTCCACCTGTTCACCATTAATAATAACCTGGGTAAACATGCCATATTCATAGCGCAAGCCATAACCGGTCACCGGCAATTGCAAGGTTGCACAACTATCAATCAAACAGACGGCCAAACGACCCAAGCCTCCATTGCCGAGTCCTGCATCCGGCTCCGCATCAATCAACTCTTCAAGTTCCAGTCCCAGTTCATACATCGCACTCTCAACGGCATTATTAATACCCAGATTAAGCATGGCATTACTAAGTCTGCGGCCTATTAAAAATTCCATCGAGAAATAGAAAGCTCTTTTGCAATCCGCATCTTTGTAGGTGTTATAAGTAGCTTTCCACCGTTCGATAAGCCGGTCGCTTACGGCCAGTGACAGAGCTTCATAGGCATAGTGTAGCGAGCGGCATTTTTCATCCCTGCCGAGTCTCTGATTGTAATAACGCTTGAAATCATGTATCAGGTGCTGTTGATCCATGCCCAGACCTGGAAGCGTGCTAATTGTAGGTTTTGGTTGACTTCTTTTGAAACGTCTATGCGGCATGGTTGTACCTTTGGTGATCAGGCCAAATCAGCAATCACTTTTAGAAAAATTTTTGTCGCTTTTACGATAGGAATTGGATTGAGCACTCTATTTAGTAAGTGCCAAATGTTCATCAAAGCGAAACTTCTCTCGGCGTTCGATTTGCACAATTTTGCCATCGTGTATGACAATTTCTACCGATCCAAACTGGATTCCTTGCAAAGCAAGAGCAATCTGATCGGCGATTTCAGCCGTAAGTTGTGCTTTACTGTCTTTTCTTGCTTGAGAAATCATAGAGTTCCCTACAACTCAATACCATTAAAAAAATGATCGCGATGTCTAGGTTCAGTGTATTTAGAATTGAGCCACTATATCAGTGAGGCTGTAGAGCGTTTAATGTTAATTAATGATGTCTATATCTATTTCTCTGATAAAGATGGAGCGCTAAACAACAATAATAAAGCTTGGGTGTATCACATTGCAGATATGTTGCTATTCAGTGTTTTCTCAAAAACCATTTGTTTTTTTGTCATTTCGACCACAGGGAGAAATCTTAAGCACTCGAGACTAAGTTCAGGCTTAAGATTTCACGCTCTGCTCGGAATGGCACATGGCGTATATATAGCCCTGTAACTAGCCAGGAGACTGGCTCTTTAAGACTCATCAATGAGACAGAATTTTTCTGAATGCCTGCATTCTAGAGTCTGCGGTGCAGCATTTTAAAAAACGCCTTATTCTGTTTATAAGATATATAAATCTGTTTATGTTGCTTTATTATAAAAAATAACTGCATTAAGCTATTTTCCAATAGCAGGAGAAGAGCCGTTAAATAAGTTTCAGCTTTTGACACACGGATGTTTTATGGCTGGCTATAGGCTTTTTTTTCGTTAGTGAGAGTTGACAACTCACTAGAAATCAGCACGTCTGCAACTTATTGTATTGATTGATTGTAAATTGGAAACCAGTTTATGCCGTTACAAGGTTTAGTGGACTATTTTAATGACCGGCTCGAGCGAGAACATCGCTCCAATTTGCGCCCCTTTGTTCTAGAAGAAGGCAAAGTAAGCGGTCTCTTTGGCCCGGTTCGGATCGATAGTTCGTTTACACCCCTACGGCAGGCGTTGGAGCCTACGGTGATTGTTGGTCATACGGCGCATATTTCGGTTGCCGCCAATAAAACCCAGCATCTGCACGCAAACGAAATCGAAACGTTGTTGGCTAATAATTCCGAAACAACAACTGATTTTGAATCGATCATTAACTTTGACCGTTTGTCGCGTACCGTGCACATGCTGAATTATCTGACTTTACCGCATTTGCAAGGCTTGCTGTTTTTGGAGGTTGATCCACGACACATATTGGGCATTAAACAGGATCATGGCGCCTATTTTGAAGAAGTGATAGTGCAGTGTGGATTGGAAACTAAAAATGTCGCCATAGTATTGGCCGTTAACAGCCAATATGGCCGATACTATCAGGAACTGATTAATGGCTTGAATAATTATCGACGTCGAGGTTATCAAATTGCGCTTAAATTCGATTACCTTGACCAGGATAGTGACGCGTTTGATGTAATTGCAAAGATATCCCCAAATTATGTGAGCTTATCAGCACAAAATATAGAGGACCAAGTGCATGACTATGCCTTGATACCAAGATTAAATGAGTTGAATACAAGCGTGGCTTCAGTAGGCGGACAAAGTATCCTGCAAGAAATCGATGATACAGAATCTGATTTATTAGCCCGGACTGCCGGCTTTGATCTGGTGGAAGGCGGCTATTACAGGGCAATCGCATTTGACTATTTAAGTAATTCAAAACCGGTCATTATGATTTGAATATGAGTGGGCGCACCTCTTGCCGTGCCCGCGCTTCCGGCATGGAGGGGCAACACCAGCCTTAATGAAATTCAGTAGATAACTTTTTTCTCTTTCAGCACACTGTAAATATCATCAATAGAATGTTTGCCCGTATCAAAACGTATATCGGCACATGCGCGCCCTGCGCCGGCAGGGGATTGTCCTCGGCATCAGCGGCGGCATCGATTCGGCCCTGAGCGCCGCCCTCTCGGTAAGGCCGTCGGCAAGGACAAGGTCCTGGGCTTGCTGCTGCCCGATAAGGAATCCAGTCCCGAGAGCGCCACCTTCGCCGCAAAGCACGCGGCCCAGCTTGGAATACGCACTGAAACCGTGGATATCACCCCCGCCCTGCAGGGCTTTGGAACCTATGAGAAGAGGGATGCCGTCGCCCGCTCGATCTTCCCTGAATTCGGCGAAGGCTGGAAGCTCAAGATCTCCCTCCCTGGGGACCTTCTGAACAAGGACAGCTTCAACGTGTTTATGCTAACCGTGGTGGATCCGCGAGGGGCTGAAGACGGCCGTGCTCAATGGCGAGCAATCCCGGGGCATCATCGCCGCCACCTGCACGAAGCAACGCATGCGAATGGTGACTCAGTATTACTACGCGGAAAAACTCAACTACCTTGTTGCGGCACCACAAACAAGAGCGAAGCGCTGCAGGGGCTTATTCGTCAAGTATGGCGATGGCGGGGTGGACATCGAGCCCATCGCCCACCTTTACAAGAACCAGGTATTTCAGCTATCCCGGCACCTGGGCGTCATTGAGGAGATCCTCCAACGCGCCCCCTGCCCCGACACCTACAGCGCACCGGTGACGGACGAGGAATGGTTTTTTCGCATGCCCTACCACCAGCTCGATTTGCTGCTCTACCCCTGGGCTAACCGGATAGACATCCCGGAGGTGTGCAAGGCAACAGGTCTGACCGAAGCGCAAGTCAATCGGGCTTTCGGGATTTCAATGGAAAGTTCAAGGCCACCCGGCATCTGAACCAACTGCCGCCGACCTTGGAAGACCCCTGAAACTCGAACGGCAGGCGACAGGCAACCCCCCGCAACTCTGAATCCAGGTTCGCACCACCGGTGGCCGCTCGCTCACAGCGCGTCGGTCCCGCGACCGACGCCGCCCCCATAAGCCTCGTCGTCCCAGCCCCTCGGATGTTCGGTGTTAGCTGAACGTTGAACGTTGGAGGTTGGATGTTCGCTGCCTGCAAGCAATCAAGCCAACCGTGCGATGGCGCCAAAGCCCATCAGCGGCTGCAGGGTACTGTTTGTTTCGTCAGTCGCGCTTCCCACTGTCAATTACGCCGCGTCGCGCTAAGCTGGGCCGCCATGAACGTGATACCAGTTCCCAAAGAGGATCGGTACAAACCCCTCTCCCGGCCTACGGCAGGTATGAGGTGTATTGCCTGGGGCCTCGTCCTTGCCTGGTGCGGCGCGGCAATCGGGGGTGAAGCCCTGTCAGTCAAGCCGGGCAAGCATTCGCAGCAGCGTCCGAGTGTGGTCAGCGGCAAAGCTGAATTCCAGGGGCTTGCGCCGGGGCTGGTCCGAATGGAATACGCGGGCTCAGGAGTCAGGTACTCGAACCGCATCTCCGCTCCATAGTCAGGATAGAGTATTCGCAGTGTCTGTCCCTTGCTCGAGAGCGAGTCCGCTGTGCGGAGTGCGATCGTCTCTGGCGGTCTCGGCAGCGCTCGGCCCGGTCGGACCATACTTCACCATATCCTGGCCGACGAGGTAGAAAGTCGGTCTTGCCGTGTTGACTGCGGCGTAGAAATCTCTGAGACCGGAAGCAAGCGCGTTGTCACCTAGAAGTGGAGAGTCTCTTCCCTGCAGCGTCGCTGCAGAGAAAAAGGCCGCGAACGCCCGTCCGAGTCGCTGTCCGATCGTGCTGCTCCCCCAGGTAGGCCTACCGCTGGACACCTGTGCAATGGCAAATCTACCGGTAGACTATGGTCGAAGAGCGTCGCAAGGTCCATAACTGAGATTTCCGCGTGTCCAACCTGCTCTGCAAGCGGCGATGCGTACTCGGCCCTGATGACTCCAACTAGATAGGTTCTGGCAACGGTCTTTGGGGCATAGCTGCGGGCGGCCAGACTTTTAGTGACGAGGCATTAGGTCTTGGGGTCTTGACCACAATAGCAGAGTACGGGTCTTCGCTAGTCAGGCTCTGGCGGGCGGCTTCAACAGCCCTTCCTGTTTCACCGAACAATTCCACAGACACTAGCAACGACCTGTTACCAACTCTTGGCTTGGTCGCATTGAACGCGTCCGAAGCTTTTTCAAGCCCATTCAACGGACTCTGGAGTAGTGGTCACTCGAACCAGTATCGGTCCCTGAGATGATCCGCGGGTCGGATTAACGGCTACGACAGCCGAAACCATTACAGAGAAGAGGGCAACTGAGAGTGCTTTGAAGACTCGACTTCCCAAGAAACTCTGTGTCGTACTGTCAGACTGCACTGCTGGCCTCCATGCGAAGGCGCCACACGTTGTTCACTCGTCTAATTCTACCGATCCGTGTAGCCTCAAGGGAAGTGACACTTCCTGGCACCAGGTCCAGCGTCGTCCAGCGGACTTGGGTAACACATGTCCCAACTGAGTCCACGGAGCAGCCGTACTGCACGAGCCGCACTGCAGACCGCGTCACGGTGGATGTGCGAATGTCTCCCGAAGGAGCCACCGCTATTAACTCCGTGCCCCATGGCTGGCAAATCCCTCAGTCAGGTATCTTCGAGAAAGCTAGAGCCCTCCACTGTCGTCACCGGGGGAGATGCATCTCCTGCATATCTGGACTCTAGGTTAGATGGCGGCGGCAATTCCCCGTGCTGGAAATGGGGATGCGCATTGGCGAAACGGCGCCCTCTAATCGGGCTGGCGTTTTCGACGAACCCTAGAGCGCCGCTGGCAGCCCTCGGAACGTCAGAGCGAAGCTTGCCGCGCAAGTCCCCTGGGAATGGTTCAGGCGACTCTCTGACTAGACCTAAGATCCACCGCGTACAGACTCGGAGAGGTCCTCTTAGGATCGATCGCGTGTCGGCAATTTCTCAACCATGGGAACGCCTTCCGTAGTCCAGCCGCCGGAGGATCAGTAGTCCTTAAGCATAATCTCAATTGGGGAAAGTTTGTCTTGTGCTCCGCCCGGTACGCGATTCTCTGTCAGGATGGGTTTCGGTAGGGTGTCGTCCTTCGCGACCTCGCCCCTCGCACGACGACGGATTTCAAATTGCCAGAACCCATCAGGATACCTTTCCCGCCTTTGGCAGCGGCGTGCCTTGCATTACTATGTCATGATGACCGCCAGAAACACCCTTTTCTAACCCAGCGGGCCGATGCTGCACACAACTAATCTCGGGTCTGTTTCGCCGAGGAGAGGCGAATGCAATCATAGTTGTCTGTAGCCAGGTACTTATCGGGGTCACGAATCTCTATTCTGCCGTTGATGATCCAGATATAGCCGGACTTTGTGGCTTGCCGACAACGATCAGGCCATCTTAGCCAGCGCTCTTGAGCTGTGATCCCCAGGTGCCTTCTACGCTGCCCTCCCCGAAGCCACCAGTAGGCGGCGACCTGAAAGTGGCAC
>CAVOJU010000008.1:0-54300 GCA_963696315.1 uncultured Gammaproteobacteria bacterium
CCATAAACCCAATCTTCATCGGATCTTAATCAAATCAACAGGTTTTCTCTCATCTTGAATCTGTAATCTATGCTCAACCGTAGCGGCTTGTGCGTAATCTTGGTCGCGATGGCTTTGGAGATGAACATTTACCGCTCATCATTCAATAAAGACAGAATTCGGTTTTGGAAATATCGGGTAAATTTACAGTAATAATGTTGAATAAGGAAAAACTAATATGAAAAAAGTAATAAAGTTATCAATTGTTGCCCTGGTTTTCAGTCAGCTTGCAGCTTGCGCAACTACTTCAGATGTTGAAAATTTGCAGTCGCAAGTTAATGGCTTGGACACTTCTGTAAAACAAGCATCCGCTGATGCCGCCAGCGCAAAAACTACAGCAGATGATGCGGCTGCAAAAGCAGAAGCCGCAGAAGCCGCAGCCAATCAGGCAGCTCAATTATCTCAAGAGGCCAATAGCAAATTGGATCGTGGATTCAAAAGATCAATGATGAAATAAATCATTGTTGCTTGAGAGCAGAAAAATAGCCTGGCGGCAAAACTGCCAAGCTATTTTTCCTGACCGTAGAGATTTCGCTCTATCCAAAATGGCACGCCGTAGTCGATTGCCCTCGCCTTTGGGTTATGTGCATTCGACCGGAAATTCGATGGACTTATATTGGCACATCGCTGCTCATTTAGATTATCGGATTAATTTCGGCAGTTAGGCTCTTCTTCGCCTGATTTTTTAAGCCCCCGCAAAACTTTGCAACGGCTCTGATTTATGCAACGGGATTTCTCAGCACTTAAAGACCGGCACTTTGATGTGCTGGTTTACGGCGGCGGCATTTATGGCGCCTGGACAGCTTACGATGCTGCCTTGCGTGATCTGAAAGTCGCTGTCGTCGATCAGGGCGACTGGGCCTGTGCCACTTCTTCGGCATCCAGCAAGCTGGTCCACGGCGGCCTGCGTTATCTGGAAACCCTCGATTTCAAACTGGTTAGAAAAACCCTTAGCGAACGGCAAATGCTGTTGCAAACTGCACCGCACCGGATCTGGCCGCTACGTTTTGGTATACCGGTTTATCAACACAGCCGCTTAGGCTCATTCCGGCTGAAAGTAGGCCTGCTGCTATATGACCTGCTTGCAGCGAATGTACCGAAAAGCCAGCAGCACCAATATCATGCCCCCAACGATTTTGCAGAACGCTTCCCTATTCTCGACACGGCGGGTTTAACGGGTGGATTTACCTATCTCGATGCCCAAACCGATGACGCCCGGCTGGTACTCGAATTAATAAGCGGAGCCCAGTCCGCCGGCGCGGTTTGTCTGAATTATTGTCAAGTTACCGGTTTTTTGCAAAACCATAACCAGCTTTGTGGCGCTGTTTGTCAGGACAAGGTTACCGGCGAAACCGGCAAAGTATTCGCCCGTCAAATTGTCAATAGCGCAGGCCAATGGTCGGCAACGCTTGAAGCCGGCAATACCTACCGTCTGTCAAAAGGCGTGCATTTAATCCTGCCCGGAACAGGTCTCACTGAAGCACTGCTATTGACCGCCCACTCCGATGGCCGGGTTTTTTTCCTGATTCCCTGGTACGGAATGACCTTGTTAGGTACAACCGATACCGATTATCACGGCAATATTGACCAGGTCACTGTCGAGGCCGAGGATATAGATTATCTGCTTACCGAGGTGAACCATTTTCTCAAGACAACAAACTGGACAAGGCAGGACCTTATTGGCCGCTACGCCGGTTTGCGGGTGTTAAAGCAAAGCCATCAAGACTCTCCTTCGACCGTCAGCCGGGACTGGGAACTATCTACCTCAGCCAATGGCCTGCTTTCTTCGATCGGCGGCAAATTAACTTCTGCCAGAGAAGATGCCGAAGTCATTGTCGATACGGTTTGCAAAAATCTGGGTATTACGGCGCCCTGTGTAACCTTTGGCAAAGCTTTCCCCTGGCTGCCAGCTGACCGCTATGACGAATACCTGGCGTCTGTTTTAATACAGGCAAACAGGCTTGGCATCGACACGGAAAGCGCACACTGGCTGTTACGCCGGCACGGCCATCGTGTTAGCGGAATTTTTCAGCTCATCGAGCAGACACCTGATTTGGCAAACAGGATCACAAGCACCCTGCCGTTTATCAGCGCCGATTTGATTTTCTGCGCCCAGCATGAAATGGTTGTGCATCTGGAAGATCTGTTGCGCCGCCGTATGCCCCTGCTGATTTTATCGAAAATGACGCGAGGCGAATTACAGCGCCTGGCCCAACTGACCGCCAAGTTGCTCAATTGGGATAAACGACCCTTGAATCAAAAAATCTGCTGCTGACAAATAGACATACACACCAATCCCTAAAAACAGCCGCCCAAACGTCCACGCGGGAGCCCTTCCCGCATGACGCTCGATAGTAACAAACCTGTTTTTATAGCCTGCTTATCGGGCTATACTTTACCCAGCGCATCTCCAACCCAGCACACACAGGTATCCTGACGACATGAAACACCCGATCAAGCCCCGCCTATTGTTGACAAGTCTGCTTATCTCAGGCGCACTGGCCGGTTGTGCGAGCACGCCCACCGCCGAAACCCGCTCGACTGACCCCTTGGAAGGCTGGAACCGGGGCGCCCAGTCGTTTAACGATGATCTCGATGATGCCGTTTTAAAACCCATGGCCAAGGGTTATCTATGGGCAACTTCCGATTCAGTCGATGAAGGCGTGACCAATTTCTTCAGCAATCTGAATGACATAGGCGTCACTGTCAACGATCTGCTGCAATTTAAAATGCTGCAGGCCGGCATGGATGCCAGTCGTTTTTTGATTAACACCACAGCAGGCGTCATCGGTATTTTTGATGTCGCCCAAAAGCTGGATTTACCCAAACACAATGAAGACTTTGGTCAGACTCTGGGCTATTGGGGCATCCCCTCCGGTCCTTATCTGGTCTTGCCTTTTGCCGGCGCCAGCTCACCCCGCGATGCCGTAGGCATGCTGGGTGATGCCTTGCTGGATCCGACCACCTATGCGTTTTTGCTGTCCGGCGGCGCTATCAACGCCGTCTCGGTGGCTTCCAGCACACTCGACGTCACCGATACCCGCGCCGGCCTGATGACCACTGAGAAAATCGTCGATGAAGGTGCAGTCGATCGTTATGACTTTATCAAGGATTCGTATCAGCAGCATCGCGAATATCTGGTCAATGACGGCAATGTCCCCGAAGATGACGGCTTTGACCTGCTGGAAGAGGTGAATGCCGAAGCCAGCGATGACAGCAAACCGGTCAGCACGCCCGAAAATCCGGTACCTGTTGACAGCACCCCTAAAGCCATCAGCCCGGCTGCAAATTCAGCTCCCGTGGTAAGCAACAGTACGCACTTGCCCCCGCCTGAAACAAATCCCGGCGTGGTTGATCACAGCAGCCGTATCAGCCAAGAGAGCAGCAATCCCCCGCCCGTGACCACCCATTTCCTGGATTTATCGGCGCCCGAAGATCAATAATGGTGCGTGGCGCAATTCGAAGGTGGTTAAGCCAGTCATTGCCAGTTTGAATTGGTATTAAATGTCAGACCAAATCCAGCGTTTTATATGACAATCTCACGCAACACCGAAGTCGCGTAGCTCCCTGCCGGTAAGGTAAAACGCAGTTGCAAGACAGCGTCGTTTATAAATTGCCATTGCAAATCCTGTACACAAACCCGTAACGCACGCCTGTCCATGTCCACCTCAGATTTAAGCAGGCCCTGAGCAATGTCAGGGTAACGCTCAATTACGGCCTGCTCGATGGCTAGCGCATCAGCCGATACGCTCATATCTCCCCTGCCCCATAACGGCCCGGTCGGGTGTATGACGTTGGCGGAAAGCCGCCGGACAATGTCCTGATCCGGCTGCTCTGATTTAAAATAGCTGTGTGACTGGTCGAATACAAAGGTATCGCCGGCAACGGGCTGATTCCAGTTCCGCTGTTCGACCCGGTACGCCAGCAACTGATTAAACAAATAGGAGCGTGCCGCTGACAGGTAAATGCTGCGTTGCTCACGCCCTGTTTTCATGCCCTGAAATAAACTCAAGGCTTTCGTGACATTTTGCCCTTCATGACCAAAACGCTGGGTACCGAAATAGTTGGCAATGCCGTTGACCTTGATCAATTGCAGTTGGGCAATGGTTTTGTCTTTATCACCCTGCCAGTCCCGGATATTCAGCTCAAAGCTGTTGCCCGACAACACGCCCCGCTTCAATTTTCGGGCATGACGAACGGCCCGCAGCACCCGGGTGCTGTCTGACTCAAACAGTGACCAGTCGGGGTCAGCTTTGCCCGGTAACCAGACGCTGAACCATTGCGTGGTAACCGCATGCCGGTCTTTCAATCCGGCATAACTGACATCGCGCTGCCTGACGCCGGCAAACCGGGCCAGTTGCCGGGCCACATATTCGGTATTTTCGCCGGTTTTCTGTATCTGTAAAAAGGAGTGCTCGCCGGAACCGGATGGCTCAAAAGAGAGATTTTCCCTGACGATAAAATCTTCAGGTACGCTACGGATCTTACCCTGGCCGGAAGGTTGCCCGTAGGCGTAGGGCCAGACGGGAATTTTAATAGTTTGCACTAGGGGAAAGTGATTCGGCTAGTTTTTTAATTTTCAAAGGCAAGGACAATTGCCAAGGAGGTTGGTCGTTTCGGCTTAAGAGTCAGAAGGCGATTACTACATTCGTGTAGTATGCTTATTTTCCGATCAACACCACGGCCTGCACGGCAATGCCTTCTTTACGACCTTCAAAACCGAGTTTTTCGGTGGTGGTCGCCTTGACATTGACGCAATCGACATCAACGTTCAAATCATCGGCAATATTGCGGCACATGGCGGCAATATGCGGCGCCATTTTCGGGGCCTGGGCGATGATGGTGATGTCGGCATTCACCAGTCGATAGCCTTTTTCCTGAACGATGCCGTATACATGACGCAATAAAACCCGGCTGTCGGCGCCTTTAAAGTCAGGATCGGTATCCGGAAAATGCTTGCCGATATCGCCCAAAGCGGCAGCTCCCAGCAAGGCATCGGACAAGGCGTGCAACACCACGTCACCGTCGGAATGCGCTTCCAGGCCCTGTTCATAGGGTATGTGTACGCCGCCGAGAATAACCTCGCCGCCCTCTTTAAAACGATGCACGTCATAACCGTGTCCTACTCTGATCATTGTTGCTCCAGATAAAATTGTGCTAGCAGTAAGTCTTCGGGCCGGGTGATTTTAATGTTGTCCGGGCGGCCTTCGACGATTTTAGGTTGCAAACCTTTTAATTCCAAAGCACTGGCTTCATCCGTGATGGCAGGATTGCCTTCGGCGGCTTCCAATGCTGTCTTTAACAGGCCGTAACGAAACATTTGCGGGGTTAATGCCCGCCAGATATGGGTCCTATCGAGGGTGCCGGCAATGCGCCCATGCTGGACATTTTTTAAGGTGTCATGAGATGACAAAGCCAGAATGCCGCCCACGTCATCATTGACCAGGGAGGTAATGAGATGCTGAATATCAGCGCTGGTGATACAGGGCCTGGCGGCATCATGCACCAGCACCCAGTCCTTATCCGAAGCTTTATCTTTGATCGATTTTAATGCGGACAACACGGAATCTGCCCGTTCCTTGCCGCCTGCCGCGGTCAGGATTTTTTCATGCCTTGAAATGTCCAGTTCAGGCCAATAAGGATCTTCCTGGGAAATGGCAACGGCGATCGTTTCAAACACATTGGCTTGCAGCAAGCGCAACAGGGTTTGCTCGATGACCGTTTTTCCGGCCAGCTCCAGATATTGTTTGGGCCTGTCCGCCTGCATACGCTTGCCGACCCCGGCCGCAGGGACGACACCCCAGAATTTTATTGAATCAGTCATTTTAGAATTAGGCACAAGGTTCAAGGTGCAAGGCTTGCTGTCTTTCGACCAGCGGGACGATTGCTTGACGTGTAATGCAGAAGCGATCGAGACGTAAGTGTTCCACGAGTGCAGCCCTCGTCCTCGAATGACAAATATAAAACTCTCGTGATCTTCGTGCTCTTCGTGGTGAAAAATACTTAAAAATCCGCAACAGCGGACGTGTTACTTAAAGTTTATTCAATCACCTGGAAAAACGTCTCGCCTTCCTTAATCATCCCTAATTCATCGCGAGCGCGCTCCTCTATGGCTTCCTGGCCTTTTCTTAAATCGAGCACTTCGGCGTACAGTGCATCATTGCGCTCCTTTTTTTCCTGCACTTGTTTCTTCAGGTCATCGAGGCGCTGCTGATAGGCTTCGATCTCGCGCATACTGCCATCGCCCCACCATAACCGGTATTGGAAATGAATGATCAGCAGGATAATGATGGTGATGAGAATTTTCATAGTGACCCAAGGCTAAAGTCGAAAGACTAAAGGCTCACGGTTTTTCAGCGTTTGCCTTTCGCCTTTCGTCTAATTTCTTTTAAAGCATTTTGAAAGCGCTGCGTCCGGCGTATTTGGCCTTGGCGCCTAATTCTTCTTCAATCTTCATCAGGCGGTTGTATTTGGCAACGCGATCAGAACGGCTTAACGAACCGGTCTTGATTTGGCCAGTACCGGTTGCCACGGCCAGATCGGCAATGGTGGTGTCTTCGGTTTCGCCGGAACGGTGTGAAACTACTGCTGAGTAACCGGCCGCATGCGCCATGTTAATGGCTGCTAGGGTTTCTGTTAAGGTACCGATTTGATTGACTTTAATCAAAATGGAATTGGCAATGCCCTTGTCGATGCCTTCTTTCAGAATCGCAGGGTTGGTCACGAATAAATCATCACCGACCAATTGCACTTTTTTGCCCAATTTTTCGGTTTGGTTTTTCCAGCCCGCCCAGTCGTTTTGATCCAGGCCGTCTTCAATGGAAATAATCGGATATTTCTCTACCCAATCCACGAAGAAATCGGTCATTTCAATAGAATCAAAACTTCTGCCTTCGGCGGATAATTCATAACGGCCGTTTTTGTAATACTCGGAACTGGCCGCGTCCATGCCTAAGAAAATATCGACGCCCGCTTTGTAGCCGGCTTTTTCAATGGCTTCCAAAATGACTTCAATGGCTTCTTCATTGGAAGACAGATTCGGTGCAAAACCGCCTTCATCGCCGACAGTGGTTGCCAAACCTCTGGATTTTAAGACTTTGCTCAGGTTATGAAAGACTTCCGCGCCGTAGCGGATGGCTTCACGGAACGTCGGCGCGCCGACCGGCAGAATCATGAATTCTTGCAAATCCACGCTGTTGTCGGCATGTGAGCCGCCGTTGATGATGTTCATCATCGGCACAGGCATGATGAATTCGCCGCTGGTGTTCAGATATTGATATAAAGGCACGCCGGCTTCTTTGGCCGCTGCGTGCGCAACTGCCATGGACACCGATAAAATCGCGTTCGCGCCTAAACGGGCTTTGTTGTCGGTGCCATCCAACGCAATCATTTTGTTGTCAATGGCGGCCTGATCATTCGCATCCATACCCAGCAAGGCGGCACGGATTTCAGTATTGACATTGCTGACCGCATTCAACACGCCTTTGCCCAAATACCGCTTTTTATCGCCATCGCGCAATTCGATCGCTTCACGCTCGCCGGTGGATGCGCCGGAGGGCACCATGGCACTGCCAATGACGCCGGATGCTAAAACAACATCGGCTTCCAGGGTCGGATTACCGCGTGAATCCAGGATTTCTCTTGCACGAATATCTACTATTTTGGCCATTTATGATTCCTATAAGGTTGTTTCTATCAGGCTGCTTGCTTTGACAGCCCGGTCGATGGTTACTAATGTTTCTAATAATTCTTTTATTCTGTGTAGCGGCCACGAATTGGGACCGTCACTTTTGGCTTCAGCCGGATTCGGATGCGTTTCCATAAACAAACCTGAAATACCCACGGCCAAGGCGGCTCTTGCCAATACCGGCACAAATTCACGCTGCCCGCCTGAGCATGTGCCCTGCCCGCCCGGTAATTGCACCGAATGGGTGGCATCAAAAACCACAGGGCAGCCGGTGTCTCTCATGACCGCCAGTGAACGCATATCGGACACCAGATTGTTATAACCGAATGACACGCCGCGCTCGCATACCATAATCTGCTGATTGCCCGTGGCCTTGGCTTTATTGGCGACATGCACCATGTCCCAGGGCGCCAGAAACTGGCCTTTCTTGATGTTTACCGGGATACCCAGGGCGGCGACTTGCTGAATAAAATTGGTTTGCCGGCATAAAAACGCCGGCGTCTGCATGACATCCACCACGGCAGCCACCTCGGCCAGCGGGGTGTCTTCATGGACGTCAGTCAATACCGGCACACCGATTTGCTGTTTGACCTTTTCCAGTATCTGAAGACCCTGCTCTACACCGGGGCCACGGTAACTTTCGTGTGAAGACCGGTTGGCCTTGTCAAAAGACGACTTGTAAATAAAGGGGATATTTAATGCCGTGGTGACTTCTTTCAAATAGCCCGCCGTATCCAGTGCCAGTTGTTCACTTTCGATCACACAGGGGCCGGCAATCAAAAAAAACGGTTGATCTAAACCGGCTTCAAAACCACATAATTTCATTGTGCTGTTTCCTGTTTATGTTTGGCTGCCGCAACGACAAAGCCGGAAAATAAGGGGTGGCCTTTGCGTGGCGTTGAGGTAAATTCGGGGTGAAACTGACAGGCCAGAAACCAGGGATGATCAGGGATTTCGATGACTTCAACCAGGCGGCCATCAATGGATTTGCCTGAAAACCGTAAACCCGCTTTTTCCAGTTTGTCAAAATACTGGTTGTTAAATTCATAACGATGACGGTGGCGCTCGGTAATCACATCTTTCTGATACATTTGAAACGCCAGTGAATTGCTCTGCAAACGGCATTGCTGACCGCCCAGGCGCATGGTTCCGCCTAAATCGGAGTCTTCATTGCGGGTTTCAAGCTGGCCATCTTCATCCATCCATTCGGTGATCAGGCCGATAACCGGATGCGGTGATTTGGGCAAAAATTCGGTGCTGTGCGCGCCTTCCAGGCCCGCGACATCACGCGCATATTCAATAACGGCAACCTGCATGCCTAAACATATACCCAGATAAGGAATTTTATTTTCCCGGGCATATCTGACCGTTGCAATCTTGCCTTCGATGCCGCGCTCACCAAAGCCGCCGGGCACCAGAATGGCATCGACATTTTTCAGTCTGGATACGCCTTCATCTTCGATGATTTCCGAGTCAATATAGTGAATATTGACCTTGTTGCGGGTGCGGATGCCGGCATGAATCAAGGCTTCATTGAGCGATTTATACGCATCGGTATGATCGACATACTTGCCGACAATGGCGATATTGACTTCATGACTGGAATGCGTCAACGCTTCGACGACAGCCTCCCATTCGCTTAAATCAGCGGGTGGTACATCCAGCCGCAGCTTGTTGACGACTATATTATCCAGACCTTGCTCATGCAATAACAAGCGGAATGCGATATATCGAATCGGCATCAACCGCGGAAATCACGGCTTTTTCCTCAACATTGGTAAACAAAGCAATTTTGCGGCGTTCGCTGATGGGAAGCGGCTGTTCCGAACGGCAGATCAATATATCAGGCTGAATACCAATGGTGCGCAGCTCTTTGACGGAGTGCTGGGTCGGTTTGGTTTTAAGTTCCCCGGCCGAACGAATATAAGGCACTAATGTTAAGTGAATAAACAGCGAGCGTTCAGCCCCCAGCTCCACGCGCATTTGACGGATAGCCTCCAAAAACGGCAGCGATTCAATATCGCCCACCGTACCGCCGACTTCAATGAGCGCCACATCCATGCCTTCGGCACTTTTGTAAATACGGCGTTTTATTTCGTCGGTGATATGCGGAATCACCTGTACCGTCGCGCCCAGATATTCGCCTTTGCGCTCCTTGCGCAGCACGCTTTCATAGACCTGGCCGGTGGTGAAATTATTCTTTTTGGCCATGGTGGTTTTAAGAAAGCGCTCATAATGACCTAAATCCAGATCCGTTTCCGCGCCATCCTCGGTGACAAACACCTCGCCATGCTGAAAAGGACTCATGGTGCCTGGATCGACGTTAATGTAGGGATCCAGCTTGGTCATTGTAGTTTTCAGGCCACGGGCCTCAAGAATGGCGGCCAGCGACGATGCCGCAATGCCTTTGCCGAGCGAGGAGACCACGCCGCCGGTAATGAAAATGAATTTTGTCATGTAGAGTGTTTGAGACTTCAGGGAATAACTGAGGATACGTTATTAAACGTATGCATTTTAATCGACTATGGGGCTTTCGTCATTGTCTTTCCTGTTTTTTGTTACCCTGAATTCAACTGATAGCTGCCACAGCCAATAAATCATAGGGTCTCCGTATCCGCTAAGCACGAACTATTATAAGCCGTTATACTTACCGTAATGTGGATATCCAGTGACAGGAATGTTACCTTGGTGTCGCCATTAGCTTCGGATTCGCTTCACACTCTAACGTATCAGGCAATCCATGACGGAGTGACGGATTTGAATATGACGATCACGATGTCGGGCAAGGTAGCGAACGAAGCCTCGCTGAATACCAAACAAGTTTTTTCATTAACGGGTGTTAGAAAAACCGAAGCCAACTTGCCTCCTTTGTGGGCAATCAGCCTACCCACCGACATTGCACAAACAAAGACGATACGCTGCCGCTCTTCGGAACTTCGATGTTCAGTCAGTCTAATGAAAAACGGCATGGGGCGATAGGGTCTACCAATGATGGAAGCCGGGCCCGCAGTCTGATGTATGCTTCTAATTCCACCATTATTGTTATTCCAGAGCAGTGTCATAAGTGATTTAGGACTTCATCATAAGGAATATGATGTGTGGCAAGCCTGGTTTTCATCATCTACAGCTCATGGAAAAGCGTTGCCGCCTTATCGTTAGTTAAATCCACTATTGGTTTACGGCATGATCCTACCTTCACACCGACGCGGTTCATGATCGATTTAATGGGGGCCGGATTTGAACCCGATTTTAATAAGGTGCGGCAAAAACCATGAATAGCATGCATGATAGTCCTGGACTGATTCAAATCTAAGCGCATGAAACTGGCTACCAGTTCGTCTATCACTCGCGGCATAATGTTTGCTGCCACCGAAATTACACCTACGCCTCCCACGGAAAGAATGGGCAGGGTCAGCGAATCATCGCCTGAAAATACCGAGAAGTGTTAATCAGCGTCCAATTTTTTCCAGTTTCAGCGTTGGTATTGCCAGCCATTAAATCTATTAGGATTTTTAAAAAACAATAAGATAGAAATTTCTGTTGGTAAATCTGGGGGCTGTTTTTTAAAAAGAACTGGCAAAATTTGGAAGCTGATTAACATATTAGTCCTTAGACAGTAAACCCCGCAGTGCTGATCTTTCTGTGCACTGTTGGGCTCACGCTGCCAGTCAATACGAAGGGCGTGGTTTTTGTCGTCATCGGCAATGACTTCAATACGGTAGTCTTGCGCGACACGGCTGTTTTTTTCGCGCAGACGGCCGATGCGTTCGAGTATTTTTGCATAGTTTTTGATCGTGCCCTTTTTGCCCAAGCCGGCATTGAGCTTGTCGAGCCCCGCTTCCAGACGAACGTGGAAGCGGTTGCGAATGGCCTGTTCTTTTTGGGCTTTTTGAGCGGAATAGCAATACAGCCTGGTTTCCCCGGTTTCTGTGTCGAGGGTGCGGAAAACGCTGACAGTGTTCGGTCCGCTGTGCCGAACCAGTAGGGCATTATTCTGGTCTCGGGGATCTTGTAGGTCGCGTTCCCGGCTGACCGCCAGATAAAGATAACCATGCTCGCTTAACCAGGCGATGTTGTCCGCGCTGGCAATGCCGGCATCCATGATAATGACCGGTTTTTCAGAGGGTAAAGGATTCTTGCCCTGGAGACCGTCCAGCATCAGCGCCAACGTGGCGGGTTCGCTGGCGTTACCTGGAAAGACCTGGCTGCTGAGCGGGAAGCCATTGCCATCCAGCACCAGACCTAAGGTGACCAGAGGGCAATCACGGCGTTTTTCTTTGGAGCGACCGAACTGGGCCTTGGGATTATGTGCGCACTGGCCTTCAAAATAAGTGTTGGTCAAGTCATACAAGACGATGCTTCGGTTTAAATCGAACAAGGTCTGCTCCTGAGCGGCCAGAAACGCTTCCAGCGCCGGCTGGTGTTTGAGCAACCTGTCGCTGATGGTATACACGCGCGTCAGACTGGTGCTGCCGTAGTCATGTTCTAGCAGTTCACCTAGACCTGTGCATGCTTGCAGCCAAGCGTGGGTGTGCAGCTCGCTGCCGGGCGAAATCATGCGCGCGATGATGCTGCCCAATGCCGCCGCGGCATCGATTTTATTAAAACCCAGTGCAGCAAGCTTCTGATCGAGTTGCAATTGGATGACCGCATGCCACGCCAAGGTTTCGGCGCCGATGCTGCGCGCTTGAACGGCTTCGATATGGTTAATGTTGACCCGGTGATAATCTGCCTCGGGTGTCGCTATCGAGACAGGTTGAGCCAATTTCGCGATGATGAGGTCGCTATAGCGCTCGGCGGCGGCCTCCAGCAACTGACCTACCTCTTCTGCTAAAGCAAACAACTCCGCTTGGTGCGGCGCTGAGCCTTGCAGAAGCTGGTCAATTCTGGCGGTGAGCAAAGGCCAATGCGCGGGCTCAATAGCAAAGTCTTTGCCCAGATTGAGTAACGTACGTTGCTTGACGTGTGTGCCCTCACGCACGGATTCAACGATCCGATAGGTATAGGAATCGTCGCCATGCTCCGCTGTTTTAGTTTTGGTTCTGCGAATATACATGGCGCTAGCATGAGCGCAAGTCCGGAAAAAATCAAGATACCGTTCTAAATGGATGGCACTACAGCGCAAAGTCAAAAAATACCACTGATTTTAAAGGAGTTTTTTGAAATGAAAACCGCTGACAACGAAAAATCAATAACTTAGAGAGACTGGAGTCACGAAGATGGGTTAAGGATAGGTTGTGTGGCGAAAGCAATATTCCACCGTTATCTGATTTGATTCGGGCTGCGGCTACCTGTGGGTAATGAGAAGTTACAACGGGCATGTGTTGCAATTCTTGAAAAGACAACAAGTCACCCCACTGGGTAAACCTTATTACTACTGTATCCCTTGTTTGTTAAAGCAACAGTCTGCTGTTGGGCTGTGTTATGGCTGAGTTTGATGGGTAATCAGATAAAAAGGAGTGCGAAGGCGATGCTTTAATGTTCAGGTATTACCTCTGAAGCGTAGGCCACATGAGCGCCGGTATTGTCTCCGCCTTGTTGGAAGCTATATCAGACAAATTAGAAGAGCTTATCCGTTGAGTTATGAGCTGATGCTGCACTTCCTGTTCTCCTTCAGAGTGATATTGAGTCTTTGCAATTGGGTATCCAATTTTAAAAAACACCGAGTGTTAGATCTTAAGCCGGTAACCTACACCCGATTCCGTCAATAGATACTGAGGCTGAGCCGGGTCGGTTTCCAGCTTCTGTCTGAGCTGGCTCATGTATATCCGAAGATAATGCGAATTTTCCCGATAAGACGGCCCCCAGACTTCCTTGAGCAGGTATTGATGCGTCAATACCTTGCCGGCATTTTTAATCAGCACGGACAATAACCGGTACTGAATCGGTGTCAAATGAACTTCCCTATCGCCAACAACGACCTGTCGCTTCAGTAAATCGACTTTCAGCGCTCCGGTGATAAAAACACCACTTTGATCCTGAGCCGGAATGCTTACCGAATGACGCATGGCTACCCGGATCCGGGCAAGCAATTCACCTAAACCAAAAGGCTTGGTCAGGTAATCGTCGGCACCCGCATCCAACGCATCGATTTTATGCTGCTCTGCGCTGCGTGCGGACAAAATGATAATTGGCATGGCCGACCATTCCCGTATGGTTTTGATAACGTCAACGCCATCCATGTCGGGCAATCCCAGATCAAGGATGATGATGTCAGGTTGGCGTACGCCTGCTTCAACAATGCCTTGCCGGCCTCTGTCAGCGTCGAACACCTTGAAGCCATGAGCGCTGAGGCCGGTTCGCAAAAACAGGCGTATTGCTGGATCATCCTCTATAACAACAATTACAGGGCTGGCATTAGTCATGGCTATTCAATAATTCATTCTTCGGGTACCAGCACCGGCGGCGTGTGATCCAGGGGGATTATAAACGAAAATACGGCACCTCCTGTTGGCCGGTTTTGCGCCTGAATGCTCCCTCCATGCGCTTCAATGATGGCCCGGCAAATCGCTAAACCCAGCCCTACCCCGCTTTGCGCCGCCTCGTGGCGAACTCGATAAAATTTTTCAAATAGCTGGTTCTCTAGTCCTTTGGGGATACCCGGACCCCGATCGGCTACCGAGATTTCCATCGCAACAGAAGAAGCTTCTGCCGTGATCTCCACAGGACTTTTCTCCGGTGTATAACGCAGTATATTTTCCAGCAGATTGATCAACACCTGTTCGATCATCACCGTATCGACATAAATCATCGGGATACCGGGCGGCAATTTAACGGTTACCAGACGGCCTTCGAGACGTTTTTGCAAGCGCGTCAACACGGCTCCGATAATTTCCTCAAGCGGATACCACTGTTTGTTCAGCTCAATGACGCCCGCATCAAGCCGCGCCATATCCAGGATATTATTGACCAGACTTGACATCCGTTGCGCTTCATCGTGAATGGCGCGGCTCAGGCCAAGCTTGTCTTCTACCTTGAGCGTCTTGTCTTCCTCAACTAAAGTACTGGCTGACCCTACGATGGTCGCGAGTGGCGTTCGCAAATCATGGGAAATGGAACTGAGCAGCGAGTTGCGCAAGCGCTCGGCTTCCATTTCCACCTGAGCTTTTCTGGCTTGCTCGGTTAACCTTACACGGATAATTGCCTGGGCAATCTGCCCAAGAAAAGTTTCCAGCAATTTCTGTTGTTCAGGCAGGAACACCCGGCGTAAATTAATAGGGAGTAAAACCAAAACACCCAGCACGGTTTCCTTGTTGCTCAATGGAAAATAAACAGCCTCAGCACCCGGCAAGGTATCGGTTCCCTGGCCGGCAATCTCGTTATGATCCATAACCCACTGCGCAACGCTCAGGTCGGCAGCATGCAACGATTCAAACATATCCTGGCCTTTAGGATAAATAATACGACCGTTGGCGTCAGGAAAGAGAATGACGTTTCGGCTGCCGAACTCCGCATAAAGATGATGGACCGCCGCACGCACGATTTCTTCCTCACTCTGGCTTGCTGTCAGATCCCTGCTCATCGCATAAAGAACCGTCGCGCGCCGCTCCCGGTGTCCGGCCACCTTGGCCTGGGAGCGCACATTAGCCATCAGATTGCTGATTAACATCGCCACGGTTAACATTGCCATGAGAGTCACTAGATATTGGCTATCGGCTACCGAAAAACTGAAATATGGTTTTACGAACAAAACATCAATTATCGCAACGCCGAGAAAAGAGGCAAAAATGGAAGGGCCGCGACCGAAACGCGTCGCAATAAAGACCACACCCAGCAAAAAGACCATAACCAGATTGGCCAGCTCAAACTTGCCCAACATAAAACGCGCAAGTACGGTACTGACAACAGTCACGGCCAAAGCCCAGATATAGCCCAGTGTGTCTTTTTTTCGCGATGACAGTCTTCCGCCAAGCCCCGGCAACGGATTTTTTCGATACAGGGAAATCTCTGATTTGTCCCTGCTGCCATCCCTTTCAGGTCTGGGGCTGCCCAACAAATAGAGATTGATGTTGTGCGCATCGCTAATCAGCATATCCACCACCGAACCCAGCAGATATCGCTTCCATCCCCGGCGGGTTGGTTTCCCGATGACGATCTTGTTAACATTTCTTTCATTGGAAAATTTGACGATGGCGGAGCTCATATCGGTCGCGCTTAAAGTCACAGTTTCGGCGCCCAACCTTTCTGCAAGTCGCAGAATGCGCAGCACGCCATCGCGTTTTTCTGCCGGCAAGCGTTGGAGTTCGGGTGTTTCAACATAGACCACGATCCATTCGGCGCGCAAGCTGTTGGCAAAACGTTTCCCGGCACGGACCAGACGTTCCGCCAAGGCATTGGGGCCGATGCAAACCATAATACGCTCACTAACCTGCCAGATTTCGCGGATAGAATTATCCTCGCGGTAATCCAGCATCTGGGCATCGACACGATTGGCGGTCTGCCGGAGAGCCAATTCCCGCAACGCAATCAGATTGCCTTTGCGGAAAAAATTTTTGATGGCTTCCTGAGCCTGTTGCGGCACATAAACCTTGCCGTCTTTGAGTCTATCGAGCAACTCGTCGGGCGGCAAATCCACCAGTTCGACTTCGGTTGCCTCCTCGAAGACCGTATCCGGCACAGTTTCCCAAACCCGTATACCGGAAATCTGGCCTATATCGTCATTGAGGCTTTCCAGATGCTGCACATTGAGTGCCGTATACACATCGATGCCGGCATCGAGGAGCTCTTCGATATCCTGCCAACGCTTGGGATGCCTGCAACCCTGTGCATTCGTGTGCGCCAGTTCGTCTACCAGAATGATTGAGGGTTTACGCTTGAGGGCTGCATCCAGGTCGAACTCCCGCAAAGTTGTCCCGCGATATTGAATCAGCTTGGGCGGCAACACTTCCAATCCTTCCAGCAGGATGGCCGTTTCCTTTCGGCCATGGGTTTCCACCAGACCGACAACGATGTCCATATTTTCGGATCGTCTTTCCCTTGCTGCCAGCAGCATGGCATAGGTCTTACCTACGCCGGCCGCCGCACCGAAAAAAATCTTCAGTCGGCCCCGCCGGGCCTTGGCCTTATCCCGCTCGACACGGGCGAGAAGTTCGTCTGGATTAGGGCGTTCGCTGTTCATGAAGATGGTCTCGTGCAATTTTTAAGCATTTCAGCTACAGCCAACCGGCCTTTTTCAGGCGCCAATACAGCAGCAGACTGCCCAACGCCACGCCGCCGACCACAAGGGGATAGCTGTATACCCAATCCAGCTCCGGCATGTGCCTGAAATTCATTCCGTACCAGCTAAATACCATCGTGGGTATTGCCAGGATAGCTCCCCAGCCGGCCAGTCGTTTGACAACCTCGTTCTGCCTTACAGTTTCAAAGGTCAGGTGTACTTGCATCGCCGCGACTAACATTTCGCGCATACCTTGAATCGTCCGGTCAATGCGTTTGGTGTGATCGGCGATATCGCGGAAATACACCAGCACCTCCTTGGGAATAACCCCTTTATAAAAGCGCATCAGTTCATTACAAATATCGGTTACCGGATTAATAACGCCTTCCAATCGCAGCAAATCGCGTTTCAGTTCGTAAAGGCCTTCCATGGTCTGACGGCTGGGCCGGTATTGAAAAATCGCCGACTCCAGCACTTCGAACCGTGTCTGCAAGCCATCGATAACCGGTATATAGTTATCGACGATAAAATCCATGATCGAATACAGCGCAAAACCGGGACCTTTGGCCAATTGCTGGGGCATGGCCTCACAACGTTCTCTGATTTTACCGTAACTGCGCGAGTTGCCGTGCCTGACCGTCACCAGAAACCGCGGCCCCAGGAAAATATGGGTTTCCCCGAATTCGACCTGATCTTCCGCAAGATGTGCGGTATGCAACACCAAAAACAGCAAGTCACCGTATTCCTCGATTTTCGGACGCTGATGCGCCGCAAAGGCATCTTCTATAGCCAAGTCATGCAGCCCGAATTCCTCCTGGATTTTGGCCAACAGTTCGCTGTTCGCCTCAAGCAAACCCAGCCAGACAAAGGTGTGTTCAAGTTTCAGCACTTCACTGATGTCTTCGATGGTCACATCGCCGATACTGACGCCATTTTGATAGGCCACGCACTTCATGACCATGTTGTTATCGATTGTATTTGTCATAAACATCTCCCTCTGCATGGCCGGAGCCTCGCCAATAATTTAAAAGAGAGTGCAGAAGACTGATCTTGCTTCTGATGTTGGCGCTGAGCTGGGCTTTTCATGTTCGTTCTCCTTTGGAACCGGGCACCGGTCAGTTAACCGGCCGGTTTTGGTCTGTGTTCGATGACAACTGCTACTCCAGAGCTTCTATGCGCTCGTGCAGCCCGGCCAACTGATATTTCGCGGTTTTAGTCAAAATTACCCATTGTGGAACGTGATCCAGTCGGTGCGGAATTTGTCCCAATCCTGGAAAGCCAAACCATAAGAATCTGCCTTTAGAAGTGTCTTGGTTAATTAAACCATTTCATACCCTATCTGGTCGCTTTGAACTGCTGAGCCGTAATTATTCAATCCCCCTTTTTCAATCGGGGAAGTGAATAATTGCCCTGAGCTTGAACTGTCTTCTGGAGGGAGGCGAGAATCTCCTGGCATTGCGAAGAAATCAATCTTTTCTTACCCAGGGATAGTTCTGCTGACTTGATATTCGTATTCATCCGGGATAGTTTCAAGACCTCACCCGTCAGGTTCATGAATCGTTCATATGAAGTCTCTGCATTCTTCAAATCTTCATTATCGCCTGGAATAGCAATGCTACGAAGAGCTCCGAGAGCCTTCCTGGCTGATTCGTCATAAGACTTGATGCTTTGCTCAATTTTATCCATCTTTTGATCGTCCGCCTCTTCAATATGTGGCTTGTGGAGAGCAAATACGTTTAGGCCGGCAGTGAGTGCTTCATAAGAGAGCATGACGGCCTTGTTACATTGATTAACGTTCGTGTTTCGATGGATGAGGCGGTTCAAGCTCTCTTCAAATCGCTCCATTTCTTGCGCACCTTGCATCGCGGAGATTTTTTGAGCCTTGAGATTGGTGTTTTGAGTTGCCAGATCTAGAATTGATTCGTCTAATTTTCTATATTGTGACCAGCAAGAATTGAATTCATTTATCATCTCAGTCTCTCGTGGGAGTTTCTCCTGATCGATGATGGATTCGATTTCCTTCCGGCTGTTTTCTACACCATTGGCAGCCTGGCGAGCTTGGGTGGCAAAACCTTCTGATGCCTCATCGGTAATGGCTAGAACGGCGTTCTTCTCGGCCTCAATGGCTTCGAGAAGATGAATCCTCATCGTTGATAGTAAATTAACCTTGATAAACTTCGTCTCGAATGGATTGGAACTCTCTCCATAATAATAACCATATAGCGTGAATGCCCCCAAGACAGCAAGAGTCAGTGCCCATGGCAAGTAAACATATAATCTTCTCTTAGTATTTTGTTCCATACTTCAGCCCGCCTTAGTTTAAGGTTGCTCTAAAATTCTCTCTGCTTAGCGTTATGGGAGCAGCTTTAGCCGCGCTGGTCGAGACTAAAATCTCTCCCACCAAATTACCGAAATATTCGATCATTAATGGCTCAACTGCTCCAACGCCAGATTGAGACTCAGCACATTTACTCGCGGCTCTCCCAGAAAGCCCCACAGACGGAATTCAGTGTTAGCATCAACCAGGGCGCGGAGTTTTTCCGGTTTCATGTTACGAGCCTTGGCCACGCGATTGATTTGATAATCCGCCGCCGCAGGACTGATATGCGGATCCAGCCCGCTACCCGATGCCGTAATCAGATCAACCGGAACCGGGGCCTTATTGCCGGGATCGGCTGCTTTTAGCGTCTGAATACGGTCTTTAACGGCATCTAACAGAGCCGGATTGGTTGGACCCAAATTTGAACCGCTGGAGGCACCTGCATTATAGGGGAAAGGTCCTGTAGCGGAAGGCCGTCCCCAAAAATGGCCGGGGCTTTTGAAAGGCTGTCCGATCAGGCTGGAACCTGCCGGCTTGCCGCCGTTGTCTGTCATCAGGCTACCGTTAGCCTGATAGGGGAATAGAAGCTGTGCCAGCCCCGTCACCACGGCCGGATAAATCACGCCCGTTAACACACTCAATAGAACAAACAAAATAATTGCCGGTTTCAAATGCTTAAACATTGCCAACTCCTTTAAACCAGGCCCAGCGCGACCAGAAACAGGTCAATCGCCTTAATGCCGATAAATGGAACAATCAACCCACCTACGCCGTAAATCAGCAAATTATTTTGCAGGAGCGTGGCGGCACCGACGGGCCGATACTTGATGCCTTTTAATGCCAGCGGAATCAGCGCGACGATAATCAACGCATTAAAGATCACGGCCGACAGAATTGCGCTCGCCGGCGTTGCCAGATTCATCACATTCAATAGGTCAAGCACCGGATAAGTGGTTGCGAATGCGGCCGGAATAATCGCAAAATATTTAGCAACGTCATTGGCGATACTGAACGTCGTCAAGGCACCGCGCGTCATTAGCATCTGTTTGCCGGTCTCTACAATCTCAATTAATTTGGTAGGGTTCGAATCGAGATCGACCATATTGCCGGCTTCCTTGGCCGCCTGGGTGCCGCTGTTCATCGCTACCGCGACATCGGCCTGGGCCAGCGCCGGCGCATCGTTGGTGCCGTCACCGGTCATCGCGACCAGACGGCCCTCAGCCTGGTATTGCCTGATCAATTTCAGCTTCATCTCAGGCGTCGCTTCGGCCAGAAAATCATCGACACCGGCCTCGGCAGCAATCGCGGCGGCGGTCAAACGATTATCGCCGGTAATCATGATGGTCTTGATGCCCATCTGCCGCAATTCGGCAAATCGTTCCTTGATACCGCCTTTGACAATGTCCTTGAGTTCGATCACACCCAGCACGCGAGTACCTTCGGCAACCACCAGCGGGGTGCTGCCGCGGCGCGCCACGTCATCGACCAATTTCTGAAACTCCGGCGGAAATTTGCCACCCAGTTCTTCAACATGAGCACGAATGGCTTCAGCTGCACCCTTGCGAATCTGCCGTCCTTTAATATTAACGCCGCTCATGCGGGTTTGGGCGCTAAAATGAACGAAAGTAGCTCCCAGAGCGTGCACATTCCGTTCTCTGAAGCCGTATCTCTGTTTTGCCAAAATTACAATACTGCGTCCTTCAGGCGTTTCGTCAGCCAGTGAAGCCAATTGAGCGGCATCGGCAAGTTCTTTATCGGCTACGCCTTTAATGGCTATAAAAGCCGATGCCTGCCGGTTACCCAAGGTAATCGTGCCAGTCTTGTCAAGCAGCAATACATCGATGTCGCCAGCCGCTTCCACTGCCCGGCCGGATGTCGCAATCACATTTTTCTGCATCATCCGTCCAATACCCGCTACGCCGATCGCAGACAACAAGCCGCCGATAGTCGTCGGAATCAGGCAGACCAGCAAGGCCACCAGCACGGTAATCGTGATCGGTTGTCCTGCGCCTGAGGTTGCTACGGCGTACAAGGAAAACGGCAGCAAGGTCACAGTAGCCATCAGAAACACGAGCGTCAACGCGACCAGCAGAATGGTCAAGGCAATTTCGTTTGGCGTTTTTTGCCGCTTGGCACTTTCCACCATGGAAATCATCCGGTCCAGGAAGGCTTCACCCGGATTGGCGGTAATGCGCACGACCAGCCAGTCCGATAACACGCGTGTACCGCCAGTCACCGAACTGAAATCACCGCCCGATTCACGGATGACCGGTGCACTTTCGCCGGTAATTGCACTTTCGTCCACTGAGGCAACGCCTTCAATGACCTCTCCGTCACCGGGAACAAAATCACCGGCTTCTATCAAAACCGAATCACCCCGCCGCAAACTGGATCCGGCCACTTTGGAATAATTGGAACCATAACGCGGCTCATCCAGTTTTTTCGCCGCAATATCGCGCTTGGCGCTACGCAGAAATGCGGCTTGCGCCTTGCTGCGTCCTTCGGCGACCGCCTCGGCGAAGTTGGCAAACAATACCGTGCCCCATAACCATAACGTGATTGCCAAAATGAAATTAGCCGGATCTTTGCCTTCTCCGTTGAGGGCAAGCACCCAAAGCAGAGTCGTCAGCATACTGCCTAGATAAACGACAAACATTACCGGATTTTTCCATTGCTGCTGTGGAGTAAGCTTTCGGAATGAATCCACCAAGGCATCGCCAAGGATTTGCGGATCGAACAAAGACATCGAAACAGATTTTTTACTCATGAAATTCTCCAATTAACTGGTTCTCGGTGGGTAACCTGACACTCTCGACAGCAAATCGGGGATGTCGGATTACGCGGCACCGTCCTTCGGGTTACGCTATAGCTCGGCAATAGCTCCAGCATTGCCCTACATTCTGCATCCATGCAGTCGTAACTCGACCTACAAAACTGATTATTTAGCTCCGGTCATCTGAAGATGTTCGACCACAGGCCCCAGGGCCAGGGCAGGAACAAACGTCAGCGCACCGACCATGAGAACGACACCGATCAACAACACAACAAACAGCGGGGTATGCGTTGGCAAGGTACCGGGACCGGCCGGCACGATTTTTTTCGCGGCCAGGGAACCGGCGATAGCCAGTACCGGCACAGCTAACCAGTAACGTGAAAACAGCATCGCCAGACCCAAAAGGGTGTTATAGAACGGCGTATTCGCGGAGAGTCCGCCAAACGCGCTGCCGTTATTGTTACCCGCCGACGAGAATGCATACAGCACTTCGCTGAAACCGTGTGCGCCCGTATTGAAGATGGATGCCTTGCCGACATCGATCATGACTGCGGCTGCAGTGCCGCCCAAGACGAGTAGCGGTGGTATCAAAATAGCGATTGAAGCCATTTTCATCTCATAGGCTTCTATTTTTTTGCCCAAATATTCGGGCGTGCGGCCTATCATTAAACCGGATACAAACACCGCGACAATCGCAAACATGATCATGCCGTACAACCCTGAACCGACGCCGCCGAAGATCACTTCACCCAATTGCATCAGCCACATCGGCACCATGCCTCCGATCGGCGTGAAGGAGTCGTGCATCGAATTTACCGAGCCATTTGAGGCAGCCGTGGTAGCAACCGCCCACAGTGCGGAATTGATAATACCGAACCGGGTCTCCTTGCCTTCCATGTTGCCGCCGGACTGACTGACGTTTGCCGATTGATCGACACTCAATGCAGCCAGAGCCGGGTTACCGCTTTGCTCCGCCGGTACGGTAATAAAAATCAGCGCGACAAAAACCAGTGTCATCGCCGCCAGAATCGCCCAGCCTTGCCGGGTGTCACCCACCATCATGCCGAAGGTATAGCACAGCGCGGCGGGGATCAGCAGGATTGACAGCATTTCAAGAAAATTGCTTAAAGGCGTCGGATTTTCCAACGGATGCGCCGAATTGACATTGAAAAAGCCGCCGCCGTTGGTGCCGAGTTGCTTGATTGCTACCTGGGAAGCTGCAGGTCCTACAGCCACGACTTGCTCTTTGACTTCGACCGACTCCATGACCGGATTGCCGCCGGCATCTTTCAACGCCTGGCCATCTGCGCCCAGCTTAGGCTGTTCATAACTGACTGTTTCGACGAGCGGTACAGTTTGATAAGGACTAAAAGTCTGCACCACGCCCTGTCCTACCAGTACCAAAGCCAGAATCAGCGACAGCGGCATCAGGATATACAGCGTGCTGCGGGTGAGGTCCACCCAGAAATTGCCAATAATATCTGCTTTGCGCCGGGTAAATCCGCGGATCAATGCGACCAGCGTCGCCATGCCTGCTGCGGCGGAGACAAAATTCTGCACCGTCAAGCCCAGCATCTGGGTCAGATAGCTCATGTTGACTTCGCCGCTGTAGCCTTGCCAGTTGGTGTTGGTGGCAAAACTGGCTGCGGTATTGAAGGCCGAGTCCGGACTGACGCCGGACAAGATTCTGCGGATTAAAGGGCAGATAGGCTTGCAGGGATTGCAACGCGAAAACCGCCAACACACCTAGCAGATTAAATAAGCAGAGCGATGGCGTAATCGGTCCAGCGCATTTCCTCTTTCGGATTCACGCCACCTAGGCGATAAATCAATGTTTCGATTGGCGCCAATAACCGGTTCAAACCCACCGGTTCATCTCTCATAAACCCGGGCCATATACCAGCCTAGCGGTTTAGCCAGTACCAGCAGGGAGGCTACATAAAACGTAATTTGAAAAAAACTGTTACTTGTCATCAGAATTTCTCCGGATAAAACAGCGCGGCAATCAGATAAATGAAAATCGCCAGCGCAAGCACACCGCTTAACAGATAAACCCAGCTCATGACTGCCCCCTTAATTTTTCACAGGCATAAACCAGTGCGACGGTGACGACAAAAAACGCAACCGTTAATAGAAGATATACACTAACCATAAAACCACCTTTGTTAAAACGACTGAAGCCAATCGCTGATTCCAGACTCTTTGTCAAAACAGCAATGTGCAGTCTAATCAGGAATAGAGTAAAAAATCCGTAAAAATTTAAGCCGGCGATTCGGATACTTGAATGCCTTCGTGAAAGATCAAGATGAATAACACCAAACCCGAACATAGTGGTTATCGAGGGACCCCCAAATCTGCCTCGCTGCAAGTGTGGGGCCTGCCTTCGTTGAGCACGCTTATTATGGACGGATTTACATGGGGCAATTACGACGAAAACTTGAAGCAGATTCCTCTCAACCGCATTACTTGCCCACCGAAGCAGGCCTTGGTTTCGTTTGGAATATTGGGAATGAGCGCGTAGTTTGGGTTGGGGAGCGAAACCTAATGCATAGTCCTGCCCAACCTGATCAGTCATTCAGATCCAGTCCGAGCACTTTTTTCAGGGCACAGTGATCGGCAATTTGATTTGCCCACGCGATTGTTTTGAAGTCATGGCCTGATAGCGTATGAGCATTTCAGTGTTGAAGCACCTGGATTGGGGCCAGAGCCTCAAGAAAAAGTATTGTTGGTTGGCTTGGACGTTACGCTCTACTAATACCCGGTTAGTTCGACGTAACCCTGTCCGGAAATGAGTTTGCCATCTTTCAAGCCGTTGATGCTGACGGCCCCTTCCCAATAGCGATAACTGAGATTGAGTTCCTGATCATTAATCAGAGGCGCAATATCCACTTCGAGATGCTGAGCGGGAATGGATACCCGCCACAGAGAGGGATAGACAGCCTTTGAATGCGGGCTTTTCCAGGTATCCAGGACTTTGATGGACACATCCTCAACCGTCAGTGGCACTTTCGTGTTGTCAGGCAAAAAAACAGCACCGGAACTATACCTGTCGGCCTGGCCGTCTTTCCGTCTTAACTGATAAAACATGATTTCGCTGTTGTCAGAAAGCTGCAAGGCAAACCAGTCCCAACCGGTCTGTTCGTCTGACAAGGCACTGGTGCTCCATTCCCGATCCATCCAGCTGTCGCCGGCAACAGTAAATTTATCGCCGCCTATGCTGAGATTGCCCTCTGTCGCCAGCCGTGGGTAAGAATAGTAATACGAGGCGTTGCCGGGAGCTGCGCTTTTTTGGCTTAAGCCTTCATTTCCCTGCAATACCCTGTCCTTCTGGCTCTGCAGCAGCAAATCGATTGCGAATTGGTCGCTTTTGGCCTGTAAGCGTATAGGAAAGTCCGCATCATCTACCGCGACTGCCGACCAGTCATGCAGCCAGACCTGATACTTATTATCGGCGGCCCCAGCAAGCCCGTTGCCCGCACGGCTGTAGCGCTCATCCGAGTAAAAACGCTCTGCCGTGACATCAGTCAAAGTCAAATGCGCCATATAGATTTGATTGTTGCGCCAGCTGGATTTTGATTGCGGCGTGTCGGCCGCCAGTGCAAAACGGAAAAACGTTAATTGATAACCGAATTTGCGATCAAAAGGATTTTTTAGATTGCCGGTAAAATACCACCATTCAGTCCGGTATGAGCCGTGCGCTCCATGATCGCGCGGGAAAGTAAATTTACGCGGTGTTAGTGCCCGCGCAAAGGATTTATCATCCGTTGATAACAGCTTGCTGAAGGCATAATCATTGTTGGTAAGCTGTTCGCTGAAGGTTTTATCGGCAACCGGTTTCAGATTGAATGGCAACTTCAGCGATGGCCACCCTAGAATCGCCAGCAAGACAACCGACACGAAAGCAAGACTCAGTGCTATACGCTTGATGCTCATTCGGTACGCAAGGCCTCGGCAGGTTTGGTTTGCGCCATTTTTAACGCCGGGAAAATGCCCGCCAGCACGGCCGCAATAAAGGCCAGCGCCAAGCCTTGATAAATGACCACCGGCTCAAAATGGAAGGCCATGGTCCAGCCGAATGAGCGCTGGTAAATGACAAAAATCAGTACATACGCCACCACGTAACCGGCTGGAATCGCCAGGCAACCAGCAACCAGGCCCATCAATCCGGTCTCACTGGTTATCAGCAAGGTCAACTGTCCGGGAGTTATGCCTATCGCGCGCAAAATACCCAATTCTCGAGTACGTTCAAACTGCAAGGCCATCAAAGCGCTAAAAACCCCAATGAAGGCGATAATGGCGGATAACCAGCGCAGAGTCTGGGTAACCGTAAATGTCTGCTCAAATACCAGCATTGATGCCAAATATATCTCCCGCTCGGAACTGACCATCTGTTGTTTGGTAATCAGCTTATTCAGCTGATTTTCTAGTTGTTTTAAATCCACGCCGGCCTTGGCATACACGCCAATACCGGAATAGCCCAAATCGTACCAGGAACGCAAATATGTCTGCCGGCTCATCGCCAAATGACCCTGATCGCCGCTGTAATCCGCATAAATGCCGATGACCTTGAATGCCTGTTTGCCCAGAAGTGTCTGCAGCAGAATATGGTCGCCGATATTGATGTGGTGATAATAGGCGTAAGGCTCGGTGATCATGATTGTCGGGTGTTGTTCAAATTGCTCCCAAAAATCATTGCCGGCCGCCCTGGCTTTAAATATAAAACCCTGTCTGGATTTTGCATTCAGCTCAAAAACGGACACTTTAGTAAACTGGTCGCCGGCAATCACCTGGGTATGCAATACCGTGCTGAGCATCTCCACATCGTCAAGGTTGGCCAGTTTTGTCTTTAACTCCTGCTCCTCGCTAATCTTGTCGGCGGACATTTTTTCGCCCGACAAGGACACATAAAGATCGGCGCGCAAGCTGGTTTGCACCCAGTCGGCGACAGTCTGACGGAAACTGCCGATCATCAAATCCATGCCTATCGTCGCCGAAACAGCAATCATCAATGCCGCAATAGCAATGCCGGTTCTACTGATTTCAGCAGAAACCATGCGTGCAGGCAAACGTCCCAAAATTCCTGCAAAACGCCCAAACACACGCTCAATCAGCTTCATAAAAATCAGGGTGACAATAGGTGTCAGCAGCGCAAACCCAAACAGCAATGCAAACACGCTGCTCAAGCCCAAACTGATGCTTCTTCCAGAAAACGCCACCAAGGCAACTCCGCCAGCAAGAAAAACCAGACTCAGCAAACCGGCCGCCTTGATTAGGTGCCGTACTCCCGATTCCAGCTGCGATCTGGCTAAGACCCTAATGGGTGATAAACGCGTGGATTCATGAGGCGGGCGGCAATACGGCGAGCAACGTAGCACCGATGCCCAGTATCGCCCCTTTAGCTATTTGCCATGGCGAAATCATTAATGCAACGGTATCAATGCGGAAATAAATGGCGTTGATGGTGCCAGAAATCAAATACAACACGCCTTTCCCGAGCAGAATGCCCAAACCAATGCCGATCACCGTTCCGATGGCCGCCAGCACCAGGGCTTCACTCACGATGAGTTGAAAAATCTGCCGTCGTGTTACGCCAATCGAGCGTAAAATGCCAATCAAATGCCGCCGCTGCATCACCAAAAATGTCATGGTGTTATAGATTAAAAACATCCCCACCAGCAGCGACAGCAATCCTAAGGCTTTCAAATTGATGTCAAACGCCCGGGTCATGTCCCGCATGGCTTGTGACTGGCTGTCCACGGATACCAACAAGAGCATTGGCGGGTAAAAGTTCGCGGATTTTAAGCAGCGTATCGGTGTCGTGTTTATCGACTAATACTTCAATGGCGCTGAGCCGGCCGGTTATCCGCAGTAACTCCTGAGCTGTGGCAATATCAGTCATTATCAGGCGGGCAAAGATCCGCTCTGAAACAGCGTCATTGGCAGTCAGAAAACCGATGATTTTTAACTTATGGGTGGCGTTATCCGTCACAATAGTTAACTCATCCTCGGGATTCAGCTGCAGACTCCGTGCGGTCTGTTCACTGATCAATGCCGTATTCGGCTCGACGAGCAAACGGCGCAATAAACCGGTGCGTTCTTGGTCGTTACTTTGAGTTTGCCAGACCGACTGCATTGATTTTTCAACAAACGGATCGATACCCAATAACTTGAATTGATCGTCGGGTTGATTGGCAATATGCACAGTGCTGGTGACTACCGGCACCATTTTTTTTATGCCCTGCTCAACCCGCAGCCGGGTATAGAGTTTTTCGTCCAGACCACCGGCACTGGCAATGATTCTGTGTGTGGCCGTGCCTGAAAATGCCTGACCTGCCTGATCAAATGCTCTTAGCGAGCTTTCGATTGCCAGTTCGATCGAAATTACCACTGCAACACCCAGCGCAATGCCGACGATGGCCAGGGCCAGTTGCCAGGGATGCCGCCATAAAAACTGCCGGCTTGCACGTGTAAGGATCGAACTCATCGGCTAAACATCAATATTAATCAGTGACTTGTTGCGTATTGAAACAATCCGGTCGGCCTTGCCGATAACTTCACGACTATGCGTTGCCATAATCATGGTCTTTTCAGCATTTTTAACCAGTGTATCCAGTAATGCCAAAACCTGTTCCCCGGTATCAAGATCGAGATTACCGGTTGGCTCGTCGGCCAAAATCACCTCCGGGTCATGAATCAATGCCCGCGCAATGGCAATCCGCTGCTGCTCTCCCCCCGACAAGCGATCTGGATACGCAGCGCAGCGATCGGCAAGATCCAGTTTCTCCAGCAGTTCCATCGCCTTATCCTGGTCTTGCCGGGTAATGCGTTTGATCAATTCGAGCGGCAATAACAAATTTTCTAAAACGGTCAACGTCGGAATTAAATTGTAAGACTGGAATATAAATCCGATGTGATGGCGCCGGAACAGAGTGCGATCATGCTCGGACAGTTTATTGATATTGATACCGTTGATAATGACCTCACCGCTGTCCGGTTGGTCAATAGCGCTGATCAGGTTTAAAAATGTCGATTTCCCGGAACCACTCCGGCCCAGCAAAACCATAAACTCGCCCCGGTCCACTTGCAGATTCAGGTCGTTGAAAATCTCATGCCGTCGTCCGGATTCCCGATAGCTTTTACTGAGCTGTTGAATGGATATAGCGGCTGTTGCCATAAGCTTAATGTCTACTCATTAATAAATTCAGGCAACAAAATGCCTTGGTTTTGATGCTAGTTCCAGCAGTGTTTACTCGTTATGCTCTACAAATAAAATTGTCAAAGCTGAAAAATCCAGATGTTGGAGCGGAATGTCGGCTCCTATCAAGCCAGCTTAAGCGGATACTGTAACAGGTAGCGGTTTATTGAAGCGTAAATTTCCATTACATCAAGCCTCATAATATTTCAAACCTTAATCACAAAGACTGCATTTTTGGCCAATAATTCAAGGTGGCTGGTTGCTCTACTCACAAGTGCGTCCTGCTATTATCTCGATATGGCAATCAATAAAGTATCCGCCAAACCCTGTCTATGCCCAAATGCTGCTCCAATAACTCCACACCAGCGCGTAAATATCAAATTTGCCCGCGCTGCAGTGCCAGAAATGCAACGAGTTTGGGTAAAAAAATCCGCGGCAGAATAATCTAAGTTCCAGGTTTACCTTAACACACCAGCAGCCTATCATTGCATTTGCCCCCTCCGAATTCTGTCAGATCGGCTACTTTTCATCAACAGGTGTGCTTGCCAAATCCGTATCAAAGGCGTAGCCACTGACTCAACAAGGTTGGCTTTGATTTATCGGAAGCTTGGCGCCATCCAGCGTTTGAGCCTTGAGGAAATGTCGTCTGGCCAAATGTAAACACCTGGAAAAAACGCTGAAATAATCCGGATCGCATCACTAATATTTGGAAAGCATAATTTTCTTGAGAATTCCGCCAAGTAGGTCTCGGAATTTTCCATAAAATTTCTTTATTTTGTCAAAACTAAAACTCATTATAAGCGGAGCATGAACCTTTACAAATAAGGCGACAGTGATGACGACTGATGACGACAGGGATAACATTGAAAGATTAACTAAAGCTGCTCGGGCCATATTAAAAAACGAGATCAGGCATCTCCCGCTTGTGCCATCCGTTGCTATCAAACTGTTGAAACTAACCAACGATGATCGAACCAAAGTCGGGGATTTATCGAAAGTTATCGAAACAGAACCTATCCTGGCAGCAAAGGTGTTACGCAACGTTAATTCTGCTGCCTACTATCTACCCAATAAAATAACCTCTATCAAACGCGCGGTAAACATCCTCGGGTTTTCGTCTGTGCGCAGAACAGCACTTGATTTGTTGTTTTATAACAAGTTGATAAAACACAGGGCAAAGCAGAAATTTAACGCCTTATTTTTTTGGCAACATTGCCTGTTTGTCGCCTCACTCAGCAGAGCCATTGCCCTTGCGTTGGAACATCCAGACCCTGACCTGGTTTATACCGCAGGACTGCTGCACGACATTGGCAAAGTGGTATTAGAGACTTATGGCCGCCTGAGTTACAGCGATTTTATGGCCGCTATTGAGAACAGCACAAGCCCCCTCATTGAGGAAGAACAGCACTTTTTCGGGATAAGCCATAGTGAAATAGGTCACCTGTTTTGTTTGGAGTGGCAATTACCTTTAGCCATCACCGCAGTTGTCGCTGCCCATCATTGCCCGCCAATCGAGGCTTCGCCCTATCTTGAATTTAACACCGAAATTGCAATTGTCGCCTTTGCAAATTATCTGGCCTGGATGCATGGGATTGGTTCGGTTGAGGTCCAAAACCATCCGTTATTACCGCCCAGCGTGCTAAAAATCATAGATACACAAAAACTGGATCTGGAAGCTCTGTTGCAACAAGTCGATCAAGACATGCAAAGTACCCGGGAATTTTATGGCATCCAGTTCCCCAGCGTCACAAAACTACGCGCAACTTTGGTAACAGCCACCATTAATCTCGGCCAATTACATAGTGCGGGCACTCATCAAGTTTACGCCAGTTTAACTGCGCCCCATCAAAGCCTGAATCCCGATGACTTCCTGCCCGGAACCCTGCAAGCCCTGCAGCGTGACTTTGCGCTTGATCGCATTATTATGTTTAACATTGACCCCAAACGGCGCAGTCTGGTTGCTGCATATTGTTGGCCAGAAACCCTGTCAGCTTCGGAGCTGGATGGTTTTGAAATTCAAATGAACGCTGTTTCGGGCCGTTTTTTAGCCTGCCTGCGTGATAAAAAAGCAGTCATCATCAACAATACCTCAGATTATGACAAGCAATTACGGCAACGCTTCAAAGTCGCTGAATTCATGGCAGTACCTGTGTTACGCCACAATCATCTGCTGGGTGTGCTCTATGCGGATTATTCAATTTCAAAGAAATCGCTGCAACCGCAGTTGTTGTCAGCAATTACCCCAATTGCGGCTGAACTCGGCATTGCCCTATTTCATGCCAAGCAATACAAAATAGAAAAAAAGCGCGCACAGATCGATCCCCTGTCGCAATTATTCAATAAAAGGAAGATCCACCAGTACTTGACAGAGATATTTCAATCGGATGAAAGCCAACGGGCGCATATCGCCGTTGGCTTTGTGGATATAGACAAATTCAAATTGTTTAACGACGTTTTCGGGCATCAGGCGGGCGATGACGTGATTAAAATTGTTGCGGATATTTTGCGCAATTTAAGCCGTCCGGGTGATTTTATCGGCCGCTATGGTGGTGAAGAATATATATTCATCATCCAGAATACCAATGAAATGGGCGCCTATGCCTACGCTGAGCGCCTAAGAACAGCAATTGAACAGCGCGGCAAAATTATCAGCCAACGATTCAATAATCATTTGCTAACGGTAAGTATTGGTGTAGCCATGTACAACCCCCAATACACGAGCTATGCCGAACTGATTGAAGCCGCTGATCAGGCCATGTACCGCGCAAAAAAAGCAGGCCGAAACAGAGTGATCATGCTGAGCAGAGACCAATAAGGGTTTTCTGTCTAATGATTCAGATTTAATCTGATGCCCGCGCCATCTAACGATCTTTGTTTTTCGGTTTCAGGCTCCTGAGACATTAGCACCCCACCGTCCAGAGTTTACCTGCCGCCGGCTTTTTTTATTTTCGCTGGCAAACAAATTTTGCGTTCTGATCTCTGCTGCTGCCTGGGATTTTGCATTTTTCCAGCCGGCTTCATCAATGGTTTTAAACGGAATAGACAAATCCAGCGGTTTTTGCTGCCCGTCCTCATTTTCTATACCGCTACTAGGCAGCCTCCGCCCGCCCTGTTTCGTTGGCTTTGTCCTGCCTTGCACCGGCCGTTTTATCGGTGTTTTTATTCCGGCCTTGTTCAGCGGTGATTGTTTTGTTTTTGGCCTGGACTGGCTTTAATAACACATGGGATTTTTGTTTTTCCTGTGCCAGCGCCTGGCCAGCGTAAGCAGGAGCCTCTGGAAAGCCGAATAAAACAGCCATAAAACCCACAATTAAACTGGAATATTTTCATTTTCATTTGCTCCGTCCACGCATAAAGCAAGTTCAATTAAAAGCTTATTTTATACCATTTGTCAATATTAAAAATATACTCAAAATAAGGCATTCAAACGAAATCATTGCTTGTTACAATAATTACCCTTATTTCAAACCCACACCGCTTGCCATGTCAGTCACAAAAGAACTCATGAAAGAACATCAACTGATTTTAAAATACGTTGATCTGATGCAGCGCTATGCCAAATTAAGCGCACAGTGGCCTGACAGTCCACTTATGTTTGATAAAGCCGGATTGTTTATCGATTTCATTCATGAATTTGCAGATACGTTTCATCATGCAAAGGAAGAAAACAGCCTTTTCCTTTATCTTGAAACGCCCGGCGTTTTAACTCATTGCAACCCCATTCCTCAGATGTTAAAGGAACATGAACAGGCAAGACTCTATGTTCGCAATATGGAGAATGCGCTCAGCAGCAAGAATCTTCAGGATCTGCTTCAAAATACACAACAGTATGCCGAGCTTTTGACACAGCATATCTTCAAGGAAGATAACATTTTGTATCCAATGGCTGAACAAGGCCTTGCTAATGAACACAAAGCTTCATTATTGCAAGAGTACGCGGAAACCGAAGCCCAGCTTAATGGCCCTGCTCTTTGGAAAACATACGAAACGCTTTGTAAAGAACTGGAAAATGACTTAAATGCGCAGCAGTAAACAAGGATTGAGCTTTCCGCTAGAGCGGAAGACATCTTTTAACATTTTAATACGGGCTTGCTAAGATTCCTCGCTTTGCCCGGAATGACAAACTCCGCGTAATAGCCCTGCATATTCACTTGGTCCTTGCTGAGCATCGCCGGATAATTCGGATTTTAAAACATTGCACTTGCAGTCCAATTCTCTAGCCGTTCTGCAATTCTGCCTTTCAGCACTGTATGACAATATTTTGTTACCCGGTAACAGGAATTAAATTCTGCAAATCCATATCGGAACTCTGTGTTTCACCGCCTTGCTGCTGGCTATGGAAGCGAGCGCTAATCCGGCCTAAGCAGATGTTGTTAAATTTCTGAACGACAAAAGATACGGCATTTTTCAGAATATGCCGGTAGTGTTGTAACATAACGCCTTAAAATTACCTTAAAACCCCTTATCGCTGCCGTCTGTTTTGCCAGACGATTTGGCGTGTCAATTATGTGGAGAAATTAATGACTGTTAGTGTGGATGATTTCAAAAGAGCTATGCAGATGTGGGCCAGCGGGGTCAGCGTTGTGACCACGCAATCCGAAAAATTTGGCCCTCAGGGCATGACTGTAACGGCTTTTTCCAGTGTTTCCGCGCATCCGCCGCAAATATTGGTGTGTCTCAACGATGCGGCTGATACGGGTGAAGGCATTGAGGAAAGCCAGTGTTTTGCCGTAAATGTGCTGGGTTCGGATCAACAGGATGTTTCCAATCAGTTTGCCGGCGGCAGCAGTCAGCAACAACGCTTTGATGATACGCCCTGGAAAGCAGGCATAACCGGCGCTCCATTGCTCACAGGCAGTATTATGTCGCTGGAGTGCAGAATGGTTGAAAAGGTGCGGGCCGGTACGCACTGGATCGTCATCGGAGAAGTACAAGAAGCCATTTGTCGAGCGGGTGAGCCGCTGTTATATTTTTGCGGCAGCTACCGTACGCTGACCGCTGCCTAGAGGATACTTTAAAAAGGGACGCGTTAGCTCTATCAGGGCCTATGCCGATGATTGCAAGTGATTGATTTGCTGATCCAATTCTTGCACATAAGATCGTACGTGGATATCCCGTTGAGGAAACGGTATCGTGATGTTATTTTCACGAAAGGCTTGATCAAGCCGAACATGCAAATCATGCGTAGCCGGCAAGCGGTGGCCCAGTTCATTGACATAAATGCGAATGGAAAAATTCAGCGAACTGTCACTAAAACCCAGGAACAGTACGCTTGGTTCAGGTTCACTCAGTACTAACGGCATTGATCTGACAGTATCAAGCATAACTTTATGGGCCAGCTTAATATCGGAACCGTAAGCAATGCCCACGGGTATCACGATACGCGTTATGGCATCGCTCAACGTCCAGTTAACCAGCTGACTGGTAATAAAAGTTTTGTTGGGCACGATCAATTCTTTTTGATCCCAGTCTATCACCGTTGTGGCGCGCATTTGAATGCGACTGACCTTGCCGCTGACATCGCCGATGGTAACGGTATCGCCCACCCGAATGGGCCGCTCAAACAGCAGGATGATACCGGAAACAAGATTGGCAAATATTTCCTGTAAGCCAAATCCCAAACCGACGCTCAAAGCCGCAACCAGCCATTGCACTTGCGACCAGCTGCCGCCCAGTTCATTGGCCACGCAAATAAAGCCTATGGCGATTAAGCCATATTTGGCCAGCTGATTGACAGCGTAACGGCTGCCCGCTTCTATCGCCAGGTGCCTGAATAACAATAACTCGACAATGCCGGAAAAATTGCGCACCGCGACCACAGCAATAAAAACATACAAGCTGGCCAGCAGCAGATTAGTCAAGGTGACGGGTTGATAGGTTTCCTGATTGTCAATGGTCGCTAGATGCTCCCAGAGTACGATTTTGTCAAGAAAGGAAAAAGCCGGCAGAATCGCACCCCAGATCATCCAAATGCCGACAATCAAGCTAAAGCCAATAAATACATGGAGCAACTTTCTCGTTTGCGCGTTTATTTTCGGAATATCGATGAGCTGCTCGTCAGGCGGCAAAATGGGTCGGCCCCTGCTGCCGGATGCTTTGCTGTCTGTTGTGACGCAGCTTTGCGTTTTTGCCGGGCATTGTTAAGCGCCAGTTGCCGGTTGACCATGGTTAGCCAGCGGATCACCAACTCATGAATGATGATGAGGACAAAACACAGGCGCAGGGTAATAATCAATTTCTGCTGCAATTCCAAGCGCACTCAAATAATAACCGGCAACGGCAAAACCAATCACGACAAAAGGAATTGCAATAAGTGCCGGATACCAGATATAGCGCAAACGGGCTAGCCATCCATTGGGATAATCTTTGAGATAGGTCTGTAACACTCCGGTTGAAGGCTGCAATATCCGGCTAAAAAACACGGACATGGTCAGCATGATTACCACCAGCGCCAGGCGGCCGAGATTGTCGGCATGATCAGGACTGCTTGAAGCGCCGGTGCAACCGATGACAAATATCGCCGGTATCACCATAAAACGTATCCAGGCAATCTGCTTGCGCAGCAAGCTGATGTTATTTTTGTGCCACTGAAAATGGATGCCCGCTATGCCCCGCTCGGCAAACAGATAATGAAAAAATTGCAGTACAAAGAACGGAATTGACGCCCCCCGCAAACCTTCGCCGACTGCTTTACTAAAATCGGCAAGCTCGGCATCACTGCTCAGAAACCAGCCCAGATAATAAATGCACAGCGGTGCCGGCAAAACCCGCAGCATGGAAAAGGCAAGCGCACTCAAGGTGTAATGAAAGCTGTCGGTATAAATTTTGCCCACTTTATCGGCGATGACAACCAACTGGAGCTTGGCCCAGTGTCGCAATATTATGCTAAGCCCTATACTCAGCATTGCCAGCAAAGCCAGAAACGGGCTGCGTAGGAAAACTTTAAAACTGTCTTTAGTCACAGCCATCCAGTTTAGAGGTGATAACAGCCATTTTGTCGACTCATACAATCCGGCTAGGTAGCTTAAGTTGATGGGTTTGGAACTCGGAACCCATAGCAAGCGTTCGTCCAGGTATTTGGCGAATTTTTCGGCTTGGGCCGTCAGTTGCTGACGAGCGAAATCAAAATCACCCAGGGTGCGCAAATAGGTTGTGTAAGCGACCGACAGCTTATTCAGCAATTCTTTCTGATTATTCAGTAAAACCCGCAACTCAGCCTGTATCATCATGCGCTCATTGATAGGCAGAGCCGGATCAACCTGTTCGTCAATTATGCGCTTAAGTTCAGCGTCTATGTCCACCAGGGGCTTGAGCCTGTCTTCAACGCTGAACTGCGCCAAACTGGTTTGCGCCGTTTCGTTTTGAATAGTCTCTGATTGCTGCAAAAACTGTTTTGGCGTAGTCAAATTGCGCCGCTGCTCACGCAGAATCTTGCCTAATGCCGGACTGAGTCCGGCCAGACTGATTTTCTTTTCCGCACTTTTAAAATCGCTTTCAATCTCAGTGGCCTGGTTATCAATGGCCGCTTTTCTTTCAGTGTACTGTTCAAGTTTGCCGGTAATCGTTTGCAAGTCGCGGCTGTAACGGATGTTGTCCCGGGTCACCTGTTGAATCAAGGGATGCTTGCCGGAAGTTTCTTTTTCAATCTGGGTGAGCGCCTGCTGCATTTCCCTGGCTTCCTGCTGTCTGCGCTCAGACATTACGTTTTCTATCGCCAGGATAACAGGACTTAAAATGCTCTTCTGAATATTCCGGAGCTGTAGCTCGGCTTTTAACAACTCAACACGGGCGGGATTACTGATGGCTTCGACATCGAGCATTTTTAGCTCGGCTGTTCGGGCATCAATCAGCACCTTCAGATACATCTGCTTGGCTTCAATTTCCGGTTTTGTTTCCGGGCTCGCTGATGCTGCCGCCAGTTTTTGCTGGGCCGCTTCAAGCTCCTGTTTGGCCGTAAGCAATTGTTGCCTGATCAACTGCGGCCGGGTATTTTGCACAGCCAGATCGTTTTCCAGCTTACTGATCTGTGCATCCAAATTGCTGAGGTTTTCTTTTTCCAGGATTAGTCGCTGTTCCAATTCTTCCATGGGAATGTTGTTAAAATTTTCGACCGTTTGCTTGGATAACCGGCGCTGAGCCTGTTCGATTTCTTTTTGCAGCTTTTTGGTAGTATCGGGGGCCTGCTGTAGAGATGCCTTGAACTCGGCAACCTGAGTCTTAAAGCCTTCAATATTGGCCAGATTATCTTCCACCGAGCGGTAAAGCTTGAGCACTTTGCTTTTAATGCCTTCGTCGATGCCCTCCCGGACATTCAGCGCATCGATTCTTGCCTTGACAGCGTCTTTGTCAATAGCAATTGCCGCACTTTGCTGGGCACTGTGCGGTGCCGTAATTTCAGCCCAGCCATTGACGGGCATCAAGGCCATAACGAACAGGAAATATACTATTTTAAGCATCATTTGTTGGCAGGAAGCCGCAGGTTAAGCATTCATTTTCATAAATATGGGTTACAGAAGAACAAGAAAAAACAGGATTCTAAGCAATAGGGGCACCGCTCAGCGCCACTAAGCGATTTTTTATACCTAAAAGACGAGCAGCTCTGGCTATCTTATCAGATAAAGAGCCAAGGTTGACGTCCAGGACAATTAGCGGCCCGCATTACCGGGCGTTGTTACTCATTTGCTGCATTACCAATTATTGTTCGCAGACAAAGCATTGCATCCAGGTCTTTAAAATGAGTGTTTAGTGGTAATATGTCGCTATTTTTTACGTAATAAACTACTTTTTACTTGAACTCTATTAGCCGCTGCTTAAACCGATGGAATTAAGATGCTGAATGCCAGAAAATTAATTTTTGAGCAAAAAATCGCTTTCAAAAAAAACCTGGGCCACTATGCGCTACTGTTTTTTTCTCTAGGTTTTGCGGTGCAGTCTTTACAGGCCGAAGAGCTTGTCACTCAGAAAAATGCCATAGCCCAAGAAATTATGGGCATTATTGCGGCCAAACAGCATCCGTACCTGAAGCTATCGAATTTTCAAAATCGGGCAGAGGATCTTGATAAGCTTTATAAGCCGATGAATTACCAATTACTCTGGTTAGGCAATAAGCATTCGGAAAAAAATATCGCAGAGGCGCTTCATCTCTTGGCCGATTCATCGGTGCACGGTTTAAATCCAGCCAATTACGATTCCGGAACGCTCAAACAGCATCTGATTTCTGCTGCCAAACCTGGTGCTGATGCAGATAAACGCGCGGCCTTATATGATTCGGCGCTGAGCCTTTCAGTGCTGCGATTTCTGCATGATCTGCAATATGGCCGGGTAAATCCTCAGGGTATCAACTTTAAGTTGAAGCCAAGAGAAAAAATGCCGGTTGATTTGCCGGCTCTTATCAAAGACGCTCTGACACAAGGCACTATTGCTCAGTTAGCCTTCTTGGCTGAGCCTAAATTAAAGCAATACCAAAGGATGAAAAAGGCTTTGGCCCTCTATCGCCGGCTTGCAGTCGAATCACCCGATTTAAAATTGATAATTGACCAGCCCCTGCGCCCCGGCGGCACTCTGCCGAATGCCGACAAGCTGATCAAATTTTTAACTGTGGTCGGTGACTTGCCTAAAGAAAATGCCGACGATAATGCGCAAAAATCATCGCTGTATAGTGAAAAACTCGTTGCCGGTGTCAAAAAATTCCAAGCACGGCATGGCCTGAGCGCTGATGGTGTTATCGGCAGGGAAACCCTCGCTGCACTCAATGTGCCTTTAAGACAGCGGATAACGCAAATTGAATTGGCCATGGAACGGCTGCGCTGGTTGCCTAAACTAAGCGCTGATCCTTACATTATCGTCAATATTCCGGCTTATCAGCTGTGGGCAGCAAATGACATCGAAAAAATAACTACCGACATACTCAGCATGAAGGTTGTTGTCGGTAAAGCACTGGAAAACCAGACGCCGGTCTTGATGGCCGAAATGCGTTTTATCGATTTCATGCCCTACTGGAACATTCCTTACAGTATTGTAAAAAATGAATTATTGCCAAAATTAATGCAGAATCCTGGTTATTTGGCACAGGAAAATATCGAACTGGTGACCCGCTTCGGCAACGAGGTAAAAGCTGTGCCCTTTAGCGAAAGCTCCATCGCCCAGCTTAAACAGGGTACCTTAAAAGCCCGCCAGCGTCCGGGCGCAAAGAATGCCCTAGGCAGGGTAAAGTTTATCTTTCCCAATCAGGATGATGTGTATTTGCACGATACGCCTGCAAACACCCTGTTTGGTAAATCCCGCAGAGACTTTAGTCATGGCTGCGTGCGTGTTGAAAACCCTGAACAACTAGCCGAGTTTGTGCTGAAAAACCAGACACAATGGAGCAAAGAAACCATACAAGAGGCTATGCAAAACCCTAAAACGCAACGCGTCATTCTGGAAAAACCGGTACCCGTGCTGTTTTATTACGCCACGTCTTTTTTCGATCAGAACGATAATTTAGCTTTTTATACCGATATTTATGGCCATGATGCTGTGTTACAGGCGGCTCTTGCAAAACCTGAAGACTTGTCCGACCAGTCTCTTTTTATCAGCAAAAGCCCTGAACCGGCACCGGCCGTAATTGTTAGATAAGCGCAATTGCTTAGCCAGCGGCGATATGTATCGCAGTTACCGCACGGGACATCGTCGCTCTTGGATTAGGAGGGTTAGCTTTAATTGATAACCGGCAGAAGCACTGCTCTGATTATATAGAGCCGAGACTTTTATCGATTGATCGGATCGGGCTGGTCTTCTGGGATTACCAGGTTCTGACACTGCCGGTATCAAGATGCACAAAATCGGAGCGTTCATAATAGCCTACGCCACCACGCTGCATGGCCAGTGCCGCGTTTCTGATGTCACGGGTATCGACGCCCTCAATCCGTATGTCAATAGCCCTGCCCTCCATGTGCAGACTGTTTTTTGCCACGCCATGACTTCTTTTACGCATTTTTGCGTTGGTAATCGGAGACCGGTAGCCAGATACGATATGAAAGGGTTTATTGATGCCCAGAGACAATTTCAGATCGTACAATTGATCCAGTAAATCGGTATCAATAGGGTGTACGTAGTCGTTATGATAGTCGCGCAGTAAAAAACTGATCTCACGCAAGGCGTCGTTGAGGTAGCGGCCGCCTTCATAATACGTTAGTTTTAACTTATCGCCGGTATGCAAATGTTCTAAGGCTAATGTTTTGTGTGATGGGAAGCGTCTAAAGGCTGCGTTTACGCTATTCGTTCCAGCCAGTGCCAATAAAGAACCATATGCCATATTTTTCAGAAACCGGCGCCTTGATGGAATAAAACTGCTTTCATCAATTTCAAGGTTTTTTAATGTATTCTCAGTCATATGCAAAATTTGTTTAACCACTTATTAGCATTGTCATTGCTTAGCCTTAAAAGAATCTTAAATACGCATCAGGCTGGAGGCTTTTTTACCGGTTTCATACGTAGCAATTTATAATACTTGGGGTTTTTTGTTTGATTTATAAACTAAAGTCTACAACCCCATCCATTATTAGCTGTTGGATTTACTGGCTATTATAGCAGTGCTTCTGTTGCTATACTGGCCGTGGTTTCGCAAACGGCTTGGTTAACAAAATCCCATTTAACGTTGCACCGCATACGGACGACAGACATGCGCAAAAAGAACATTAAACCGTCGGCTTATCTGATTGAAGTTAAAACGCTTTCAGACCGGATCGTCAAGGCCCAACAGCCCATCCGCATTCTCGATGCCATTAAATGGGATGACAATATCAAAAAGGCTTTTTTTAATAGCCAATGCAAAATTCCGCCGCAAGTAACGCCTGATTACTATTTGCAGCGGCCTTTGGGCTTTGACCCAAATGAAAAAAAACGCGAGTTTTATCAGATTGAGCGCGATCTGGCCCGCAAACTGGGCCAGCTTAACCCGCTCAGTGTGATCATGCGCCGCATTTGCCGCGAATATCAGGCGGTAGTGCGTATGCTTGAATCTCGCGGTACGCCTATATTTTCAGATATTTCTCAGGAATTATACGGTTCTTCACATGATGTTTTTCATGTCGGCGATCCGACTATTGCCAATCTTGGCAGCATGATGGAAGAAACCTTGTCGCAACTGCTGAAACTGGATTTTCTGACTGAAGAGGCAAAAACCATTAATGCCAAGGATGCTGTTGCCATTCTTAACGAAAAAATGCAAAACCTGTTTCCCGGTGATGGCCTGCGCGCTATGATCAGCGATGGCATTGTCGCCGATGCCGCCGCTGGCACCGATTACATCAAACTGCGTGCGGATGCTCTGTTCAACATGCGAGATCTACGTGTGCTGGAAGTTCACGAAATATGGGTACACCTGGGTACCACGCTGAATGGCCTGGCCCAGCCCTATTGCACTTTTCTTGGCAAGGGCCCGCCATCTTCAACCGTCACCCAGGAAGGCCTGGCGGTATTAATGGAGATTTTGACGTTTAGTTCAACACCCAACCGGCTCATGAGCCTGATCAATCGGGTGCGGGCCATTACGCTGGCCGAAGAAGGCGCCGGTTTTATGGACATATTTGCGTTTTTCCGGGAGAAGGGTCTGGATGAAGAAGAAAGTTATACCATCGGCAGCCGCGTTTTTAGAGGCAGCACTCCCGACGGCATGCCTTTTACCAAAGACCTCACGTACATCAAAGGTTTTGTGCTGACCTATAACTTCATCCGTCTGGCGGTCAGCAAAGGCAAACCCGACCGCATACCCTTGCTCTTCTGCGGCAAGACCATGCTTGAAGACATGAAAGTACTCGTTGATCTGGTGGAAGAAGGCACGGTAATAGCGCCGCGTTTTCTGCCTCCGCAGTTCAGTGATCTGATGGGACTGTCCGCATGGATGAGTTTCAGCCGTTTCATGTCGTCAATGAACTTCCGGCAACTGGAACAGGACTATGCCAATGTCTTATAAAAAGGCGCCGGAGTTGTGGTGAACGCATGTTCGCCCGAGTTGCTTACCATAATAATAAGAGGAACAACACCATGAGAAAATTTTACCCGCTCACTATTTTAGGGCTTGCTGCTGTGTTTAATTTAACCGACGCCATGGCCGGCGCAAGCGGACATGCGGGCCATACCCCAGGCGGCGGCGGAGGCGGCGGCGAAAATTGTCTAAAACCACGGCTTTCCAAGTTTCTGCCGGCGCATTTATCAACCGTTGCCCCGGAATCAGAATTTTCTTTCATGGCGGCCGGCGTCCAGCATCCTGATCAAATCAGCGTAACGGTGAAATCAATACCGGTTAAACTCACGGTTGAAGACAAGGAGGCTTTTTATCTGGTAAAGGGCAAGTTACCGCCCTCGCTAACTAAGACTGCGGCCAGAATCAATATTAAAGTGACATCCAAGTACTCAAGATGCGACGCTGAAAACGGCTGGCTGCTCAAAATAGCCGACAAATAACACTCCAGGGTGCGCCTGGCGCACCCTGTACTACCCGCCGAGAATGCCAATGACCAAAACCTCAAGCGTTAAAAACTGTACCGCCTATTGTCTGGCGCAGCGTTTTGATATGCCGCTATTGACAAAATGGCTTTCCGAGTCAAAAAAGCTGCGTATGATTAAAGGCGCGCTGCTGATTGAGGACAATCAAAGCTGGTCTGTGATTTTTGCCTACGGGGCCGTGGTGCATTGGAATATTAGTGCTGAGCAGCAGACTAAACTGCATCAGTTACTACTGGCTCACGCCGAAAATGCACTGGCGATTCCGGAAGAAGATCATTTCACTTTCGCCCTCGATTGTCCCGTCACGCGCATTATCGAAGATCATATAGAAGTTGAATCATCCGATCCCATGCTCTTGTTGGCCTTATCGCAAGGCATGGCGCAATCCATCAAACTGGCCTCTTTTGAAACCCACGCCATCAACACCATCGACAATACCAGCTACATCCCGAAATCATTGGCTGAACATGGCAACATCAAACTCAATCGTCATGAAATCGCCAAAATTCGCGGCCAACTGTTCCTGACCAAGAGTGACATTATTCTGCATTACGATTTACTCGATACACCCGATTTTTTTTGGGAATATCCGGAATACGAGGACTTTTACAACCTGACCGCAAAATATCTGGAAATAGCTCCGCGCACCGAAGTACTGTCAAAAAAACTGGAAACCATCCATGAACTGTTTGAAATGCTCGCCGATGAACAAAAACATCGCCATTCATCACGACTGGAATGGATCATCATCTGGCTGATCGCTTTTGAAATTGTCATAACCCTGACAGAAAAACTATTCTAAAACATCCACTCCATGCTCAGTTACCGACACGCCTTCCATGCGGGCAATTTTGCCGATGTCTTAAAGCACCTGATCCTGATACAAATCCTCGACTATCTCAAACAAAAAGATAAGCCCTTCTGTTGCATCGATACCCATGCCGGCGCAGGAAAATATACCTTAAACAGCGACTACGCACTCAAAAACCGGGAATTTGACACGGGCATCGGCAAACTCTGGCATCGCACTGATTTGCCCGGTTGCGTTGCCAATTATGTCGGTCTGATCAAACAATTCAACAGCGCTGGCCCGCTCAAACACTACCCTGGCTCGCCGTTGCTGGCACAACACTTGCTGCGCGCCAAAGACCGTCTGTTTTGTTATGAACTGCATTCCACGGAAATTAAATTACTAGCCGCTACGCTGAAGACAGATACGCGCGTAAAAATTTTCCATGCCGATGGCTTGAAAGCCAGCCTTGGCTTATTGCCGCCGGTCCAGCATCGGGGTTTGGTGCTGATTGATCCTTCCTATGAACTCAAAACCGATTATCGGCACGTCCTTGAAACGCTGTGCGCCATGTACAAACGCTTTGCTACCGGCACTTTCATGCTGTGGTATCCGGTTATCAATCGCCAGCGCAATCAGGAATTGGAGCAACAGCTTAAAACCAGCGGCATTAAAAACCTGCACTTGTTTGAATTGGCCATACGGGCCGACAGCCCTGAACCCGGTATGACCGCCAGCGGCGTTGATTGTGGTCAATCCGCCATGGACGTTATCAAATCAAATGGCGTCGAGCTCTGCCCTGGCTGGCTGATGTCCTGGGCCAGAGCGGCGAAGGCCATTATCGACTTCAACAACTGGTTGCAGAATAAATTCCAAAACAATGAATGCAACACCACTGCACACAAAGCTTGTTTTCTATATAATCGTTACTTGATTAGAGAACCTTTACTATCCACTTACCGACTGTGAGTCACGCATGAATTTTGTAATGTTCTTATCCCTTGCCACCCTACTCTTGATTGCATTAGCCATTAAATTTTCAAATTTTAAAAGCCGGTGTACAACTTGCCGTTTTTCCAGCTTATTAAAGCTTCTTTGTTCAAACTATACAGCTATTCTGTTTGCCCTGCTCTTGCCTTCGGTATCGTTTGCAGAAGCAGCTATCGGGACTGCCAGCCCGCCACAACGGATTGATATGACACAGCATTGGGTGGGCTATTCTGTCCTTGCTTGTATTCGCTGTCGCCTATCTTCTGGCAATGGTCGAAGAAGTGACTGATTTGCGCAAGTCAAAACCGATGGTGTTTGCAGCAAGCATCATCTGGATTTTTATTGCCGCCATTTATGCCCTCGGCGGCATGAGTGAACAAGCGGGGACCGCGTTCCGTTCGGCTCTGGAAGGTTATGCCGAGCTGTTTCTGTTCATCATGGTGTCGATGACTTACCTCAATGCCATGGAAGACCGCGGCGTATTTGAAAATTTGAGAGTCTGGCTGTTAAGCAAGAATTTCAGCTATCGTCAATTATTCTGGATTACCGGCTTTCAGGCTTTTTTCATTTCTTCAGCCTGCAATAACCTGACCACCGCGTTGCTGATGGGCTCGGTTATTTTAGCCATGGGCAAAAGCAGTCCTCGTTTTGTCGCCTTGTCCTGTATTAATGTTGTGGTGGCTGTTAATGCCGGCGGTTCATTCAGCCCCTTTGGTGATATTACCACCCTGCTGGTATGGCAAAAAGGCGTAGTACCTTTTGGCGATTTCTTTTCACTGCTGATCCCTGCACTGATCAACTTCGGCTTACCTGCTGCCATCATGCATTTCTGGATTCCAACAGAAAGCCCTGCTGCGGTGCAGGAAGCGCAAGACATAAAACGCGGGCGGAATGGTTATTATCGGCTTGTTCGCGTTGACGATTATCACGTCGGCCTGCTTTGAAAACTTCCTGGATTTGCCGCCCGCAGCCGGCATGATGCTGGGGCTGACTTATCTGAAGTTTTTCAGCTATTACCTGCAAAAAACCTCCGCGAACTCCGAAAATGACGAGCAATTAGCCACTAGCGACAATGCCCAGATGCCCATCATGACAGTCGATGGCAAAATTGATTATTTCGGGCCCATGAAAATCATGAACAAAATGCACCACCTGCGAAAGCGTAGATGAACCATTTGATGTTTTTCATAAAATAGCAAATCTGGAATGGGATACGCTGCTGTTCTTTTACGGGGTCATGATGGCTGTCGGCGGCTTAAGCTTTATTGGTTATTTGGGTGTGGCTTCTCATTATCTGTACGGTATGATGGATCCAAGCGTGGCCAATATCCTGGTCGGTATGGCCTCGGCCTTTATCGATAACGGCACCATCATGCTGGCTGTGTTGACCATGAACGCCCGATATATCCCAAGGACAATGGTTGCTGGTAACGCTCACCACCGGTGTAGGCGGCAGCCTGCTGGCGGTGGGTTCAGCTGCCGGCGTCGGCTTGATGGGACAGACCAAAGGCATTTATACCTTCACCAGTCATTTAAAATGGGCTCCAGCGATAGCCCTGGGCTTTTTCGGCAGTATCGCCGCCCACTTCTTTTTAAACAGCCACTATTTCTAATCCTGAGCGGCTACGCTAAGGTGAGGGTAGCTTTGCAACCGAGACTTTGAAAGTATTTAATATAAAACCGATACCACGAAGAGCACCAAGTTTCAATGCATTGATCTACTTGATTATTTTTTCTTCGTGTCCTTCGTGATCTTCGTGGTAAATATTGTGTATTCACGAATACTTTCACAGACTCAACCGCCTCACAAAATTTTGACTTCCGTGTTAGAGCCACTTTTTTCTTTTGAAATAAGCCAGCAAAAAAACTGAAATGCCGACGAATACGACCCACAATGCCGGGTAAGCCCAACGCCATTTCAGCTCCGGCATGTATTCGAAATTCATGCCATAAACGCCAGCGATAAAGGTTAAGGGGATAAATATGGAGGCAAACACCGTCAGCACTTTCATGGTTTCATTCATTTTGTTACTGACACTGGATAGGTAAATGTCCATCATGCCGGTTATCAAGTCGCGATACGATTCCATGGCTTCGATAACGCGGATGGCATGATCGTAAACATCGGCAAAATAACGCTTGGTGCGTTCTTGAATCAACTTCGATTCGCTACGCTGAATATTAGCCAGTAACTCACGCAAGGGCGATACGGTTCTGCGTAGAAAGATTAATTCACGCTTGATTTTCTGGATCGTGCCCAGGGTTTGTACCGATGGATTGCTCAGCAAATCGTCTTCAACCCCCTCAATCAGCTCATCCAGAACATCTTGCAGGGCAAAATATTCATCGACCACAGTATCCATGATCACATAGGCGAGATAATCGGTGCCAAGGCTTCGAAGACGGCTTTTCTCGTTATCGAGCTGGCTTAAGATAGGGTCAAAAATATCATCGGGTTTTTCTTTAAAGGTGAACACAAATTTGTTCAGGATTAATACACTGATCTGTTCATATTCCACATTAAAGTCATTATTACCCAAGGCAAGCGCCTTAAGAACAATATATAAATAATCATTATAATCTTCCAGCTTGGGGCGCTGATGGGTATTCAGAATATCTTCCAGCACCAAAGCATGAATGCCAAAATGCCGGCCTATGGCATCAATGACCGAAACGTCTGTTAAGCCTTCAATATTAACCCAGGTCACTGTATCGGTCTGTTTGTAAGGCAGAATATCGTCAATGGTTTTGACAGTGCGTTTTTCTATGGTTGCTGCACTGTAATCAATGACAGAAATCCGGTTTTCGTACTCATGCACTTCTCCCACATGCACCAGGGAGCCGGACGGCAAACCGGATTTTTCAGAGGAGAAACTTAATGATTCGGGCATGGCTAAAATCCTTGGTGTTCCAAAATTGGCGGCTAAGCGGCTAAACCAGGGAATAAGCCTTTCAGGCCACTGGCAATAAATTCAACGGCGAGCGCCGAAAGAATCAGCCCCATCAGACGGGTGAACACATTGATGCCGGTTTGGCTTAAATGCCGGGTCAACCAGGGCGCACATCTGAGCACTATCCACAAAATAATCACCACAGCGAATATGACCACACTTATCATCAGATAATGATTGATATGGCTGCCGCGGTTGGCATAAAGCACCACAGTACTGATAGCGCCTGGGCCGGCCAACAAGGGTATCGATAACGGTACCACGGCAATAGAAGACTTGGCTTCACCTTCCAGCGCTTCGGCTTTGGTGTGCACAGTCGGACTGATTTTGGCTTGCAGCATGGAAATAGCCATGAGCATCAGCAGAATACCGCCACTGACCTGGAAAGAATTGATGCTGATGCCAAAAAACAGCAGCATATTTTCACCGAAAAAAAGCGCCATTAACAAAATTGTCGTTACCGTAAAAACAACTGTTTTTTCGATACTTCTAAGTTCCGTCGCCGGAGTGTTGGCGATAAGTGCGGCAATAATGGGAACAATGCCTATCGGGTCAACGACCGCGAATAAGGCAATAAATATTTTTATATATTCGGTGACTTCAAGCATAATGCTTCCGATGCTGCAGAGGGCTGAATACAGTATATTCGAGAACGCCAAGTCAGCCATACATGAAAATAAAGCTATAATCCGTCTCTCGCTCAAGCTATTTCAAATAATGACACAAGTATCGACAGACAAGCCAATATTAGGCTGGCGCGAATGGGTGGTTTTACCTGAACTCAATATCAGCCATATTAAAGCCAAAATCGATACCGGAGCGCGTTCCTCGGCTTTGCATGCCTACACTATCGAGCCTTATCTTAAAGGCGGGCAGCGCTGGATTATGTTCGCTGTTCATCCGCGACAGAAACATACCGATGTCTCAATTGAATGTCATGCGCCGATTAAAGATCGGAGACTGGTTACCGACTCCGGTGGACACAAGCAACGGCGTTATGTCATAGAAACAAAACTGGTGCTGGGGCGCTCAATTATCACCGCTGAAATGACCCTGACCAACCGTGACAACATGCGCTTTCGTATGCTACTGGGCCGCACCGCGATGGGTAGCCGCTTTATTATTGACCCGAGCGCATCCTATTTACAGGGAAAACCGCCCGTTGATAAAGACCTCTACTTTTTAAATCAGGAGGTCGAGTAGACCGGTTTCTTTCGACAAAATAACATCGTACTTGCCATGCTTTTCTGGAACGCCTCGCCGCACGCGGCTATTACGTGATTGCAAATAGTTTGTGCATCCCATCAATTGTTACCAAGCCCCTCTCAGAACCGTGCTGGCGCTATTTACGCACACGGCTCCTCATTAAGAACCTTATTCACAGATTCAGAATAGGTTCACCAAGAGTCGAGGCCTCGGCAGCGGAAAACGCGCTAACAGTTGAGCAAACTTTGCCCAACTACAGCACCTTCTCCGGCCTCGTCGATTCAGCCATTTGTGCAGAATGCGCTGCACTTGATAAAAGTACAGGCTTATCCCTCGGCTGTTATCGGTGACGCCATAGTAGCCGTAATGACCCCGCAATTTGCTGGCGGTCCGTTTCAGTAGTTCGGCGGTAGGCAGATTTCTGTTTTTCTTGAGCCATGCCCGGTAGGCTTTCAACTTGGCCGTCAGGCGTTTGCCGATCGTCTTCCGCTTCATCCGAAAGCGTTTACCGTCTCGCGTTCGTGAACAGTAATGGGTAAATCCTAGAAAATCAAAGGTCGCCGCCTTCTCTCCGCGCGCTTTAGCGCGTTTGACCGCAAACGGACCAAATTCGAACCGTTGCGTTTTCTCCGGCGCTAAGGCGAGGCCAAACTGCTTGAGCCTGGCTTCCATGTCTATCTGAAATCGTTTGGCATCGGCTTCCTGTTGGCAACAGACGACAAGTCGAGTCACCCGAGGGAACCACCCCCTCAGGTGCTCACAGAACCGGACGTGAACGTCTCCGCTCATCCGGCTCCTATCGTCCAGCCGTTGCATACAGCAATTTCCAGTGAGCAAACAGATTCGGCTGTTTCCGCGCAATGCGATTCAACCACTGAGCTGCTCGTCTTTTATGATGCCGTAAGCGTTTGTATTTTCGCGTCGCCCAAATAACTAAGCGCCGCTCAAGACATTTCAGGATCGGATAGAGTGCTGACTTATAATAACGACTGTAGTAATTGATCCAGCCTTGAATAATCGGATTAAACATTCGGGCTAAATCTTCTAAGCTCTTGTCGCTACGCTTTGGCCAGCTCCACCCTCGGGATGTGCGCCGAATAGCCTTAGCTGCTTTACTGCTGATCGCTGGACTGAAGTTGATAAAGTATTTACCCCAACGGTTCTTTGACCGTCTTGGGCGAAACGCATAGCCCAGAAAATCAAATACCGTATTCGGATACTCTCCTTGTCGGTCGTCATCCTGACAGTAGACAATCTTCGTCTTCTCAGGATGGAGCTCCAACCCAACGTCCTTCATTCGTACGTCCAGCGATTGCTTCAGTTGTTCCGCCTGAGCTTCGCTCTTGCAATGGCACACTGCATCATCTGCATAACGTTCGAAGGGAATGTCGGGGTTTTCCCGCTTCATCCATTCGTCGAATGCATAGTGCAAAAAGAGATTCGCCAGCAAAGGACTGGCAACGCCCCCTTGTGGCGTCCCTTTCTGCGGCTGTTTACTGGTACCATCAGGCATTTCAATCGGGGCTTTAAGCCACCGTTCAATGTACAGAAGGACCCATTTCTCTTCCGTATGTGCGCGCACTGCTCGCATCATCAGCTCATGATCGATATTATCGAAGAAACCTTTGATGTCGAGATCGAGGACCCAGTCGTTTTTCCAGCAGCGCTGTCGCGCCATCCCCACCGCATCCAGTGCCGATTTGCCCGGTCGATAGCCATAGGAATCAGGATGGAAATGTTTTTCCAATTCCGGCTCCAGATGCGTTTTGACTACCATTTGTGCAATTCGATCAGCAACTGTGGGGATGCCCAAAGGCCTTATTCCGCCGTCGCTTTTGGGTATCTCTACCCGCAGCACCGGTTGTGGAAAGTAACTGCCTGAGGCTAGACGATTCCAGAGCTTGTAGAGATTATCTTGCAAATCCTCCTCAAACTTTACGATCGTCTGACCATCCACTCCGGCAGCTCCTTTATTGGCCTTGACCCTTTTATACGCCTCCCAAACTTGGCGTTTAGTAATACAAAATGGCTTTGCTTGTTTCAATCCAATCCTCCCGTTTCCGGTTGTTTTCTTTAGTTCAAGCTGAACAATGCTTCCCCTTCGCTCCAATCCCATTACAGAATCTTCATCACTACTACGGGTCGCTCCGCCCCTGTGCTCCGCATTGGTACTCTGACACTTGTGGGGCTTCCACTTGTGTTTCTCCCTTGGCATCGGAGCGACAGGTTCCCACGTTCCACATAAGAGCCTGAATTTAGTTCATGCCACCTTCATGCCGGATGCCATCTAGCCAGTAAACAGGTATCCGCTAGATTTATCCCGAAGTAACGACTACCCCTCGGTTTTGACATCATCCCTACGCTTTCGACACTTCAGCAGTGATTCACTTGCGTTCATCTCCTAAATTCCTACCTGACAAAGTCTTGCTCTGCCTTTTCCGTAACGCTCACCACAACAGCTCTTAACTGTTGCAGCTTACGGTGGTTTGAAACCTCCCCCTGTAGAGCGGTTTCGAGGGGCCCTCCCTCATCTCTTATGCAGCATAGCTGCACGGAGGACTTCGTCCTCCTGTGCGCCTTCGTGGCACACAATCATCCGCGTAGCGAATCAATCGGACATCACCGCCGCAGGTTTTCACAAACTTGCGTGTAAACCACAGATCAAGGCTGTAATGCAGATAGAGATTGGCCAGCAGCGGCGAAATCACTCCCCTTACACAAAAGATAACTTTTATCGCTCTGTGCCGTATCTTGCTGAGTAGGCGATTTAGATGTTTTCGGATTGCCGACTGCCGGCGTAGCCTGTACCGGAATCGAATGCTTGATCGTAATCAAATCTTTTCCCACAATGACCTCTTTGACCAGCAGCCTCATGATCTTTTGGCGCTGACCAATGTCGAGGGTATCGGCATTTGAGCGCAAGCGCTCCAGAAATGCAGTGAGGGTTTCGGCTAAGCGTAAATAGGCCGCCCGATCTGCCGTTTGGTGTGTAATTGCCTGGAGCTCTGCCTGCATAGCTTGTTCTCGTTGTCGTAATGGCGGCATTCTGATACGAAGTTCATCAATCGAGAGCAACTCTTCCTGATAGGCTGTGAGTAATCTCTCCATACTTTTGCGTACGCGAATTAAATCACGGTTCAGCGTTTCCAGTCGGCGTTTGGTTGGGCTGGAATCTTGGGCGGCTTCCAGTCGGCGATTCAACTCGTTTTGAATCAGTGTCGGGCTCTCCAGTAGGTGCAGAATTTCGTTCCAAACCAGTTGATCTAGTAAATCCTGGCGAATGGGTTTTTCATCACAGAGGGCTTTTCCTCCATGGCGATAAGCGTCAGAACCTGTACAACGGTAGTAGTAAATTTTATGTGCCGATGTCCGTGACGAATTTCGATAGAGGGCGTAGCTACACTGGCGACAATGCACCAGACCTTGGAGAATACTGGGTTCAATGGTACGTCGTGGCCCTTGCTGTTTGTTATAGATCAGTTTTTCCTGAGCCAAGGCGAAGGTTTCCTCACTAGCCAAAGCGGGTACCGGAATTTCTATCCATTCGCTATGTGGTCGTTCATGGTTAGCACTATTACGAGATGATATGCCGCCGCGCAACCGCAGTGGTCGGGTAATGCGTTGACGTGCCGTTATAGCGGTTTTGCCAAAACAGGCGCGGCCTTGGTAGGCCGGATTACGCAGGATCGCCCAGATCACAGAACGCTCCCAGCGGGGCTTTTGTTTCCGGGTGGGCACGCCTAACTCGGTCAACTGGCGAGTAATCGCGCCAATACTCAGTCCTTCCACCGCATACAGATTGAAGATTTTGCGCACGACATCCGCTTCGCTTTCGATAATTTCATAGTAGGCTGCCGATTCATCGGTTTTGCGGATATATCGATAACCATAGGGCGCGCCACTCAATACGCTGACTTCACCTTGTTTTGCCCGATGCCGCTTGCCACGTCGTGAGCGTTCCAAAATTTGTGCCCGCTCGTATTCGGCAATCATACCCTGAAACTGTAACAGCAATTGATCTTCCGGGGTACCTGAGTGCGGCGCTTTGATGAACACCATCTCGACGCCATGACGGGCTAATTCTTCAGTCAGCAAGACCTGATAGGCATATTTCCGGCTCAACCGATCTGGGGATAGCGCCAGAACCGATTGAATTTGACCTTCTGCCGCTAAATCCCGGATTCGCTCAAGCCCTGGCTGATTAAATTGGCTCCACTATAACCTTCATCTTCGAAAATCCATTCATCCGGTACTTGGTAATTTTCTTGGCGGGCAAACTCTATCAGCGCCGCCGTCTGACTGGCTATGGTCTTCTCCTCCTTCTGCTGATCCGAAGAGACGCGGGCATAAATGGCGGCTGTTTTCATGGCTTTCCCCTTTTAGTCCTGTGGATTCATCAATACGGCGTTCCCGGTTAGGAACGAGAATGGCAAATACTTGCTCCAGCTTGGTGGCTTGCAGACGATCAAAAGCATATTCCAACTCAATATCATGACTTCGCCAGGAGCGATTAGCCATGGCGGTGCAGCTTGTCGAGAAAACTGACGATGGCCTGCGCCACTATCTCGCCTATCGTCATACCGCTGGTTTGTGCATACGACCGAAGCCGGCTCACAACATCCGCAGGTATTTTGATCGTGATCGGGATAGAGGGTGAAGCGACCAAGACTGGCGCATCGATTTCCTGAGCATCCTGAAGGTATCGGTAAGCTTGTCGGCGTGATAAACCAAACTGTTGGGCCAATATTTCGGCTGCTTCGGCTAAGGTATAACCCTTCGCCAGCAAGTCGAATGCGGCATTCAGACGGTGAGTTTTGTCGGTGTTTGAGGATCGCGTCATGAGACATATATTTATTACCTTTTAACGTCTCATGTCAATCAATGAATTTGATCGGCAGAATGAAATTTGCCGCTCAAACTCAAAGTTCTCTTTTGTGTCTATGGCGTAAACACGCCCCCCTGCGGTGTGCCTCTGTCGCTGGCACAAAAGGCTCCCTCTTCATAAATCCCGGCTTTCAAGAAGCGTTTGATGTAGCGCAGGATGCGTGGGTCGGCAATACGATGCGCGAGAAATTCCATGAGCCTGTCTTGATCTACCGTATCGAAGAAGCCTTTGATGTCCGCTTCGACGATGTAATTGATCGGCCTATTCTCCACCGTTTGGCTTAACGCGCGCAACGCATCATGACAACTTTTGCCCGGCCTGAATCCATACGAGTCGCCTATGAAATCTTGCTCATAGATAGTCTGTAGAATCTCGACCAGCCCCGCTTGCACCAGTTTGTCTTCCAGCGTCGGTAGCCCTAATGGCCGGGTCTTATCACTACCCGGCTTGGGGATATAAACCCGTCGCACCGGTTGCGGGATATAGGCCATTCGATGCAATTTATCCACCAACTGCTGGAGATTTTCCAGTAAATTGTTCTCATACTGCTGCTTGGTGACCCCATCAATGCCTGATGCCGCGTTCGTCCTCAGCTCATCAAAGCATCCCCATAACAGTTCCACATTCATCAGATGAAACAAACTGGTGAAGCGGCAATCGGGTTCGTTACGGGCTTTTTCCGCTATACGTTGCAGTTTCGTGGCTACCGTTTCTTCGTTTCTGAGCACGTTCGGTATGTCTCCTTAACGTTGTTTCTTAATGTAACAGCCTTCCCTCCCGCAGCATTACCCGCTTTCATCGGTACTACGCCGTTATCCG
>CAVOJU010000009.1:0-13800 GCA_963696315.1 uncultured Gammaproteobacteria bacterium
CCCTTGCGGTCAGTCACGTTTCTCCAAACCGGACAGTCAGCCAAATCCAGATTCTGCGAACTGGAAGTCTCCAAAGCAGCCATTGACGACCTCACCCTATCGGCCAATTGCCGCCGGTTGCGACTGGCTCCTTTATGGCAATGAATATTGCATAATAAAGTTCAGCAATGCGCCAGTAAGAGCTAATGTAAAATTTTTAGTGAGTGACTGCTAAACCCTTGAAAGCCGTCACTCAGGGGGCGCGGTTGATTGATATTCGATGACATACATGGATAATGGAACTGCGTCGCTTTCCCTGAAAATGAGCACCTGGAAAGTGCTGAAATTACAGGGTTGTGATAAATCAGAGTTGCTCAAGTTATTTCATGCATCTGCCTAAACGCCTTTAGCCCGACTCATAATACTATTGTTGCGCCATATCCACGCTGTCTAATTGCAGATTAGCCTCACAATAACCATTCTCCGCAAACCAAACTATCGCATCATTAATTGCTTCAACTGCGGGACGATACTGATAATTTAATTCGCGCATAGCTTTAGCACTGGAAAAATACATTGGTCTTTTTGCCATACGCACGCCATCAACCGTCGCACGAGGCTCAGTGCCCGTCAATTGGGCGGTTTTTTCCATTAGCCATGCAATAGGCAAAACTAGATTGTGTGCCAAACACAAACGCTTTGTGGTTTTGTCAGTTAGTTTATCAATCGTGGTTAGAATTTGTAGCAAACTCATATTTTCACCGCCTAATACATAGCGTTCGCCTGCTTGGCCCTTTTTAAGGGCGGCTAAATGGCCTTTAGCCACATCATCGACATGCGCAACATTAAGCCCTGTCGCCACATAAGCAGGCATACGCCCTAGTAAAGTGTCCAGCACGATGCGGCCCGTCGGCGTGGGCTTGATATCACAAGGGCCTATGGGTGTAGACGGGTTGACGATGACCAAGGGCAATTGATAGCGGTCAGTGAGTTGCTGAACGACTTGTTCGGCGAGAAATTTTGAGCGTTTGTAATGCCCGGTCATCATGCGCAAGGATGATGGCGTGGTCTCATCAGCAGGGCTACCGTCTTGGTTAAAGCCTAACGTCGCTACGCTGCTGGTGTATACCATGCGGCTAATGCCCGCATTGGCGGCTGCCAGGATAAGCGATTGTGTGCCTTGCACGTTGGTGGCATACATGGCTTGGGGGTCGGGTATCCACAAGCGGTAATCGGCAGCGACATGAAATAAGTTGGTGCAGCCTTTGACGGCACGTTTTAATGAGGCGGCATCGCGCAAGTCGCCGACGCATATTTCTAGTGGGTAATCATGGACATTGCTCCAATCGCTATTTGCCCGCAGCAATACCCGTACTTCATGGCCCGCTGCCAGCAACTGCCGCATTACGGCAGAGCCTAAAAAACCATTTGCCCCTGTAACCATTGTTTTCATGTGTGACTCCATCAATTGAGCTGGGCGGATGCCAAGCTCTGGATAGCGCTTGGCTTAATAGATGCTGGAATCACTGAGGGTGTTGGGGGTATTTCCGCACTACTAACTTTACAAAAGCGATCTCACGGTAAACGGTGAGGGTGTTGCCGTCTGTGCGTTAGCGAACATTATTGAGTCAATCAGGTTTTAACGTGTGGTTGTAGGGGCTTATTCATCGGCCGGGTTAGAATAAATTTACACTTACCAATATGGCTATTTTTGCCCATCCCCTCGAAATGGATAATATTATGCATTTCTTATATTTTATGTTATTGATATTTAGTCTCTTTCTGCGAAAAGAATTAAGTTTTGTCCGACTGAGCCAAATCGTATGGTTAGTATCGTAAGTAATTGAATTAAAAAGTATCTGTATATTAACTTTTTCTTATTTTTACCATTTCGAAGCGTTGGGCAAAAATAGCCCAATTAGTAATCCAGGGTGCTTTGAAGCAGCCCTGACGCATAAACCTACCTGATTACCCACAATGAACAGCCATTGTTAAAAGCTGTCTATATTAGCGATTCCGGCACATCAATGAGGGTAAGGTCATGAAAAACAAAGTCCAATTCCAAAAAGGCTATAGTCTGAGTGAATTCATGAAACACTATGGCACCGAAGCGCAATGCCGACAAGCCCTGTTTCAGTGGCGCTGGCCTCAAGGTTATGTGTGTCCTGAGTGCGGCGGAGCAAGTTATTGCACTCTAAAAACGCGGGCGGTTTATCAGTGCAATCACTGTCATCACCAACACTCCCTGATTAGCGGTACCATTTTTTCGGCCACGAAGCTGCCGTTAGCCCTCTGGTTTCTGGCGATCCACTTGATTACACAGGCTAAAACCGGCATTTCGGCCCTGTCACTGCGCCGCCAATTGGGAGTTTCCTACAACACCGCCTGGAGCATCAAACACAAGCTGATGCAAGTGATGATGGAACGCGATGATAGTAAGCCGCTCGCCGGGATCATCCAACTGGATGACGTGTATTGGGGTGGTGAGCAGCGGGGCGGTAAACGCGGCCGTGGCTCGCCCAACAAGACACCCTTTGTGGCGGCCGTGTCCGTCAACGAAAAGGGCCATCCAGTGGCTATGGCTATGAATGTCGTCGACGGCTTTCGTTCCAAAGCGATCGCCAAGTGGGCCAAGCGCCATCTGAGCGCCGGTAGCCTCGTGGTTTCGGATGGGCTGGCCTGCTTTGCGGCGGTGTCCGAAGCGGGCTGTCAACATACGGCTATCGTCACCGGGGGCGGCCCGGCGTGTGTAACGCTGGAGACTTTTACGTGGGTTAATACGATGATCGGCAATGTCAAAAGGTCGATTAACGGCAGCTATCACGCTATCCAGCACAAACACCTGCCGCGCTATTTGGCCGAGTTTTGTTATCGCTTCAATCGGCGTTTTGTGCTGGAGGATATGTTGCCCCGCCTGTGCTACGTCGCGGCCCGAACACCGCCTATGCCGATGCGCTTGCTGAAGTTGGCTGAGGTTTATGGGTAATCAGGTAATCTTATGCCAAAATTGATCCCATCGATCACCTGATTGGACAAGACTTCTTAAGCTTAATAAAATGCCTGCGCCTTGATTTTTCCAGCGCATACCTGAACAACATAAACGCTGCTTGACCAAGGTTTTACAAGCGGCCTCAGTCACCCCTGAACCAATCGGTAACTGATGAGCAGTATGTGCCGCATAATTCATTCGCTGCTGATGATTGCTAAAGTAGGTCAAGGCTTGAGTCAAATCGTCTTTAATGGCCTTGGGCAACCCTTTTCGTTGGTTCAACGCCTCCATTTCATCAATTAACTTTGCTGCGGCACCCACTTCATGCTTAAGTTGATGGCATCGATCCGACAGCCACTTCCCTCTGAGTGGCTTGCCTGTTTTTCTGAGGGAAAGCGGCATAAGCGACTTTGCTGAGATATTCCGTGACATGGTAAAAATCCACTAATTGACGATCGGTGTGGAGCATCAAAGACGACCAATTATCTTTAGCACCATCGGCAATACCCAGATAAAGCGCATCAGGATAACGGGCTTTGATGCGCTGGATTTCTTTTCAAAGGTTGCTTAAAGGTGTCCTTGCCATATTCCGGCGGCGCCCCCAGATAAAGACTGTGCAAGCGGTTGCCTTCGGCATCATAGCAGGATAGGGCGCCCACCATCGCTTCACGCCATCCGTCTTCTTGCATCAAAATATAGGCGCCATCCATACTGAAGACCAGGGTCGCTACGTCCGCTTCTAATTCGGGCAAGGTATAAATCCAGTCTTCTTCTCTGGCCTGTGCAATGCCACCCACCCAATCCGCCATATTTTGGACGTAAGATTTCGTGATTTTCCGGTTGTGGTTGGCTTCAAAATCCTGACAGACCGCTTGCGCATTCATATGGGCATATTTATGTGCGAGTTGCTTCGCTAACCTCGGGGTGCCACCTCGAATGATGCGCGCACGCTCTTCCAGTGGACACCAAACCTTGCCGCCTTTCGAGGTTTGATAGGTATAACGGGTGACCTCCACGACCCCATAAGGGGTTTGATATTTTTTTTCACTCGGCGGCTTGGCGGTCCATTTTATGGCCCCGGTTGCAAGGGGACTGCCATCGGTGTCAAAATTCTTCAAGGCTTCCTCGGTCGCTAAAAGCCCCACTTCGTTACAAGCGTTTTGAATCATATTTTCGGCATCTAAAAGTGAGCCTTCTATAGTGACTTTAACCTGTATCGTCAGTTCGTTTCCCTGACGTGCAATGATCTTTGCCATGACTGAAATAACCATCGTAATTTATTTTCAGCGTGTTATAGCATAATTCTAGAAATGACATCAAGTTTAGGCCGCACCCAATTAAACGCACAGAATTTAAAATTAATCATACTGTGAGTTTGCTGATGCCGGAATCCATCGATATAGGGTCGGTACCGAAACTCCAAGATTTTTTGCCACGTCCCGGGGCGGTACACCGTTGGCCAGCAATTTCTTAGCTGACTCAATCTTACTATCAGTCATCTGCCGCTTGCGACCTCCTTTTCGGCCAAGTTGACGCGCGACTTCAAGTCCAGCTCGGGTTCGCTCAACTGTCAGTTCCCTCTCCATTTCCGCCAGACTGGCCATGACATGGAAAAAAAACCTACCGGATGGGGTACCCGTATCGATTGCATCTGTGAGGCTCTTGAATTGGACGCCTTGTTTTTGCAATTCGCCAACCAGATTAACCAGGTTTTTGACACTGCGACCCAGTCTATCCAGTTTCCAAACAACGAGGGTATCGTCTTCACGCAATATTTCCAGTGCCTTGGTCAATCCCGGTCGATCAGCGCGGCTACCGCTGATTTTGTCGTCGAAAATTTTCTTGCAACCCGCCTTGGTCAAGGCGTCGACTTGAAGATCAAGGTTTTGATCTTGCGTCGAGACACGCGCATAGCCAATAAGCATTGGGCTACTCTTGAGACCGAGGCATAACTTTACCTTGAAACCCAGCGGGTGAATCATCATGGACACAAAGCACACAGGAGATGTGTTCCCTTATAAAGGAAAAGATTTTCTTGTGACTGGCGATATTAAGCTTCATCCCCTGTCCTCAATTGAAAAGGTAGTAGTCGCATTCGGGTGCGATTTGGATCAACGGTAAGCAATGCGCCGTTTTCCAATTCGGATGCCATTTGCCGCAAGGCAGCGATGACCTGCAATCCGATCACGTCCGGGCTGACATCCTCGGCACGAATTTGCACGACGCTGGGCTTCTTGCCATGCGTGGCGGCAAGGATCGCGCTGAAGTCCAAATCGTGTGTGAGGACCACATAGTCGTTCGCGTTGGCGTAAGCCATGATTTTCGAATCCGGAGCATTTTTTTCACCCAGCGTTGACCAATGCTCAGCCTCAATGCCAGCATTGACTAACAATCCGATCCAGCGCGGGGACAGGTTCATATCGACGAGCAGCTTCATGCGGAGGCTAGTACGACCTCGCGTTCTTCGGCTAGCCAGGCAGCGTAACGAAGCGCCTGCATGATGTCTTCGCGCTCAAGGTAGGGGTAATCGGCGAGAATTTCATCAACGCTGTGTCCCGCACCGATTTGTCCCACAATCATGCCGACCGTGACGCGCATTCCACGGATACAGGCTTTGCCACCCATCACATCGGGTTCTTGGGTGATGCGATTCAGTTGTCCCATGCTCTACTCCTTATCGAAACTCATTGTCATAGTAGTAGAGTGAGAATATAGTTTCAAGAACTATTTGTGAGAATAGAAGCGCCTTGATTCTGTGTGCCGCAGAGATAACGCAACAAGGCTTCTCAAAAACCTCCGTTTTCAAGAACAACTTATAAAAGGATTTTCCGCTCATCCATGCGTACCAATAAGAATAAACGGTTAACTGTTCTATCAGAAGCTGAGAAACAGGCGCTATACGATTTACCTGATTTCGATGATTTTCAGCGTGCCGAGTTTTTCGCGATGACGGAGAAAGAACATGGCATCGTATTCCAACGGAATAGCCTTCGCTCACAGCTCTATTGCTTGTTACAGATTGGTTACTTTAAGGCGAAGCAAGCCTTTTTCCGGTTTTCACTGCAAGATGTGCCAGAAGAAGACATCATCTTCATAATGCAGCGGTATTTCCCTGGCATGACTGTGGCATTGCAACCCTTGCAAATGACTGAATATTATTTGCAACGCAACGTGATCGCGGAATTATTTGGCTATCGGCTTTGGTTAGAAAGCGATGTGGCAACGCTATTGGATAAAGCAACTGAACTGGCGAGACAAGATGTCACGCCAACATTTATCCTGACCGAATTGATTGTCTTTTTAAACAACCAGAAAATTGTGCGCCCAGGGTATACAACCCTCCAAACGATCATTGGTGATGCCTTGACTTCCGAACGCAACCGTTTGGAGCAATTGATCGACGAAATAGTGGATGAATCCGCACGGACAGAGCTTAAAAAACTACTCATTCGCGAAGATACCTTGTCTGAATTGGCGGCTATCAAGCAAGACGCCAAGAACTTCAGCTACCAAATGATGGTGGTTGAGCGCCAGAAACGGGCAACGCTGGAGCCTTTGTACCAGATAGCGAAGACACTTCTGCCAAACCTCGAAATTTCGCAACAAAATAAACATTACTACGCCAGTCTCGCTAATTTCTACAGCATTTATGACTTAAGGCGGTTGAAGCCAGGGCAAACCTATTTGTACCTGTTGTGCTATGCCTGGCAACGTTACTAGCAATTGAGCGATAACCTGGTCAGCGCATTTTGTTACCAGCTGAAAAAACTGGAAGAAGAAACCAAGACAATATCAGCGCAGCAATTTACTCAGTCTCTGGCCAACAAACAGCAAGAGGCGCCATAAGTGGGGCGTCTGATTTTACTGTATGTCGATGAAGCGATAGACGATGCCGCTTTATTCGGGTCAGTACGCGATCAGGCATTTAACATCATGCCCAAGGATTCCCTAATCACCGCGGGTCAACGCTTATGCGAGAAATCACCCAGTCAAATGGCTTTTCGCTGGGAGGCCGTCGATAGAGTCACCGCGCGTTGCAAGAAAAATTTGCGTCCGCTGGCGATGTCCACTAACTTTTCCAGCACCGATACCCAGAACCCTTGGCTAATGGCACTGAACTGGATGAAGACCGTTTTCTCTCGCCAACAAACTTTGGCGCAGCAGCCCGTTAGTGAAATCCCAGCCGACACGATACCAAAACGCCTGCGCCCCCATCTGCTGGTATTGGATGAAGAAGGGAAAGCCACTGGTATTCGTGGCGACCGATACGAATTCTGGATTTATCGCCAAATCAGAAAACGCTTCGACATTAACGAACTGTATCTGAATGATAGCGTTGTGAACCGCCGTTTTAGTGATGATCTGGTTTCGATGGAGCAGAAGGCCGACATACTGAAAAAGTTGGACATCCACTGGTTACGTCAGCCCTTGGATGAGTCAATTGACGCGCTGTACGCCGAACTTAGTCTGCAGTGGAAACTATTCGACCGCGAATTACGGCAAGGTAAATTAAAGCATCTGGAATATGACGCGGCTCGCAAGCATTTGACTTGGCGGAAAAAGCCTAAGGTCAACAAAGACGAGGCGTTAAAAGTGGCTTTCTATGCCAAACTTCAAGCGCATGGTATCGCCGATATTTTCCGTTTTGTTAATGAGCAGTGCCAGTTTCTCTCTGCGTTAACGCCGTTACAACCGCGCTATGCCAAGAAGGTAGCCGATGAGGATAGTTTAATGGCCGTTATTATTGCTCAGGCTCTAAATCACGGCAATCTGAGCATGGCCGAAACTAGCGATATACCCTATCACGTCTTGGAAGCCACTTATCAGCAATATTTACGACTATCAACATTGAAAGCCAGCAATGATCGAATCAGCAATTTCATTTCGGAGTTAAGCATCTTTCCCTATTATTCATTCGGATTGGAACAACTCTATGGCAGTGTTGATGGGCAAAGGCTCGAAATGGGAACGCCTACCCTCAAAGCACGTCATTCAAAAAAACACTTTAGGCGGGGGAAAGGCGTTTCAGCCTATACGCTGCTCGCCAATCACATCGCGTTGCAAACAGAATTGATCGGATCGCATGAACATGAAAGCAATTTTTTATTCGATATTTGCTACAACAATACCTCGAATATCATGCCAACGGCCATCACCGGCGACATGCACAGCATCAATAAAGCCAATTTCGCTATCTTGCACTGGTTCGGCATGAAGCTGATGCCGCGATTCGTTAGTCTCCAAGATCAACTCAAACACCTATATTGTGCCGATGATATTGCAAACTATGAAAAGTTTTTGATCGCTCCTGCCGGACAGATTAACCGCTCTCTGATTGAATCCGATCAAGCCCACATTGACCAAATCGTTGCTACGCTGGGCCTCAAGGAAATGACCCAAAGCACATTGATCAGAAAGTTATGCGCTTTACCCCCGCAAAATCGAACACGCAAAGCCATCTTCGAGTTCGACAAGTTGGTGCGCAGCATTTACACCTTAAAGTATTTGCGTAATCCTCAGATAGAGCGCGATGTACACCGTTCGCAAAACCGCATTGAGTCCTACCACCAATTGCGCTCGTATACATCCCAAGTCAGTGGCAAAAAACAACTCATCGGCAGAACGGATTTGGAAGCCGCCATTACCAATCAGTGCGGCAGGCTAATCGCCAATGTAGTCATTGCCTATAATTCGATCATGTTGTCGTTGCTGCTCGACAAGTATAAAGCCGCCGGGAACGAGAAAGTGATTGCGCTACTCCAAAAGATTTCCCCGGTCGCTTGGCAACATATCCATTTCTTGGGCCACTATGACTTTAAGAACAACCGCAACCCAATTGACTTTGATGAGATTTTAGCCGGTATAACATTTGACTAACCAATTGATTTAAAATGATTTAAAAAATTCCGAGGGTTTGGGCTTAGAACCCCCGGTACTGGACCCCGAAGTAGCCCGTCAACTGCTTACCAGCATCGATACTAGCACACACGCCGGTCTGCGCGACCGCGCCCTGATCGCGCTGATGGTGTATTCTTTCGCCCGCATCGGTGCAGCCTTGGGCATGAAGGTGGAGGACGTGTACACGCAGAACCGCCGCCTCTGGGTACGGTTGCGCGAAAAAGGCGGCAAACGCCATGAAATGCCCTGTCACCACAACCTTGAAGAGTACCTGACTGCTTATATCGACGGCACCGGTCTGCGCGACGACCCCAAAGGGCCGCTATTCTGCACCCTTGGCCGAGGCACCGGTAAACTTACCCAGACCCCCTCGCCCAGGCTAATGCCTATGCGATGATACAGCGCCGCATGGCTGCCGCCGGGATTGGAACCAAGGTCGGCAACCACAGCTTCCGGGCAACCGGCATCACCGCCTATCTTAAAAATGGCGGTAACCTGGAGAAAGCCGCGGCGATGGCGAATCACTCCAGCACCCGCACAACCCAGCTTTATGACCGCCGCCGTGACGACATGACGCTGGATGAAGTGGAGAAAATCGGGATTTGAGCTAAGCCCCCAACCAGCATGGCAAACCGAACGGAATTTTATTCCTTATACATATGGGAGATAGAATTTAGCCAGTACCAAAAAAACCTTAGTTTGTTAGCTTGCTATTTCTGCCCCTGTTTTTTCTGTTGAAATACGGTAACGTATAAGTTACTATTAAGAATGATTGAGCTTCTGGAATACACCGACACAGACGGACGCAGCCCTTTTGCAGATTGGTTCAATGATCTTGATGCCCCAGCCGCCGCCAAGATTGCGACCGCGCTGGTTCGGGTTGAGCAGGGTAATTTTTCAAATGCGAAGGGAGTCGGCGCGGGAGTTTTGGAGTATCGCGTCGATTTTGGTCCCGGTTACCGGGTTTATTTTGGCAAGGACGGCGAGCGGCTGGTGATCCTGCTAGCTGGCGGCTCAAAGAAGCGTCAACAGCGCGACATCGAGGACGCACAAGCCAGATGGGAAGATTACAAACAACGCAAGCGACACAGAGGTCAAAAATGACATTAACCCGCAGTTTCAAAGAAACCGTAAGAGTCCGTATCGAACGAGACGCCGAGTTCCGTGATGCGCTGCTGCGCGAAGGGGTTGAATGCTTGTTGTCAGGTGAAGTGGATACCGGCAAAGCCATTTTGCGCGACTATATCAACGCGACAATCGGTTTTGAAAATCTCGGCGAGGCTACAAGTACCCCGCCTAAAAGCCTTATGCGTATGTTCAGCCAGCGCGGTAATCCGCAGGCCAGAAACCTGTTTGCGGTGATCTCGCACCTTAAAACCCAGAGCGGTATTCATCTCGAAGTCAGGGCTGTGAAGTAAGCGTAGACTATTATGGGTGCGTTTAAACAATCGACAATAAAGTCCCATAGGCTTTATAAACGAGCACTATTGTGAGTCACGCGGACAAACTAACGATACCATTGGCTGTCAAACGGCTTTGAAAAGTTTCCATAATTTCCCAAGAAAGATCGTCGAAAAGTTTCCAGTTATTTTGTAGGGTTATTGATTTTCTACCGCCTTTTTTCGCTGTTTAAACCGATAAGAATCGTTGCCAGTTTCCAAAATATCGCAGTGATGGGTGATTCGATCTAATAATGCCGTAGTCATCTTGGCGTCGCCGAAAACCTGTACCCATTCCCCGAAATTAAGATTGGTGGTGATAATCAACGAGGTTTTCTCATACAGATGGCTGATCAGGTGGAACAGCAAGGCACCCCCAGATGTGGGGAACGGCAAGTAACCGAGTTCATCAATGATGACGGCATCCATGACTGACAGTTGCTTGGCCAGATTGCCGGCTTTGCCCTGTTGTTTTTCTTTATCCAGTTGGTTGACGAGATCGACAGCATTGTAGAAGCGCAGCCGTTTACCGTGGTGTATGGCAGCAACCCCCAGGGCGGTGGCCAAATGGGTTTTTCCGGTACCGGTGCCGCCGACTAAAATGAGGTTGTAGGCCTGATCCATGAAACCAGCGGTTGACAGTTGTTCGATTCGGGCCTGCTGTAACGGCGTTTCTTGCCAATCAAAGCTCATCAAGTCACGATGCATGGGAAAGCGTGCGGCCTTGAGTTGGTAATTCAAACTGCGCGCTTGCCGGTCCGCTCGTTCCGCTTCGATCAGGCGATCCAACCAGACTTCCGGCATCACCGGCTTTTGCTGAAAACTGTATTCGGTTTGCCATTCGTGCCAGGCCGCAGCCATGCCGAACAGATGCAGTGTTTTCAGTTGTGCGACACGATCAATGGACATAACGCGCACTCCGCAAACTATCGTAACGACTGCAATCGGCCATGGGTTCTAGCGTGAGTACCGGTGTTGATGCAGGTGTATCAACCAGCGCTTTCGGCTGGGCGATTTCGGTCAAACGGCGCATTTCGTTAAGTACGATGGCGGCGCTGATGACACCGGTTTGCAAGGTCAGATCACAGGCCACTTCCAAGGCATCCAGGCCGGTTGCGCCTAAATCACGTGCCATCAGCAACAGATCGACAAACGCCCGGTCGCCTTTATCCTGTTTGAGAATACGATCACGCACTACCTTGATCGCCACCGGTAAATCCCACGCCACAAACGGCGCGCCATGTCGCAATGCCCCCGGCTTTTTCTCCAATACCGGTAGATAATGCCAAGGATCACAAATCAACTGATCACGGCCAAACTGCCGGACATGTTCAGCAATGACCTGGCCATCCGCCACCATGCGAATATGATCCGCCGTCACCCGCACCGACACCACACGATTGGCCCATTGCGCGGGTACGCTGTAACGATTACGGTCAATACGGATCAAGCACAATGAGCTGACCCGTCTCATCGATTCCACGTAGCCATCGAAGACCGCCCTGATTGGCATCAACAGAGACTGCTCTTCAGCAAAGCAGTCGGCGCTGCTACGTGAAGTTTGTTCGGGATGGGGGCGCCCTGCTAGTTCCTGGCAACGCCTCGTCAGCCAGGCATTAAGCTCGGCAAAGTCAGCACAGTGAGGCAACGGCGTGAATAACCATTCCCGAATATTACCCACCTGATTTTCTACTTGGCCTTTTTCCCAACCCGACTCCGGTGTACAGGCCACCGGCTCGAATAAATAGTGATTGGCCAGCGTTAAAAAGCGCCGGTTAAACCGGCGTTCCTTGCCCACGAAGATGGCATCAACCACTGTTTTGAGGTTGTCATAGACCATACGTTTGGGTACACCGCCAAAGAAAGCGAACGCTTGATTATGGGCATCCAACACCATTTCCTGGGTTTCCCGCGGATAGGCGATGACGAACATTTGGCGGCTATAGCTCAGGCGAAAATGAGCAACCTTGACGAGTTGTTCTACCCCGCCAATCACCGCCGTTTCATGACTCCAGTCGAACTGACAGGTCTCACCGGGTGGAAAGGCTAATGGTACGAACGCCTGCTTGATGGTCGGGCTGCTAGTTCGAGTCCGTTTCCAGTCCTTCACATGGCGTTGCACCGCCGTGTAACCACCACGATAGCCCTCAATCTGCAAACACTCGAATAGCCGTTGGGCGGTGCGTCTTTGTTTGCGAGGCAATCCGGCGTCTTTTGTCAGCCAGTCATCCAATTGATTGAGATAGTCGCCCAACTTGGGATGGGGTTGATCTTTACGGCTCGTATAAACGGGCTCTTCGACCGTCTTGAGATGTTTACGAATAGTCGGGCGGGAAAGTTTAAACATTTTCGCCAGCGCGCTGACGGTCTTGTTCTCAACAAAATGTAGCCGTCTGATTTCGGCAATTACATCCATTATTATCACTCCAGGTTTCTCCGGCAAAAAGCCGGTTATTAAACAACCTGGGGTGGAAACTTTTCAACGCTCTTTTCCCCAGGACCCTGGAAAGTTTTGCACGCCGTTTTGCAGGTCTGCGCGGGCGGGCAATAGCCTCATCCGACAGTAAATGAGCATTCCCGCAAAACTCGCATAATCTCATTGACAACATAGCAGATTTGCTATATTCTAAGCCTTATGACTTGGACAGTTGAAACGCTTAATGCGGCCGTGGACGAAGAGATTGAGGCGCTTCCTGCAGACATGCGAGCGCGTCTTGTGCGTATAGCGGAGCTGATCACTGTGTCCGGCTTAGAAAATGTTCATCAGCCCCATATCAAGCATATTGAAGGCCTGATATGGGAAATGCGGATGAAGGGCCGGGACGGCATATCACGCGCGCTGTATGTGACGGCAAGAAAGCAACGGGTGGTAATTGTGCGGGTGTTCATCAAGAAGACAGAGAAAACGCCACGTCGTGAGATTGAAATCGCTCTGACACGAGCAAAGGAGGTTCAAGATGACTAAGATAAACACCCTGCATACCAAATGGATGCAGGATAAAGCCTATCAAGAAGCTTACGATACACTTGAAGACGAGTTTGCACTGGCAGCGACACTGATCGAGGCACGATCACGCGCAGGCCTGACCCAAGGCGAATTGGCCGAGCGGATGCACACCACGCAATCCGCTGTTGCCCGTATTGAAGGTGGGCATATCCCGACTATCCGCACCTTGGAAAAAATCGCCAAGGCGACAAACTCCCGGCTCAAAATCAGCTTTGAACCGGATACAGCGCACCACACCCCTTAAGGGGGGTAGTTACCACATAGGGGGCCAGTGGAAGAACCCCCCAAAAGTGTTCGTTCTGAGCTAAGCCACTTTCCAGAAGTACCGTTTTAAATGTTTTTCAAGCTCATTTATAAGCCATTGAACCGGTGTATTTTCGCCAATTTCTATCTGTTTTTGACTAGCCTAAAAGTTGGATGTGTCGTTTTTGAGTCAGGTTTGTTTTGTTTTTTTAGTGAATACTGACAGAGCAAGAACTTTATTTTCT